>NZ_JBWKKZ010000004.1:395129-548999 GCF_056430705.1 Streptomyces sp. NPDC045956 | reverse complement strand
GCCCCGACGGCACCATCGCCCACGCCGAGAACCCGCCCAAGAAGTACCAGGACATCTACCCCATCGCCTTCGACGCCGACCTGGAGGGCCTGGTCGCCGAGACCGTCCGCGTCCTGCGGCACTGGATGGACCACGGCGTGCGGATCTTCCGCGTCGACAACCCCCACACCAAACCCGTCGTGTTCTGGGAGCGGGTCATCGGCGAGATCAACGCCGCCGACCCCGACGTCATCTTCCTCGCGGAGGCCTTCACCCGCCCCGCGATGATGCACACCCTGGCCCAGATCGGCTTCCAGCAGTCCTACACCTACTTCACCTGGCGCAACACCAAACAGGAACTGACGGAGTACCTCACCGAACTGACGGGGGAGGCCGCCTCCTACATGCGGCCCAACTTCTTCGCCAACACCCCCGACATCCTGCACGCCTACCTCCAGCACGGCGGCCGCCCCGCCTTCGAGGTCCGCGCCGTCCTGGCCGCCACCCTCTCCCCCACCTGGGGCATCTACAGCGGCTACGAACTCTGCGAGAACACCCCCCTGCGCGAAGGCTCCGAGGAATACCTCGACAGCGAGAAGTACCAGCTCACCCCCCGCGACTGGGCCGCCGCCGAACGCGAGGGCCGCACCATCGCCCCCCTCGTCACCAAGCTCAACACCATCCGACGGGCCCATCCCGCGCTGCACCGGCTCAGGAACCTCCGCTTCCACCGGACCGACAACGACGCGCTCATCGCGTACAGCAAGCGCGAGGGGTCCGACGTCGTGCTGGTGGTCGCCAACCTCGACCCCCGCCATCCGCAGGAGGCCACGATCACGCTCGACATGCCGCAGCTCGGCCTCGACTGGCACGAGTCGGTGCCGGTCCACGACGAACTCACCGGCGAGACCTACCACTGGGGCCGGACGAACTACGTGCGCCTGGAGCCCGGCCGGGCCCCCGCTCACGTCTTCCACGTCCGGCGGCCGTCCGCCGCCGTTCCCCCGAAGGGAAGGTCAGCAGCCTCATGAGCGTGAACGAGCCCGTACCGGACAAGTTCGAGGACACACCCGCCAGGGACCGGGACCCGGACTGGTTCAAACGAGCCGTCTTCTACGAGGTCCTCGTCCGCTCCTTCCAGGACAGCAACGGCGACGGCGTCGGCGACCTCAAGGGCCTCACCGCCAAGCTGGACTACCTCCAGTGGCTCGGGGTGGACTGCCTCTGGCTGCCGCCCTTCTTCAAGTCACCGCTCCGCGACGGCGGTTACGACGTCTCCGACTACACCGCCGTCCTGCCCGAGTTCGGCGACCTGGCCGACTTCGTCGAGTTCGTGGACGCCGCCCACCAGCGCGGTATCCGCGTGATCATCGACTTCGTCATGAACCACACCAGCGACCAGCACCCGTGGTTCCAGGAGTCCCGCAAGAACCCCGACGGCCCCTACGGCGACTACTACGTCTGGGCCGACGACGACACCCGCTACTCCGACGCCCGCATCATCTTCGTCGACACCGAGGCGTCCAACTGGACCTTCGACCCGGTCCGCGGCCAGTACTACTGGCACCGCTTCTTCTCCCACCAGCCGGACCTCAACTACGAGAACCCGGCCGTCCAGGAGGAGATCCTGGCCGCCCTGAAGTTCTGGCTGGACCTCGGCATCGACGGCTACCGGCTCGACGCCGTCCCCTACCTGTACGCCGAAGAGGGCACCAACTGCGAGAACCTGCCCGCCAGCCACGCCTTCCTGAAGCGCGTCCGCAGCGAGATCGACGCCCACTACCCCGACACCGTGCTGCTGGCGGAGGCCAACCAGTGGCCGGAGGACGTGGTCGACTACTTCGGCGACTACGCGGCCGGCGGCGACGAGTGCCACATGGCCTTCCACTTCCCGGTCATGCCCCGCATCTTCATGGCCGTGCGCCGCGAGTCGCGCTACCCGGTCTCCGAGATCCTCGCCAAGACCCCGGCCATCCCGTCCAACTGCCAGTGGGGCATCTTCCTGCGCAACCACGACGAGCTGACCCTGGAGATGGTCACCGACGAGGAGCGCGACTACATGTACGCGGAGTACGCCAAGGACCCGCGCATGCGTGCCAACATCGGCATCCGCCGGCGGCTCGCCACCCTGCTGGACAACGACCGCGACCAGATCGAGCTGTTCACCGCGCTGCTGCTCGCCCTCCCGGGATCACCGATCCTCTACTACGGCGACGAGATCGGCATGGGCGACAACATCTGGCTCGGCGACCGCGACGCGGTCCGCACCCCGATGCAGTGGACCCCCGACCGCAACGCCGGCTTCTCGACCTGCGATCCGGGACGCCTGTACCTCCCCACCATCATGGACCCGGTCTACGGCTACCAGGTGACGAACGTCGAGGCCTCCATGGCCTCGCCGTCCTCCCTGCTGCACTGGACCCGCCGCATGATCGAGATCCGCAAGCAGAACCCGGCCTTCGGCCTCGGCACCTACACCGAGCTGCCCTCCTCCAACCCCGCGGTGCTGGCCTTCCTGCGGGAGTACGAGGACGACCTGGTGCTGTGCGTGAACAACTTCGCGCGGTTCGCGCAGCCCACCGAGCTGGACCTGCGGGAGTTCGCCGGACGCCATCCGGTCGAGCTGTTCGGCGGGGTCCGCTTCCCCGCCATCGGCGAGCTGCCGTACCTGCTGACCCTCGGGGGCCACGGCTTCTACTGGTTCCGGCTCACCCGAGTCGCATCCCGCATCGGCCGCCGCGTTTGAGTTCGGGCCGAGGAAAGGACGCGTCACCATGCCGAAGACCGCATCCCTGCGCCGCGGACGCGGGCAGCGCGCCGAGCCCATGGCGTCACTCGGCGAGCTGCTGCGGGAGTGGCTGCCGCGCCAGCGCTGGTTCGCGGGCAAGGACCGTCCCGTGGCCGAGCTGGGTCTGCTGTCGATGACCGAGCTCTTCCCGGGCTGTCTGCACCTGCTGGTGCACACCGGGCACGGCCCGGTGCCCGCTCCGGGCGGCGCCCCCGAGGCCGGGGACTGCTACCAGCTGCTGCTGGGCGTGCGCGAGCAGCCCTCGCCGCGGCTGGGCCGGGCGCTGATCGGGCAGGTGCAGGACGGCCCGCTGGCCGGCCGGACGGTCTACGACGCGCTGCACGACCCCCGGTCGGCCCAGCTGCTCCTGGAGCGGCTCAGGCAGCCCGGCAAGGCGGGCCCGCTGCGCTTCGAGTCCGACCCCTCGCGGCCGGTGCCCGGCGGACTCGTGCCGCGGCTGCTGGACGCCGAGCAGTCCAACTCGTCGCTCATCTACGGCGACGAGTTCATCCTGAAACTGTTCCGGCGCATCCAGCCGGGCGTCAACCCCGACCTCGAGGTGCCCGACGCGCTGGCCCGCCAGGGCTGCGGCCGGGTCCCGGCGCCGGTGGCGTGGATGCGGACGACCCGCCCGTACGAGGCGACGCTCGGTGTGCTCCAGCCCTTCCTGCACGACGCCTCCGACGGCTGGACCCTCGCCCTGGACGCACTGGCCGCGGGGGACGACTTCACCGTGCAGGCCCACGAGCTGGGCCGGGCCATGGCCGACGTGCACCTCGCGCTGGCCTCGGCCTTCCCGGCCGGTCCGGCCGGGGAGAACGACCGGACCGCCGCGGCGATGACCGAGCGGCTCACCGCCGCCGCGCACTGCGTCCCGGCCCTGCAACCCTTCGTCCCCGGGCTGCGGGCGGCCTTCGCGGCGCTGTCCACCTGCGACTCCGGACCGCCCGCCCAGCGCATCCACGGCGACCTGCACCTGGGACAGGTGCTGCGGGCCGGCCGGGACTGGTTCGTCATCGACTTCGAGGGCGAGCCGTCCCGTCCGCTGTCCGAACGGCGCAGCGCCCACTCCCCCGTGCGGGACATCGCGGGCATGCTGCGCTCCTTCGACTACGCCGCCCGGCAGCGCCGCCCGTGGCGCCCCGAGTGGGCGCGCCGGTGCCGGGAGGCCTTCTGCGCGGGCTACGCCGCCCGCGCCGGGTGGGACCCCCGTAAGAAGCACGGCCTGCTGCGCGCCTACGAGACGGACCGCGCCGTGTATGAGGTGCTGTACGAGGCGCGGCACCGCCCCGACTGGCTTCCCGTACCCATGGCGGCGATCGAACGACTCGCCGTGAGAGGAGACTGACCCGTGGCCCTCCGCGACACCTCGCTCCCCGAGCCGTCCGGTCCCGTCCCGTCCGCCCCCGGCGCGTACGGCACCGCACCGCCCCTGGACCCCGTAGACCGGGGCCGCCTCCTGGCGGGCGCCCACCACGACCCGCACGCCCTGCTCGGTGCCCATCCGGTGCCCGGCGGCATCGCCTTCCGGGCGCTGCGCCCGTTCGCCCGCGAGGTCGGCGTGGTGGTCGACGGGCAGCGCCACGCCCTGGTGTCGGAGGAGGACGGCCTGTTCTCCGCGGTGCTGCCGCTGCCGGACATCCCGGCGTACACCCTGGTGGTGACGTACGCGGAGGGCGAGCAGGAGACGCACGACCCGTACCGCTTCCTGCCCGCCCTCGGCGAGCTGGACCTGCACCTGGTCGGCGAGGGGCGGCACGAGCAGCTGTGGCGGGCGCTGGGCGCCGAGCCGATGACCCACGAGGGCGTCACCGGCACCCGGTTCACCGTGTGGGCGCCGAACGCGCAGGGGGTGCGGGTCGCCACGGACTTCACCCACTGGGACGGCACGGCGTTCCCGATGCGCTCGCTCGGTGCCTCCGGGGTGTGGGAGCTGTTCCTGCCGGGCGTCGGTGAGGGAACCAAGTACAAGTTCGAGATCCACTCCCGCCACGGGCACCGGTTCCTGAAGGCCGACCCCATGGCGCGCCGTACCGAGGAGCCCCCGGACACCGCGTCCGTCGTGACCGCCTCGCACTACGCGTGGGACGACGCCGCGTGGATGCGCACCCGCGCCGACCGGCCCGTGCACGAGGCTCCGTTCTCCGTGTACGAGGTGCACCTGCCGTCCTGGCGGCCGGGGCTGACCTACCGCGAGCTGGCCGACGTGCTGCCCGCCTACGTCAGCGACCTGGGCTTCACCCACGTCGAGCTGATGCCGGTCGCCGAGCACCCCTACGGCCCGTCCTGGGGGTACCAGGTCACCGGCTTCTACGCGCCGACCGCGCGGCTCGGCTCGCCCGACGACTTCCGGTACCTGGTCGACGCCCTGCACCGGGCGGGCATCGGCGTGATCATGGACTGGGTGCCGGCGCACTTCCCGAAGGACGACTGGGCACTGGCCCGCTTCGACGGGGAGCCGCTGTACGAGCCCGGGGACGAGCGGCGCGCGACCCACCCGGACTGGGGGACGTACACCTTCGACTTCGCGCGGACCGAGGTGCGCAACTTCCTCGTGGCCAACGCGGTGTACTGGTGCGAGGAGTTCCACATCGACGGGCTCCGCGTCGACGCGGTCGCCTCGATGCTCTACCTGGACTACTCGCGCGACTCGGGCCAGTGGGAACCCAACCGGTACGGCGGCCGGGAGGACCTGGCGGCCATGGCGTTCCTCCAGGAGATGAACGCGACCGTCTACCGGCGCTGCCCGGGCGTGGTGACCATCGCCGAGGAGTCGACCGCGTGGGGCGGGGTGACCCGGCCGACCGACACCGGCGGACTCGGCTTCGGCCTGAAGTGGAACATGGGCTGGATGCACGACTCGCTGGAGTACGTCGCCCACGAGCCGGTGCACCGCAAGTACCACCACCACGAGATGACCTTCTCGATGGTGTACGCCTACAGCGAGAACTACTGCCTGCCGATCTCCCACGACGAGGTCGTGCACGGCAAGCAGGCGCTGGTGTCGAAGATGCCGGGCGACTGGTGGCAGCGGCGGGCCAACGTCCGCGCCTACCTCGGCTTCATGTGGGCCCACCCCGGCAAGCAGTTGCTGTTCATGGGCCAGGAGTTCGCGCAGGGCGCGGAGTGGTCGGAGGAGCAGGGCCCGGAGTGGTGGCTGCTGGACGAGGGCTACCACTCGGCGGCCGACCACCGCGGGGTGCAGGACCTGGTCCGCGCGCTCAACACCCGCTACGCGCAGCTGCCGGCCCTGTGGCAGCGGGACACCGACCCGGCCGGTTTCCGGTGGGTCGCCGTGGACGCGGCGGAGGACAACGTGTTCGCTTTCCTGCGTTTCGACGCGGCCGGCGCTCCCCTGCTGGCGGTGACGAACTTCTCCCCGGTCGTGCGGCACGGCTACGCGCTCGCCGTCGGCGACGAGGCCGTCGCCTGGCAGGAGGTCCTCAACACCGACGCCGTGGAGTACGGCGGCAGCGGGGTGGCCAACGCCGACCCGGTCAAACCCGAGGACGGCAGCATCACGATCACGCTGCCTCCGCTGGCCACGGTGTGGCTGAGGCCGTACACGGTGTGAGACGGGGCGGCGCGTCGAGGTGTCCGGCCGCCCCGCCGGGGCATTCGGTGGTCCTACGAAGGGGACGACCTCGTCGTCGCAGCCGGGCCCACAGAAAGGCGACATCACGTGCGCACCGTCGGAGTGGAGGAGGAACTTCTCCTGGTCGACCCCGATAACGGCGAGCCGCGGGCACTGTCCGCCGCCGTCCTCGCCCGGGCCTCGCTCGACGACGCGGAGCAGGACGTCTTCGAGAAGGAACTGCACGAGCAGATGCTCGAGTTCGCCACGCACCCGCAGGCGGACATGGACGAGCTGCACGCGGAGATCGTGCGCTGCCGCAAGGAGGCCGGGCGGCACGCCGGCGGGATCGGCTGTGCCGTCGCCGCACTCGCCACGTCGCCGCTGCCGGTCACCCCTTCCATCGGCATGAACCGCCGGTACGACTGGATGGCCGACCAGTACGGCGTGGTGGTCCACGAGCAGCTCGTCCTGGGCTGCCACGTGCACGTGTCCGTGGAGTCCGACGAGGAGGGCGTCGCGGTGATCGACCGGGTGCGGCCCTGGCTGTCCGTGCTCACCGCGCTGAGCGCGAACTCCCCGTTCTGGCAGGGCCGGGACTCCTCGTACAGCAGCTACCGCAGCCGGGTCTGGCAGCGCTGGCCGTCGGCCGGTCCGACGGAGCTGTTCGGCTCGGCGGAGACCTACCACCGGCGGGTCGCGGACATGGTCGCCACCGGCACGATCCTCGACGAGGGGATGATCTACTTCGACGTCCGGCTCTCCCGGCGGTACCCGACGGTGGAGTTCCGGGTCATGGACGTCTGCCTGGACGCGAGCACCGCCGCGCTCATCGCCGCGCTGGCCCGCGCCCTGGTCGAGACGGCGGCGCGGGAGTGGCGGGAGGGCAAGGAGCCGGCCGGGCACAGCGTGAGCCTGCTCCGCCTCGCGGCCTGGCGGGCCGCCCGCTCCGGGCTGACGGAGGAACTGCTGCATCCGGAGACGATGCGGCGGATGCCGGCCGAGACGGTCCTGCGGGCGCTGCTGGAGCACGTCGAGGAGGCGCTGGCGGCCGACGGCGACCTGGAGCGGGTGCGGGACGGCGTCGAGAAGCTGCTGCGGGACGGCAACGGCGCCCGGGTGCAGCGGGAACTGCTGGAGCGCACGGGCAGCCTGCGGGACGTCGTCACCGAGTGCGTGCGCCGTACGCAAGCGGCGTGAGGCGTCCCGCGGCCGGGAGGCGGCCGGTCCGCTCTCAGAGCATCAGGACCAGGGCGTAGCCGAGGAAACCCGCGGCGACGAGCGCCACGAGGACGAGGATCATCGCCAGCGGCGCCTTGGCCCAGCCCTTGGGCGGGTTGTTCCCCTCCCACGGCCCGGCCTCGGACATGCTGCTCTCCCCCGGCGGGGTCTCGCCGGGCGGCACTCCCCCGCCGGGCGTCAGGCCGGTGGTGCGATCGGGTTCCGGATCGGGATTCGTGTATCTCATGACGACCGGGTCCCCCGATCCGCCGAGATCACCGGGCGGGAACACTTCTGCCGTCCCGGCCCCCCGTCGTCTGCGGCTCGGCTAGATTCCGAGCACCGCCGACGACGGCGCTCGTCGGTGCCCGTCGGTGCTCGCCCGGTCCACCGTCCGCACACGTCAGGAGCCAGCGCATGCGCGACCTCGCACTCGCTCCCCCGGCCGTCCCGCCCCTGACCGGCGGGCTCGCCGACAGCCTCTTCGAGACGGCCGCCCGTGAGCCGACCCTGCCGATGCTCGCCCGCCGCGCCCACCCGGGCTCCGCCGACTGGCAGGAGGTGACGGCCGTGGAGTTCCGCGACGAGGTCGTCGACCTCGCCAAGGGGCTGATCGCGTGCGGGATCGCGCCGGGCGACCGGGTGGCCATCCTGGCCCGCACCCGGTACGAGTGGACGGTCTTCAGCTACGCGCTGTGGGCGGTGGGCGCCGAGGTCGTGCCGATCTATCCGACGTCCTCGCGCGACCAGGTCGAGTGGATCCTGCGGGACGCGGGCTGTGTGGCCGTGGTCGTCGAGGACGAGCAGAGCGTGATGACCGTCGGTTCGGTGTGCGCGTCGCTGCCGTCGCTGCGCCACGTCTGGCAACTGGACGCCGGCGCGCTCGACACGATCGTGGCGCGGGGCGAGTTCCTGCCGTACACCACGGTCGACTCCATGCGCCGCATCGTGCTGCCGGACTCCACCGCGGTCGTCGCCTACACCTCGGGCACGTCCGGCCACGCCATGGGGTGCGCGCTGAGCCACCGTGGGCTGGCCAGCCCGTGCGACACGCTCCTCGCCGGCTGGGGCCACACGGTGGCGCCGCCGGGTGAGCAGGGCGCGGTCCTCGCCTTCCTGCCCTTCTCGCACGTGTACGGGCTGATGATCCAGAGCCTGTGCGTCCGGGGCGGGCTGCTCATGGCGCACGAGCCCGCGATGACCGACGAGGCGCTCTCCTCGGCGCTGCGCACCTTCCGCCCCACGTACCTCTACGCCGTCCCGTCGGTCCTGGAGAAGCTCTACAAGACCTTCCTGCGCACGGCCCAGCAGGCGGGGCGGGGGGCGCTGTTCGAGCGGGCCGCCGGCACGGCGCGCGACTTCGCCGCCGCGCTGGAGCGCCAGCGGCTCGGCCGGGGGACGGGGCCCGGCCTCGACCTGCGTCTCCAGCACGCCCTGTACGAGCGGACGGTGTACCGCCGGCTGCGGACCGCGCTGGGCGGCCGGGTGCGCCGGGCGACGTCCGGCGGTTCACCGCTCAGCCGCGAGCTGTCCCTCTTCTACGAGGGCATCGGCGTGTACGTCCACGACGGCTACGGGCTGACGGAGACCAGCGGCGGGCTGACGATGCAGCCGCTCGGCCGGGAGAAGTCCGGCACCGTCGGGCAGCCGCTGCCCGGCACGGAGATCCGGGTGGCCGACGACGGGGAGATCCTGGTGCGCGGGCCCTCGATGTTCCAGGGGTACGTGGGCGACGAGGCCGCCACCCGTCGGGTGCTGCGCGACGGCTGGCTGGCCACCGGGGACATCGGACACCTGGACGAGGAGAACTACCTGGCGATCACGGGCCGCAAGAAGGACGTCATCATCACCAGCGGCGGCAAGAGCGTGGCCCCGGCCGCCCTGGAGGAACGGCTGCGCATGCACCCCCTCGTCCACCAGGCCGTGGTCGTGGGCGACAACCGGCCCTGCGTCGGCGCGCTGATCACGCTCGACCCGGCGTTCCTGACGCACTGGCGGGCGGGCCTGGCCCTGCAGGCGGACGCCCCGGCCCGCGAGGCACGGGAGGAGAACGCGCTGCGCGAGGAGGTCGCGCGGGCCGTCGCCGCGGCCAACAGTGCCGTGTCGCGTTCGGAGTCCATCCGGGTCTTCCGTGTCCTGCCCGAGCCGTTCGACGTCGCCAACGGGCTGCTCACACCGTCGATGAAGCTCCGGCGGGACGAGATCGTGCGCACCTACGCCTTCGAGATCGACGCCATGTACGAGGCCCGCTCCCGCCGGCCGCCCCAGGTGCCGCTCGCGGAGCAGGCCGGCTGGGAGGACGCGGACAACGTGTTCCTGCGCTGACGTACGCGGTGGGTGACGCCCCGGTGACCGGCGGCCCCGGGCGCGGGCTCCGGCACGAGGAGGCGCGTAGGGTCGCCCCGCTCGGGAACTAAGAGACGAAAGGAGTACGAAGAAGGGACAACGCCCGGCCGAGGCCGGGCCGGGAAGGCGAGATGGCAGCCGAGCCGCGTTGGGACAGGACACTGGCTTCCGAGGAGATCACGAACCGCACCGCCAGCTTCACCGGGGAACTGCACAATGTGACCGGTGCGCGCCTGGTCGCGGAGGAGTTCCTCTTCGATCTGGCCCGGGCGGCGCCGCCCTCGGCCCCCGAGCACTGGGACGACATCCTTCTCGTCGTCACGGAGCTGGCGGCGAACGCGGTGCAGTACGCCCCCGGGCCCTTCCAGCTGCGGCTGCGCCGCACCTTCGACGGGGTGCACGTGGTCATGCACGACACCAGCACCACGGAGCCCGCGCCGCGCGCCTTCCACCCGAACAGTGGCGGCGGCGGCATCGGCTGGCATCTGATCCACACCCTGTCCGACCAGGTGAGCGTGGTCACGGGCGAGCGGGGCAAGGACATCCACGTCTTCCTGCCCTGGTGACCGGGGCCGTGGCCGGGGCCAGGGCCGTCGCGGTCAGCGGGCGCCGGCGTCCCGCAGCGGCACCAGCGCGCTGATGGTCTTGCCGCCCTCCGGGCGGCGGTCGACCGCGACGTCCCGGGCCAGGCGGGCCACGAGCGGCCAGCCGTAGCCGCTGCCGCGGTGCGTGGTCGGGAAGGCCCGCACGGCCGGGGGCACCACCGCGCTGTTGTCGTGCACGGCGATCCACAGGCCCTCGCCCGTCGGCCGGGCCTCGAAGCCGGCCAGTCCCTCGCCGTGCCGGATGGCGTTGGTGACCAGTTCCGAGACCACCAGCAGCAGGTCGATGACGTCTTCCTCCCGCACCCCGCGGCCCGCCCCCCATTGCGCGCGGGCCACCGACTCCGCGTAGGCGCGAGCGGTGGCCGCGTTGGTCACGGAGCCCGCCCCCGGTGCCTGGGCAGGGGGCGGGCTCACGCCGGCCGAGGCCGTGCTGATCCCGTCGATCGGTTCCATGTCAGTGGTGTCCCTGGGGTTCGCCGTACTGTCGTTCGGCACCGGGTCAGTCCGCGGTGGTCTCCCGCGGCGGCAGCCGATGGTAGTAGTCGCCGACGGACGCCAGATACTCCCGGTCCATCGTCTCGCTGTCGGTCCGGAACCGGGGTGCGGCCTTGACCTCCGCCCGGGTGCAGGCCACCGTGACCGTGCGGGCCTCGGTGTCGATGCCCCTGACCACGCCGACCGGCACGAGTACGCTCCGGCCGAAGACCCAGACGCCGGTGTCGACGACCAGGTGCCGCATGCCGTAGTGCTCGGCCTCACGGTCCACGTGACCGATGGTGCCGTCGCCGGCGACGACGGTGCAGCCCGTCAGGTCCTGCCCCTCCAAGTGACCGCTGCCCACCGCGTACGACCAGATGCTCTCCATCGGCACGCTTTCCCTTTCCTCCCGTTTCGGTGACTGCGGGGCCGGGCGGACGCCACGGGCCGGACCGGCTCCACAGCAGCGGATACCCGGCCCGGGCCTCCGCATTCGGCCGGTCGCGGATCGGTCGCGGCAAAATGCGGCCGGGTACCCAGAAGCCGGTTGCCCATGCGCGTCGTGCCCCGTCCGGGCTCCGTTCTCCACCTCCTGGCGCCCCGCTTTGGTGCACACCCCGCACCTGGGTTAGCCTCTGGCGTATTTTTTCTCCTAGGGCAGATCCGTGAACTGCGGAAATGCGCGCACGACAGGCCGGACCGCACAACGGTCCGGAGGGGGTTCCGAGTCCTCGCTCCGAGGGCTCCTGGGGAGCGGAACGAGGGTGCGAATGACCAGCGACAGCACCGGAACCGTGGAAGCGGTTCCGGGCGATCAGGAGTTGCGCCGTCTGCTGGCGGGCCTGACCGCCGTACGGGACGGCGACTTCGGCACCCGTCTGCCGGACGAGGCGGACGGCCTGATGGGTGACATCGCCAAGGTCTTCAACGGCATGGTGGACCAGTTGTCCGTGTTCACCTCGGAGGTCACCCGGGTGGCCCGCGAGGTCGGCACCGAGGGGACCCTCGGCGGGCAGGCCAGGGTGCCGGGGGTGTCGGGCACCTGGGCCGACCTGACGGACTCGGTCAACGCCATGGCGGGCAACCTGACCACCCAGGTCCGCGACATCGCCCAGGTCGCCACCGCCGTGGCCAAGGGCGACCTGTCGCAGAAGATCGACGTGGACGCCCGCGGCGAGATCCTGGAACTGAAGAACACCATCAACACGATGGTCGACCAACTCTCCGCCTTCGCCGACGAGGTCACCCGCGTCGCCCGCGAGGTCGGCACCGACGGACGGCTCGGCGGCCAGGCCGACGTGCAGGGCGTCAAGGGCACGTGGCGCGACCTCACCGACTCGGTGAACTTCATGGCGGGCAACCTGACCAACCAGGTCCGCAACGTCGCCCAGGTCGCCACCGCCGTGGCCAAGGGCGACCTCTCGCAGAAGATCACCGTGGACGCCCGCGGCGAGATCCTGGAACTGAAGAACACCATCAACACGATGGTCGACCAGCTCTCCGCCTTCGCCGACGAGGTCACCCGCGTCGCCCGCGAGGTCGGCACCGAGGGCAACCTCGGGGGGCGCGCGCAGGTGCGCGGCGTGTCGGGCACCTGGAAGGACCTGACCGACAACGTCAACTCCATGGCCAACAACCTCACCGGCCAGGTGCGCTCGATCACGCAGGTCGCCACCGCCGTGGCGCGCGGCGACCTCTCACAGCGGATCACGGTCGAGGCCAAGGGCGAGGTCGCCGCGCTGGCCGACGTCATCAACACGATGGTCGACACGCTCTCCGCTTTCGCCGACGAGGTCACCCGCGTCGCCCGCGAGGTCGGCACCGAGGGACGGCTCGGCGGCCAGGCGCACGTGCCGAACGTCGCCGGCACCTGGAAGGACCTCACCGACAACGTCAACTCCATGGCCAACAACCTCACCGGCCAGGTGCGCAACATCGCGCTGGTGACGACGGCGGTGGCCCGGGGCGACCTGTCGAAGAAGATCGACGTCGACGCGCGCGGCGAGATCCTCGAACTCAAGACGACCATCAACACGATGGTCGACCAGCTCTCCGCCTTCGCCGACGAGGTCACCCGCGTCGCCCGCGAGGTCGGCACCGAGGGACGGCTCGGCGGCCAGGCGGAGGTCGAGGGCGTCTCCGGCACCTGGAAGCGCCTCACGGAGAACGTCAACGAGCTGGCGGGCAACCTCACCCGGCAGGTCCGCGCGATCGCGGAGGTCACGTCGGCCGTCGCCGAGGGCGACCTGACGCGCTCGATCAACGTGGAGGCCTCCGGGGAGGTGGCCGAGCTCAAGGACAACATCAACGCGATGGTGCAGTCCCTGCGCGAGACCACCCGGGCCAACCAGGAGCAGGACTGGCTGAAGACCAACCTCGCCCGGATCTCCGGCCTGATGCAGGGGCACCGCGACCTGCCCGTGGTCGCCGAGCTGATCATGGACGAGCTGGTGCCGCTGGTCGCCGCCCAGTACGGCGCCTTCTACCTGGCGGAGGAGGGCGAGAAGGGCCCCGAGCTGCGCCTGGTCGGCTCGTACGGCTATCCGGAGGACTCGTCCAAGCCCTCCCGCATCGCCTTCGGCCGCACCCTGGTCGGCCAGGCCGCGCGCAGCCGGCGCACCATCGTGGTGGACGAGCTGCCGCCGGGCTACGTGACCATCTCCTCCGGGCTCGGCGAGGTGGTGCCCACCGCGCTGGTGCTGGTGCCCATCGTGGTCGAGGGGCAGGTCCTCGGCGTCATCGAGCTGGCGTCGGTCGCTCCGTTCACGCAGATCAACCGGGACTTCCTGGAACTGCTGATGGAGACCATCGGCGTGAACGTCAACACGATCGTGGCCAACGCGCGCACCGACGAGCTGCTCGCCGAGTCCCAGCGCCTGACCGCCGAACTGCAGGCGCGCTCGGCCGAACTCCAGGTGCAGCAGGAGGAGTTGCAGCGCTCCAACGCCGAGCTGGAGGACAAGGCGTCCTTGCTGGCGACGCAGAACCGGGACATCGAGGCGAAGAACCTGCAGATCGAGCAGGCGCGCCAGGAGCTGGAGGCCCGTGCCCAGCAGCTGTCGCTGGCCTCGAAGTACAAGTCGGAGTTCCTGGCGAACATGAGCCACGAGCTGCGCACCCCGCTGAACAGTCTGCTGATCCTCGCCCAGCTCCTCGCGCAGAACCCGTCGCGCAACCTCACGCCGAAGCAGGTCGAGTACGCGGGCATCATCCACTCCGCGGGCTCGGACCTGCTCCAGCTGATCAACGACATCCTGGACCTGTCGAAGGTCGAGGCGGGGAAGATGGACGTCTCCCCCGAGCGGGTGACGCTGCGGCAGCTCATCGAGTACGTCGAGGCCACCTTCCGGCCCATGACGACGCAGAAGGGCCTGGAGTTCACGGTGTCGACGGCCACCGGGGCGCCGGCGGACCTGCTGACGGACGACTCCCGGCTGCGTCAGGTGCTGCGCAACCTGCTGTCCAACGCGGTGAAGTTCACCGAGCGGGGCGGGGTGGAGCTGGCCGTCGAGCCGGCCCACGACGACGAGGTGCCGCCGGGCGTGGTGCGGGGCGGTGCCGTCGTGGCCTTCCGGGTGAAGGACACCGGCATCGGCATCCCGGAGCAGAACCTGGAGTCGATCTTCGGCGCCTTCCAGCAGGCGGACGGCACGACCAGCCGCAAGTACGGCGGTACCGGACTCGGCCTCTCCATCACCCGGGAGATCGCCCAGCTGCTCGGTGGCGCCGTCACCGTCGACAGCACGCCCGACCGGGGCAGCACCTTCACCCTGTTCCTGCCCGCGGCCCGGCCCGACTTCGAGGACCTGCTGGCGCGAGGCTCGGACCACGTCCCGGCCGAGTCGCCGGCCGACGTGCTCACCCGCCCGGCGCCGGTGCCCGAGCTGACCAGCGGCCCGCGGCAGCGCCCGAGGCGGCTGCTCGTCGTCGAGGAGCGTCCGCGCGGTCTGCTGACCCTCGTGGCGGAGAGCGTGATCACCGACCTGGCGCACGGACGGGACGACGCGGGCGACCGGCCGCCCCTCGACGTCATCACGGCCGTGGGGGCGCAGGAGGCCGCGGGCGCGCTGGCGGACGAGCCGTGCCACTGCGTCGTCCTGGAGCTGGGCATGCGGGACGGCGAGGCGTCTCGCTTCCTGCGGGCCCTGCGGGGTGACTCGGCGCTGGCGAGCGTGCCGGTGCTGGTGCACAGCGGTCACCGTGCGGACGCGGCCCTGGAGGAGAGCCTGCTCTCGGACGGGCAGGACGGGGCGCTGGAGTTCCTGTCCAGCCTCGACGAGCTGCGGGAGCGCATCGCGCTGCACCTGGCCGCCGAGGAGCCCGGGGACGTGCTCTCCCTGGTCCGGCCGGAGGAACCGCAGCACCTGGCCCCGCAGAGCGTGGACGACCCGTCGGCCGGGCGCACCGTCCTCGTCGTCGACGACGACGCGCGCAACCTGTTCGCGCTCAGCGGCATCCTGGAGCTGCACGGTTTCCGGGTGCTGCACGCGGAGAACGGGCGGCGGGGCATCGAGACGCTGGTGGACCACCCGGAGATCGCGCTCGTCCTCATGGACGTGATGATGCCGGAGATGGACGGCTACACGGCGACCGCCGAGATCCGAAGGATCCCCCGGTACGCCGAGCTGCCGATCATCGCCGTCACCGCGAAGGCGATGCCGGGCGACCGGGAGAAGAGCCTCGCCTCGGGCGCCAGTGACTACGTCACCAAGCCGGTCGACACCCAGGACCTCATCGCCTGCGTCCGACGGTGGCTGCCCGCATGAGCGCACCGGCCCCCGTCCCGTACACCGGTGGGCCGGGCGGTGCGCGGCGTGTCGCGTCCTGCACCGTGGCGGTCTCCAGTCGAGGAGCGTCCCCATCGTGAGCAAGTCCGAGCAGCCCAGCGAACCGGTCGGCGAGACGCCGCCGGAACCCTCCGACGCGCCGCCCGCGGTCTCCGGGCCGCCGTCGTCCGGTGCGGTCGAGGGACCGGCCGCCGACCTGCGCGGCATGACCCCGGTGTCCCCCGTGGGCCGGCTGGCGGCCACGGTGGACCGGCTCAGCCGCGAGGTCCGCGCCGCCCAGGCGGAGGCGGAGGGGCGGGCTCTGATAGAGCTGGCCAAGGGCATCCTGGTGGCCCGGCTGGGGTGCGGTCCGGCCGAGGCCGCCCGCCAGCTCGCCGAGCTGGCCGAGCAGTCGCAGGTGACCCCGCTGGAGTTCGCGGTCGACGTCATCAACCAGGCCGCCCGGGACCGTATGTCGGAGGTGACGGACGCCTTCCTCGCCGCCACCGCCGCCGTGCAGAGCGAGGACGCCGCCGCCGACGGGGACGCGGCGGCGGAGTCGGCCGCGGTGCGCCTGCGTGCGGCAGAGAGCGGCGCGCTCGCCGCGGACGACACCCAGGCCGTCGCCGACGCCCTGCTGGAGCAGGCGCTGCGCCCGCTCGGCGCGGCCGCCGTGGCCATCTGGGCGGCCGGGTCGGACGGGTCGCTCACGCTGGCCGGCAGCGCGGGCTTCTCCGCGGCCGAGGCCGCCCGCTGGCGCTACGTGCCACCGGACGTGGCGACGGTGGCCCGGTCGGGACTGACCGAGCGCGCGGGTCAGTGGTTCACCTCCCTGGCCGGGACGAGCCTGCCCAGCATGGGCCGGCACCAGTACCCGGACGGCGGCAGGGTCGCGGTGCCCGCCGGTACCGGCGGGCGCATCCACGGCGTCCTGGAGATCGCCTGGCCGGCGCCGCTGGAACCGCAGCCGCCCCAGGTGGTCCGGCAGGTGGAGGCGCTGGCGGAGCTGTGCGCGCACACCCTGGAGTCGTACACGCCGGCGCCCGGCGCCGGGCAGGAGCCGCGGGTCATGCCGGACGCGGTGGAGCTGATGGACCTGGCCGACGGCCTGTACGACCCGGCGCTGGTCCTGGTGCCGCACCTGGACGCGGACGGGCACCTGGCGGACTTCCGCATCCAGCACGTGAACAAGCGGTTCCTGGATCCCGCCGGGCGGCCCCGGGCCGTCGTGGGCGGCGCGCTGCTGCTGGAGGCCTACCCGATGGCCGCCGGGGACAGCGAGCTGTTCCGCAGCGTGGAGCGGGTGTACGCCACCGGCGAGCCGTTCCGGGCCCGGCGCATGAACCTGACCGCCCTGGTGGACCAGGTGCCGTTGTCGGCGGTCGCGGACATCAGCGTGAGCCGGCACGGCAACGCCGTGCTGCTCATCTGGCGCATCGAGGACGAGACGGCCCGGCTGGCGAGCCTCCTCCAGCACGCCCAGCGCCTCGGGCGCATCGGCGGCTTCGAGGAGAACCTGCTGACCGGTGAGATCACCTGGAACGGCCAGCTCTTCGACCTGTACGGCCGCCCGCAGACGAGCGTGCCGGTTCCGATGGAGGAGCTTGCCGCGCACGCCCACCCGGACGACGCCGTCACCATCGGCCGGTTCCTGCGGACGCTGCTGCACCACCGGCGGCCGGCGTCGGCGGCGTTCCGGCTCCAGCGGCCCGACGGCGTCACCCGGCACGTGCGGGTGGTGGCCGAACCGGTCCTGGACACCGACGACCGCCTGCTGGTCGTGCGCGGGGCCTACCAGGACATCTCGGCCCAGCACTGGACCGAGGTGGCGCTCGCCGCGACCCGCGACCAGCTGGCCCACACCGAGCAGCAGGCCATCGAGCGCAACCGGCTGACGCTCCAGCTCCAGCACGCCATCATGCCGCCGACCCAGAGTCCGCTGAAGGTGCCGGACCTCCAGGTGGCCGTCCGGTACCGGCCCGCGGAGACGGAGCAGCTGGTGGGCGGTGACTGGTACGACGCCGTGATGCTGCCGAACGGGCTGGTGCTGCTGTGCGTGGGGGACGTGGCCGGGCACGGCATAGAGGCCGCGACCAGCATGGTGGTGCTGCGCAACGCGCTGCGCGGCCTCGCGGTGACCGGTGCCGGGCCGGGGCAGCTGCTGTCCTGGCTGAACATCGTGGCGCACCACCTGACGGGCGGGGTGACCGCCACGGCGGTGTGCGGCCTGTACGACCCGTCCCTGCGGACGCTGCGCTGGGCCCGGGCGGGGCATCTGCCGCCGGTCCTGGTCCGGGGCGCTGCGGCCCAGCCGCTGCCGCTGGTGCGGGGCATGCTGCTGGGCGCGGT
The DNA here is from genome assembly GCF_056430705.1 of Streptomyces sp. NPDC045956. Taxonomy (NCBI): domain Bacteria; kingdom Bacillati; phylum Actinomycetota; class Actinomycetes; order Kitasatosporales; family Streptomycetaceae; genus Streptomyces; species Streptomyces sp. NPDC045956. The sequence goes on along the minus strand of NZ_JBWKKZ010000004.1, from coordinate 530,894 downwards.
GGCGGAGGCGGCGTACGAGGAGGACGAGGTGCAGCTGGCCGGCGAGGACACGCTGCTGATGTACACCGACGGCCTGATCGAACGCCGTGACCGCCCGGTGGAGGAGTCGTTGGCCCAGTTGCTGAGCACGGCCCGTCGGGCGCCGATCACCCTGGACCAGCACCTCGACCGGCTGCTCACCTACAGCCGGTCCGACACGGACGACGACACGTGTCTCGTGGGCATCCGGGTCGGGTGACGCACGGCACGCGGTCCCGCTTCCGAGCGGGCAGGTGTGGAGATCCGATTCGGGGGTAAACGCGGGGCGCGGTGGGACATGACGTCCCGCCGCGCCGGCCGCTTTGTTGGAGGTACACGTGCCCATAGCCCAGAACCCGCTGTCCGTAGAGGTGTCGCTGCCGCGGGAGGATGTCGCGCTGCTCAAGGTGGAGGGCTACCTGGACGTCGACACGGCGACCGAGTTCCAGCACCATCTGGCCAACCAGCTGCACCACGGGCGACGGCACTTCCTGCTGGACCTGTCGGAGGTCCCGTTCATGGACTCATCCGGCATGAACATCATCCTGCGGGTCTACCAGGAGGCGCGCGAGCTGCCGGGCAGCGTGCACATCATCTCGCCCACCCCGGCGGTGCGGCGGGTCCTGGACCTGACGGGGGTCAGCATCACCGTGCCGGTCTCCGACAGCGTCGACGAGGCACTCTCGCGCGTCGACGCGCTGCCGGGCGGACCCCAGGTGCCCGAGGCCTGAGACCGGTCCGTCGCCGCTCACCCGGGAGCAGGTGTCGTACGAGGTCGGCGGGTGGTTACAGTGGTCGCCCGGCAGGATCACATCGCCGTCACGTTGCCTGCGGGTCTGTGCGGCGCAACGCGGATGAGGAGTGGAAGAGGTGCCGGAACAGGCCGAGGGAGCAGCGGGATCGCCGACCCAAGAGGTCGGGGACTTCCTGCGGCGCCGCCGTGAACAGATCGCCCAGCGGTGGGCGGACGAGGCCCTGTTCCGGGCCGTGTTCACCGTCTCCCGTGACGAGGCGGTCGAGGCGGGCAAGGCAGTGGTGGACGGGCTGGCCCAAGTCGCGGACGCGCAGCGGGTGGAGGACCCGGACGCCGCGGGGTTCACCACCGTGCGCGAGCAGTTGGCGAGGATGGGCGCGGCCCGTTCCCGCGCCGGCCTGTCCACCGCTCAGGTGTCCAGCGAACTGGCCGCCCTGCGCCCGCCGGTCGAGAACCTGCTGCTGGCCGACCTGCCGGACGCCTCGCCCGAGGAGGCCCGGGCCTGCGTCACCACGCTGAGCGTGCTGATGGGCACCCTGCGGGTCGTGGTCATGCAGACGGCGCTCAGCGAGGGTCAGGCCCTCATCGACCGCCAGCGGCTTCAGTTGCTGGAGGTGGCCACCCCCGTCATCAAGCTGTGGGACGGCATCGTGGCCGTGCCGCTGATCGGGACGCTGGACAGTGCCCGCAGCCAGGTCGTCATGGAGACCCTGCTGGAGTCCATCGTGGAGCAGCAGGCGCGCTACGCGATCCTGGACATCACCGGCGTGCCCACCGTCGACTCGCTGGTCGCCCAGCACCTGATGAAGACGGTGGCGGCGGCCAGGCTCATGGGTGCCGAATGCATCGTCTCCGGCATCCGCCCCGCCATCGCCCAGACCATGGTCCACCTGGGTCTGGACCTGGGCACCGTGGTCACCCGGGCGAGCCTCGCCGACGCCCTCGGACACGTCCTGCACCAGCTCGGGGTCGGCATCGTGGGTCCGGGCCCGAACGGCGTGGTCGCCCGGTGAGCGAGGCGTTCCCGGGTCCGTACGGGGCTCCCGCGACGGGTCATGTCCCGGTTCTCCGGCTCGGAGAGGTACTGCTGGTCACCCTCCAGGGCGACCTGCACGACAGCACGGCGCAGCAGCTCCAGCGGGACCTCGCCGAGGCCATCTCCCACAGCGGCGCCGCGGGCGTGATCATCGACATCTCCGGTGTGGAGATCGTCGACTCCTTCCTCGGCCGGGTGCTGGCCGAGATCGCCGGGCAGACCGAGTTGCTGGCCGCCCGCACCGTCGTGGTCGGCATGCGCCCGGCGGTCGCCATCACGCTGGTGGAGCTGGGTCTGACCCTGCCGGGGATGCACACCGCGCTCAGCACCGAGGTGGCCATGGAGCTGCTCACGCAGCACGCCCCGTCGTCCCGCTACGGCGGGCTCCGCCAGGAGAGTCCGTGATGCACACTGCCGCGGGCGCCCAGGCCCGCCTGCCGATCCGGTCGGACATGGATCTGGTGTGGGTCCGCCAGCACGTGCGGCAGACGGCCGCCCAGATCGGCTTCGGTCTGGTGGACCAGACGAAACTGGTCACGGCGGCCAGCGAACTGGCCCGCAACACGCTGGTGTACGGGGGCGGCGGGACGATGGAGACGGAGCCCCTCACCGAGGGGGGTGGGCGAGGGCTGCGGCTGACGTTCCGCGACGAGGGACCGGGCATCGAGGACCTGGAGCAGGCGCTCAGCGACGGTTTCACCTCGGGCGGCGGGATGGGCATGGGCCTGGGCGGCGCCCGGCGCCTCGTGCACGACTTCACGATCGAGAGCGGCCCCGGAGCGGGGACCACCGTGCGGGTGGCCTCCTGGGTGGGCCGGCCTCCTCGCCCCCGTGAGGAGAGCTGATGCCACGCGTGTGGGACGTACCCGTGCACGACTCGACCCGGGTGCGCGACGCCCGGGTGGCCGCCGAGCACGCGGCGGCCCTGGCCGGGCTGGACGAGTCGCGGGCCGCCACCGCCGCGCTGGTGGCGACCGAACTGGCCACCAACCTGCTGAAGCACGCCGGGGGCGGCCGGGTCCTCGTCGACGTCGTCGCCCCGCCGGTCCTGGTGGCCGGCGGAGAGCACACGAGGCTGGTGCAGGTGGCCACCGTCGACCACGGGCCGGGGATGGCCGACGTGTCCGCCGCGCTGAGCGACGGCTTCACCACGACGGGGTCGCTCGGCGCCGGTCTCGGCACCTGCGCACGCCTCGCCGACGACTTCGACCTGCACAGCGCCCTGGGCCGGGGCACGGTGGTCGTCGCCCGGATCGGTGCCGTGCCCGGCCGTCCCGCCACCGGGCCGGACCCGGCGTCCCGGGTGCGGGCCGGTGCCGTGAACGTGCCGTTCGGCGGCGCGGAGTACTCCGGCGACGCCTGGGGCTGGGTCCGGGACACGGACCGGGTCACGCTGATGCTGGCCGACGGCCTGGGGCACGGCCCGGAGGCGGCCCGCGCCTCGACCGCGGCCGTGGAGGCGCTGCGCGGCGCGGCCCACCTCGGGCCCGCCGAGGCGCTGCGGCGGCTCGACCAGGCGCTGAGGGGCACCCGCGGCGCGGCCGTGGCGGTGGCCCAGGTCGACACCCGGGCCGCGGTGCTCAGGTTCGCCGGGGTCGGCAACATCGGGGCGCGGCTGTGCGAGGGCGGCGCCTGGCGGCACCTGGTGTCGCGGCCCGGCATCGTCGGCACCCACCGGCCCACGACCCTCCGCGAGGAGGAGACGGCCTGGGCGGACGACCACGTCCTGGTCCTGCACAGCGACGGTCTGCCGAGCCGCTGGGCACCCACCTACGACACCTGCCGCACGGCGACCGACCCGGCGGTGACGGCTGCCGTGATCGTCCGGGACGCCGGCAGCCCGGCCCGCCCGGTGCGGGACGACACCGCCGTCGCCGTACTGGCCCCGACCCCGCCGGACCACACATGACCCGTACCTGGCACATCACCGACGTCACCGAGGCCGCGCGGGCGCGGATCGCCGCCGCGCGCCTGGCCACGGCCCACGGCGTTCCTCCCCTGGAGCGCGCCCGTCTGGTGTCCTCCCTCAGCGCGCAGCTGCGGCTGTGCCTGACCAAGGGCGGCGCCTGGCGGCTCACGCTGGAGACGGGGGCGGCCTCCCGCGTCACGCCGGAGGCCGCGGGGCGGGTCCTGCACGCGGTGGTGGCGCCGGCCGGTGACACCGCTGCCGCCGGCCAGCCCCCGTGGCGGGTCACGGTGCCCTGCCCCGAAGGCGTTCCCGCCGCCGAGGCCGAGGCCGCGGTGGACGACCCGGCCGTGCTCGCGGAGGCGCTGCTGGGCGCGGACGAGGACACGGCGCTGGTGCTGGAGAGGCTGAGCGAGCAGGAGCACCTGGTGGACTTCCACCGGGAGGAGCTCCAGCAGACCAACCAGGGCGTCGTGGCTCTGCACGCCGAGCTGGACGCCGCCGGGCGGGCCCAGCGGGAGGCGTTCGCCGCCGAACGCAAGGCCCGCACGGAGGCGGAGAACGCCCGCCGCAGACTGACCTTCCTGGCGAACGCGAGCGCGGTGCTCACGGCCTCGCTGGACCACCAGGAGATCGCGCGCCGGCTGCCGGAGCTGCTGGTGCCGGAGTACGCCGCGAGCGTCGACGTCTGGCTGTTCGAGCAGGACGGCGAACGGCCGGGCCCGGCGCATCCGGCGGTCGCCGTGGTCGCGGCCCGCACGGGCCGCCCGCAGTACGCCGCCATGGAACCGGGCGGGCTGCCCGGGGTCCAGCACCAGCCGCCTTCCGCGCTGGAGCCGGAGCGGCCCCTGCTGTCCATCCCGCTGCCGACGCGGCAGGCTCCCCTGGGCGTGGTGACCCTGTCCCCGCCCGGAGAGCGCTGGGACCCCGACGACGCCGTGATGCTGATCGAGCTGACCCGGCGGGCGAGCATCGCCATCGACCACGCCCAGCGCTACCAGCACAACCGGGACATCGCCGAGACGCTTCAGCGGGCGCTGCTCACGGAGCTGCCCTCCCCGCCGGGGCTGGCCCTGGCCGCGCGCTACCTGCCCGCCACGCACGGGCTGAACATCGGGGGCGACTGGTACGACGCCTTCCGCCAGCCCGACGGGGGCACCATCGCCGTGGTCGGCGACGTGACCGGGCACGGGCTGCGGGCCGCCGTGATGATGAGCCAGCTGCGCACCGCTCTGCGTGCCTACGCCGTCGACGGCGGCAGCCCCGGCCGGCTGCTGACCCGGCTGCACACGTTCCTGCACCACCTCCAGCCCGACCTGTTCGCCACGGCCGTCATCGCGCGTTTCCACCCCGACGACCCCACGATGACGTGGGCGGCCGCCGGACATCCGCCGCCGGTGCTGCGTACCCCCGACGGGCGGGTGCGGACCCTGGACGCCAAACCGGGCGCGATGCTCGGCATCCCGCTGCAACAGGAGATCGCCGACCACACCGTCCCGCTGCCTCCGGGCTCGACGCTCGCGCTGTACACGGACGGTCTGGTGGAGCGGCGCGCCCTGGGCATAGACCCGGGTATCGCGCGGCTCTCCGAGGCGCTCGGCGGGTTCGGCTCGGCCCAGTTGGAGGCGGACCTCGACGGTTCGGCGGACGGCCTGCTGCGCCCCCTGCTCAGCGACTCGGAACGCGACGACGACGTGTGCCTGTTGCTCTGCCACCTCCGCGGCTCCGGCTGAGCCGGACGCGTCCCTCCCCCGCGGGTGGGTCCGGGCTGCGCCGCTCCCGCGCGGTGCGCTCCGGGGCCGGGCGCGGCATCGTGGTGACCGAGGCGTGTCGCCTGCCTGCCGCGTCCGGCTGGCCGGATCGGCGTGGGCGCGATGGGATCGACGAGGTGCGAAGCAGCGATCCAGGGGCAGGCGAATGGCGTTCGCGGCAGACCGCCTGGAGCCGCAGAAAGGGATGAACACCGTGACACGACCCAGGATCCTGGTGGTCGGCGCAGGTTTCGCCGGCGTCGAGTGCGTCCGCCGTCTGGAACGCAGGCTCGCCCCGAACGAGGCCGACGTCACCCTGGTGGCGCCGTTCTCCTACCAGCTCTATCTGCCCTTGCTGCCCCAGGTCGCCTCCGGGGTGCTCACCCCCCAGTCGATCGCGCTCTCCCTGCGCCGCAGCAGCAGGTACCGGACCCGGATCATCCCGGGCGGTGCCATCGGGGTGGATCTGAAGGCGAAGGTCTGCGTGGTGCGCACCATCACCGACCAGATCGTCAACGAGCCGTACGACTACATCGTGCTGGCCCCCGGCAGCATCACCCGCACGTTCGACATCCCGGGGCTCACCGACCACGCCTTCGGCATGAAGACCCTGGCGGAGGCCGCGTACGTCCGCGACCACGTCATCTCGCAGCTCGACCTCGCCGACGCCAGCCAGGACCCGGTGGAGCGCGCCTCCCGGCTTCAGTTCGTGGTCGTCGGCGGCGGTTACGCCGGCACCGAGACCGCCGCCTGCCTGCAACGGCTGACGCACGCGGCGGTCAAGCGCTACCACCGGCTCGACCCGAGCCTGATCAAGTGGCACCTGATCGACATCGCGCCGAAGCTGATGCCCGAACTGGGCGACAAGCTCGGGCGGGACGCGCAGCGGATCCTCACGCGGCGCGGCATCGAGATCTCCCTCGGTGTGTCCATCGAGAAGGCCGGGCCCGAGGAGGTCACCTTCACGGACGGCCGGGTGGTGCCCACCCGCACGCTGATCTGGACCGCCGGGGTGGTGGCGAGCCCGCTCATCGCCACGCTGGGCGCGGAGACGGTGAAGGGGCGGCTCGCGGTCACGGCGGAGATGTGCCTGCCGAACCACGACGGGGTGTTCGCGCTGGGCGACTCGGCGGCGGTGCCCGACCTCGCCAAGGGCCAGGAGGGCTCGGTCTGCCCGCCCACCGCCCAGCACGCCATGCGGCAGGGCCGGCACGTGGCCGAGAACCTCATCTCCATGCTGCGCAACCAGCCGATGCGGCCCTACGTCCACAAGGACCTGGGTCTCGTCGTCGACCTCGGTGGCACGGACGCGGTCTCCAAGCCGCTCGGCGTCGAGTTGAAGGGGCTGCCCGCCCAGGCCGTGGCCCGCGGCTACCACTGGTCGGCGCTGCGCACCGGCGTGGCCAAGGCCCGGGTGGCGACGAACTGGGCGCTCAACGCGCTGGCCGGCGACGATTTCGTCCGCACCGGCTTCCAGGCCCGCAAGCCGGCCAAGCTGAAGGACTTCGAATACACCGACGCGTATCTGACGCCGGAACAGGTGCGGGAGCGCGTCGCCGGGGCGGTCCGGGCGGAGTGACCCCGCGGCCCGGGTCGGCTCGCGGCATGGCATGCTGAGAAGTGGATCTAGGCGCGAACCGGCCGGGTTCGGTCGTGGAACGGGTAGGTGTACGGCGGCGTGAAGGCAGCGGGGCGCTCGGTGCGGACACGGCTGCGGGACCGCCTCGCCGCGTCCGACCCCGGGCTGTTGCGGCTGACGGCGGGGCTGCGGACGGTGGGCGCCATCGCGCTCACCCTCGCCGTGCTCGCCGTGTTCGGCGCGGACGTCACCCATCTGGTGGCGGGGGCCATGGCGGCGATGGTCGCCACCTTCGCCATCCGGGAGAAGGAGCCCGGCCCGCAGGCCGTGACGCTGGCGCTGGGGCTGCCCGTGGCCCTGGCCTCGGTGTCGATCAGTTCACTGCTCACCTCGCGGGTCGTCATCGGCGACGCCTTCTTCGTCGTGCTGATCTTCTGCGCCGTCTTCGTGCGCAGGTTCGGCGACCGGGGCACGGCCCTCGGGCTGATCGGTTTCCAGGTCTACTTCCTCTCGCTGTTCGTCGGCGCTCAGGTGTCGGTGCTGCCGGAGCTGCTGGGGGCCATCGTGGTGGCGTTCGCGTGCAGCGCGGTGGTGCGGTTCGCGGTGGTGCCGGCGACGCCCGCGGGCATCCTGCAACGCTTGCGGCAGGCGTTCCGGGCCCGGCTGGCCCAGCTGATCGCCACGCAGGCCGAGTTGCTGGACGCGGGGCCGGAAGAGATCGAGAAGACGCTGGAGCACCTGCGGGACGGCACCGCGCGCCTGCACGAGACGGCCTTGATGATCCAGTCCCGGCTGGCGGAGGGCACCCCCGACGAGTCCACGGCGCGGCTGGTGCAGCGGCGCGTCGCGGACGCCGAGATCGCCTCCGAGCGCCTCGGCCTGCTGCTGCTGACCGCGCGCAGCGCCGAGCGGGCGGACACCCTGACCCTGCACCTGCCGGGCGCGCCGGCGCCCGCGGTGGGCCGCTCGCCGGCCCCCGGCGAGGCCACGGAGATCCTGCGCCGCGATCTCGGGGCGCTGCGCACGCTGGTGCTGCGGCCGCCCGCCGAGGCACGCGGCACCGCGCTGTCCCATCTGCGCAACCGCCTCCTCGGCTACCGCGACGAGGAGAACCTGCCCGAGGCGACCCCTGCGGTGCAGGACGTGTTCCGCGGGATCGGTGAGACCGCGCGTGCGGTCATGGGCCTGCGGATCGCTCTGGACGGGCCGCAGGACGAGTCGGACGACACCCCGGCGACGACCCGCTCCCGGGAGGAGCTGGACGCCGAGGACGCGGCCATCGAGGCCGGTGAGGAGGCCGCTCCCAAGGAGGAGCCCACCGGGCTGCGACGGCCCACCACCCGCGCCGCGGTACAGGTCGCGGTGGGGTCCTCGCTCGCCATCGCCGGCGGGGAGCTGCTGTCCTCGCAGCGCTGGTACTGGGCGGTCCTGACCTGCTGGATCGTCTTCATCAACACCGCGTCCACGGGCGAGATCCTGGTCAAGGGCTACCGGCGCCTGCTGGGCACCGTCCTGGGGGTCGTGGCGGGCATCGTGCTGGCCGGCCTGGTCGGCAACCACACCTGGACCGCGTTCGGCCTGGTACTGCTGCTGATCTTCGCGATGTTCTACACGGCGCCGCTGTCCTACACGCTGATGTCGTTCTTCGTCACCGCGATGCTGGGGCTACTCTACACCCTGCTGCACACCTACAGCCTGTCGGTGCTGCTGCTGCGCATCGAGGAGACGGCCCTCGGGGCGGCCTGCGGGATCGTCGCGGCGGCGCTGGTGCTGCCGATACGCACCGACCGCCGGACGAACGAGCTGCTGGAGACGGTCCTGGAGCGGCTCACGGACGTCACCGAGGGTGCCGTGGACCAGCTCAGTGGCGGACCGGCGGCGGATCTGCTGGACACGGCGCGGGAGCTGGACCAGGCCCTGGGCGACCTGCGGGCCGCCACCCAGCCGCTCACGCACCCGATCACGCCGTTGCGGGCCCGTCGGGACACGGCCCAGTACGTGGTGGCCCTGCTGGAGACCTGCGCGTACCACGCCCGGTCGCTGGCGGCGACGGCCGAGCTGCTGCCGACACATCCCTCGATCGCGGCCGACCCGCGGCTGCGGGGGGCGGTGCGGCGCACGGTGCGCAACATCGAGGCGATCGCCGCGCGGGTCGCCGACGAGGGCGTGCGGACCGAGGTGGAGACCGGGCCGAGCATCGCCTCGCTGCTGGAACCGGACGCCGCCGGGGTGCCGCGGTACGGCCGGATCACCGGCCGGGTACTGCGGCACCTGGAGCGCCTGGACGAAGCGGTGGTGGGTCTCGCCCGGCCACTGGGTGTCCCCGTGCGGACACCGCAGGGTTGAGGGTCAGAAGTCGCTGGGCAGACCGCTGGCCTCGGCGATGCCGCGCAGTTCCTCGTTCTGCACGTGGCGTTCCTTGAGGTAGTCGGCTATCTCCTCCAGACGTGCGGGGTCGGAGGCGGTGGCGGCGTCGGTGACGACCCGCACCGGGCCGGTCTCGTCGGTGCTGATCTCGACGACCTCGTTGTCCAGCCGGCCGGTGACCGCGGTGGCGATGACCAGCGCGGCCTCGTCCCGGATCTCCTGGGGCAGCGCCTCGGCGTTGTCCCCGTCCAGGGAGAAGTCGATGGTGGGCATCTGTTGCTCGTCGATCGCCTGGAGGACGGGTTCCACCACGCTGAGCAGCAGCTGGTAGTCGTCGGTCTCCATGCGCACGCGCAGGAGGTCGAGGTAGACGTCCACGGGACGTCCGTCCGGCGGAGGAATCTCGTGTTCGTTCATTCGACCCGTGTTCCCCGTGCCGCGCGGCTCAGACCCTGCGCCAGCGCGCGAGGGCGAAGGAGAACACGCCGAACAGCACCAGACCCGCGGCGACGCACACCAGCAGCCAGGGTCCGAGCGGGGTGTCGGCGAAGGAGCGGAGGGTGTCGTCCAGGCCCTTGGCCTGGTCGGGTTCGTAGTCGACGGCGGCTCGCACGGCGAAGGCGCCGGCGGCCGCGAAGACTGCGCCGCGGGCCGTGCCTCCCCCGACGCCGGTGACGTCGACCAGCCGCCGGGCCCGGGGGCTCAGCTCACCCAGCTTCAGCTTCTTGTGGTACGTGCGGCGCAGCGCCTGCACGGCGATCACGACACCGGCGACGACGATCCCGGCGCCGACCAGGCCCACGATCCACTGCCCGGCGGGCATCTCCATCACCCTGGAGGTGACGTCCCGGGACTGCTGGTCGCTGGAGCCGCCGCCGCCGGAGCCGGCCGCGAAGGCGAGGACCGAGTAGGCGACGAACGAGTAGAAGACGCAGCGGGCCGCGGCCGGGAGCCGCTTCTTCCAGGTGTGGCCGTCCTTGCCCGTGACGCCGAAGAGCGCCTCCGACAGCCGCCAGAGCGCCATGCCGACCAGTCCGGCTCCGAGCGCCCACAGCAGGACCGCGCCGAAGGGCTTGTCCGACAGCTCGGCCAGGGCGCCGCCCCGGTCCGCCTCGTGGTCCCCGGTGCCGAAGGCGATCTGCAGGGCCAGGATGCCGACCAGCAGGTAGATGACGCCGCGTGCGGTGAGTCCCGCCCGCGCGGCCGTCTCGGCGGTCGATCCGTTGGCTGCCCTACGGGCCCGGCCGCGGCCGGAACGTGCCAGAACATTCGCGTTCATGTGAAGCATCCCCTCCCGAGATTCCGCATGCCCCCTCGTCCCGGGCACACACCCCGGCTGCCCGCACACCGACGAGCGGTGTGCGGGCAGCCGGGTCACCACACCTTCCCCGACCCGCCCGGCGGGTCAGTCCGCCGCCAGGGCGGGTCCGGCGGACACGGGCGCCGGGACCGGGGCGGCCCCGAGCTGGCGCCGCGCGGCCGCCAGGGCGTGCCGCACGTCCCGCGTGCCGGTCGACACGCACAGTGTGTACGCCAGGTCCCGGGTGCGGGGGCCCGGGCCGCCCGCGTCGTCGGCGGGCTCGCACGCCGCCGAGGCCTCGTACGCCTCGACGAGTCTGCGCAGCACGGCGGGGTGGGGCATCAGCATCCGTCTCGTTCCTCCTGCGGTCATCGGGGCCTCGGCGGGTCAGCCGCGGGTCGTGCGGCCGGTGCTCCGGTGGCGCGGGCGCTGTCCCAGTGCCTCGTCGCGCACTCGGGCGCAGCTGCGGCTGATGAGCCGCGAGACGTGCATCTGCGAGATGCCGAGACGATCGGCTATACGGCTCTGTGTCATGTCCTCGAAGAAGCGCATGTAGAGGATGGCCCGCTCGCGCTCGGGCAGCCTGCGCAGCCCTTCCTTGGCGGACTCGCGGTCGATCACGGTGTCGTACGAGCCGTCCGCGGCCCCGAGGGTGTCCGCGAGGCTGTAGCCGTCGTCGCCGGCCGAGAGTTCCGCGTCCAGCGACAGGGTGCTGAAGCTCTCCAGCGCCTCCATCCCCGCGCTGACCTCGTCCTCGGTCAGCCCGGTGTGGGTGGCGAGGGCGGCCACCGAGGGTTCGGGGCTGCCCGGGTTCTGGGTCAGCTCGCGCCGGGCCACCCGCACCTTGTTGCGCAGTTCCTGGACCCGGCGGGGCACCCGCAGGGCCCACATGCGGTCGCGGAAGTGACGCTTGACCTCGCCGGTGATGGTGGGCACGGCGTAGCTCTCGAAGGCTCCGCGCTCCGGGTCGAAGCGGTCGATGGCCTTCACCAGGCCGAGCGCCGCGACCTGGCGCAGGTCCTCGATGGATTCGCCGCGGTCCCTGAAGCGGCCCGCGATCCGGTGGGCCATGGGCAGCCAGGCGGTGACGAGCTCGTCGCGGACCGCGTCGCGTTCCGGCCCGTCCTCCAGACCCGCAAGCCGTCCGAAGAGGGCCATGGTGTCGGGGGCGTCGTCGTGCCGGCGACGGGCGGTGGTGGCGGGCTCGGCGGGGGTTCCGGGGACGGTGGGTGTTTCGATGAGCATGCGGATCGCTCCTGAACGGTGGTCTCAGGGGAACATTCCGCGGGAACGGTGCTGTCCGGGTGACCTCACCCGGAGGGCCCGCGCAGCCATACCGCTCCCGCTGCTGCGCCTCCGGTCCGAAGCACGAACTTGCGACTGCCCCCACCCCGGGGGAACAAACTCCGCTTTTCGAAAAGTACTCAGGACAGCGGAACGACCACGGTGATGCACTTGCCTCCCGCGGGAAGGTCTGCCACGCGTACGTCGGAGGCGAGCCGGCAGACGATCGGCCAGCCCCGGCCACCGACGCGGCGCCGGCCCTGGGGGTCGGTGCGTGGCACCGCCACCGGCAGGTCGTGGCTGCGGTCGCTCACCGACAGGCGCACGCCGGGGCCGACGACGTCGACCTGGAAGTCGGTGATGCCGCCACCGTGCAGGATCGCGTTGGTGGTCAGTTCCGAGGCGACGAGCACGGCGTCCGAGAGGGCGGCGGCGTCGCACACGGCCCGGCCGTCGGCGGCGCCGCGGGCGGTGACGACGCGTTCGACGGTCCTGCGCGCCTCGGCGGGTTTGCACGGCCGGAACCGCCGGTGCCGGTCAGCGTCGTACGGGTCGACGACGGTTTCGGTGGTGTGGCTGTCACACATCCGTCAGCTCCCTTGGGGGTGAGACGTACCGGGTCGGGCCGGCTCCGCGCGCTGGGCGCGCCGTGCGGTCCCGCTACTTTCGGCTCACCTCTGCCGGTGGCGCCAAACCTACCTGCCTCCGTACGGCGCACCAGCCATCCCGGCGCCGCGCGGGGGTAAACGGAAGGCATGACGGATGTTGTGGACGCGGATGAACTGCTGCGCCGGATGCACCGGGCGCGGGCCTGCGCGCTGGAGCAGGAGCAGACCTGGCGGGAGCGGAGGGACGAGCTGCGGACGACCGATCCGGAGGGCTCCCGGGAGGCCGCGGTGCGGTCGCTGACCTACGAGGCCGTTCTGCGGGTGCTGGACGAGGTGCTGACGCCGGGCAGGAACACTGCGTGACGGACCACGGGGCTGATTGACCGGGTGGGCACCGGGAAACCGGACCGGCATGACAGCCGACCACACCCGAGCACCCGTTCTCGAAGCCCTCGTCGACTACCGCCGCGAGGGACGGCTGTCGTTCACACCGCCGGGGCACAAGCAGGCGCGGGGGGCCGACCCCGCGGTGCGCGAGGTACTGGGCGACGCCGTCTTCCACGGTGACGTCCTGGCCATCGGCGGACTGGACGACCGGCTCACCCGGGGGCGGGTGCTTCAGCGCGCCCAGGATCTGATGGCCGACGCCGTGCACGCGGACCACACGTTCTTCACGACGTGCGGGAGTTCCCTCTCGGTGAAGGCGGCGATGCTGGCGGTCGCGGGGCCCCACGAGAAGCTGCTCATCGGCCGGGACGCCCACAAGGCCGTCGTCTCGGGGCTGATCCTGTCCGGCATCGAGCCGGTGTGGGTGGAGCCGCGCTGGGACGCCGAGCGGCACCTGGCCCATCCGCCGTCCGCCGAGGAGTTCGAGAAGGCATTCGCCGCCCACCCCGACGCGAAGGGCGCCCTGATCACCAGCCCGACCCCCTACGGCGCCGGCGCCGACCTGAGGGCCGTCGCCGAGGTCTGCCACCGGCGTTCGGTACCGCTGATCGTCGACGAGGCCTGGGGTGCGCATCTGCCCTTCCACCCCGACCTGCCCTCCTGGGCGATGGACGCGGGGGCCGACATCTGCGTGACCAGCATCCACAAGATGGGCAGCGGCCTGGAGCAGGGTTCCGTGTTCCATCTCCGCGGCGGCCTGGTCACGCCGGAGGTGCTGGGCATGCGGGCGGATCTGCTGAACACCACCAGCCCCTCGACGCTGATCTTCGCCGGGCTGGACGGCTGGCGCCGGCAGATGGTGCTGCACGGGGAGGAGCTGATGGGCGAGGCGCTGAAGCTGGCGGCGGAGGTGCGTGCGGCGGTCGAGGAGATCGACGGCATGCACGTCAACGACCGGGACGACTTCTGCGCGCCCGGGATGGCCCACGACTTCGATCCGCTGCCCGTCGTCATCGACCTCGACGGGCTGGGCGTCTCGGGCTACCAGGCGGCGGACTGGCTGCGCGAGCACCGGGGTGTCGTCGCGCACCTGACGGACCACCGCCGCATCGGCGCGCAGATCACCCACGGGGACGACCGCCGGACCGCGGGGGAACTGCTGACCGCGCTCAAGGACCTCGCGAACGCCGCCCCGGATCTCGCTCCCGCCCCGCGCGTGGAGGTGCCGTCGCCGTCCGAGCTGCGGATGCCGCAGGAGATGCTGCCCCGGGACGCGTTCTTCGGGCCCACCGAGGACGTGCCGCTCGACCGGGCCGCGGGTCGTCTCGCGGCGGAGATGATCACGCCGTACCCGCCGGGCATCCCGGCCGTCCTGCCCGGCGAGCGGCTGGCCGAGCCGGTCCTGCGGTATCTGCGCAGCGGCCTGGAGGCGGGGATGTTCCTCCCGGACCCGAGCGATCCCGCGTTGGAGACGGTACGGGTGGTCGCGGAGAACGGCGGCTGACACCTGGCACGCCCCCGGACGAGCGGTACGGCCCCTGGCCGGCACGCGGGCCGGGCGGCACGTGAAACAGGTCACGTGGCCGGGTTCCGGTTTCCCGGAAGCGCCGAAGATGGTTTAGCGTTCATCCATACGTGGCGACGGAGTCGACCGAGTGTCCTTCGTACGTCACCGCTTACGGCCCTGGCTGGCTTCCCCCGTCCAGCCAGGGCTTTTTCATGCCCTCGCGCCCCCACCCCCGGTACCGGCACGGAATACGTCCGGGATCCGCCGTCCGCCGAGGTGCTCACGGCGCCGACAGCGACTGAAATGGGCATAGGGAAAGCCCCGGAACCGAATCGCCGGCGAGGAGCCCCGTGCCATGACCAAAGCGATCAAACTGCTGACCGCCCTCCCCCAGCCCCAGCGCGGACGGCTTACGGCACTCGCCCGGGAGGTCTCCTTCCCCGAGGACACCCGGATCTTCGAGGCGGGCGGCCGGGCCGACCGGTTCTGGGTCGTCCGCTCCGGCGCGGTCTCCCTGACCCAGCAGGTCACGTCCCTCCAGCAGGTCACGGTCGCCAGCCTCGGCGCGGGTGACCTGCTCGGCTGGTCCTGGCTCTTCCCGCCCTACGAGTGGGACTTCGGCGCCGAGGCCTTCAGCCCGGTGCGCGCCTACGAGTTCGACGCGGCCTCGGTACTCGCCCTGTGCGAGGAGGACCCGCAGCTCGGCATCGTGCTGGTGCGCTCCGTAGCCGAGATCCTCGCGCACCGGCTGGAGACCACCAGGGGCCGGCTGATGGAGCACTACGCCCTGCACGGACGCGGGTCCCTGTGAGACGCCCCCGCCGCGGTGGCGGCGGGACCCGGGGACGCTTCCGCCCCGGTGGCGGCTAGACCCGGTAGCGCCGCAGCGCCGGGATCGCGGCCGCCAGGGCCAGCATCACCACCACGACGAGCAGCCCGCCGCCGGCCACCGCCTCCCGCGCGCCGAAGGCGGAGCCCGCCCCGCCGTGCAGGACGTCGGCCAGGCGGGGGCCGCCCGCCACGACGACGGTGAAGACACCCTGCATCCGCCCGCGCATCTCGTCGGTCGCGGCGGACAGCAGGATCGCGCCGCGGAACACCATGGACACCATGTCCGCGACGCCCGCCACGACGAGGAAGGCCACCGCGAGCCACAGGCTGGAACTCAGCCCGAAGCCGGCGATCGCGGCGCCCCAGACCACCACCGCGCCGATCACCATCCACCCGTGGCGGCGCGCCCGGGAGAAGGTGCCGGAGAACACCCCGCCGGCCACGGCGCCGACGGGTATCGCCGCGAACAGCAGGCCGAGGGCCGGCCCCTCGCCATGGCCCGCGTAGCCTTCGGCGGCGAGCTGCGGGAACAGGGCGCGGGGCATGCCGAGGACCATGGCGACGATGTCGGCCAGGAAGGACAGCAGCAGCACCTTGTGGCGCGCGATGTAGCGGAAGCCGGCCACGACCTCGCGCACGCCCGCGCGCCGGGCCCCGGCTCCCGACAGCGGCGGCAGCGCCGGGAGCCGGTGGACCGCCCAGACGGTGACGCACAGCGCCAGCGCGTCGATCAGGTACAGCTCGGCCAGTCCGACGACCGGGATCAGGGCGCCGGCCAGCAGCGGGCCGACCACCTGTCCGGTCTGCATGACGGTCGAGCCGAGGGCGTTCGCGGCGGCGAGTTCGTCCTCGGGGACGAGCCGGGCGATGGAGGCGTTGCGCGCCGGGGCGTTCAGTCCCCAGAAAGCCTGCTGGAGCGCGAGCAGCAGCATGAGGGCGGCGACCGACTCCGTGCCGGTGACGGCCTGCACCCAGAAGAGCAGCGAGGTCACGGCGATGCCGACGTTGGTGATCAGCAGCAGCTTGCGGCGGTCCACGGTGTCGGCGACCGCCCCGCCCCAGAGCGCGAACACGATCAGCGGCAGCAGGCCGGCGAGGCTCGCTGCGCCGACCCAGGCCGAGGAGCCGGTGATGTCGTAGATCTGCTTGGGCACGGCCACGGCGGTGAGCTGGCTGCCGACCGCCGTCACGATGGTGGAGGACCACAGCCTGCGGTAGGCCGGGCGGCGCAGCGGGCGGGTGTCCATGGCCCAGCGGCGCCATCCGCGCCGTCGGTCCCCCTGCCGCGGATCGGGACCCTTCGCCCCTGCTTCGGTACCGCTCTCACTGCTCTCGCTCGTGTCCACGCGCTTCCTACATGCTCATTACATCTTTCGGTTGCGGGCCCACTATCCCAGTCCCGACCGGACGCTCTGCGGGCGCGTGGCCGGTTGGCGTCCCCGCTCAGGCCCCGGTGATGAGCGTGATCCCGAGGACGATCATGGTCGCGGCCACCAGTCCGTCCAGGACCCGCCAGGCCGCCGGCCGGGCCAGGAAGCGGCCGAGGTAGCGCGCGCCGAAGCCGAGCGCGGCGAACCAGCACAGGCTGGCGACCGCGGCCCCCACGCCGAAGGTCCAGCGCAGCGGCCCCTGGTCGGCGGCGACCGAGCCCAGCAGGAAGACCGTGTCGAGGTAGACGTGGGGGTTGAGCCAGGTGAGCGCCAGGCAGGTGAGGACGGCCCGGCGGCGCGAGCCCGCGGCCTCGCCGTCCGCCCGCAGCGCGCCGGACGGCCGGAACACGCGCCGGGCGGCCAGGGCTCCGTAGCCGAGCAGGAACGCGCCCCCGACCCAGCCGATCGCGGTCAGCGCGCCGGGCCAGGCCACCACCACCGCACCGACCCCGCCGACCCCGAGGGTGATCAGCAGGGCGTCGGACAGCGCGCAGATGCCGACCACGGCGAGGACCGCGTCACGGCGGATGCCCTGGCGCAGGACGAAGGCGTTCTGGGCTCCGATGGCGACGATGAGCGAGAGGCCGGTGCCGAAGCCGGCGGCCGCGGCGGTGAGGGCGTTGGTCATGCTCCCGACGCTAAGCGAGCGATCACAGGAGGTACAGCTAAAGATTCTTACGTAACATTAGGAGATGTGATGACACCTGAGGCAGGGGCGACGACGGGTCCGGCGGCGTTCGCGGACCTTCCCATCGATCAGGTACGCACCCTGCTGGCCGTGGTGGACGAGGGCACCTTCGACGCGGCGGCCGCCGCCCTGCACGTGACACCGTCGGCGGTCAGCCAGCGGGTGAAGGCGCTGGAGCAGCGCACCGGCCGGGTGCTGCTGCTGCGCACCAAGCCCGTGCGTCCGACGGACTCCGGCACCGTGCTGGTACGGCTGGCCCGTCAGGTGGCCAGGCTGGAGCGGGACGCGTACGCCGAGCTGGGGCTCAGCGGAGACGGGGAGCCGACGCGGGTCTCGGTGGCGGTCAACGCCGACTCGCTCGCCACCTGGTTCCTGGGCGCGCTCACGCGGATGCCCCGGGACCCGCGGCTCTGCTTCGAGCTGCGCCGCGAGGACGAGGACCACACGGCGGCCCTGCTGCGGGAGGGCGTGGTGATGGCCGCGGTGACCTCCTCGCCCGACCCCGTCCCGGGCTGCACCGTGCGGCACCTGGGCCGGATGCGGTACCTCCCCTGCGCCGAACCTGCCTTTGCGGCGCGGCACTTGGGCGGACCGCTGCGCCCGTCGATCGTGGCGGCGCCGGTGGTGGTCTTCGACCGGCGGGACGACTTCCAGGACGGCTTCGCGCGCCGGCTCGGTCACGACGGCGCGGGCCCCGCGCGGCACTACGTACCGACGTCGGAGGGGTTCGTCGAGGCGGTCGCCGCCGGCCTGGGCTGGGGCATGGTGCCCGAGCCACAGGCGGAACCGCTGCTGCGCGCGGGCCGGCTCGTCGACTTCGCCCCGGATCTGGCGGTGGAGGTCCCGCTGTACTGGCAGCAGTGGAAGCTCGATTCCCCGGCGCTGGCCACCGTGGCCGACGCGGTGGTCTCGGCGGCGGCGCGGGCCCTGCGGACGTAGGCGCGCCCCGGGCGAAAATCACACAGCCGGTTTCACACCGGTGGCGAGCGGTCACCCGCAACGGAGCACACCATTCCTGAAAGCGCGAACGATACCGATCGCAGGTGACTTTGATGGACAACTGGCGAGAGCACGCCGCGTGCCGCGCGGAGGACCCGGACCTGTTCTTCCCGATCGGCACCACCGGACCGGCCGCGTTGCAGACCGAACAGGCCAAGACGGTCTGCCGGGGCTGCCCCGTGCAGGAGCAGTGTCTGCGCTGGGCCCTCGACACGGGCCAGACCATCGGCGTCTGGGGCGGGACCAGTGAACTGGAACGCCGTGCGCTCAAGCGGCGCGAGGCCGTGCGCAGGCGGTCCGCCTGACCACGGCGCGGCACGGTCGCCCCCGGCGGCCGGACGCCGCACCACGGCAGAACCACCCCTGGAAGGACCGGCCATGACCGTGCGTGTGCACCGCGTCTACGACCCGCCCGCGCCCGACGACGGCGTACGGGTGCTGGTGGACCGGCTGTGGCCGCGGGGGGTGGCGAAGGACGCGTCCCAGGTGGACGCGTGGCCCAAGGGCCTGACCCCCTCGACCGAACTGCGCCGCTGGTACCACGCGGGCGAGGGCCCCTACGAGGAGTTCGCCGCGCGCTACGAGGCGGAGTTGGCCGCCCCGGAGGCGGCCGAGCTCCTCGACCAGCTGCGGGAGCTGGCCCGCCGGGGGGACGTGACGCTGCTGACCGCGTCCAGGTCCCCCGGGCGGAGCCACGCTGCCGTGCTGCGCCGCCTCCTCGACGAGGCGCAACGGACGTGAGCGGTGTGAGCTGTGTGCGGGGCGTGAGCGGCCTGCGGGGCGTGCGCCGCCGGCCGGACGCGTCCGCCGCTCAGGCGGTCTGCCGTGCCGCGGCCCGGCCCGCCGCCCGCCCGGAGAAGAGGCAGCCGCCGAGGAAGGTGCCCTCGAGCGCGTTGTAGCCGTGCACCCCGCCACCGCCGAACCCGGCCACCTCACCGGCCGCGTACAGGCCCCCCACCGGGGTGCCGTCGGCGCCCAGGGCGCGCGAGTCCAGGTCGGTCTGGATGCCGCCGAGGGTCTTGCGGGTGAGGATGTGCAGCTTGACCCCGATCAGCGGGCCCGCCGCCGGGTCGAGGATGCGGTGCGGGGCGGCCACCCGGCCGAGGCGGTCGCCGATGTAGCGGCGGGCATTGCGGATGCCCTGGATCTGGGCGTCCTTGGCGTACGGGTTGGCCATCTGGAGGTCCCGGGCCTCTATCTGGCGCCGGATCGAGGCGGCGTCCAGGAGCGGCTTGTCGGTCAACCCGTTCATCGCGTCGACCAGTTGCTCCAGGTTCGGCGCGGTCACGAAGTCGGCTCCCTCGCGCAGGAAGGCGTCCACGGGGCCAGGGGCACCCTTGCCCAGGACGCGCTCGCGCAGGAACCCGGCCCGGTCCTTGGCGGTGATGTCGGGGTTCTGCTCGGAGCCGGAGAGCGCGAACTCCTTCTCGATGATCTTCCGGGTGAGGATGAACCACGAGTGGTCGTGCCCCGCGAGGCCGTCGGCCGTGCGCAGGTGCCGCAGGGTGCCGAGGGTGTCGTAGCCGGGCAGGCAGGGCTCGGGCAGGCGGCGGCCGAGGGCGTCGAACCACAGGGAGGACGGCCCGGGCAGGATGCGGATGCCGTGGCCGGGCCAGATGTGGTCCCAGTTGCGCACGCCCTCGGTGTAGTGCCACATCCGGTCGCGGTTGACCAGGCGGGCGCCCGCCTCCGCGCTGATGTCGAGCATCCGGCCGTCGACGTAGGCGGGGACCCCGGTGACCATCTCGGCGGGCGGGGTGCCGAGACGCTCGGGCCAGTGGCGGCGGACGATGTCGTGGTCGGCGCCGATGCCTCCGGAGGTGACGATCACGGCCTGGGCGGTGAGTGCGAACTCGCCCGCCGCCTCGCGACTGGAGGCGACGCCCCGGGGCGAGGTGTCCTCGGCGAGGACCGTGCCGCGCACGCCGCGCGCGGTGCCGCCCTCGACGATCAGCTCGTCGACGCGGTGGCGGTGATGGAAGGTGAGCAGCCCGTCGCGGGCGGCTTGGCGGGCGTACTTGACGAACGGCTCGACGACGCCCGTGCCGGTGCCCCAGGCGATGTGGAAGCGGGGCACGGAGTTGCCGTGGCCGCCGGCCCTCAGGTCACCGCGCTCGGCCCAGCCGACGGTGGGCAGGAAGGTGATGCCGTGCCCGGCGAGCCAGGACCGCTTCTCCCCCGCCGCCCACTCGACGTACGCCCGCGCCCAGCGCACCGCCCAGGAGTCCTCGTCCTCGGTCCGGTCGAAGCCCGCGCTGCCCTGCCAGTCGCTCCAGGCCAGGTCGAAGGAGTCCTTCACGCCGAGACGGCGCTGCTCCGGGGAGTCCACGAGGAACAGGCCGCCGAAGGACCAGAAGGCCTGCCCGCCCAGGTTGGCGGCGTTCTCCTGGTCGACGAGGGCGACCCTCCGGCCCCGGCTGGTCAGTTCGTGGGCCGCTACCAGGCCCGCCAGACCCGCTCCGACCACGATGACGTCGGCATCCATGGCGACCGTCCCTTCCTGTGTGTCAGTGACTCGTGCTGCCCTCGACGAGCAGCGCGGTGAGCAGCCGCCCCAGCCAGGCCCGGGCGTGCTCGACGTCCTGGTCCAGGAGCAGTTGGGTGGTGACTCCGTCGTACGCGGCGACCACGGCGTGCGCGGCCCCCTCGGCGTCGCCGAGCACGGCGGGCAGGGCGGTGTGTCCGCGGGCCCGGGCCAGCCGGTCGGCGATCGCCCGCCTGAGGCGGGCCCGGTGCTCCAGCAGGGTCCGGGCGACCTCCGGGTCGCGGGCGGCGTGCACCAGGAAGTCCGTCTTCACCAGGAGCCAGTCCCGGTCGAGGAGCAGCACCTCGGTGACGCGCTCCACGGCGCCCGGCACGTCCAGATCGGGACCGTCGGAGGCGAGGGCGGCGGACACCTGCTCGGCGATCAGGCCGGCCCGCTGCCGGTAGAGGGCGAAGAACAGCTCGTCGAGGCTGTCGAAGTTGGAGTAGAAGGCGCCCCGGCTGTACCCGGCCGCCTCGCAGACCTCCTCGATCGACACCCGTCCGAAGCCCTTGGTGGCGAACACCGCGAACGCGGCGTCCAGGAGGTTCGCGCGGGTGCGCGCGCGCCGCCCGGTCACCCGCCCGGTGGTCGCCTTCGCCCTCATGCCCCGCCCCCCGTCCCGGCTCGGATGCGCGAATGTATCGGATACACCGGTGTATCGAAAGGGGGGCGGTCGGCTTCGCGAGCACGGCTCGATCGGCTATAGAACACATTTTCGAACACGCGGTACGCTGGTCGCATGACCACGCACCTCCAAGGCTCGCTCTTCGACCAGACCGACGAGGTCCGGCTCGGCCCGCTCACCGGAGTGCGCCGCACCCCGCTCGGCTCCGGGGCCTGGATCGACCTGCTCCCCGGCTGGCTGAGCGGCGCCGACGCGCTCTTCGAGCGGCTGGCCGCCGAGGTCCCGTGGCGTGCGGAGCGGCGCGCCATGTACGACCAGGTGGTGGACGTGCCCCGGCTGCTCGCGTTCTACGGCGCGGGCGACGCGCTGCCGCATCCGCTGCTCACCGAGGCGCGGGACGCGCTGTCCGCGCACTACGCCGCCGAGCTGGGCGAACCGTTCACCACCGCGGGGCTGTGCCACTACCGCGACGGCCGGGACAGCGTCGCCTGGCACGGTGACCGGATCGGGCGGGGAGCGCGGCAGGACACGATGGTCGCCATCCTCTCGGTCGGCGCGCCCCGTGACCTGCTCCTGCGCCCGGCGGGCGGGGGCGGCCCCACGGTGCGCCGCCCGCTCGGCCACGGCGACCTGATCGTGATGGGCGGCTCCTGCCAGCGCACCTGGGAGCACTGCGTCCCCAAGAGCACCCGGGCCGCCGGGCCCCGCATCAGCGTCCAGTTCCGCCCGCACGGCGTGCGCTGAGTCGCCGGTGGGGCCCGCGCGCGCCCCCGCTCCCCCGGCCTGCTTCCCTGGTACCGGCGAACCGGAACGAGCGGACGGCGGGACGATCATGCGGGCACGGGTGCGGCACGTCGGGGAGGGCATCCACCTGGTGCACGGCTCCCACACCAACTGGGTGATCCTTACGGACGGGGACGCCGTCACCCTGGTCGACACCGGGTATCCCGGGGACCGCGCACAGCTCCTCGCCTCGCTCGCGGAGGTCGGGAGTGCGCCGGAGGCGGTCGTGGCGGTGCTGATCACCCACGCCCACAACGACCACCTGGGCTCGGCCGAGTACCTGCGCGCCGCCCACGGCACCCCGGTCCTCCTGCACGAGGCGGAAGTCCCGCACGCCCGCCGGGACTTCCTCCAGCAGGTGCCGGTCGGCACGGTGCTGCGCAACGCCTGGCGTCCGGGCGTGCTGCCCTGGGCGGTGCACGTGCTGCGCTCCGGCGGTACCGAGCAGCACCCGGTGGCCTCGCCGGAGCCCTTCCCCGCCGACGGGCCGCTCGACCTTCCCGGCCGGCCCGTCCCCGTCCACACCCCCGGGCACACCGACGGGCACTGCGCCTACCACCTTCCGGACGCCGGAGTGGTGATCTCCGGCGACGCGCTGGTGAGCGGGCACGCCACGTCCCGGACCACGGGACCGCAGCTGCTGCCCGGCATGTTCCACCACGACCGGGCACGCGCCGCGGCCTCCCTCGACGTCCTGGCCGGTCTGGACGGCGACGTCCTGCTCCCCGGGCACGGTCCCGTCCACCGCGGACCGGTGGGGGAAGCCGCCCGACGGGCCCGGGAACGGGCGTTCTAGAGTCGGGGCATGGCCTTGCAGATCAGCGCCACCAATCCGGAGCACCCCGCGCTCCTGCTCGAACTGCCGTGGCAGACGCCGCTGGAGCAGTGGCCCGAGGAGTACCTCGTCCCGCTGCCGCGCGGCATCTCACGGCACGTCGTCCGCTACGCACGCGCCGGGGACGAGGTGATCGCCGTCAAGGAGCTGGCCGAACGCCCGGCGCTCCGCGAGTACCAGCTGCTGCGCGACCTGGACCGGCTCGCCATCCCCGCGGTGGACGCGCTCGCCGTGGTCACCGGCCGCGCGAATGCCGCCGGCGAGCCGCTAGAGCCGGTGCTGATCACCCGCCACCTCGGCGGCTCCATGCCGTACCGGTCGATGTTCGAGACGACGCTCCGTCCGGCGACCATGCACCGCCTGATGGACGCCCTGGCGGTGCTCCTGGTCCGGCTGCACCTGGCCGGCTTCGCGTGGGGCGACTGCTCGCTGTCCAACACCCTCTTCCGGCGCGACGCGGGCGCCTACGCCGCCTACCTGGTGGACGCCGAGACCGGTGACCTGCACCCCCGGCTGAGCGACGGACAGCGCGACTACGACCTCGACCTCGCGCGGGTGAACATCAGCGGTGAGCTGCTCGACCTGGAGGCCTCCGGCGCCCTGCACCCCTCCGTCGACCCGATCGACTTCGGCACCGAGATCTGCGCCCGCTACCGGCGCCTGTGGGAGGAGCTGACCCGCACCTCCGTCTACCCGGCGGGCAAGTACCACTACATCGAGCGCCGCATCCGGCGCCTCAACGACCTCGGCTTCGACGTGGCCGAGATGCAGATCGAGCACGCCTCCAACGGCGACACGGTCACCTTCGTGCCCAAGGTCGTCGACGCCGGCCACCACCAGCGCCAGTTGCTGCGCCTGACCGGCCTGGACGCCGAGGAGAACCAGGCCCGGCGGCTGCTGAACGACCTGGAGAGCTGGATGGCCACCCAGGACGACTACGCCCCGGGCGACCCCCTGGGAGCCCGCCCCGAGGTCCTCGCCCACCGCTGGGTGCGCGAGGTCTTCCGGCCCACGGTGCGCGCCGTGCCGCTGGAGCTGCGCGGCGCGATGGACCCGGCCGAGATCTACCACGAGCTGCTGGAGCACCGCTGGTTCCTGTCCGAGCGCGCCCAGCACGACATCGGCCTGGACACCGCCGTCGAGGACTACGTCACCACCATCCTGCCGCGGGCCCGGGAGACCCTTCAGCCCACGGCGGACTGAGCGGCGTACCGGCCGTCACGTGTGCGGGACCACCGCCACCGGGCAGTCGGCGTGGTGCAGCACGCCGTGCGCCACGGAGCCGATCCGGGCGCCGACGGCCGTACGGCGGGCCCGGCGGCCGACCACCATGAGCTGGGCGCCGCCGGCCACCGACAGCAGCACCTGACCCGCGCTGCCCATCTCGACGTGCTCGATCACCGGGACGTCGGGGAAGCGCTCGCGCCACGGCGCGAGGGCCTCGCCGAGTGCCTTCCGCTCGTACTGCTCCAGGCCCCCGGCCTCGTCGGCAAGCCGCATCGAGCCCGGGCTGTAGGTGAACACCGTCGGCAGGGCCCAGGCGCGCACGGCCCGCACCGTGGCGCCGCGCGCGGCGGCCGCCTCGAAGGCGAACCCGATCACGTCGGCGCTGTCCTCGGGCTCCCCCTGCTGACCCACGACGACCTCGCGCCCCGCGGCCTCGTTCGCGGCCTCGTCCCCGGCGCGCACGAGCACGACCGGCCGGGGCGACTCGGCGATCACCTGCTGGCCGACGGAGCCGAGCAGGAAGCCGACGACCGCCCCGTGCCCCCGCGACCCGAGCACGAGCGTCTCGGTGTCGGCCGTGGCGGCGAGCAGCGCGGCGACGGCGTCGTCGGCCTCGCGGATCTCCGTGGAGACCGCGAGGTCCGGGTGGCGCTCGGTGACGGTCCGGACCGACTCGGCCACCGAGTCCCGGATCCCCCGCTCCTGCGCCTCGCGGTCCGTGGGGCCGTCCGTGTCCCGCGACGCGAACCGCCAGGCGTGCACGACACGCAGCGACGCCTCCCGGCGGACCGCCTCCCTGGCGGCCCAGTCCAGCGCGGCCAGGCTCTCCTCCGAACCGTCCACACCTGCCGTGATCGCGCGCGTCATGCGGGCCCCTCCCTGTGTCGCCGTCTCGTTCATGGGGCCCAGTCTTCCCTACGCTGTCCGCATGACCTTGGAGTGGGAGCAGGTGAACGTCGACGCGGCCGATCCGGCGGCGCTCGGACGCTGGTGGGCCGAGGCGCTGGGATGGGTCGTGGTGAACGACGCGCCCGACGAGTACGAGATCCGCCCGGCGCCCGACCGGCTGCCCGGGCTGCTGTTCGTCCCGGTACCGGAGGACAAGACCGTCAAGAACCGGCTGCATCTCGACTTCCGGCCGAAGGACCAGGAGGCCGAGGTGGCCCGCCTGCTGGAACTGGGCGCGCGCCGTGCCGACGTGGGCCAGGGCGAGCAGCCGTGGGTGGTCCTGGCGGACCCGGAGGGCAACGAGTTCTGCGTGCTCGGCCCCCGCGGCGGCCGTCCGGCGGGCTGAGCGGCCGACTGAGCGGGCCGCGCTGATCGAACATACGATGGACGGCAGGCCGGTGCGGTGACGGGGACGCCGTACCGTGAACCCGGCCGTTCGACGTGGGGGACGCATGGCACAGGCCGACGGGGCGACGCGGACCGTCATCATGACCGTGGACGACGATCCGGGGGTCTCCCGCGCCGTCGCCCGTGATCTGCGGCGGCGGTACGGCGCCTCGTACCGCATCGTGCGCGCGGAGTCCGGCGAGTCGGCCCTGGAGGCGCTGCGGGAACTGAAGCTCCGCGGCGACCTGGTGGCGGTGCTCCTGGCCGACTACCGGATGCCGCGGATGAACGGCATCGAGTTCCTGGAGCGGGCCCTGGACGTGTATCCGGGCGCCCGCCGGGTGCTGCTGACCGCGTACGCGGACACCGACGCGGCGATCGACGCGATCAACGTCGTGGACCTGGACCACTATCTGCTCAAGCCGTGGGACCCGCCCGAGGAGAAGCTCTACCCGGTGCTGGACGACCTGCTCCAGGCCTGGCGCACCGGCGACCACCGGCCGGTGCCCAGCACGAAGGTGGTCGGGCACCGCTGGTCGGCGCGCTCCTCCGAGGTCCGGGAGTTCCTGGCCCGCAACCAGGTGCCGTACCGCTGGTACTCGTCCGACGAGCCGGAGGGGCGGCGGCTGCTGACGGCGGCCGGGCAGGACGGGCGGCGGCTGCCGGTGGTGATCACGCCGGAGGGCGCCCCGCTGGTGGAGCCGGAGGCACCCGAACTGGCCGCGCGGGTGGGTCTGGCGACGACGCCGGCGGCCGACTTCTACGACCTGGTGGTCATCGGCGGCGGTCCCGCGGGGCTGGGGGCGGCCGTGTACGGGGCCTCCGAGGGACTGCGGACGGTGCTGGTGGAGCGGTCGGCGACCGGCGGACAGGCCGGGCAGAGCTCCCGCATCGAGAACTACCTCGGCTTCCCCGACGGCGTCTCCGGCGGGCAGCTCACCGACCGGGCCCGGCGGCAGGCGGCGAAGTTCGGCGCGGAGATCCTCACGGCGCGCGAGGTGACCGGCCTGGAAGTGGGCGGCGCGGCGCGGACCGTGCGGTTCTCGGACGGCTCGGCGATCGCCGCGCACAGCGTGATCCTGGCGACCGGCGTCTCCTACCGGCAGCTGGCCGCGCCGGGCGCCGACGACCTGACCGGCTGCGGCGTCTTCTACGGTTCGGCGCTGACCGAGGCGGCCTCCTGCCACGGCCACGACGTGTACATCGTGGGCGGCGCCAACTCGGCCGGGCAGGCGGCGATGTACCTGGCCCGGGGCGCCAAGTCGGTGACGCTGCTGGTGCGCGGCGACTCGCTGGCGGCGTCGATGTCGTACTACCTGATCCAGCAGATCGAGGAGACGCCCAACATCCGGGTGCGCTGCGGCACGGCCGTGGAGGGCGCGCACGGCGACGGGCACCTGGAACGGCTGACGCTGCGCGACGCGGCGAGCGGTGAGACCGAGCAGGTCGACGCGCAGTGGCTGTTCGTGTTCATCGGAGCGGCCCCGCGGACCGACTGGCTGGACGGGACGGTGCTGCGGGACGAGCGGGGGTTCATCCTGGCCGGGCCGGACCTCACCCCCGACGGGCGGCCCCCGGCCGGCTGGGAGTTGGACCGGCCGCCTTACCACCTGGAGACCAGCGTGCCGGGCGTGTTCGTGGCGGGCGACGCCCGCGCGGAGTCCGCGAAGCGGGTCGCGTCCGCCGTCGGAGAGGGAGCCATGGCCGTGATGCTCGTCCACCGGTACCTGGAGCAGTCGTGAGCGGCCGGCCGATGCCGTGCAGCCCCCGGGAGATCGGGGAGCTGTTCCTGTTCGAGAAGCTGACCCCCGAGCAGTTGGGCCGGCTGTGCGCCGAGGGCCGGGTGGAACGGTTCGAACCCGGGCCGGTGTACGCCGAGGGCGAGGACGCGACCTGCTTCTACGTGTTGCTGGACGGGACGGTCGTGCTCTCCCGGCGGGTCGGCGGGGACGAGGTGGAGACCCACCGCACCTCGCAGCGCGGGGTGTACGCCGGGGCGATGCAGGCGTACGTCGGCGACCGGGTGCCGCAGGTCTACACGAACTCGATGCGGGTCACCGAGCCGACCCGGTTCTTCGTGCTGCCGGCGCAGACCTTCGCGAGCGTCATGCAGGAGTGGTTCCCGATGGCGGTGCACCTGCTGGAGGGGCTGTTCTTCGGTTCGCAGAACACCCAGCGGGCCATCGGTCAGCGGGAGCGGCTGCTGGCGCTCGGTTCGCTGTCCGCCGGTCTCACGCACGAGCTGAACAACCCGGCGGCGGCGGCCGTACGGGCCACCTCGGCGCTGCGGGAGCGGGTGGCGAAGATGCGCCACAAACTGGCCGTCATCACCGAGGGACCGTTCACCCGCGACGCGCTCGCCGGGCTCATCGAGATCCAGGAGCGCACGGCGGAGCGGGTGGCCAAGGCCCCCTCCCTCTCCCCGCTGGAGGCCAGCGACCGGGAGGACGCCCTCGCCGACTGGCTGGACGACCACGGCGTCGAACAGGGCTGGCGGATCGCGCCGACCTTCGTGCAGGCCGGGCTGGACACCGAGTGGCTGGACCAGGTGGCGGCGGCGGTGGACGAGCAGCTGCTGCCGGGGGCGATCGGCTGGCTCAACTACACGGTCGAGACCGAACTGCTGATGGACGAGATCGCGGACTCCACCGCCCGAGTCTCGCACCTCGTCGACGCAGCCAAGCAGTACGCGCAGCTCGACCGGGCCCCCTACCGGACCGTCGACGTCCACGAACTCCTGGACAGCACCCTGCTGATGCTGTCCGGCAAGATCGGCCCCCGGATCGACGTCGTCAAGGACTACGACCGCACCGTGCCCGAGATCCCGGCGTACCCGGCGGAACTGAACCAGGTGTGGACCAACCTCATCGACAACGCGGTCTCCGCGGTGAACGGCGCGGGCGGCGACGGCACCCTGACCGTGCGGACCACGCTCCACCACGACCGGCTGCTCGTGGAGTTCCGCGACACCGGGACGGGGATCGCGCCGGAGATCCGCGACCGCATCTTCGATCCGTTCTTCACCACCAAGCCGGTGGGCGAGGGCACCGGGCTCGGTCTGGACATCTCCTGGCGGATCGTGGTCAACAAGCACCACGGCACGCTGCGGGTGGACTCCGTGCCCGGCGACACCCGCTTCCAGGTGCTGCTCCCGCTGACCGCCGCCGCACCCGAACCGACCGAGGAGTCCGCATGACCGACGACACCGGAATCGACCCCACCGTCCCGCCGAGCGGCCCCGGCTGCGCCGACTGCGACGCGGTGGACGGCTGGTGGTTCCACCTGCGGCGCTGCGCCGGCTGCGGTCACGTCGGCTGCTGCGACAGCTCGCCCGGGCAGCACGCGACCGGGCACTTCCGCGCGACCGGGCATCCGGTGGTGCAGAGCTTCGAACCGGGTGAGGACTGGTACTGGGACTACGCGACCGAGGAGGTGCGGGAGTCCGGCCCCGAACTGGCCGCACCGCGCAGCCACCCGGAGGACCAGCCGAGCCCCGGACCGGCGGGACGGGTGCCCGCGGACTGGGCCGAGACGCTGCGTCGTTGAGGAGGGCGCGGCCCGGTCCGGTGGCCTCGCGCCGGTCCCTCGGGGGCCGGCCGCACCGGCGCCGGACCGACCGCCGGGCTCGTGCCAGGATGGGCGGCGTGTCGCAGACCATGTTCACCAGCCCGCTCGTCGGCCGCGAGGACGAACTCGCGCGCCTGGACGACGTCCTGGAACGGGCTCGTTCGGGCGAGGCCCGTGCGGTACTGATCGCCGGGGACGCCGGGGTCGGCAAGACCCGGACGCTCGACGAGGTCGCCGGGCGGGCCGCCGCGGCCGGGACGACCGTGCTCACCGGGCACTGCGTCGACCTGGGGGACGTGGGCCTGCCGTACCTGCCGTTCACCGAGATACTCGGCGCGCTCGCGGCCGACGAGCGCTTCGCCGCCGTCCTGGCCGCCCATCCGGCCGCCGACCGGCTGCTCGGCGGCGGTGTGGACGACGGTCCCGACGGCGGGGACGCCACCACGCGGTCGCGGCTGCGGCTGTTCGAGGGGGTGGCGGCCCTGCTGACCGAGCTGGCGGAGATCACCCCGCTGCTGCTGGTCCTGGAGGACCTGCACTGGGCCGACCAGTCCTCCCGGGACCTGCTGCGGTTCCTGCTCAGCCGGGGGGTCCTGCACCGGCCGGCGGGCGGGGCGCCCGGCCACCGGCTTGCGGTGCTCGCCTCGTACCGGGCGGACGACCTGCACCGGCGCCACCCGCTGCGGCCCCTGCTGGCCGAGCTGGTACGGCTGCCCGCCGTGGAACGCCTGGAACTGCGCCCGCTGCCCGACGCCGACGTGGCCCGGCTGGTGCGCCTCCTCGGGGACCGGCCGCTGCCCGACACCACCGTGCACCGGATCGTGGAACGCGCCGAGGGCAACGCCTTCTACGCCGAGGAACTGGTCGCGGCCGCGGACGCGCCCGCCTCAGGGGTGCCCAGCGGTCTGGCCGACGTCCTGCTCATCCGGTTCGAGCAGCTCTCCGAGACCGCCCAGCAGGTCCTGCGCACCGCGGCCGTCGCCGGGCGGCGCGTGGGGCACGAGCTGCTGCGGGAGGCGGTCGGGCTGCCCGAGGAGGAGCTGGAGACGGCCCTGCGGGAGGCGGTGGGGCGGCAGTTGCTCGTCACCGGCGACGACGGCGCCTACTCCTTCCGCCACGCCCTCGCCCGGGAGGCGGTCTACGCCGACCTGCTGCCCGGCGAACGGGCCCGGCTGCACGGCGCGTTCGCCCGGCTGCTCTCCGGGCCGGGGAGCCGGTCCGACAGTGCCGCCGAGCGCGCGCACCACTACCGGGAGAGTCACGACCTGCCCGAGGCGCTCGCCGCGTCCCTGGCCGCCGCGGACCACGCCCAGCGCGTCGGGGCGCCGGCGGAGGAACTGCGGCACGTGGAGGCGGCCCTCGACCTGTGGTCGGCGGTCGACGCGGCGGCGCGGCCGGCCGGTTCCGACGCCGTGACGCTCACGCTGCGCGCCTCGGCCGCCGCCGCGCACGCCGGGGAGCTGCACCGCGCGGTCTCCCTCACCCGCTCCGCGCTGGCCGGCCTCGGCCAGGACGCCGACCTGGAGCTGGCCGCCCGCGTCCGGTACACGCTCGCCGGGAACCTGCTGAACGTCGACAACCTGTCGGCCGCGTTCACGCACAGCAGCGAGGCGCTCGAACTGATCCCCGCCGAGCCGCCGTCGGCGACGTGGATGTGGGCCGCGGCGACGCACGTCATGGCGGCCCGCCAGGTCGGCGAGTACGAGACGGCGCTGCGGGTCGCCCGCCGGGCGCTGGGCGTCGCCGACCAGCTGGGCGTCGCCGACGCCCGCGCCGATCTGCTGATCTCCCTGACCAGCCTCGAAGGCGGCAACCGGAGCACCCCGCGGGGCCGGGAACGGCTGCTGGAGGCGCGGGAGCTGGCACGGCGGGCGGGGAACGCGCCGGTGGAGATGCGCGCCCTGTTCAACCTCGCCATCGGGAGCTTCGAGTCCGGTGACCTGGAGGAGTGCCGGCACTGGGCGTCGGAGGGGCTGGACCGGGCCCGGCGTTCCGGGCTGCTGTCGTCGCCGTACCCCCGTGAGATGCGGTACCTGCGGCTGCTGGTGCAGTACACGCTGGGCCACTGGGACGAGTGCGTGCGCGCGGCGGCGGACGACGCCGGTGTGCTGCCCGCCGCGGGGGGTCATGGCGCGGGCCCCGGGCTCTACGTGGCGCTGGCGCGCGGGGACCTCTCGGCCGCCGACCGGGCCCGCGCGCTGCTGGAGGGCCCGTTCGACTGGATGGCCACGCTGGTGGCGGGCATCGTGCTGACCGACGCCGCCGCTTCGCGGGGTGACGCGGAGGAGGCCGTGCGGTGGATGCGGTCCACCGTGGAGGTGCTCACCGACGACGCGGGCGTGCTGCCCGCCGCCACCGTCCGACTGGCCGCCCTCGCCCTGTCCGCGGTCGCCGACCGGGTCGTCGAGCTGCGCGGGGCCGGCGACGGGACGGAGGCGGGCCGCTGGACGGCCACCGCGAAGGAGCTTCTGGCGCAGGCCCGCCGGGCCGCAGGGCACGGAGAGGACGGCGTACCGCAGGGGCCGGAGGGGCAGGCGTGGCTGGCACGCGCCGAGGCGGAGATGACCCGGATCGAGGGGGCCGGACCCGACCCGGCGGCCTGGCGGCGGGCGGTGGAGGGGTTCGCGCACGGCGACGTCTACGAACGCGCGCGATGCCGGTTCAGGCTGGCCGAGGCGCTGCTGGCGGCCGACCGCCGCGAGGAGGCGGCCGTCGAGGCCGACGGCGTACGGCGGGAGGCCGACCGGCTGGGCGCCACCCTGCTGCGCGAGCGCCTGGACGGGCTGGCCCGCCGGGGCAGGCTCACGGGCGCCAGGGAGGGTTCCGCCGTGCTGACGGCCCGCGAACAGGACGTGCTGCGGCTCCTCGCCCTCGGCCGCAGCAACCGCCAGATCGGCGAGGAGCTGTTCATCAGCGCCAAGACGGCGAGCGTCCACGTCTCCAACATCCTCGCCAAGCTGGACGCCGCCAGCCGTACGGAGGCGGTGGCGGTCGCCTACCGCCGGGGACTCGTCGCCCCGGAGCCGACCACACCGTCCTGACCCGGCCCGCATCGGCCCGTACCGGGCACCGCCCGGTCCCGGGAACCCCCGGTGGGCGGCGGTCGTTGAGCCGTCACCGAGAGACCCGACCGGAGCGCGGACCACGACGAAGGACGGCACGATGAGCGAGTTGGTCCCCGGGGGCAACGTCCCTCTGCCGGACGGCCCCGTGAGCGTGCGGGTGCCCGGCGACTTCGACGTGTCGGCGCTCGTCACGGACGACGGCGGGAAGGTGCGCGGCGACGAGGACTTCGTCTTCTACAACCAGCCGGAGGCACCCGGCGCCCGGCTGCGCGGCGACACGCTCACCGTCGATCCCGGGCGGCTGCGCCCCGGTGCCACCCGGGTGACGGTGGCGGTCAGCCCCTCGGACCCAGCGACCGCCCTGAGCGCGCTGCCCTCCCCCACCCTCCAGGTCACCGACGCCCGCGGCCGGATGCTGACCCGGTTCACCCCCGAGCGGCCCCGGCAGGAGACCGTACTGCTGCTCGCGGAGTTCTACCGGCGCGGCGCGGGCTGGAAGCTGCGCGCGCTCGGCCAGGGGTACGCCGACGGACTCGCCGGACTCGCCCGGGACTTCGGGGTGGACGTCGTCGAGGACGCCGCCGCACCCGGCATCCGTCCGACGGCCCCTCCCCCGGCGCCCGCCGCCGACCCCGACGGCTTCCTCGCCCTGGTGAACTCCGCCCGGGCGGCCGCCGGTTCGGGCCCGGTAGCCACCGACGCGCGGCTGGTCCGCGCGGCGCGTGCGCACGCCACCGCCATGGCCGCCGCCGGCACCCTGAGCGTGGAGACCCGCGACGGCGTCAGCGTCCACCAGCGCGTCGTCTCGGCCGGGTACGCGTACCTCACCGTCGGCGAGCACCTGGTCTCGGGCCCGCGCACGCCCGCCG
This sequence comes from Streptomyces sp. NPDC045956, assembly GCF_056430705.1. Taxonomy (NCBI): domain Bacteria; kingdom Bacillati; phylum Actinomycetota; class Actinomycetes; order Kitasatosporales; family Streptomycetaceae; genus Streptomyces; species Streptomyces sp. NPDC045956. The sequence goes on along the minus strand of NZ_JBWKKZ010000004.1, from coordinate 497,616 downwards.
AGTTCGTCGCGTACTGCCTGGGCACCGAGCGCACCCGGCGCACACTGCACGCCGCCTTCACCCACACCGGGTGGGCCCACGCCACGCACGGCGGCTCGGGCGACACGTACTGGACGGCGCTGTGGGCCGTGCCGTTCACACCGGACGGCCTGGCCCGCACCGCGGCCGAGGTCGTCGACCTCACCAACCGGGAGCGGTCGGCGGCGGGGCTGCCCGTGCTGGCGGCCGACCCGCGGCTCACCGCGGCCGCGCAGGCGCACAGCGATGACATGGTGGCCCGCGACTTCTACTCCCACACCGACCCGGACGGCGGCAGACCCTGGGACCGGGCCGCCGCCGCGGGCGCCGCGCGCCGCACCGTCGGCGAGAACATAGCCTGCGGCCAGCGCTCCCCCGCCGATGTCGTGGAAGGCTGGATGAACAGCCCCGGACACCGCGCCAACATCCTGAAGGCCGACTTCACCCACATCGGGATCGGCTTCGCCGGCGGCGGCCGGGCCGGCACCTACTGGACGCAGCTCTTCGGCGGCTGAGGCCCGGCGTCCGGTGACCGATCTTGGCGGAAGGCACCCCTCCGGGCCAGGATGCCCGTATGAAGGGTGACCTCTTTTCCAGCGAGCACATGGTGCAGCCCGCCACCGCGCCGGGCATGACCGTCGAGAACTCCAAATGCATCCGTTACACGGTGAACGGCGACATGCTGGCCCGGCAGGGCGCGATGGTCGCCTACCGCGGCAACCTCCGGTTCGAGCGCAAGGGCCAGGGCGTGGGCGGCATGCTCAAACGCGCGGTCACCGGGGAGGGGCTGCCCCTGATGGCGGTGAGCGGGCAGGGCGAGGCCTGGTTCGCGCACGAGGCGCAGAGCTGCTTCATCGTGGAGGTCGAGCCCGGCGACGAGTTCACGGTCAACGGCCGCAACGTGCTGTGCTTCGACACCTCGCTGTCGTACCGCATCTCCACCGTGAAGGGCTCGGGCATCGCCGGCGGCGGGCTGTTCAACAGCGTCTTCACCGGGCAGGGCAGGCTGGGGCTGGTGTGCGAGGGCAGTCCGCTCGTCATCCCGGTCTCGCCGCAGTACCCGGTCTACGTCGACACGGACGCGATCGTGGGCTGGTCCGCCGGACTCGCCACCTCCCTGCACCGCTCGCAGTCCATCGGCTCGATGCTGCGCGGCGGCTCGGGCGAGGCCGTGCAACTGGTGCTGCAGGGCGAGGGCTTCGTCGTCGTGCGGCCGAGCGAGGTGACGCCGCAGAAGGCGCAGGCGCACTGAGGCGACGGGACCGTTCGCCGGCGTCCCGGCGGCCGACGTCCTGCCGCCCGACCACGCCTCGGAACCGTGTTGACCTCGGACGCGGCACGCGAAAGGGTGCGCACGGTCGCGGATCACCGCCCGCGCCGGAAGGATGAGTGCCTTGATCGGGATCACGGAGATCGAAGCCGCGGCGGAGCGGATCGCCGGACATGTCGTACGCACCCCGACCGTGCCCAGCCCCGGGCTGTCCGCGCTGCTCGGGGTCCCGGTCACCGCGAAACTGGAGCTGCTCCAGCGCACCGGCTCGTTCAAGGCGCGCGGCGCGACGGCGAAGCTGCTGTCGCTGACCGAGGCCGAGCGGGCCGCCGGTGTCGTCGCGGTCAGCGGCGGCAACCACGGCATCGCGGTGGCGGTGATGGCCGCCGCCCTCGACGTCAAGGCCACGGTGGTCATGCCGCGCACGGCACCGGCCCGCTCCGTGGAGATCGCCGAGGAGGCGGGGGCGCTGGTGCGGCTGACGGACGGGATGGACAGCGCCTTCGCGTTGGTGAGCCGGCTCCGCGAGGAGGGCCTGACCCTGGTCCACCCCTTCGACGACCCCGTGGTGATCGCCGGCCAGGGCACGGTGGGGCTGGAGTTCGCCGCGGACGCCGGGGAGCTGACCGACGTGCTCGTGAGCATCGGGGGCGGTGGGCTGATCGCCGGTGTGGCGGCGGGGCTGCGGGCGGTGCGGCCGGACGTGCGGATCTGGGGTGTGGAGACCGAGGGTGCCGAGGCCATGTCCCGGGCGCTGGCGGCGGGCGGGCCGCTCCCGGTGGCCCTGTCGTCGGTCGTCACCACGCTGAGCGCTCCGTCCGTCTCCCAGGTGACCTACGAGCATGTGTCGGCGCTGGTGACCGAGGTGCTGGTGGTTTCGGACCGGGAAGCCGTGGAGGGTTCGCAGGCCCTCGCCGAGCACGCGAAGGTGTGGACCGAGCCGGCCGCCGGCTGCCTGCTGCCCGCGGCCCGGCGGGTGGTGGAGCGGGTGGGCGACACCGCGCGGATCGGTCTGGTGGTCTGCGGCGGCAACGCGACCATCGCCGACATGGCGGCCTGGGCGGACCGCTTCGGTCTGCGCTGACGCCCGCATCCGGGCCGCAACCGCGTGTACCGCGGGGCACCACCGGGTCGGCCCCGGATGCGCAGGTTGAAGAACGGTCGGAATCGACCCCCTGATCCACCCGCGTTGAACGCACCCCGGCCTCCTCACCGTACTGCTGGGCAAGCCGAGAGCCGGCGGTGCGAACGAGGGGTGGCCATGGGCAGGGCGCACGTCTCCACACAGGGATCGGTCGCCGGGCGGTACCGCCTCCTGGAGGTCGTCCACCGCGAGACGAACCGGCTCTGCTGGTCCGGGGTGGACGCGGAGACCGGCCGCCCGTGCCTGGTCACGCAGATCGCGCTGCCGGAGGGCCACGCGGCCCAGACCGCCCGCCGGGCCACCGGCCGTGTGGTGCGCACCGGCGAGACCATGCGGTCGCTGTGCCCCGGGCGGATCGCCGCGGTGTCCGACGCCGTCGTGACGGACGGCGTCCTGTGGACGGTGACCGAACGGGTCGCCGGCGTGCCGCTCGGTGAACTCCTGGCCGGGCAGGGCGCCTTCAGCTACGCGCGGGCGGCACGGATCGGCCTTGCCCTGCTGGACGTGCTGGAGGCGGCCCACGACCTGGGGGTCACACACGGCGAGCTGAGCCCGGGGCAGGTGTTCGTGGCCGAGGAGGGCTCGGTCGTCGTCACCGGCTTCGGCCTGGCCGGCGCCACCCTCGCCCCCCGGCTCACGGCACCCTCGTACGCCTCGCCCGAGCAGGCGCGCGACGAGCGGATCGGGCCGGCGGCCGATCTCTGGGCGCTGGGCGCGATCCTCTACACGATGGTCGAGGGACGCCCTCCGTTCCGCGACCGCGAGCGGCCCGAGGCGACGCTGAGGGGCGTGGACCGGCTGCCGCTGCGCACGCCCGTGCGCGCCGGTCCGCTCACGCAGGCCGTGCAGGGACTGCTCCGGAAGGACCCGCGGGAGCGGCTGACCCGCCCGGTGGTGCGCGAGGCCCTCACCCGGGCGCTGGCCGAGGAGCCCGAGCCGGTCGTGCGCGGGGCGTCCCGCCCCCGGCTCCGGGGCGCGTGCGCCGCCGCCCGGTACGCGGGCCGCGGGTGGAGCCGGCGGACGGTGCTCGCGGGGACCGCCCTGGCCGTCGTCGCGGTCACGGCGGCCGTCCTCGCCGTCACCCACGGCCTGCCCGGCTCGGGTGACGGCTCCGCCATCGGCACCGGCCCCCGGCAGCGCCCTTCGGCCCCCGTGTCGCCGCCCGGGGACGACACGGCCCCCTCCTCCCCCGCTCCCCGGCCGAGTGCGACCCCCTCCCCCTCGCGGCCGGGCGGCGCCCTGCCGGCCGGGTTCCGCCGCTACGACGCACCCGAGGGGTTCTCCGTCGCGCTGCCCGAGGACTGGCGGCGGCTGAGCACCTCCCGGGTGTCGGACGTGGCCTACCGGGTGGTCCTGGGCGCGTCCGGCGACCCGCGCACCCTCGCGGTCACCTACAGCGAGCGGGCGGGCGCCGATCCCGTGGCGGTGTGGCGCGAGGACGTCGAGCCCGGTCTGGAGCGGTCCGGGGACTACCGGCGGATCGGCGAGATCCGCGCGACGAGGTACCGGGGACGTGAGGCGGCCGACATGGAGTGGACCGCCGAGGCCGACGGCACCCGAATCCGCACCTTCGGCCGCGGCTTCCTCCTCGGCGGCGGACGGAGCTTCTCGCTGCGCTGGACGACGCCCGCCGAGGACTGGGACGACGCCGGGAACGAGCGGGCGCTCGCCGCCTTCCTGGAGACGTTCCGGGAGGACGCGCGCCGTCCCTCCCCGTCCTGAACCTCGTCGCCCGGTGCGGGGGCGGGTTCGCGGTGCGGGCACCGGGCGCGCGCGGTATTTCGCCCCGTTTTCGCTGCGCCCGGGCGGGGACTCGCGCCCCATGGTGCAAATCGGATACACGATGATGACCGAGCAGGCCGGCCCCCGTGAGCTCGTCGGCCATCTGGTGCGGGCCGAGGAAGCGGGCTTCGACTTCTCGGTGACCTCGGACCACTACTTCCCGTGGCTGCGCTCGCAGGGTCACTCGCCCTACGCCTGGGCCGTGCTGGGCGCGGCGGCCCAGGCGACCTCGCGCATCCCGCTGATGACCTACGTGACGTGTCCGACCTTCCGCTACCACCCCGCGGTGGTGGCGCAGAAGGCGGCGACGTTGCAGTTGCTGTCCGAGGGCCGGTTCCGGCTCGGCCTCGGCTCGGGCGAGAACCTCAACGAGCACGTCGTGGGAGGCGGCTGGCCGTCGGTCGACGTCCGGCACGAGATGCTCGAAGAGGCGGTGGAGATCATCACGGGGCTCTTCGAGGGCCGCCACGTGAACCACCGCGGCACGCACTTCGACGTGGAGTCGGCACGGCTGTGGGACCTGCCGGACACCGCGCCGCCCATCGGCATCGCCGTATCCGGCGAGCGCTCCTGCGCGCTCGCGGGGAAGCACGCCGACCTGGTCATCGCCACCGAGCCGAAGTCCTCACTGCTGGAGGCCTTCGACCGGCACGGCGGTGCGGGCAAGCCGCGCGTGGGCCAGCTGCCGGTGTCCTACGATCCCGACCGGGACACGGCGATCAAGCGCGCCCACGCGCAGTTCCGCTGGTTCGGCAACGGCTGGAAGGTCAACTCCGAACTGCCCCACCCGGATTCCTTCGAGGCGGCCACCCAGTTCGTCACCCCCGACGACGTCGCCGAGTCGATCCCCTGCGGTGACGACCCGGACGCGTTCGTGGAGGCCGTGCGCCCCTACGCCGAGGCCGGGTTCACCGAGGTCGCCCTGGTGCAGATCGGCGGCGAGACGCAACCCGCCTTCCTCGACTGGTCGGAGAAGACGCTGCTGCCCGCGCTGCGCGAGGCCCTGGGCCGGTCCTGAGCCCCGGGGCACGATTCACCCGTCTGCGTGAGCATCTTGCCGGTGAGCGGGGTACTAGAGGGCTCCACGTCCGTCCTCCGGAGGCCCCAGCCGTGAATTCCCTCGTGCACAAGACCCTGGTCGTGCAGCTCCAGGCGGGCGACGCAGACCGCTTCCCCGTGCTCGCCCATCTCGGCTACGACTCCGCGGACCCGTTCGCCGTCACCGTGGTCTTCAGCCACGACGGGCGCGTCCTCGCCCGCTGGTCGCTGGACCGGGAGATGGTGCTCGACGGGCTGACCCGCCCGGTCGGCGTCGGCGACGTGCGACTGCGGCCCGAGTCACGGGGCCTGTGGGACGAGCTGCGGATCGAACTGCTCGGCGACGCCCGGCCCGACGGAGGCCGCCACCACGCCGTGGTGTTCCTGTGGGCGGCGGCCGTCGAGGCCTTCCTGCGCGAGACCCACGCCGTGGTGCGGCCCGGGGAGGAAGAGGTGTGCGTCGACGACTTCCTCGCGGAGGTCATGGCCGAGGGGTGACGCGCAGTCAGCGCGTCGTGTGGCGGTACCGGGTCCACAACGGGATGCCGAACCAGCACACCAGGTACCAGAACACCACCCCGGCCACGAGATAGGGCACGAACCCGTCGTGGGTCGCCACGCGCAGGATCAGCAGGAGCGAGGCGGTCGTCGTGGCGAGCAGCAGGACCAGGCCGAGCAGGGTGAGCCGGGAGGCCCACCGCACGGCATGGGGCTTCACCCGCCGCCCGGCGACGATGCGGTGCAGGGACACCGGACCGATCAGGGCGCCGGTGGTGACCGCCCCGAGGACGACCGTCACCAGGTAGATCATCTGGTCGGTGTCCGAGAGGTCGTCGTACTTCGGGGTGAACACGACGGTGAGCAGGAAGCCGAACAGGATCTGCACACCCATCTGCGCGACGCGGACCTCCTGGATCAGCTCGGTCCACATGCGGTCCGCCCGCTCCTCCTCGGTCTCGTCGCGCCCTCTGCGCCGACCCGAGTTCGCTGTCGCGCCCTGGTCCGTCACGGTTCCTCCCGGTTGCCGCGGCCTGCGTTCCCTTCCCTCTTCCCGGGTTCTCCACCCTCAGGCTCCAGGTCGGGGCGACGGCGCCCGGTTTGAGTGATCAGCGCACGGATACACGGGCCCGGACCGACGCGATTCCTGGGGAAGGGCGAAGCATGTCCGACACACAGCTCACCGTGACGCTCAGCGGTGGCGGCATCGACGACGCGCGGGCGATCGTCCGCGCACTGGAGGAGGTCTTCGGCGCGCCCGACGGCCTGCCGGGCGACGAGCGGGCGACGGTGCGCACCGCGACCTTCGACTCTCCGGACGCGCCGCGGGCGGCCACGGCCGACCGGCCAGCCGGGACCACGCTGTCGGAGCCGGTATCGGTCACCGTCCAGGGCTCGCCGCAGGCCGTCGAGGCGGCGAGCAAGACGCTGGCCCACGCCTTCAGCACGAGGAACGAGGGGGCCGCCTCCGGCGACCAGGAGCGGGAACGGCAGCTGCTCCTGGTGCCGTGAGGGCGACGGGTACGCCTACCAGCGGCTCTCGACCTGGTCCCTGACCCGCCGGTCGTACAGGTCGCGGATCGCCGTGAGCGTCTCCTCGGACAGCTCCGGCAGCCGGGCCGCGTCCGTGTTGGCGCGGGCCTGTTCGGGTGAACGCGCTCCCGGGATCACCGTGGTGACGCCGGGCTGCTGGATGATCCAGCGCAGCGCCAGCTGGGCCGGGGTGTACCCCTCGGGGGCGAGCGCGGCGAACTCCGCGGCGGCCTCCACTCCGGTGGCGAAGTCGACACCGGAGAAGGTCTCGCCCTGGTCGAAGGCCTCGCCGTGCCGGTTGAAGTTGCGGTGGTCGTTGGCCGCGAAGACGGCGTCCCTGGTGTACTTGCCGGACAGCAGTCCGGAGGCCAGCGGCACCCGGGCGATGATGCCGACGCCCGCCTCCCGGGCGGCCGGCAGCACCTCGCGCAGGGGCTTCATCCGGAACGGGTTCAGGATGATCTGCACGCTCGCCACGTTCGGCCGGGCGATCGCGGTCAGCGCCTCGGCGCAGGTCTCCACGCTGACGCCGTACGCGGCGATGCGCTCCTCCTCGACGAGGGCGTCCAGGGCGTCGAACACCTCGTCGCTGGAGTAGACGGGGGTCGGCGGGCAGTGCAGCTGCACCAGGTCGAGGACGTCCACGCCGAGGTTGCGCCGGGAGCGGTCGTTCCACTCCCGGAAGTTGTCGAGTACGTAGTTCTGCGGGATCTGCTCGACCCGGCGGCCCATCTTGGTGGCGATCAGCACGTGCAGGTCGGGCCGGCCGCGCAGGAACCCGGCGATCGTCTCCTCGCTGCGCCCGTCACCGTAGACGTCCGCGGTGTCGAAGAACGTCACCCCGGACTCGGCGGCCGCCTCCAGCACCGCGAGGGCTTCCTTGTCGTCGACGTCCCCCCAGTCGGCGCCCAGTTGCCAGGTGCCGAGTCCGACCACCGAGGCGTGCTGATCCGACCTGTCGAAAGTGCGCTCGTCCATGGCGACAGTCTGTCACCCGGAGCGCTCCCGCACCGCGCCGGGACCTGCCGCCGGACTCGCGGCGAGTCTCCGGGCCTGGACCGTGCGCGCGATCCTGGGTCCCAGCCAGCGCTTGAGCCGGCGCAGCGCCTCCAGCCGGCCGGCCGCCCGGTCGAGCCGGTGGTAGAGCCGGGGCGGGACGTACGGCAGCAGGGGCGAGTGGCGCTGGCCGAGCAGGGCGAACATCTGCTCCGGGGGGAGGCCGATGTAGCGGGGCAGGTTCTCGTACCACTGCGCGCTGTGCCGGGCCGCGCTCTGCACCGGGAGCAGGGCCTCCCTGCGTTCCCGCTCGTAGTGGGCGAGCGCCTGCGGGAGGGTCGCCCGTTCGCGCAGGGCGGCGGACAGGGCCATGGCGTCCTCCAGGGCGAGCGTGGTGCCGGCGCCGATGGAGTAGTGCGTGGTGTGCGCGGCGTCGCCGAGCAGGACGAGGTTGTCGCGGTACCAGGTGCGGTTGGTGAGGGTGCGGAAGGTGGGCCACGCGCCGCCGGCGCCGGCCGCTGACCGCCCGGTGAGGGGGTGGCCGTCCAGGACGTCGGCGAAGAGCTTCTCCAGCACGGTCAGGGCTTCGGCCTCGTCGGCGCGGTCCAGCCCCAGGCCGGTCCAGGTCTCGGGCGCGCACTCGACGACGCAGGTGCTGCCCTCGGGGCCGTAGCCGTAGCCGTACGCCCAGATCCAGCCGTGGTCGGTCTCGGTGAACGCGAAGGTGAAGGCGTCGAAGACCTTGGTGGTGCCGAGCCAGGCGTAGTGGTTGCGCCCGGCCCGGGCCTCGGTGCCGAAGTGACCGGCATGCCGGGTGCGCAGGGCGCTGCCCACGCCGTCTGCGGCCACGACGAGGTCGGCGGGGGGCAGGTCTGCGGCGTCGACCTCCAGGTCGAACTCCAGCCGCACGCCGAGGGACCGGGCTCGGGCGGCGAGGATCTCCAGGAGCCGGTGGCGGCCGATGCCGAAGCCCTCGTCGCCGCGGTGGCGGGCCTGCTCGCCGTCCACGTGGGCGACACCGTCCCGCCAGCGCACGGAGTGCTCCTCGACGGCGCGCGCGGACTCGGGGTCGTGTGCGTGGAGCCGGTCGAGGAGACCCCGCCAGTAGGTCACGCCCCAGCCGTAGGTGGAGCCCTCCGGGTTGCGTTCGTACACGGTGATGTCGTGGGAGGGGTCCTGCACCTTCAGCAGGATCGACAGATACAGGCCGGCGGGTCCGCCACCGACGCATGCGACCTTCACACTCACCCCTGGAATGCCATCAAAACGGTCATATGGCGTGGCAGGTTAGCAGGCGGACGCACTGCCGGGGAGGACGCGACGGCGGGCGGCGGTGACGCACGGCGACGACCCGTGCGGTGGCCCCGCCGGGAACGACTCGGGGGTGCGCGCGGTGGGGTGCGGGGCCCGGTGCTAGCCGGCCGCCGCCGTGCGGCACTCGGGGTGGCCCCAGCCCTGGTCGTTCTTGGCGATGGGTTCCCCGGCGGCGTAGGAGCGGCCGCAGAGGCACCGCCCCGGGAACTTGGCCTTGAGGGTGCGCGCGGAGGCGCCGCCGCTCTTGCGGGCCGTGGACGCGCCCCGGCGCGGTGCCTTCTTGGCGGCGGGCGCGTCGGGGGCGGGCGGCGGCTCCGGGGACCCGAGGCCACTGCCCGCCGGCTTCTGGACGACGGCGGCCTGGCTGGCGGCGCGGTCGGCGAAGTCGTTGAGGCGGTCGCCGTCCACCTGGTGGGCGGGCACGTAGCGGAAGTCGACCGAGCGGCCGTCGAGCAGCTCGTCGATGCGCACGACCAGTTCCTGGTTGGCGACCGGCTTGCCGGCGGACGTCTTCCAGCCGTTGCGTTTCCAGCCGGGCAGCCAGGTGGTGACGGCCTTCATCGCGTACTGCGAGTCCATGCGGACCTCGAGCGGCACGTCCGGGTCGGTCGACGCCAGCAGGCGCTCCAGCGCCGTGAGTTCGGCGACGTTGTTGGTGGCCCGGCCGAGCGGGCCCGCCTCCCAGCGGACCGGGACCTCGCCCGCGTCGGCGACCACCCAGGCCCAGCCGGCCGGACCCGGGTTCCCCTTCGAAGCCCCGTCGCACGCGGCCACCACACGTTCACGCATGCGTCCGATCATGCCATGGCGCGGGGGGTCGCCCGGACGGGGTTCAGGAGACGTCCGTGACCTTCGGCATCTCCCCTTCCGGCTTCGTGAGGTCGATCACCGAGAAGGTGGCGCCCTGGGGGTCGCCGAGCATGGCGAACCGGCCGAAGGGAGAGTCCATCGGCCCGGACCGCAGGACCCCGCCGAGCGCGGTGGCGCGGGCCACGGCGTGGTCGCAGTCGGCGACGGTGAAGCAGACGTTGATGTGGGGCGGCACCTCGGGCGGGAAGTCGTCCGTCATGGCCATCCGGCCGAGGACGGTGTCCTCGCCCAGGTCGAAGAGGCGGAAGTCCACCCCGTCGTCCTCCATCTGCTTCGCCGTGTAGGAGAAGACGGCCGGGAAGAAGCCGTCCGACGTGCCGGGCTCGCGGGTGAACACCTCGGCCCAGCAGTACGCACCCGGCTCCGCCGTCGCCTCGAAGCCCTCGTGGGTGCCGCCCTGCCAGATCCCGAAGACGACGCCCGACGGATCACGCGCCAGGCACATGGTGCCGAAGTCGTCGACCCGCATCGGCTCCATGACGATCTCGCCGCCCGCCTCGCGGATACGCCCGGCGGTCGCCGCGGCGTCGGGGGAGGCGAAGTAGAGGCACCACTGCGCCTGCTCCTCCCGGCCGGGCATGGGCGGCACCACGGCCGCGACCGCCTTGCCGTCGGCGTAGCACTGCGTGTAGTTGCCGTACTCCGACGACGACTCGCCGAAGGTCCAGCCGAGGATGTCGCCGTAGAAGCGCTTGGCTCCCTCGAGGTCGCCGAACATCGCGTCGGCCCAGCAGGGGGTTCCTTCAGGTCGGACGGCCATGACCGCCGCCTCCCGTACGTCGGGGTGAATGGTCCGGATCGTGGGGCGCTCGCCCTCTCACGCTCGTCCTCTCACGCTGGTCATCCCCTTCCGCCTCCGCGCGGCGGCGGGCTCACTCCCCTGCGTACGCCTTCTCCAGTGCGGCGATGTCGAGCTTGCGCATCGACATCATGGCCCGGTTGGCGCGCGCGGCCTTCGCGGCGTCCGGGTCGCGGAACATCTCCTCCAGCCGCGCCGGGACGACCTGCCAGGACACGCCGAACCTGTCCTTGACCCAGCCGCAGGGCCCCTCCTCGCCGCCGTCCTCGGTGAGCGCGGTCCAGTAGTGGTCGACCTCCTTCTGGTCGTGGCAGGTGATCTGGAAGGAGACGGCCTCGTTGAACGTGAACATCGGGCCGCCGTTGAGCGCGACGAACTTCTGGCCGTTGGCCGTGAAGTCGACGGTGAGCACGTTGCCGGCGGGCTGGTGCGCCCCCTCGGGGTAGTAGGTGACGGCGCCGAGGCCGGAGTTCTCGAAGAGGGAGACGTAGAAGCGGGCGGCCTCCTCCGCCCGGCCGTCGAACCAGAGACACGTGGTGAATCCGTCGGTGTCCATGCGGACCTCCTGGGCGTGCGAACGCGGTCACCACTGTCGACCGGCGCGGGCTGGAGAACTCATCGGTCGGCCGCCACCGATCCGGACGGCGGGAGTGCGCTGGCGGGGTGTGCTGCCCGTGACGGCGGGAACGATCCGCTCCTGACGGCGGGAGGGGTCTGCTCGTGGCGAATCTGCCGCGGGCAGAGAAATCCGTGCGGGGGGCCGTGGCGGGCCAAGAGTGGAGGGACAGCGGCATCCCGGCCGCGTACGGCTCACTCGACGACTCGACAAGGAGCGCCGATGTCTCCACTCATCACCGGCCGCGCCCCGGCCGCCCTGCCCCGGGCGGAGGAGGGCGACACCCCCGCGACCCGCTTCGACGACCACCTGGCCGCACAGCTGCTGACGCAGCGGATCGTGCTGCTGGGCACCCAGGTCGACGAGGTCTCCGCGAACCGGGTCTGCGCCCAGCTGCTGATCCTGTCGGCGGAGGACCCGCGCACCGACATCAGCCTCTACATCAACAGCCCCGGCGGCTCCGTGCACGCGGGGCTCGCCATCTACGACACGATGCGGCTGATCCCGAACGACGTCTCGACGCTCGCCATGGGGTTCGCCGCCAGCATGGGGCAGTTCCTGCTGAGCGTCGGTGCGGCGGGCAAGCGGCACGCCCTGCCCAACGCGCGGATCATGATGCACCAGCCGTCGGCGGGCATCGTCGGGACCACCGCCGACATCGAGATCCAGGCCGACAACCTGGAGTTCACCAAGCGCACCATCGAGCGGATCACCGCGGAGCACACCGGCCAGAGCCCGGAGACCATCTCCCGGGACGGGGACCGCGACCGCTGGTTCACGGCCGAGGAGGCCAAGGAGTACGGCATGGTGGACCAGGTCGTCCAGTCCCTCGCGGACGTGCGCCCGGCCGCCACCAGGCGACGGATGGGGCTGTGACATGGGGAGCTACACGATTCCGAGCGTCGTCGAGCGGACCCCGCAGGGCGAGCGCTCCTACGACGTGTTCAGCCGGCTGCTGTCGGAGCGGATCATCTTCCTGGGGACCGAGATCGACGACGGTGTCGCCAACGTCGTGATCGCGCAACTCCTCCACCTGGAGTCGTCGGCCCCGGAGAGCGAGATCGCGATCTACATCAACTCCCCCGGCGGCTCGTTCACGTCGCTGATGGCGATCTACGACACCATGACGTTCGTGCAGGCGCCGATCTCCACGTTCTGCGTCGGGCAGGCGGCCTCCACGGCGGCGGTGCTGCTGGCCGGCGGGGACCCGGGACGGCGGTTCGTGCTGGAGCACGCGCGGGTCCTGCTCGGACAGCCGGCCAGCGGCGGACGGCAGGGCACGGTCTCCGATCTGGCGCTGCAGGCCAAGGAGATGGTGCGCATCCGCGCCCAGGTCGAGGAGGTGCTGGCCCGCCACACGCGTCACGACGTGACGACGCTGCGCGCCGACATGGACCGCGACAAGGTCTTCACCGCCGAGGAGGCCGTGGCCTACGGGCTGGCCGACGAGGTGCTCGGCCGGCGCCTGGCGCGGGTGTGAAAGGCCGGGCCGGCGTCCGCGGGACGCCGGCCCGTACGGCGGTCAGGCCGCCAGGCACATCCCGTCGCGCCGGGCGGCGGAGGTACCGCGGGCCCGGCTCGTGCCGGTGTGCCGCGAGGTGAGGCGGACCAGCTCCCCCTGGGCCCGGGCGAGCAGATCACCGAGACCCAGTCCGAGGGCGCCCGCCGCGGCGGCCAGCACCTCGGACGACGCCTCCTTGCGTCCGCGCTCCACCTCCGACAGGTACGGAATCGAGATCCGGGCGCTCTCCGCGACCTCCTTCAGGGTGCGCTCCTGGGCGAGACGCTCACGGCGCAGGACGTCCCCGACCAGATCGCGCCACAAGGGCTCCCTGGCGGCGGGGCGGGCTCCTGGGCGCGCGGGCTGCGGGCGCAGGGCGATGACACGGGCTTCGTTCGGCACATGGCTGGTCACGTCCTCAGCCTAGGAGCGGGGCCGCGCGACGGAAGGGGCCGGCATTGCGCCCAGAGGGAAATCCGCGGGTGCCACTCGCTGTGGACGGGACTACCCTGAAGAGTGACAGATCACGTCGAGACGCCGTGGCACCGTTTTTCGGCCACCCGTGAAACACGGGGGCATGTGCCGCCGCGCCCCGGGTACCCGCAAGCGGGAAGCGCCTAGGGAGAGACGTCGAACCGTGACTTTCGTGGGAGAGGTAATGGAGACCGCCGTGATCCGGCCGAAAGCACAGGTCGTCGGGGAGACAACCGGGAGCAGGACGGGTGACGGAGCACTGCTGGGCGTGGTGGACCCGCGCGCCGTGGCTCCGCGTGACGCACGGCAGCTCTCCCGCCAGTTCTTCCAGCGCCTGACGGAGCTCGAAGAGGGCACCCACGAGTACCAGTACGCGCGCAACACCCTGATCGAGATGAACATGTCGCTCGTGCGGTTCGCCGCCGGCCGCTTCCGCGGGCGCGGGGACGACATGGACGACATCGTCCAGACCGGCATGATCGGCCTGATCAAGGCGATCGACCGGTTCGAGCTGTCGCGCGAGGTCGAGTTCACCTCCTTCGCGCTGCCGTACATCGTCGGCGAGATCAAGCGCTTCTTCCGTGACACCACCTGGGCCGTGCACGTGCCGCGGCGCCTCCAGGAGCTGCGGGTGGAACTGGCCAAGGCCCGCGAGGAGCTGTCCTCCCGGCTGGACCGGGAACCCACGGTCGCGGAGCTCGCCACGCTGATGAACATCAGCGAGAGCGAGGTCGTCGAGGGCCAGATCGCCTCCAACGGCTACAACTCGTCCTCGCTGGACGCGGCGCTGACCGGGGACGGTCCCGAGGGTGGCGAGTCGGTCCTGGCCGACTTCATCGGCGTCGAGGAGGACGGGCTGCGACTCGTCGAGGACTTCCACTCGCTCGCGCCGCTGATGGCCGAGCTGAGTGAGCGCGACCGGCAGATCATCCACATGCGGTTCGTGGAGGAGGCCACGCAGGCGGAGATCGGTGAGCGGCTCGGCTGCTCGCAGATGCACGTGTCGCGGCTGATCAAGCGGATCATCACGCGGCTGCGCGAGGGCATGCTGGGCGAGCTGGGCTGCGCCTGACGCCGGAGGCGGCGGACGAAAAGACGCCGAGGCCGCGGAGCCGACGGAGGTCGCGGAGGTCGCGGAGGTCGCCCCACACGCGGAGGTGGGGCGGCGCGCTCAGGCCTCGGTGAGGGGAATCGTCGCTCGTACCCGCTTGCCGACGGGCACGTGTTCGACGACGACCGCCTCCGCCAGGGCGTGGACGATCTCCAGTCCGTGCCGGCCGACACGCTCGGGGTCACGCGGGAAGCGTTCGGGAACGGCGCCGCTGCTGTCGTAGACGGTCACCGCCACGGTGGCGTCGGTGCCCTCGAGTTCCAGGATGTACGGGCCCTTGCTGTGACGGTCCGCGTTGGTGATCAGCTCGCTCACCACCAGCAGGACCGCGCCGTCGGCACGGGGGCCGATCGTGGCGCACCACTCGGTCCTCAGCTGCTCCAGGAACAGCGAGGCGAAGGCACGTGCCTGCGCGATGCATCCCGGCTCGCCGGAGTAGTGCGCCGCCTGCCTCAGCGGGTCAACGGGTACGTCGAAACCAGTCGGTATCACTGCCCCGTCCAGGAACTCGGTCATGCGTTTCTCTCTCGAAGCCGGACTGGCCGGACGCTGCTGCACCTGCCCTCGTACCCCGAGCCCGGCCTCGCAGTCCTCACGTCTTCACACTGCGGGCATTGTCACAGTGTCGCGGGGCACCCGGAGGTACGGGAAGGGTGTGCGATGGACGAACTGATGACCGCACGAAGCCTCACCACCCGGCCGGTGGTCACCCTCGGCGGCGACGCCGTCGCCCATGTCAAGGACACCGTATGCGACGACGCCGCGAGCCGGATCACCGGTTTCACACTGACCGGCCGCGGTCTGTTGTCCGGGCCCCTGAAGGAGGGTCTGCCCTGGTCGTGCGTGTACGCGCTGGGCCATGACGCGGTGATGATCCGCGACCGGCGGGCGCTGGTGGGCGCCGCCGCGCTGGCGCACCGGCCGACCCTGCGGGCCCGGGTGGTGGGGGCGCCCGTGATGACGGACACGGGTGCCGAGATCGGCACGGTGCTGGACGTCGTGGTGGAGGGCGGCACCGGCGGGCGGGTCGTGGGCTTCCGGGTGGCCGCGAGCAAGGGCTTCGCCCCGGGCCCCACCCGGCACCGGTGCCGGCTGTACGTGCCGCGCGGCGAGACGCTGACGGTGGCCGGCCGGGCCCTGGTCCTGCCCCGGGCCGCGGTCCGGCATGTCGCCGACGACCTCCCGGGGCTCACCGCCGTGGTCGCCGAGGCCACCGGCCGGCGGAGGGGTGCGCTGCCGTGATGCTCTTCACCGAGGTGCGGGGGCTGCCGGTGGTGCCGGCGGCCGGGGCGGGGCCGCTCGGGACGGTGGCGTCCCTGACCGTCGACATCGCCTCCGGCGCGGTGAGCCACGTCCGTCTGCGGGGCGGTCTCTTCCGCAAGGGGACCGCACTGCCGTGGGACGTGGTGCGGACGGTCGGCCCGGGCGCCGTCCGGGTCCGCTCCGCCGCGGCCCCCGCATCGGTCCCGCACCGCCACGAGTTGCTGGGCCGGCAGGTCCTGACGGATGCGGGCGCCGGGCACGGCACGGTGCTCGACGTGGCGTTCGTGCCCGAGACGGGCCGGATCCTCGCGGTCTTCACCACGCGGGGCGAGGTGGCTGCGGACCGCCTGCTGGGACTGGGCGACCACGCCCTCGTCGTCCGGGAGGGCTGAGACCGCACGGAAGCACGGCGAGGCGCCTCCCGCCACCGCCCCGCGGGCCTTCGCGCTCTCCGGCCCGCCCGCGCACCACCGCCCCACGGTCTCCGCTCGCTCCCCCTCTCAGCCGGTGTGCAGGACCCGGAAGCGGCCGGGGTCTGCCGGGTCGCGGTCCACGACCTGGACCGGCGCCCAGGACCACTGCCACACGCTGATGCCCGGCGCACGGGAGAACCGGATCGGTCCCCGGGTGCCCTCGACCGCGACGTGCGGCCAGGCTCCGGCGGTGCCCGACCGGTCCGCGCCGCGGGTACGCAACACCTCGGCTAGGACCGCCACGGTGTCGTAGCCCTCGAAGGCGACGAAGGAGGGCGCCTCGTCCAGCCGCTCGCGCAGGGCGGCCTCGACCCTGGTGCCGAGCGGGCCGAGCCGTTCGGGCAGGTAGCGCAGGAACGGGACCGCGGCGCCCTCGCGGCCCAGCGCGGCACCCCACCGCGCGAACTCCGGCTGCCCGGCCGGAGCGCCGATCAGGACCTCGCCGAGACGCGGGTCCCGGCGGACGGCCCGGACGAGGGACACCGCCGGCTCGGGGTGGCCGACCAGCAGCAGGAGCGCCGTGGGCCGGCCCTCGACGAGTCCGTCGCACACCGCGGCGGGGGCGAGCGTACGCGCGTCGAGGTCGATGACGGTGCCGCCGCGGGGCGCGAGGTGGTCCCGCAGAAGGCGAGCGCCGGACGCCCAGTAGACGCTCGGTTCGGCCGCCACGGCGATCCGGCGGTGGCCGGCACCGAGGAGGAAGTCCGCGTAGGTGCGCCAGCCGTGGGACTGCGCCGGGGCGAGGCGCGCCACCCAGGGTGTCGCGCGTTCGGTGAGCGCGTCCAGCACGGCGGAGGAGCAGAGGAACGGCAGGCCGAGGGCGTCGGCCCGTGCGGCCGCGGCGCGGGCGACGACGCTGTGGTACTCCCCCGCGAGGGCGGCCACGCCCAGGCCCGCGAGTTCGTCCACGGCCGCCGCGGCCCTGTCCGGGTCCGCCGCGGTGTCCCTGACCACCAGTTCGAGCGGTCGGCCGGCGATCCCCCCGGAGTCGTTGACCTCGCGCACGCCCAGTCGCAGCCCGGCGAGCAGGTGGTGGCCCGCCTCGGTCCAGCCGGGCCGGCTCAGCGGCACGAGAGCGCCGATCCGCACGCGGGCTCCGCGGGGCCGGTCCGGGGGCGACGAGGTTGGTGTACGCATGTGCCGATGTCTCCCCTGTGACGCGCCGGTCGCCGGTCGCCCGGCCGCTCGGCGGTCATTGCATCCACCGCCGTCGCCGTGGGGCAACCGCTTATCGGGGCTCCGCGCCGTCCGGCTCCGCCGCGTCACCGTCGCGGGTACGGGCCCGGCGCGGACGGCCGTGTCGGGCGGGCGGGACCGGCGGCCGCTGCTTAGCGTGGCAGCGTGAGTTCGCCAACCCCCTCCGGTCCCCCCGGTTCGGCAGTCGCCGCGCACGGCTGGCTCCAGGCGCTGGGGGTGGTGCTGGCCGGGCTGATCGCCATGGGGGTCGTGGCCGCGCTCGGACTGTGGGCGGCCGGCGCCGCGGACCTGCCCGACAACGCCTTCCCCCGGGTCGTCACGGCGACCGTCGTCACCGCCGTGGGCGGGGCCCTGGAGCTGTCCGGGAACGCCGGAGGGTTCGCGGACACCGATGCCGGACTGACCGTCATGCCGCTGTCCGTCACCCTGACCGGGGCGCTGGTGATCGCGCTGGGTTTCCTGCGGCCGCTGCGTCGCCGGGCCGTGGCCTCCGCGGCCGAGCTGGCCGGCTGGGCGGGCCGGATCGCCGTCCTGTGGCTGCTCGCCCTGCTCGGACTGGCCTTCGCGGCGCGGCAGACCTTCGAGGTGTCCCTCGGCGAAGGGGTGCTGAGCGACCTCGGCGACCTCTTCGGCGTCAGGCCGACGGTCGGGTTCACCACGGACGTGCCGCTGACCGTCCTCTTCGGACTGCTGTGGCTGGCGGGAGTGCTCCTGCTGGCCCTGCTGGTCTCGCGCGGGGCGCCGCTGCCCGGACGGCTGCTGCGCCATCTGCCCTCGGTGCGGCCGACGGCGTACGCGATGACCGCCCTGCTGCTCGCGTACGTGGTCGTCGGCGGTGTCGTCGGGCTGGTCGTCGCCGGGACGCGGGGGCACCCGGCGGACACGTTCGCGGTGCTGCTGCTCGGCCTGCCGAACCTGGCGTGGCCGGCGCTGACGATCGGTCTGGGCGCCACCTGGGAGGGGCGGGTCGAGGGGCCGTTCGGCCTGCCCATGCCGCACGTCCTGGACGAGGTGCTGCGCACGCCGGACATGTCGACGCTGAACCTCGGGACGCTCGCCGAGCACGACGGGCGGTGGTGGTGGCTCCTGGTCGCCGCGGCGGTCCTGCTCCTGGCGGCCGGATTCCTGCTGGCGTCCCGCGCTCCGGCCGGGACACCGGCCTGGGTGCACTCCCTGCACATGGCCGTGGGGCTGGCGCTCACGGTCCTCATGATCACGCTCGTGGGGCGGATCTCCGCGCACTACGGTCTGTCGGTGCTCGGCATCGGCGACCTGGCCGGCGGGCTCGCCGGGGAGCTGTTCCTGCGGCCGCGGCTGCGGAGCGCGGTCGGTCTCGCCCTGCTGTGGGGGCTGGTCACGGGATTCCTCGGCGCGTCGCTCGCGCGGTGGGCGGCCCGGCGGGCCGACCGGGAGGCACCGTCCCGGAAGTGAGGCCGCGAGGTCTGAGGCCCGGTTCAGGCGACGGGGACGACCAGGGGCGGAGAGGCCCGCTGCATGCGCAGCGCGTCCACGGACTCGGCCATGAGCTCGTACTCGGTGGTGTCGTCACTGGTGGCGACGCGCACCAGGCGCCCTGCCGCCAACTCGTCGGCGACCAGCTCCTGTTGTACGTCGTCGGCGCACCAGGTGCGCAGCACGCGCGAAACGTCGGGTGCGTCGTCGGCGACCGGAGTCAGGGCGCCGCGGGGTAAGTGGGGGCTGTCGGGCTGCGGGTCGAGTCGTTCGGCGATCCAGGACGCACGGTCGCGCAGCCACCACAGGGCGAGGGCGAGGGTGGGGGCGCGGTAGGTGCCGAGGGGGACGCCGATGCGCCGGCCGTCACAGACGCCGTAGGCGGTGACATGGCACAGGAACTCGTCGTGCACTGCTCCCCTCCCCGTCGCCCGGCCCGCCGGCCGGTCGGGCCGGCGCCCGCGTGACTCGTGTGCGGTGCGTGAGGACGTTGTCGCATGGTGTGAGACGCCCTAGAGGTGAGTATGTTCAGTGCTGAACCACTGTCACCATGAATTTCCGGCCAGTCTCCTGGCATATTCACGGTCATTGGTGGCCGAAACCCTACGGCGGGCGGCCCCGCCTCCACCGGCCCGGCACCGGCGTCTCCCGCCACCTCCGAGGGAGACGGGCATGACCCCCGGGGTAATCGACGGCGGCGACAGCCGCGGGCAGGGTTGCGTCATCGGGTCGCCGCTGCCGGCACCCGGTTGCTGACCAGCACACACCGTCTCGATGGAGGTCGATCATCGTGTCCGCTCCCACCACCCGTTTCGAGGACGCCGTCACCCGCTACTTCCAGGCCTGGAACGCCGGGCCGGACGCCGTGGCCCAGGCGGTCGCCGCGGCCTGGACCAATGACGGCAGCTACACCGACCCGCTGGCCGACGCCCGCGGCCACGAGCAGATCGCGGCCGTGATCGCGGCGGTGCACGCGCAGTTCCCCGGCTTCGTGTTCCGTCCCTCGGGCACCGT
The DNA here is from genome assembly GCF_056430705.1 of Streptomyces sp. NPDC045956. Taxonomy (NCBI): domain Bacteria; kingdom Bacillati; phylum Actinomycetota; class Actinomycetes; order Kitasatosporales; family Streptomycetaceae; genus Streptomyces; species Streptomyces sp. NPDC045956. The sequence goes on along the minus strand of NZ_JBWKKZ010000004.1, from coordinate 477,754 downwards.
CGACGGGCACCACGACACGGCGCGCTTCTCCTGGGAGCTGGTGAGCGAGGCCGACGGCTCGGCACCCGTGGCCGGGTCCGACGTGGTCACGCTGGACGCCGAGGGGCGGATCAGGGCCGTGCTCGGCTTCCTGGACCGGGTCCCCGCGGGGGTGTGACCGGCCGCGGTGCGGGCGATGAGTTCCGCCGCCCCCGGGAGTCCACCGGGAAACGGGCCACCGACACCCCTGGGAGCGAAGCCGTCATGACCACGAACCGGGATCTCGACGAGGAATTCACCGCCACGCTGCGCAAGAGCCCGAACAAGGGTGGCTGGACCTATGTGGTCTGGCCGAAGTCCGCCGAGTTCTTCGGCACGCGCGGACTGGTCAAGGTCCGCGGCACTCTCGACGGGCACCCGTTCCGCAGCTCCTTCATGGCGCTGGGCGACGGCACGCACAAGCTGCCGGTGAAGGCCGCCCTCCGCCGGGCCGTCGGCAAGGCGGAGGGCGACACGGTCACGGTCCGGCTGGAGGAGCGGCTCGGCTGAACGCCCTACCGCGCGACGATCTTGTCGATCCGGGTCAGCTCGTCGGCGCCGAAGGCGAGGTTCCCGATCGCCGACACGCTGTCCTCCAGCTGCCCCGGGCTGCTCGCGCCCACCAGCGCGGACGTCACCCGGCCCTCACGCAGGACCCAGGCGAGGGCCATCTGGGCGAGCGACTGGCCGCGGGACCCCGCGATCTCGTTCAGCTCGCGCAGCTTGCCGACCAGTTCCCCGGTGAGGGCGTCGGAGTTCAGGAAGGGGCTGTCGCTCGCGGCGCGCGAGTCCTCGGGGATGCCGTCGAGGTAGCGGCCGGTCAGCAGGCCCTGCTCCAGCGGGGAGTAGGCGATGGAGCCGACCTGGAGCTCGTCGAGGGTGTCCAGGAGGCCGCTGGTCTCGGGACGGCGGTCCAGCATGGAGTAGCGCGGCTGGTGGATCAGCAGCGGGGTGCCCAGCTCGGCGAGGATGCGCGCGGCCTCGCGGGTCTGCTCGGGCGAGTAGTTGGAGACGCCGACGTACAGCGCCTTGCCCTGCTGCACCGCGGTGTGCAGGGCGCCCATCGTCTCCTCCAGGGGAGTCTCCGGGTCGGGGCGGTGCGAGTAGAAGATGTCGACGTAGTCCAGGCCCATCCGGTTCAGGCTCTGGTCGAGGGAGGACAGCACGTACTTGCGCGAGCCCCACTCGCCGTACGGGCCCGGCCACATCAGGTAGCCGGCCTTGGTGGAGATGACCAGCTCGTCGCGGTACGGCGCGAAGTCGGCCTTGAGCGCCTCGCCGAGGGCGGACTCGGCGGAGCCGGGCGGGGGGCCGTAGTTGTTGGCGAGGTCGAAGTGGGTGACGCCGAGGTCGAAGGCGCGGCGCAGGATGGCGCGCTGGGTCTCGACGGGACGGTCCGGGCCGAAGTTGTGCCACAGGCCGAGCGAGAGCGCGGGGAGCTTCAGACCGCTGCGTCCGGTGCGCCGGTAGGGCATGTCCGCGTAGCGGTCGGGGTGTGCGGTGTACAACGCGACTCCAGAGGGGTTGGCACCCGGGGTACGGGGCTTGGGCGGAACCGTCTCCCACTCTGTCGTGACCTGCGGGCAGTGGTCCAACAGAAGAATCCGATGGGATTGTGCGGTTACGCTTCTGAGTCATGGAACTGCGTCATCTCCAGCACTTCGTGGCGGTCGCCGAGGACCAGCACTTCACCCGGGCGGCGGAACGGCTGCTGGTCTCCCAGTCCGGCCTCTCGGCGTCCATCCGGGCCCTGGAGCGCGAGCTTCGGGCGCCGCTGTTCGTGCGCACGACCCGCAGTGTGACGCTGACTGAGGCCGGCCGGGCGCTCCTGGGCGAGGCGGAGCGCATCCTGGCGCAGGTCCGCTCGGCGCACGAGGCGGTCGCCGCGGTGCAGGGCGTCCTGCGCGGCACGCTGTCGCTGGGGGCAGAGCAGTGCATCGCCGGGGTGCCGGTGGCGGGGCTGCTCGCGGCGTTCCGGCGCCGGCACCCGGACGTGGAGATCAGGCTGCGGCAGGCGGGCTCGGGCGAGCTGGCCGAGGAGGTCGGGGCCGGGCGGCTCGACCTGGCCTTCGCCTACCGGACGCAGGACGACACCGACCAGCTGCGGTCGGTGTCGCTGGCCGGCGAGCCGATGACGGTGCTGTGCCACCCCGGCCACCGCCTCGCGACGGCCGGCGCGGTGCGGTCCCCGCACGACCTGGCCGACGAGGTCTTCGTCGACTTCCACCCCGACTGGGGTCCGCGCCGCGTCACGGACGCGGCCTTCGCCGCGGCCGGCGTGCGGCGGACCGTCGCGCTGGAGGTGAACGACGTGCACGGTCTGCTGGACCTGCTGGACGAGGACCTCGGCATCGCGGTCGTGCCGCGGCACTTCCGGCACAAGCGGGCCTCGCTGACCTCGCTCCCGTTGGAGGACGGCGACGAGGCGGCGTACGAGACCATCGCCCTGCTGCCGCCCGCGCAGGCCACCAGCCCGGCGGCGCGGGCGCTGATGGGGCTGCTCGAAACGGGGAGCGTGTGACGGCGGACTGCGCGATGGTGGACGCATGCACGCGAAGGACATCCTCATCGAGGGCTACGGCCGCATCAGGGAAGAAGTCCACTCCGCCGTCGAGGGCCTGGACCCCGACGGCCTGAACGCCCGCCCCGCCGACGGCGCCAACTCCGTCGCCTGGCTCGTCTGGCATCTCACCCGCGTCCAGGACGACCACGTGGCGGACGCCTTCGGGCTCGACCAGGTGTGGCTCACCGCGGAGTGGGAGAAGCGGTTCGGCCTCGGGCTGCCACCCGAGGACACCGGGTACGGGCACAGCGCGGCCGAGGTCGCACGGGTCCGGGTCGACTCGGCGGAGCTGCTCACCGGCTACTACGACGCCGTGCACGAACAGACGCTCACGGCCCTGCGCTCCCTGGCCGCGAAGGACCTGGAGCGCATCGTCGACGAGAACTGGGACCCGCCGGTCACGCTGGGCGCGCGCCTGGTCAGCGTCCTGTCCGACGATCTCCAGCACGTCGGACAGGCCGCCTATGCGCGCGGACTGGTTCAGAGCGCCGCGGCGTAACCCGGCAGGACGACGTCCTCGATGAGAGCCCTGCGCTCGTCGAACGGGATGAAGGCGCTCTTCACCGCGTTCACGGTGACCGTGCGGAGGTCCTCGACCGTCCAGCCCGCCTCCTCGACGAGCAGGGACATCTCGCGGGTCATCGTCGTGCCCGACACGAGGCGGTTGTCGGTGTTGACGGTGACGCGGAAGCCGAGGTCCTTGAGCGCCGTCACGGGGTGCTCGGCGATCGAGGTGGCGGCGCCGGTCTGGAGATTGGAGGTCGGGCACATCTCCAGGGCGATCCGGCGGTCGCGGATCCAGCCCGCGAGGCGGCCCAGCTTGCCGGCCGCGAGGTCGGGGATGTCGTCGGTGATGCGCACCCCGTGCCCGATGCGCTGCGCGCCGCACACCTGGATCGCCTGGTGGATGCTGGGCAGACCGTGCGCCTCGCCGGCGTGGATGGTGAAGGGCACGTTCTCGCGGCGCAGGTGCGCGAAGGCGTCCAGGTGGTCGGCGGGCGGGAAGCCGTCCTCGGCGCCCGCGATGTCGAAGCCGACGACGCCCGCGTCCCGGTAGGCGACCGCGAGGTCGGCCGTCTCGCGGGTGCGGTCGAACATGCGCATCCCGCACAGCAGGGTGCCGACGCGGACCGGGGTGCCGGCGGCGGCCGCCTTGGCCATGCCGCCCGCCAGTCCCTCCTGGACGGTCTCGACGACCTCGGCGAGGGTGAGGCCGCCCTTCAGCATCAGCTCGGGGGCGTAGCGGACCTCGCCGTAGACGACGCCGTCGGCGGCGAGGTCGAGGACGTACTCCTCGGCGGTGCGCAGCAGCCCCTCGCGGGTCTGCATCACGGCGAGGGTGTGCTCGAAGGTGGCGATGTAGCGCACCAGGTCACCGGAGTTGGCGGCCTCGAAGTACCAGGCGGCCAGCTCGTCGGGGTCGGTGGTGGGCAGGGTGTGTCCGACGCCTTGCGCCAGTTCCACGACCGTCGCGGGACGCAGGCCGCCGTCGAGGTGGTCGTGCAGCACCGCCTTGGGGAGGCGGCGGAGAGTCTCGGTGTCTATGCGCGTAGATGACATGTGCGGCGTTTCCTCGGCGGTTCGGTGCGGGGATTCGGGACGGGTCAGGAGGCGGACGGCTGGAGCAGGTCCCAGCGGTTGCCGTACAGGTCCTGGAAGACGGCCACCGAGCCGTAGGGCTCGTGCCGGGGAGTCTCCAGGAAGGTCACGCCCGCGGCGGTCATGCGGGCGTGGTCGCGGGCGAAGTCGTCGGTGTACAGGAAGAAGCCGACACGTCCGCCCGCCTGGTCGCCGACCCGGGCCCGCTGGGCCTCGCCCTTGGCCCGGGCCAGCAGCAGCGCGGTGCCGGCGCCCTCCGTGCCGGGCTCGACGACGACCCAGCGGGAGCCGTCGGGCCGGGGCGCGTCCTCGGCGAGGCGGAAACCGAGGGCCTCGGTGTAGAAGCGGATCGCCTCGTCGTAGTCGTCGACGACGAGGGTGACCAGGGCGATGCGTCTCATCGGAGCCTTTCGGGAGGGACGATTGACGGGAGAGGTTATACGTACAACCCACCCTCGCGCCAGTCCCGGGCCGTCCCTGCGCCGGTCCCGGGCCGTCCCTGCGCCGGTCCGAGGCCACCCCTCCCCTGCCGCCAGTCCCGGGCCGGCGTACGCCGGTCCCGGACGGTTCGCGCCGGTCCCGCGCCGGTCCCGCGCCGGTCCCGGGCCGGTCTCCGGTCCTAAGTCTCGGGGCCGAGGCGCGGGCGGCGCCCGCGCACTAGCGTCACGATCATGGAGATCACCGCACCACCGCGCCCGCCCGCGCGACGCCGGCAGGACGTCCTGGACCGACTGGCACGGGAGATGGACATCTGGGTCGCCACGGCGGACGCCGACGGCCTGCCGTGCCTGGTCCCGCTCTGGTTCGTGTGGCACGAGGAGTCGGTCTGGCTGTGGACCCGGCCCACCAACCCGACCGGCCGCAACCTGCGGGACGGCGGCCGGGTCCGCCTGGCGCTGGGTCACACCCGCGACGTCGTCCTGATCGACGGCGAGGTGGAGACCTTCGGCGCGCGTGAGGCTCCCCCGTCGGCGGCCGGGGCGTTCCTGGCCAGGACCGGCTGGGATCCGCGCGAGGAGAGGGCACCCTACGCCTGTTTCCGGGTACGCCCGCTCGCGGTGCAGGCCTGGCACGAGCAGCACGAGCTGAAGGGCAGGCACCTCATGCGGGACGGTTCCTGGACCGTGTAGCGCACCGCGCGTCGGGGTGGGGATCGGGCGCGCGTCGGTACCGCGCCCTCAGGCCCTCACACCCTCAGGGCGCGCGGCCGCGGCGGGCGGGGTCACGCGTCGCCGTACCGGGTCGTACGTCATCCGACGCCGGACCGGGCGCCGGACCCGTGTGGCCTCGCCGGCGGGTGGGCGGCCGTGGGAGGGGTACTCCGTCCTCCATCCGCGGGCCCGGTTCGCCGGGGCCCGAGCGACCGCCTCCGGACAGGAACCCTCCATGGACCCGTCCCTCGATGACGACCTGCGACTCCACTTCGTAGGCAACGCGACCCTGCTCCTCCAGTACCGCGGTCTCAGCCTGCTGACCGACCCGAACTTCCTGCACCGGGGCCGGCGGGCTCACCTCGGCTACGGGCTGGTGAGCCGGCGCCTGACCGAGCCCGCCCTGGACCCGGCGGACCTGCCGCGCCTGGACGCGGTGGTCCTGTCCCATCTGCACGGCGACCACTGGGACAGACGCGCACGGCGGCACCTGTCCCGCTCGCTGCCCATCGTCACCACGCCGCACGCGTCCCGGCGCCTGCAGGGCGTGCACGGTTTCCACCGGGCCGTGGGACTGCGCACCTGGCAGGAGGAGACGGTGCGCCGCGACGGGACCCAGGTCCGGGTCACGGCGCTGCCGGGGCGGCACGCCGGCCAACCGGTCCTGCGGCGCCTGCTGCCACCCGTGATGGGCAGTCTGCTGGAGTTCGGGCCCGTCGACGAGCCGCCGCTGCATCGCCTGTACGTCTCCGGGGACACCCTGCCTTTCGACGGTGTCGAGGAGATCGCACGCCGCTTTCCCGGCCCGGACCTGGCGGTGCTGCACCTGGGCGGCACGACCCTGCCCGGCGGCTTCGTCGTGACGATGGACGGTCGCCAGGGCGCGGAGGTCGCCCGGCTCGTGCGCGCACGGCTGATCCTGCCGGTGCACTACGGCGACTACACCGTCTTCCGCTCGCCGATCGACGACTTCCTCGCCGAGGCCGACCGGGCGGGGCTGGCGGACCGCGTCGTGCACTGCCGCCACGGGCAGCGCGCCGTCCTGCGGCCGGGCGGCGGAGCGCCGGTCGTCGTCTGAGCGGGACCGGGTCAGCCGCAGCGGACGCGGGTGCGCGGCCACGAGGTGTTGGCATAGCCCTTGGGATTCCACAGCCGGCCGGGCGACTCGGGCATGACGGTGCCGGCCGAGTCCCACGCGCGGGCCATGATCTCCACGTCGCCGTGCGGCAGGTCCAGCGTGGTGCGCCACTGCTGCCACACCCACGGGCCGGCGGCCGCGTCCACGTCGGCCCGGCGCCAGGTTCGGCCCGAGTCGTGGGAGACCTCGACGCGGGTCACGGTGCGGCCCCGGCCGGCCAGGGCGTAGCCGGTGACCGGCGTCGGGCCGCACGGCAGGCGGGCCCCGTCGTCGGGGCGCAGGATCGCGCAGTTCAGCGTGAGCGGGCCGAGCGGGAGGCCGGCCCCGTCGGGGGCGGCGGTGCCCGGACCGGAACCGGTCGGGGGCAGACGGTAGGCGACGGCCTGGAAGTAGTTGTCCGAGGGGGTGCGGCGTACGGTCACACGGGTCAGCCACTTGACGCTGCGGGCGCCGATCCACCCCGGGACGACCGCACGCAGCGGCGCTCCGTGCACGCGCGGCAGCGGTGCGCCGTTCATGGACCAGGCGAGGAGGACCTCCGGGCCCAGCGCCTTGGCGAGCGGGACGGAGCAGCCGTAGGGCTGCGGCGGACGGGAGAGCGGGGAGACGTCCGGTGCGGCGAGGGCGACATGCGCGGCCCCGGGCCGCGGACGGGCGTCGGCGAGCACGTCGGCCAGGCGGACACCGTGGAAGCGGCCGGTGGAGATAGCGCCCGGGCCCCACGGGGTCTCGCCCGGGATGTCGCGCACCTCGGTCAGGCCGGCCCGCCGGTTGCCCGCGCACTCGAGGGTGACCTCGACGTCCGCGGGCTCCCATCGCGTGCGCAGGTCGTCGAGGGACAGGGTCAGGGGGTGGTCGACGAGTCCGTCCACCTCCAGCATCCACGTCGCCGGGTCCGCCTCGGGGACCGGGCCGTGGTTGCGGCTGTAGAAGGTGTCCACGGGGGTGACGGGCGCGTCGGCCAGCGCGGAGCGGGGCGGCTCGGCGTTGAACGGGTCACGCTCGTGCACCGTCATGTCGTCCCGCTTGCCCCACAGGCCCATGTGTCCCGATTATCCGCTTCCGCCCCTACGGCCGCCCGTCGTCGCGGTACAAGGCCGTCGCGACCGGCGTCGGCGCGGCCAGTGCGGCTGTGCCCCTCTCGGCACGGTCCCGTCACCGCGTCCGTGCCGGACACGCTGACGGGACCGGCGCGGCTCAGCAGTAGAGGTTGCCGCCCGGCGAGACGCCGAGGATCTGGCTGAACTGCTGGTACTTGCTGACGCGGCTCTGGACCTGCGCGGGGTTCTTGCCGTCGCACTCCAGGGAGCCGTTGATGGAGCGGATGGTCTGGCCGAAGCCGGCGCCGTTCACCATCGCGTTGTGCGGGGTCATGCTCCCGGGCCCGGACTGGGTGTTCCAGTACCACAGGGCGGTCTTCCAGGCGACGGCCGCGTCGTTCTGCACCAGCCAGGGGTTGCCCAGCAGGTCGATGCCGAGCGCGTCGCCCGCGGCCTTGTAGTTGAAGTTCCAGCTGAGCTGGATCGGCCCGCGCCCGTAGTAGGCGGCCTGTCCGGCGGGACAGCCGTAGGGCTGGCCCCAGTCGCAGTAGTGCGGGTAGTTCGCGGTGTTCTGCTCGACGACGTGGACGAGTCCGCCGGTCTCGTGGCTGACGTTGGCGAGGAAGGCCGCCGCCTCCTGCTTCTTGGTGGCGTCGCCGCCGGTGGTGGCGAACCCGGGGTAGGCGCTGAGCGCGGCGGTGAGGCCGCGGTAGGTGTAGAAGGAGTTCCGGCCCGGGAACATCTGGTTGAACTGGGCCTCGCTCACGACGAAGTTACCGACCGGCGTCCCGGGCCCGTTGTCACAGGCGTACGGCTCCCAGTACCAGGTGCTGATGATCGGGTCGTAGCCCGGGTTGGCGTGCTCGGCGATGTAGGCCTTGCCGTCGGTGTAGCGGACGATGTCGCCCGCGTTGTACGACCTGCCGGCCGTCCAGCTCGGGTAGCTCGAGCAGGCGGCGGCCGACGCCTCGGTGGCGGGCAGGAGCACGGGCACGGCTCCGGCGAGGGCGAGTGCGGTCACCAGTGCGGATATACGGCGCCTCGACACGGGTCTGCCTCCTTCGGCGGGGCACGGCCGCTCCCGTACAAGGACAGCTCCCGTACAGGGACAGGGAGCAGCGGAGCCTTGTGCGCACGTGCCGGTCGGACCGGCCACGGCGTGGGGGCGGCCGTGGTGGGGGGTGTGGAGGCACACTCAACCGCGTTGGTCTGTACCAGTCAAGGGTGTAGACCAGTCCAACCCGGCCGGTGGGCGGCCGGGTTGGCGTGGCGGAGTGACGCGGTCAGGCCAGCGGCTTCCTCAGCACCGCCTTGCGGTGGCTGAAGGTCTCGAGGGACCAGCGGCCGTGGTAGCTGCCCATGCCGCTCTCCCCCACCCCGCCGAACGGCAGGTCGGAGACGGTGAGATGGGCGAGCGGCAGCCCGTGGCCGAGGCCGCCGGAGGAGGTCTCGGCGGCGAACCGCTCCCGGGTTCCGTCGGACGCGCTGAAGACGTAGAGGGCCAGCGGCTTGTCGCGGTCGTTGACGAACGCGATCGCCTCGTCCGGGCCGGACACGGTGACGATCGGCAGGATCGGCCCGAAGATCTCCTCGCGCATCACCGGCGCGTCCGGAGCGACGTCGGCGAGGACGGTCGGCGCGATGTACTTCCGCGCCCGCTCGCTGTCGCCGCCGACGACCACCCGGCCGGAGTCCAACAGGCCGGCCAGCCGGTCGAAGTGGCGCTCGTTCACGATCCGCGCGTACTCCGCCGACTCGGCGGGGTCGGCTCCGTACAGCGCCTCGACGGCGCGGACCAGCGCGGGCTCCAGCGCGGCGGCGGTCTCCGGATCGGTCAGGACGTAGTCGGGGGCCACGCAGGTCTGGCCCGCGTTCAGGAACTTTCCGCCGGCCAGCCGGGCGGCGACGACGTCGAGGTCGGCGTCGCGGTCGACGAACGCCGGGGACTTGCCGCCCAGTTCGAGGGTGACCGGCGTGAGGTGCTCGGCGGCGGCGCGCATGACGATCCGGCCGACCGTGCCGTTGCCGGTGTAGAAGATGTGGTCGAAGCGCTCGGCGAGCAGCGCGGTCGTCTCCGGGACCCCGCCCTCCACCACGGCCACGGCCTCGGCGTCCAGGTACTCCGGCAGCAGCCGGGCCAGCGCGGCGGAGGTGGCCGGGGCCAGCTCGCTGGGCTTGGCCACCACGGCGTTGCCCGCGGCCAGGGCGCCGGCGACCGGGGCGAGCAGGAGCTGCACCGGGTAGTTCCAGGGTGCGATGACCAGGACGACGCCCAGCGGGTCGTACTGCGTCCAGGCGGTGGCGTCGGCGCCGAGATGGGCCGGGACGGGGGCGGGCTCGGGGCGCAGCCAGTCGGTGAGGTGGTCGAGGGTGTGGTCGATCTCGCGCACGGTGAAGCCGATCTCCGTCCGCTGGGCCTCGGCCGCGCTCTTGCCGAGGTCCGCGTGGAGCGCGGCCTCCAGCTCCGGGCCCTGCTCCGTCAGCAGCGCGCGCAACCGGCGCAGCTGGGCGGTGCGCCACTCGACGGGCTTGGTGCGGCCGGTGCGGAAGGCGGCGCGCAGGCGGGCCGCGACCTCGGCGGGCTGCTCGGGGGCGGAGTGGTTCACGATGTGCCTCGCAGGTGGGGGGAAGACGGTCGGCGGACAGTAGATGCAATAACCAACCTTTCACACCGAGAAACAATTCCCGTCTCGGCGACCCGCCGCGAGGCCCCTCCTCCGTGGCGCCCTCGTCACGCGACGCCCCGATCGCGAGAATCGCCGCATGACCACCACCACACCCCATCCACTCGTCGCCGAGGCCCGACGGCTCGCGGACGGCCTGCTGGCCCCCTCCGCACAGCACGTGGACCAGGACGTCGTGCCCGTGAGCCACATCGACGCGGTACGGCGCTCGGGGCTGCTGGGCGTGAGCGCTCCCGAGGAGTACGGCGGGGCGGGCGCCCCGGACCCGGTGGCCCGGGAGGTCGCGGAGATCCTGGCCGGCGCGTGCTGTTCCACCTGGTTCGTGCAGACCCAGCACCACACGCCGGTCCGGTTGCTGGCGAAGGCGGAGCCCGGGCTCCCCGCCCGGGAACGCCTGCTGTGTCCGCTGGCGACCGGCGGACTTCTGGCCGGCATCGCCTACGCCCACGTCCGCTCCGTCGCCCGCACCCCGGTGCGGGCCGCCGACGAGCGGGGCGGTGTGCGCTTCGACGGCACCGTGCCCTGGTACACCGGCTGGGGGCTGAACGACGTGATGCTGCTCGCGGGCGTGACCGAAGCGGACGAGGTCGTCTTCGCCTTCGTCGACGCCCGCGAGCAGCCGGGACTGCGCCCGTCGCCGCCCCTGCGGCTCGCGGCGCTGACGGCCTCCCGCACGGTCTCCGTGGAACTGGACGCCCTGTGGGTGCCGCGGGAAGCCGTGGTGCTGCGCACACCCCGTGCGGAGTTCGCCCGGGTCGACCTGCCCCGCAGCGCCAACACCTCACCCGCCGTCTTCGGCGTCGCCCGTGCCGCGCTGGACCTGCTCGGCGACTCCCCGGACGAACGGAGGACCGCCGACGCGCTGCGGGTCCGGCTCGACGAGCTGCGCACGCGGGCGTACGCCCTCGCGGACCGCCCCGACCCTCACGAGCACGTCGAGGAACGGCTGGCGCTGCGTACCCGGGCGTACGACCTCCTGCGAGCGGCCACGACGGCGGCGGTCGTCAGCGGCGGCGGACGCGCGACGAGCCTGGACAGCCCCGCCCAGCGGCTCGTCCGGGAGGGGATGTTCCTGCTGGTGCAGGGCCAGACGGCGCCGGTGCGCGCGGCGCATCTGGCCGCGCTGGCCGGCCTCTAGACGGCGACCGGCACCGGCGCGTCGCCCGCCGCCTCCGCCCGCGCGGGATGACGCCACAGGCCGCGTGCGGCGAGGCGGGGCAGGACGCCCTCGCCGAACCAGTAGGCCTCCTCCAGGTGCGGGTACCCGGAGAGGACGAACTCGTCGATGCCGAGCGCGTGGTACTCCGCGATCCGGTCGGCGACCTCCTCGTGGCTGCCGACCAGGGCGGTGCCCGCGCCGCCGCGCACCAGGCCGATGCCCGCCCACAGGTTGGGGTGGATCTCCAGGTCGCCGCGGGACCCGTGGTGCAGGGCGAGCATCCGCCGCTGCCCCTCCGACTCGCTGCGCGCGAGGCCGGCCTGCACGGCCCGTACGGTCTCGGGGTCGAAGCCGTCGAGGAGCCGGTGCGCCTCCGTCCAGGCCGCCTCCGCGGTGTCCCGCGTGATCACGTGCAGCCGGATGCCGAAGCGCAGGGTACGGCCCTGCTCCGCGGCCAGCCCGCGCATCCAGGCGATCTTGGCGGCGACCTGCGCGGGCGGCTCGCCCCAGGTCAGGTACACGTCCACGTGCCGGGCGGCGACCTGTCCGGCGGCGGGCGAGGAGCCGCCGAAGTACACCTCGGGCACGGGGTCGGGCGTCCGGACCAGCTGGGCCTCCTCGACCTGGAGGTGCCGGCCGCGGAGGTTCACCGTGCCGCCTTCCCACAACTCCCTGACGACCTGGAGGAACTCGCCGGTGCGACGGTAGCGGGCGTCCTTGTCCAGGAAGTCGCCGTAGGCCCGCTGTTCGCGGCTCTCACCGCCCGTGACGACGTTCAGCAGCAGCCGTCCGCCGGTCTGCCGCTGGAAGGTGGACGCCATCTGCGCCGCGAGCGTGGGCGAGAGCAGGCCGGGCCGGAAGGCGACGAGGAACTTCAGGCGCTCGGTCGCCTGGGAGACCATGGCGGTGGTCAGCCACGCGTCCTCGCACCAGGCACCGGTGGGCGTGAGCGCGCCGACGAAGCCGAGGTCCTCGGCGGCACAGGCGATCTGGCTCAGATACGCCACCGTCGGCGGGCGGTTGCGCCCCGAGTCGGTGGCGGGGGCGCCGTGGCCACCGCCCACGACGTCGCGGCTGTCGCCGCTGGTGGGCAGGAACCAGTGGAAGGTGAGGGACACGGGGATCTCCTTCGAGGACGCGGTGCACGACGGAAGGGCGCCGCACGGCGGTGGGGTCGGGGTACGACGGACGGGTCGGCGCACGGTGAACGGGTCGGCGCACGGCGTACGGTGTCCGAGCGAACGGCGGGGTACGGACGGCGGTGGGCGGTCCGCCGCTCACCCGGTCGCGGCCAGCACGGGGCGGTCGAAGCGGGTGCCGAGGGCCGTCGAGAACTGGTCGACCACGTGGGCGAGGGCCTCTTCCGCGCCCTCGGCCAGCGCGACCGTGCCGTCCTCCCGGCGCGTGATGTCCCGGTCGAGGGTGAACCAGCCCTGCACGATGTGCGCCGCGCCCATGGAGTTCAGCACCGGGCGGAGCGCGTAGTCGATCGCCAGGACGTGGGCGGTGGTGCCCCCGGTGGCGAGCGGCAGCACCGTCTTGCCGGTGAGGGCGTACTGCGGGAGGAGGTCGAGGAGGGCCTTCAACACCCCGGAGTAGGACGCCTTGTAGACGGGCGTGCCGATGACGACACCCTCGGCGCGGGCGAACAGAGCGGTGGCCTCGACGATCGCCGGGTGCGCGAAGTCCGCGCCGAGCAGGGCCTCGGCGGGGACGGTACGCACGTCGAGCGGAAGCACCTCGTGGCCCTGCGCGGCCAGCCGGTCGTCGAGGTGGCGCAGCAGCCCGCTGGTGCGCGAGGAAGCGGAGGGGCTGCCGGAGACGGACAGGACGGTGGCCATGGTTCCTCTTTTCGGGTGGGCGGACGCGCGGCGCTCCCGGCCGGATCTCCCCTGCCGCGCGGACACGGGGAATCCGGCGGTGCGCGACCACCGGTGGGGAGTACGACGAGGGGTGGGGGGAAGCGGAGCGGCACACGGGACGGCCGCGGACGGCACAGCGGCACGTGACGAGCACCCGGCGCACGGCACCGTGGCACTCCGAACAGGCGCACGTACGGCGGGCGGTGGCGGGACCGGGCGTGGACGAGCCCCCGAGACACCGGGATCGGCAACGGGATCCAGGCGCGGGAAGGGCCCGCGGTCACGGACGCCGGGCCCGGGCGGCGGCTCGGCGAGAGGTCAGACCGCGGTGCGACAGACGGCGCTCGAGACGCGCGCGAGGTCGACGTGGCGTCGCCGCGTGAGGTCCGGTCGCGTGGTCATAGCGGTGATCGTGGCAGCCGTCGTCGACGGGGGTCAACGGGAAACGGCCCGGTCTCGGATCGCGGACCGGATTTCACACGGGCGTGACACAAGGGGCCTCTCCGTCGCGCGGACGCGACGGAGAGGCCCCACATGCGTGCGGTGCGGGCGCCACCACGCCCGCACCGCACCGGCTCCCGCCCTGGTTCAGTCCTCGTCGCGCCCAGGAACGACCACCAGGAAGGCGTCCGACTTCAGATCCATCACGACGGTCGCGGCCTCACCCTGGTCCCGACGTCGCGCGGCGTACTCCTCCGCCGGCCACGATCCGCGCGGCGACCCCGCCGGAAAACGCTCCAACACCTTCGCACCCATAGCCGCGGCCACCTCCGCTGTCCCTCTGTCCGTTCGTGCTCCCTCACCACAGCGCCTGCCCGCGATCCGCGTGGACATGTCCGGTCCGCCCCTCACCCCACGCTGCCCACGCCGCTCACGACTACACATAAGGGAGAAATAAGAGCACACTGGACATATGAGGCGCTACCGCTCATCGCATCGGACGCGGTGAGCCCGGTAAGGCAAAGGAGACGACTCATGGCCAACGTCTCGCACACCCGAGGTGACATCACCAGCCATCCCGACGCACCGGAGATGCAGCAACGCTACGACCGCATGCTGGGCGGCCGCGACGTGGCACTCGTGGACGGGCCGGTGTTCCTGCTCGGCCTGTACTGTGCCGTGTCCCCGTGGATAGTCCACTTCACCACGAGCCAGCCCGCACTGGTGGCCCACAACCTGATCATAGGTATCGCCATCGGCCTGCTGGCCCTCGGATTCACCCGCGCTCCGGAACGCATGTACGGCCTCAGCGGTGCGATGTGCGCGATGGGTATCTGGATGATCATCTCGCCGTGGATCGTGGGCACGAACCCGGATGCCGGCGTCATCTGGAACAACATCATCATCGGCGCCCTGACCCTGGCCCTGGGGACGGTGTGCGCCGCCACGGCGGCGAAGAGCATGCGCAAGCCCTAGACGGCACCGGAAGGGATCACCACGGGCCGGCCCGCCCCCGCGGACCGGCTCGCGCGCGCCCCGGGCCCCCGAGACGGACTGCGACCGCCCGCAGAGGGCACACGCACTCCTGCGGGGGCCTTGACAAGAAGGGGCGGACATGGAGATCGACGGAATCATCAGTGCCATCGTCATCGGAATCGTCATCGGCATCCTGGGTCGACTCGTCGTCCCGGGCCGCCAGCGCATCGGGATCCTGTGGACGATCCTCGTCGGCATCGCGGCCGCGCTCATCGGGTCGGGGATCGCGTCGGCCTTCGACGTGGCCGACACGGACGGGGTCGACTGGGTCGAGTGGCTCATCCAGATCGGACTCGCGGCGGTCGGCGTGGCCGCACTGGACCGGTCGCGCAGCCGTACCCGCCGCTGAGGTCCGACTCGCCAGGACGCCGGACGCCGGGTGAGACCGGGCTGCAGGTGAAGGTCGCATCGCCGAGAGGAGCCGAGCCATGACCGTGCAGGACGCCGAACTGCCGCACCTGCGCCGTTGCGTGGAACTGGCGGCCGAGGCACTGGAAGCCGGTGACGAGCCGTTCGGGTCGGTCCTGGTCGGCGCGGACGGCACGGTCCTGGCCGAGGACCGCAACCGCGTGGCCTCGGGCGACCGCACCCGCCACCCGGAGTTCGAACTCGCCCGCTGGGCCGCCGCGCACCTCACGCCCGAGGAGCGGACCGCCGCCACGGTGTACACGTCCGGGGAGCACTGTCCGATGTGCGCCGCCGCCCACGGCTGGGTGGGGCTCGGCCGCATCGTGTACGTCGCCTCGTCGGAGCAGCTCCGGGGCTGGCTGGCCGAACTGGGGGCCGCGGCCGCGCCGGTGCGGGCGCTGCCCGTGCACGAGGTGGCGCCCGAGGTGACCGTGGAGGGACCGGTGCCCGAGCTGTCCGCGGAGATCCGCGCACTGCACCGCCGCTTCCACGAAGGGCCTTCGGGGCCGGTCTGAGGAGGGCTCCCGGAGCGAGGTCACCGGGCCGGGCGGAGACGCGCGACGACGCGTCCGCCCGGCGGCACGTGTCCGCCCGGCGGCACGTGTCCGCCCGGCGGAGCGGCATGTCCCGGCTGCGCCCTGCCCGGTGGCGCTCCGGGACGACCGTCCGCAGGAGGGTCAGCCCTCGGTCTTCGGTCGGTACCGCCGGTAGAGGACGGTTCCGCCCAGGAGCAGCGCGGCGCCGCCCGCGAGTGCGGGCAGGGTCTGGTCCGCGCCGGTGTGGGCGAGGGACGCCGACGACCGCGGCGGGACGGAGTGCGGGGACGGCTGCGGCGGGGCCCGCTCCTCCTCCGGCGCGGACGGCTCGGGTTCCGCGGGAGGCCGCTCGGTCTCGGGGCGCTCGGTCTCGGGGCGGTCGCCGGGGGTGTTCCTCGACTCGTTGCCGACGGCCGGGTTGCCGATGCCGACCACGTTGACGCTGTTGCCGGTCACGTTCACCGGGAGGTCGACCGGGAGCTGCACGCCGTTGCCGGAGAGCACGCCCGGGGAGTCCTTCCCGGCGCCCTCGGCGACCGCGCCGCCGCCCGTGCCGGACGCACCACCGCCCGCGGAGGCCCCCTGGCGGGCCGTGCCGCCCCCGCCACTGTTGGCGCAGCTGTTGCCCGCGGCCGGGTTCAGGAGCCCGACCACGTTCACGGTGTTGCCGCACACGTTGACCGGCACATCCACCGGGAGCTGGACGGTGTTGCCCGAGATCAGCCCGGGCGAGCCGACCGCGGAACCGTCCGCGCCGGCGCCGCCGGACGCGAACGCGGCGTGCGTCGGCAGCGTCACCGCCAGCGCGCCGGACGCGGCGAGGGCGAACACACCGTTTCGGGTGACCCTTCTCATGAGGCTCCCTGCCTTCCAGTCATGGTCACGGGCACTCGCCCGCACCGGTTGACCCACACCGCTTAAAACGCGACCGCACCATCCGAGTTATGGCTTATAGGCCTTTCACCCCATCGAGTGGCCGTTTCATCGAACGAGCGGCAAAGCGTCCGCACACCCGCCGCGGCGCCCGGCGCACCGGCGGCATCGCCCGGAGGCGAGGTACCGGGGCCCCGCTTATGGTGATCGAGGGCGTCGACCACCGGTCCGCGACAGGGCGCCCGGGAGGCATCGATGCAGGCCAAGCTGTCGAATCGGCCCACGGCCCGGCGCCGCGCGGTCACCGGAGCGCTCGGGCTGGCCCTGCTGGGTGCCGGGCTGCCCGCCGCGACGGCGACCGCCGACGACGCCGAACCCGGTCCGGCCCGGTTCCACGATCAGAAGATCACCTGGTCGGCGTGCGAGGGCATGGACGTCCCGAAGGACCTGCAGTGCGGAAAGGTCACCGTCCCCCTGGACCACGACCGGCCCGAGGCGGAGACGCTCGACCTGGCCCTCGCCCGCTACCCGGCGACGACCGACCACCCGCGCGGCTCGGTCCTGCTCAACTTCGGCGGGCCGGGCGGCTCGGGTGTCGGTGAACTCGCCAGTGGCGGGGGCAAGGAGTTCATGCACCTGACCAACGACTACGACGTGGTGACCTTCGACCCCCGCGGCGTCGGCCGCTCCTCCCCGGTGACCTGCGGGCCGGCCACGGTGGACATCATCGAGGCGACGGACGGGAACAAGACGCTCACCGACCCCGAGGACGTGCTCGGACGCCTGCGGGACGCGGCCGCCGAGTGCGCGAAGCACTCCGGCCCCGTACTGCGGCACATAGGCACGGTCGACGCGGCGCGGGACCTGGACGTCATGCGCCGGGCACTCGGCGACGACCGGCTCAACTACCTGGGCTTCTCCTACGGGACCCGGCTGGGCGCGGTCTACGCCGCCCAGTTCCCGGACAAGGTCGGCCGGATGGTGCTCGACGGCGTCGACACCCTGACGGAACCGCTGACCGAGCAGGGACTGGCCGGCGCGCGGGGGCAGCAGACGGCGCTGGAGAACTTCCTCGACTGGTGCGTGCAGGACATCGCGTGCCCGTTCGGACAGGACGCCCGGAGCGCCCGCCGCCAGGTCGAACAGGTCATCGCCTCGCTCGACGCGGACCCCGTCCCGACGGGCTTCGGCGAGCCCTTCTCCGGACAGGACATGGTCGGCGCCGTCGGTCAGGCGCTGTACAGCGAGGAGTTGTGGCCCTCCTTGCAGCGGGCGCTCGCCCAGCTCATGGAGGACGGCGACACCCGCGGCCTGGAGGGTTTCGTGTCCGGAGGTGTCACCTTCCCGGTCCGGGCTCCGGAACCGGCGCGGGGCCGGGAAGGGGCCGGGGCCGGCCTCACCGACCAGGAGGACGTCCCCCTGGACAACCTGCCGGCCGCCCTCATGGCGATCAACTGCGCGGACGATCCCGACCGCCCCACCGCCGAGCAGGTCGCCGGGTCCCTGGGCCGGCTGCGCGAACGGTACGAGGAGGCCTCGCCCGTCTTCGGCCGCTACCGCCTCACCCAGGTGCTGATGTGCCACGGCCGCCCCAAAGGCACGGACTACATCCGGGACGACGTGAAGGACCTCGACACGGCCAGGATGCTGCTCGTGGGCACCCGGGGCGACCCGGCCACGCCGTACCGCTGGACCGTGGAGACCGCCGAGCGGCTCGGGGCCCCGGCCGTGGTCCTCGACAACAAGGGCGAGGGACACACCGGCTACGCCTCCTCCGAGTGCGTGCACCGCAAGGTCGACGACTTCCTGCTCTACGGCTCCCTGCCGGCCGACGGCAGCTCGTGCGGCTCCGAGGCACCCCGGAGCGAGGACGACTGAGCCGGCCGGGGCCGGTGGCGCCACGGGGCGCGGGGCCGGAACGGGTCGACATGGTTCGCCCCCGAATGCCCGATACGTCCATCGGTCCTATCGTGCTGTCATGGAGCACGATCTGAGTCCCGCCACCCTCGCCGAGCTACGGCGCCCCCGCCCGTACCCGGCCGTGTCCGTGCTGACGCCGACCCACCGCCGCGAACCGGACAACGCTCAGGATTCCGTCCGGCTGCGCAACGTGGTCGCCGAGGCCAAGAAACAGCTGGAGGACGATCCGGCGGTCACCCGCGAACGGCGCATGGAGGTGTCCCGGGAACTGGACCGAGCCCTCGCGGAAGTCGACCTGACCCATGCCGAGGACGGCCTGGCGATCTTCGCCGCCCCGGGCGAGCACCAGGTCTGGACGCTCGCGCGTTCCGTCCCGGAGCGCGTGGTCCTCGCGGACACGTTCCTGACCCGCAACCTGGTGGCCGCACAGGCTGCCGAACGGCCGTTCTGGGTGCTGTCGGTCGCGGCCGACCGCGTCACGCTGTGGAGCGGCGGCGCGGACCGGGTCGTCGAGGACCGCACCGGCGGCTTCCCGATGGACCGGCCGCCGCTGGACTTCGACCCCGAACGCCAGGAGCGGATCGGCGACTCGCCGAGCACCTTCCGCGACGAGACCACCCGCCGGTTCCTGCGCGACGCCGACGCCGCGATGGGCAGGGTCCTGCGCGCGCATCCCCGGCCGCTCTACATCACCGGTCCGCAGCCCGCGCTGTCCCTGCTGGAGGAGACGGGGAGCACCGTGCGGGAGGCGGTGCTCGTGCCGCACGGAGGTCTCGCGCACGGCACGGCCGAGGCGGTGCGGCAGGCGGTGCGGCCGGTCCTGGAGGACGAGGCGCACGGTTTCGTCGAGGCGGTGGCCAGGGAGCTGGAGGCGGCCCGCGGACGCAAGGACTTCGCCGCCGGCGTGGACGAGCTGTGGGAGAGCGCGCACACCGGCCGGGTCCGGCTGCTGGCCGTCGAGGAGAACTTCAAGGTGACGATGCGCGACGACGGGGAGCACCTGCTCCCCGCGCACGACGGCGACCTCGACGCCCGGGAGGACATCGTGGACGAGATCGTCGAGCAGTGCCTGGAGACCGGCGCCGAGGTCCGCTTCGTACCGGACGGCGCGCTCGGGGAGGCGGAGGGCATCGCGGGGGTGCTGCGGTACTGAGCCGCCGCACCCGGGGGGCCCGCTCCTCTTGACGACCATGAAACCCTGTCCGCCGGACACGTGTCCGCCCTCGCGGGTACGCGGCGGACGGGGAGGAGTCGACGGGGCGTGAGCGAACTTCTGGGTGTGGCGGTCCTGGGCGCCGGGCACATGGGCGCCGACCACATACGACGCCTGGACCGGGTGGTGAGCGGCGCGAGGGTCGCCGCGGTGGCCGACCCCGACGCCGACCGGGCGAAGGAGGCCGTCGCCGGGATGGACGGCGTGACCGTGCACACCACCGCGCGGGCCGCGCTGGACGCACCGGGTGTCGAGGCCGTTCTGATCGCCTCGCCCGGCGAGGCGCACGAGGAGGCTCTGCTGGCCGCCTTCGCCCGCGGGCTGCCGGTGCTGTGCGAGAAACCGATGGTGCCGGACTCCGCGGGTGCGCTGAGGGTGGTGGAGGCGGAGGCGCGAGGCGGCCGGAGACTGGCGCAGATCGGCTTCATGCGGCGCTACGACACCGAGTACCGGCAGCTGAAGTCGCTGCTGGACGGCGGGCGGCTGGGCCGGCCCCTGATGCTGCACTGCGTCCACCGCAACGTGTCCTCCCCGCCGCACTTCACGTCCGCGATGCTGGTCACCAGCTCCGTCTCGCACGAGATCGACGCGGCCCGCTGGCTGCTCGGTCAGGAACTGACCGCGGTGTCCGTGCTCCGGCCGCGCCCCTCGGCGGGCGCGCCCACGGGACTGCTCGACCCGCAGTTCGTGCTCTTCGAGACCGAGCGGGGCGCCCTGGTCGACGTGGAGATCTTCGTCAACTGCGGCTTCGGCTACGAGGTGCGCTGCGAGGCCGTCTGCGAATCGGGCAGCGCCCGGATCGGGGAGGCGCACGGCATGCTGGTGACGGCGGCGGGAGCCGCTGGCGAGGAGGTGCCGCAGGACTACCTCGTACGGTTCGCGGATGCCTACGACCGCCAGGTGCAGGCCTGGGTCGACGCCACCCGGCGGGGCCGGGTCACCGGCCCCGGCGCCTGGGACGGATACGCCGCCTCCGTGGCGGCCGAGGCCGGTGTGCGCTCCCTGGAGACGGGCACGCGCACCCCCGTCGTGCTGGCGCCCCGCCCGGCTCTGTACGACCGGTCATAGAACAAGGGTTCACCGAACATCAAGGCGACGACTCCATCACCTTCCGGAACCCGTCAAGTTCCGTAGGAATTCTACGACTTGACCCTCGGCCCGCCTACCCCGCCGACGTGCCGAAGTCGCTCCGGGAAGACCGTGGCATATGCCTGGAGCACCACCGTATCGTGTGTCGCCGAATCCCTTACGGGGCGTCGCGGGCTGTGCAACAGTCGTAACGGTCCTTCCGCAAGCCGCGGTCCCGCCTTGGTCGTACCGTCTGCACATCGGAGTGCGTCATGTCGTCCCCTCTCTCCGCGGACCATCCAGCCGCCCAGCAGCCAGGACGCGGCTCGGTGGAGGCCCTGATCTCGCTGACGCGGCGGCTCCGGGGCGACGTGGACGCGGTACGACGGGACAGCCGGGGCGACGGGACGGACCCGCGCGGACGCTGGCAGCGCGCCCTGTACGACCTGGCGCTGCACCAGCTCAGCGATCTGGACGAGCACCTGGCGCAACTGCGGGACGGCCCGGCGCCCGCACCCCGGCCCGGTTCCCTGCTCAGCCGGGTCGGCAGCGCGGAGTGGAACCTGCTGACCGACGAGGCCGAGTGGTCCGGGGAACTCTTCCAGATCTTCGGCCGCGATCCGGCGACCGCTCCGCTCAGTCTCGACGAACTCCCTTCCCTGGTGGTCGCCGACGACCGGCCGACACTGACCGCCATGGTCACCGGCTGCCTCGTCGACGGCCGGCCCATCGACGGCGAGTTCCGCGTGCTGCGGCCCGACGGCACCGTGCGCACCGTGCACATGATGGGCGAGCCCGTGCTCGACGCCGACGGCAGCACCGCCTCGATGTGGGCGGTGCTGCGGGACGTCAGCGAACTGCGCCGCAGTCAGCGGGCGGTGAGCGAGACCCGTGACTCGCTCCACCGCCCGCTGCCGGCGGACGCTGAGCCACGGGCCGCGGTCGAGCCGCGGGACGTCGTGCTGCCACCCTGGCACGGCATCCTGCGGTTCCCGCGCGAGGGCCGGCCCGGCCTGGACCTGGCCGTCGGGTACCTGCCGTCCCGCATCAACGCGCCCCGGGGCGGCGCCTGGTACGACGCGTGCGCGCTCACCGGCGACGACACCCTGCTCAGCGTCGGCGCGCTCGCCGGGCCGGACACCGCCGGGGCCCAGACCCCGGCGATGGTCATCAGCGCACTGCGCGGCCTGGCGATGGCCGGCTCGCAGCCCGCACACCTGCCGGAGCGACTGGACCGGTTACTCGACCGCGGCGCCCTGCCCCCCGTGCGCGACGCCCTGTTCTGCGGATACCGGCCCGGGACCCGCACCCTGACCTGGGCGCACACCGGCCGAGCCACCCCCTTGCTGGTCCGTGACGGAACGGCAAGGGCGACGGCCGAGCGGCATGCGGTGCCCCTGCGCGCCGGCGACCTGGTGCTCCTGCACACCGGCGGACTCGCCGAGGAGGACGAGCACCGCCTCCTCGCGCTGACCCCCCGTCTGGCAGGGGTGCGTTCCGCCCAGGACGGCGTACGGATCGTGACGGAGATACTCGACGCGACCGCCGCGCCCGGCAGCCGGGGCGACACCTGCGTGCTGGTCGCCCGGGTGACGGCCTAGGCAGCACGGCTGAGCGGAACGGGTCACCACGCGGCGGCACTACGCCGGCGCGATGTCGCCGCTCCTCCCCCTGGCCCTGGACGACTTCCCCTTGGGAAGCGCCAGTTCGATCTCCTCGCGCAGCTCCTGGATCTTGGGGAAGCCGGCGTACTCCGCGGTCAGCCGGTACATCTGACGCAGCCGGTCCCAGGTCCGCTGGGAGGAGTTGGTGCCCATGGACACCAGGGCCAGTCGCGCGTACCGGTCCGCCTGTTCGGGGTCGTCGGCGATGAAGCAGGCGGAGGCCATGGAGAGGTAGTCGAAGATCTTCGACCGCTGCCGGCCGTCGATCCTGAGGGCCAGCGCCTTCTCGGCGTAGTGCTGGGCGTGCGCGGCGGCACCCGGTTCGAACTCGGCGAGCGTCCGGTAGGCCAGGGCCTGCATGCCGTACAGGTCCTCCTCCTTGAACGTCTGCATCCAGTCCGGCGGTGGCACGTCCGCCTTGTCGGAGACGAAGAGGTCCTCGGCCCGGCCCAGGGTGCGGCGCATCGCCTGGCCCTTGCCCATGGAGGCCTGCGCCCAGGCCTCGATGGTGTAGAGCATGGCCCGGGTACGCGGCAGCACCTCCTCGCCGGAGCCCGACTCGGCCAGCTTCATCAGGTCGAGCGCGTCGTCGGGCCGGCCCAGGTGCACCATCTGACGGGCGGCCCGGGAGAGCGCCTCGCCGGCCCGGGGCCGGTCGCCGCCCTCGCGCGCGGCATGGGCGGCGATGACGAAGTACTTCTGCGCCGTGGGTTCCAGGCCGACGTCGTGCGACATCCAGCCCGCGAGGACCGCGAGGTTGGCGGCGACGCCCCACAGGCGGCGCTGGAGATGGGGTGGGTGGTGGTAGGAGAGCATGCCCCCCACCTCGTTGAGCTGGCCCACCACGGCCTTGCGCTGGAGTCCGCCGCCCCGGGCGGCGTCCCAGGCGCGGAACACCTCGACCGAGCGCTCCAGTTCCTCGACCTCCTGCGACCCGATGGGGGCGGCTTCGTACCGGTCGAACCCGGCGGGGTCGGCGTGCGGGGGTCGGCGGGGGTGGGGAGCGTCGGCAACCAGGGCCGGGTCGGTGTGCAGCCAGTCGTGCATGGCGCTGCTGAGTGCGGAGCCCGCGGCGAGCGCGGCGCCCGCGCCCACCAAGCCGCGTCGGTTGAGCATGAGGTCCATTCCCGTGAATTCGGTGAGGACCGCCGCGGTCCGCTCGGGCGCCCACGGCACTCCGTCGGGATGTTCCTCGCTCCCGCCGTCCTGCCGTTTCCCCGCGCGCCCGTGCCGAACCAGACCGAGGTCCTCGATGGTCACGACACGGCCGAGACGCTCGGTGAACAGGACCGCCAGCACCCGCGGCACCGGATCGCGCGGGATCTCTCCCATGTCGATCCACCGCCGCACCCGAGAGGTGTCGGTCGCCAGCTGGGGGTGGCCCATGGCCGCCGCCTGCCGGTTGACCAGCCTCGCGAGTTCCCCCTTGGACCAGCCGGCCAGGCCGAACAGGTCCGACAGACGGGTGTTGGGTTCCTTGTCCACGTCAAGCCCCCAGGTTCTCGGCTGAGTTGACAGTAGCCCCGTGCGGGTTGCCGGGCGACTATTCGCCACCGTTCGCCAGGGTGCGCCAGATGGTGTGCCAGGGGCGGACGGGTGTCAGGTAGGAATGCGCCACCCCGACCCGGTTGCCGTGGGGTTACTCCCCAGGGTGGTCCCCGGCGGCCGGTCGGACGGCGCGACGGCTTCCCGAAGGCGGCCCTTCCGCACGATCGGTCGGGCACCGCTCTTCAGACAGGCACAGCAGGCACACGAAGGGATCTGTCTCGATCATGTACGCAGCATCGTCCTCCGTGTCCGCCCCGCAGCGCTCGCTGCACCCCCGTCCGGCGGCGGGCGGCGGCCCCTATCTCGCCCCCGCTCGTCCGGCGGCCCCGGTGCTCGGGGCGGGCAGGGCGCGGCGCGGCGCGGGCCCCGGAACCCAGCCGCTCAGCGGGAGAATCGACCTGTCCGGCCCCCAGGGGGCCCAACTGCGCACGGCGATCGCCTCCGTGCACCGGATCTGTCCGGAGTTCTCCCCGGTGCAGGTGCTGCGCCGCAGCGGGCGCTCCGTGCTCCTGGTCGGTACGACCGGGCGCAGCACCGCGGTCGCCAAGTGCTTACTGGACCACTCCCCCGCGTGGGCGGAGCGCATCCGGCACGAGATAGGGGCATACCGCTCGTTCGTCCGGCACCGCCCCCCGGTGCGGGTGCCGAGGCTGATCGCAGCGGATCCGGACAACTGCACACTGGTGATCGAGCGGATGCCCGGGCGGGTGGCGGCTCTGCACCGGCATCCGCTGGAGGCTCCGCCGCGGGCGGACATCAGGGCGGCGCTCGGCGCGATCTGCCGGCTCAACGCCTGGCGTCCACCGGCCGGCACCTTCGACGCGCCGCTGGACTACGCCGACCGGATCTCCCGCTACCACGAGCTGGGACTGCTCACCGACCGGGACCTGGGTGACCTGCAGAAGCTGCTGCACGGCATCGCCCACGCGGGTGGCCGCCAGGGCATGGGCCAGTTCTGCCACGGTGACGCGCTGCTCTCCAACGTCCTGATGTCCCCGGCCGGTCCGGTGCTGGTGGACTGGGAGCACGCCGGCTGGTACCTGCCCGGTTACGACCTGGCCACCCTGTGGGCCGTCCTCGGCGACGCCCCGGTGGTCCGCCGCCAGATCAGCCAGATCGCCCAGTCGGGCGGGACGGCCGCGCGCGACGCGTTCCTGGTCAACCTGATGCTGGTGCTGACCCGGGAGATCCGTACGTACGAGACGGCCGTGCAGCGTTCCCTCCAGGACACCGCACCGGCGGCACCGGTCCCGCCCGGAGCCGCACCCTCCGGCGAGGAACAGCGACTGCTGCTGCGCCGGCTGCACGACGACTGCCAGATGGCCCGACGGGCGGTACGCGCGGCGGTCGGCACGCGCTGACGGAGGGACGGCGAACCGCGGTGCGCCCGGGCCGCCCGGGGACGGGGGCGCACCCTCAGGTGCAGCGATGAGGGCCGGCTCCTTCGGGCTCGGGCGAAGGCCTTGCATCATGCCGGCCCCATCGGTGAGAAGGGGCATCCTCTGCGGGAGGAGCACGGGGGCCGGGTGCCGTGTGTGCTGGGATGCTGGGCATGTCTGGTCGCGCGCTGAGTTTCGGAGTCGTGGCGGATGCGTACGAACGGCCTCGGCCGGGGTATCCCGTGGAGCTGTGCGACACGGTGATGGCCTATGCGGGCGCCCGGTGCGGAGTGCCCTCGAGATCGGTGCTGGAACGGGCAAGGCGACCCGTCTGTTCACCCGACGGGGGGGGGGCGGTCACCGCGACCGAGCCGGACGGGGCCATGCTCGCCGAACTGCGCAAGCACGTGCCGGCCAACGTCGGAACGGTGCAAGCCGCGTTCGAGGACGTGCGACCGGACGAACGGTACGGACTGGTCTACGCGGCGGCAGCGCTGTGCATTGGACGGATCCTGAGGGCCGGTGGTCGCGTGTGGCCGCGCTGCTGGAATCGCGCGGCGTGTTCGCTTCATGCGGTGGGCCACTTCGGCTGGCTGACGCGGCTGTGGAGGAGGCTGTCCGGGCGGCGCGAGCACCCTTCGTGGGGAGTGACGAGGTTCCGTCGCCCGACGGGACGCCGCCGGATCGTGAGATGCAGTGGCCGGGCACGGAGCTGCAGCAGTCCGAGTGGTTCACCGACGTTCAGCAGTCCGTGATCGGACGGCGTGTGGCGATGAGCGCTCGCGACCACGTGGGATACCTCTCCACCGTCTCGGCCCATCTCGTCCCGCCGGCCGCGGAGCGAGAGCAGGTGTTCGGCCAGATCATGCAGGTTCTGCCGGACAGAGTCGAGTTGGCCGCCGACATCACCGTCCACCTCGCGCGTCGGCGCGACGACGATTGATCACGACATCACGCCTTCCCTCTCGTCCGGGACCCGCCGGCCGTCCGGCCACCACGGCCACTCAGTGGGCTCTCCCTCAGGCCTGCCGGTCTGGTCGGCAGTTGTCCACTGCTGCGGCAGACGGTTGGATCGGGGCGGGGTCCGGGCTCCTGAGAACGGCAGGCGCCGGGGCTTTCGCCGGGTGCCGGGGGCGGATTGGCGGAGGGGGCTGTCGTGGACTGGTCGATGGGGGTGCTGGGGTTCACCGGCGGCTTGGTGATCTCCGTGGCGACGGCGCCCGTGGGTGTGTCCGGGGCGGTGTTTCTGCTGCCCGTTCAGGTCAGCGTGCTGGGCGTGCCGAGTCCTGCGGTGACACCGACGAATCTGCTCTACAACGTCGTCGCCGGTCCCGGCGCTCTCCTGCGGTACCGGCGGGCCGGTCGCCTCGCAGGGCCGCTGCCCCGCCTGCTGATCGCCGGGACCGTGCCCGGCGTCGTCCTGGGTGCCCTGATCCGCGTCTTCGCCGTGCCCGGCCCGCACGTCTTCCGCCTGCTCGTCGCTGCACTCCTGCTGCCGCTCGGGGTGTGGCTCGGCTTGCGGACCCTGCGTCCGGGATCGGCGGCCCACGATCCGCGGCCGCTTACGCCACGCGCCATCAGGAAGCTGGCTCTGGCCGTCGGCGTCGCCGGTGGCATCTACGGGATCGGAGGCGGCTCCCTGCTCGGCCCGATCCTCGTCGGCCGCGGTATTCCCGTCGCCGTCGTCGCGCCCGCAGCCCTCGCCGCCACCTTCGTGACCTCGGTCGCCGGGGCGACCACCTACGCTCTGCTCTCCCTGACCGTCACGGGCAACGTCGCTCCCGACTGGCTGCTGGGCCTGTGCTGCGGGGCGGGTGGACTCCTCGGCGGGTATCTCGGCGCCCACCTCCAGCCCCGCCTGCCCGAAACCGGCCTGCGTCTCCTGCTCGCCGCCCTGGCCACCGGCGTCGGCGCCCTCTACGCGGTACAGGTGCTGAGCGGGTGACTGCGTACGGGGAGAGCCCGGTCGCCGTAGTCGGCGTCGGGTCATTGCGGCGGCTTCGGTGACCTCGCGCAGGCGCGGGCCGTCGAAGCGGGGGCACGACCCGCCGCCTCCGCCTTCTCCGGGAAACCCGTCGGAACGACCGCACCGAACGGGCAGACTGGCAGCCGACCGAGGAGCCGAGCGGAAGCCGTTGGGGAGATGGAATGAAGTACGCGATGCTGGTGGGGCAGGGCGCCGCGTCGGACGGTGCGGCCCGGCTCGAAGTGCCGGACGGCGCGACCCTGGACGACACCGCCGGCGCGCTCGACCGGCTGCTCGGGTCCCGGCCGGCGCCGGACCGTGTGGTCCTCGTCGTGGGCGGCACGGTCGTCGGGGTCACCACCCGGGCCCACCTGAGGACCGTGCGTGCGCTCGGGGTCGTGCGGGGCGCGGGCGAGGAGGACCGGGGCCGCCAGCCGGTCGAGTCCACCCAGTACACGCTGCTGACCTTCCGCTGCCCGTCCTGCGAGCGGACGGCCTGGACCGCCTTCTACGACGAGCGGTACCGGCCGACGTGCGAGACGGCCGGCCACGGGCCGATGGAACTGGGATGAGCCGCCGATGAGCCAGGCCGGTCTCGCCACCGTCGCCACGGCACCCGCGGGTCTCACCGCGGGCAGCTCCGGACGGTTCTTCCTCGTCTCCTACCTCCCCACCTATGCGGGGGCGTTGAGCGTCCTGTGGCTGGTCTGGGCGGGCGCCCCCGGCGGTGCCCTCTCCATGCGCCGCGCCTGGCGCACCGCTGCCGGACTCGGTGTCGGCGAGATCGTGCTCATCGCCGCCGGAGTCACGGTCGTCGCCGTCGTCTTCCAGCCCCTGCAACTGGCCATGGTGCGGCTGCTCCAGGGCGGCTGGCCCGACGCCCTCGGCGCGGGGTTGTGCCGGGCCCGGCAGCGCCGCCGCAAGGCCCGGCTCGAGCGCCGTACGGTCCTGTCCCCCGCCGCGGACGGCGTGCCGCCGGCGGCGGTGACGGGGGCCGCCGTGCAGCGGGCCGGCGCGGCCGCCGCGCGACTGCGCCGCCGGTACCCGCTGCCCGACCACCTCGTGCGGCCCACCGCCCTGGGCAACGTCCTGACCGCCACCTTCGACACCGCCGGACGCGATCACGGCTGGGACGCGGCGGTGGCCTGGTCCCGGCTCTACCTGGTTCTCGGCGACCGGTCGCGTGCCCTCGTCGACGACGCCCGCGACTCTCTCGACGGCGCCGTGCGGCTCGCCGTCACCGGGGCAGCCACCGCGCTCACCGCCGCCGTGCTGCTGTGCTCCAGCGGGTGGTGGCTCGCTCTCGCCCTGATCCCGCTGGCCGTCGCCCTCCTCGCTTACCACGGAGCCGTCCAGGCGGCCGTAGCCTACGGAGACGCCGTGCACGCCGCGTTCGACCTGCACCGCTTCGACCTGCTGCAGGCTCTGCACCTTCCGCTGCCGGCCGGCCTCGACGAGGAGCGGGTCCGGGCCTCGGCCCTCTGCGCGTCCTGGCGGCAGGGGCTGCCGCCGCCCGACAGGTACGAGCACCCCGAAGTACCGCCCGCCGTCTGACCGTCGGGGCCCCGGATCGGGCCGAAGCGCCCTACCGTGGCCCCATGCCAGCGATGGGGGAACGCCGCCGCAACGACCGCGTCCGGGCGCTGCACGAGCGCGGACTGCGCGAACTCGACGACTACGTTCGCTCCCGCGAGCCCGCCGCCCTCGAACGGGCCCGGCTCGTGTTCCACACGACCGTGGCCTCCCTCGGCCCGCACACCCCCGACCGGCACGTCCATTTCCGGAACCTCGCCTACACCGAAGCGCTGACGTACGAGGAGAGCGGCGCCCAGGGTCCGTTGCAGGACGCCGTCGTCTTGTACCGCCGGGCTCTGGCCGAGGTTCCTGCCGATCACCCCTACCGGCCCGCCTACGCCTACGGGCTCGGACGGGCCCTGCGCCGGCTGTACGAAGCGGCCGGCGACCCCGCTCACCTCGACGAGTCCGTCGAGTGGCAGCGGCGGGCACTGTCCGGCGGGCCGGGGGCCCGGCCGGAGGCCGCCGCGCAGCTGGCCGGTCTCGCCGAGACGCTCTTCGACCGCAGCCTCCTGACCGGCGGCCGGGGGGATTTGGAGGAGTGCGTGGCGCTGTACCGCCAGGCCGTACGGCTCACGCCCGACGGCGACCAGGAGGACCTCGCGATCCGGCTGGTCAACTTCGGGTCCGCGCTCGGCGCGCTTCACAGGGCGACCCGGGACGCCGTCCACCGCGACGAGTCCATCGACGCCCACTCCCGGGCCCTGGCCCTGCTGCCCGCCGACCGCCCGCAGCAGCGGCGGGCTCTTCTCGACGCCCTCGCACAGGCGGTACAGGACCGCTACGACACCACCGGCCGGCTGGAGGACCTCGACACGGTGATCGCCCTGCGCCTGCGCGCCGTGTCGCGCACGGATCACGGCACCACCGGCCACGGTGAGGCCGCGCTGCATGCCGCCGACGCGCTCCTGGACCGGGCCGTCAGGACCGGCCGGCCCCACTTCGCCGACCAGGCGATCGCCGTACTCCGGGATGCCGTCGCCGGCCGGCCCGCCGACAGCGCCGAACGCGCCGTGCTGACCGGCGTGCTCGGCTCGGCGTACGGCACCCGGCACGAGCTGACCGGGGACGCCGCCTGCCTGGACCAGGCCGTCGCCCTGCTGCGAGCGGCCTTGGACACGCCCGGCATCGGGCGCCACAACGCCTGCGGTCTGCGCACCAAACTCTCCACCGCCCTGCGGAGCCGGCACTCGGCGCGCGGAGACCTCGCCGACCTCGAAGAGGCGATCGCCGTGCACCGCGACGCACTGGCCGGCGGCGCCGACCTGGACGCGGCCGACCGGGCCCTCCAGCAGGCGGGCCTCGCCGCGGGTCTCCACCGGCGCTTCGGCGTCCACGGCGACCTCACGGATCTCGACGGGTGCGCTGAACTGTGCCGCCAGGCCCTGCTGGTACTGCCCGAAGGGGACGTGAACCGTCCGGTCGTCCTCGTGCTGCTCGGTGACACCCACCTCGCCCGGTTCTTCCACACCGGCCGTCAGGAGGCGCTGGGTCTGGCGCTGGACACCTTCCGGCAGGCCCTCGACGCCGCCGACCCCACGGCGCGGGTGGCCGCGATGAGCAACCTCGCGCGCGCCCTCCTCGCCCGCTTCGACCACGCCGGCGGCACACCGGCCGACCTGGACGAGGCGATCGGCCTGCAACGCCACGCCATGAACACGCTCCCCACCCAGCGGGAGGTGACCGGATACAACCTCGCCCAGTCCCTGCGCAGCCGCTACGGGATCAGCCACGACCTGACCGACCTCCTGGAGGCCGTCGCCCTCCTGCGTACCGTCGTACGGGACCGCCCCCGCGACGATCCCGACCGGAGCAAGCCCGGCACGGCCCTCGCCGAGGGCCTGTACAGCCTGCACCTGCGGACCGGGGACCGCGATCTGCTCGCCGAGGCCCTCTCCGTCGCCCGTGACATCACCACGGTCACCTCCGCCCCGGTGCGGGAGCGACTCGCCGCACACGTCACCTGGGGCCAGGTGGCCGGCGTACTGGAGGACTGGGAGACGGCGTGGCGGGCCCTGCGCACGGCCACGTCGCTGCTGCCCGAGCTGGCGACGCGCAGCCTCACCCGCAGCGACCAGCAGTACGCTCTGGCCCGCCTGCCGGGCATCGCGGCGGAGGCCGCCGCCTACGCCCTCCAGGCCGGGCGGCCACGGGAAGCCCTGGAAGTCCTCGAACACGGCAGGGGTGTGCTCCTCGGCCGGCTGCTGCGCACCCGCGACCTCGACCTCGACCGGTTGCGCCGACAGGCACCCGCCCTGGCCGACGAGTTCCTGCGGCTGCGGGAGGAGGAGACGGGCGGGCCGGCCGGGCCCTCCGCGACGACGGCCACCACCGAGCAGGCCGCGGAACGGCGTCGCGCCCACGCCGCCGCGTGGCAGCGCCTGCTGGGCCGGATCCGGGGTCTGTCGGGGTTCGACGGTTTCCTGCGCCCGCCCCCGGTCGAGGAGGTCCTCCGCCAGGCGGGCGACGGTCCGGTCGTGCTCCTCAACATCAGCGTCCGCTGCGACGCCGTGATCGTCGCCGACGGCACCATCGACGTCCTGCCGCTGGAGGTGCGCTCCGGCACCGTGGCCGAGCAGGTGGCCGTCTTCCTCGACGCCACCCGCGCCGCCTCCCGGCCCGGCGCCTCCCTGGAGGAGATCTGGTCCGCGCAGGAGGCGCTCTTCGGCGTACTGGAATGGCTGTGGGACACCGTCACCGGACCGGTGCTGCGGCGTCTTGGCCACACCGAGCCGCCCGCCCCCGGGGAGGCGCCCCCGCGGGTCTGGTGGTGCCCGCAGGGCACGCTGGCCTTCCTGCCGCTGCATGCCGCCGGCTACCACGGCGCCCGGGCCGACGGGGACCGGCCGCGCTGCGCGCTCGACCTCGCCGTCTCCTCCTACACCCCGACCATCGGCGCTCTGCACCACGCGCGCCGGCGTCCCGGACCCGCTCCGTCGGGCCAGCGGCCGCCCCTGGTCGTGGCCATCCGCGACACGCCGGGGGCAGCGCCACTGCCGAACGCCCCGCACGAGGCGGAAGCGGTGCGGGCGCTGATGCCCGGGACCACGCGGGCACCCGTGCTGACCGGCGCCGAGGCCACCCGTGACCGGGTCGAAGAGGCCCTGGCCTCCAGCCCGTACGTCCATCTCGTCTGCCACGCCGTCACCGACCCGCACGACCCCTCCGCCTCGCGCATCCTCACCCACGACCACCTCGAAAGGGCGCTGACCGTCGCCGACATCTCCGCCCTGCGGCCGTCGGGGGCCGGCCTGGCGTACCTCTCCAGCTGCTCCACCTCCGGGACGCGCCCCGAGCTCGCGGACGAGGCGATCCACATCACCAGCGCCTTCCAACTCGCTGGATTCCGCCACGTCGTGGGCACGCTGTGGCCCGTGGCGGACGAGGTCGCCCCGCGCATCGCCGAGGCCTTCTACGGCCGGCTCCCGCAGGGCGCCGCGCAGGCGCTGCACGCGGCCGTCCGGCAGGCGCACGTGGAGTATCCGCTGTTGCCGTCGCTGTGGGGGGCGCACATCCACATCGGTCCGTGAAGTGCGCGCCCGCGCCGGCCCCGTCCGCTATCCGCGGGCGGCGCGGACCATGCGCAGGTTCTCCCGGGCCCGCGCCGTTCGGGGGTCGGCGGTGCCGTAGAGCCGTTCGTAGCCGGCGACGACGAGGCGGCACTCCTCCTCGGCCTGGGCCTGCCGGCCCGCGTTGAAGAAGGTGGCGGCCAGGCTGGTGCGGTATTCCAGGACGTCCGGATGGTCGGGGCCGTGCAGCCGTTCCATGCCCACGACGGCCGCCCGCAGTTCCGCCGCGGCCTCCTCGACCTGTCCGAGCGCCTGGAGCATGGCGCCCAGGGTGGCGTGTGCGGAGAGCGTGCTCGGGTGGCCGGCGCCCTTGGTCTTCGCCGACTGCCGCACCGCATCGCGCATGGACAGCGCGGCCTGGGCGACTTCTCCCAGGTGGTACTGGACGGCGGCGTGGTTGATCCGGGCCGTCAGGGTCAGCTCCGACGTCGGGCCCAGCAGCCGCTCGGCGTCGCGCAGTACCGAGAGGTAAAGTGCCCCGGCTTCCTCCAGGGCATCCCGGGCTCGCAAGGCCCCGGCCAGGGTGTTCCTGCTGCCGAGCGTGTCCTCGTGCTCGGGCCCCAGGACCCGTGTCCGGCGTTCGAGCGCGGTGCGCGCCAGCCGCTCCGCCTCCTCGTGGCGCCCGAGGGCGAGCACGACGAGAGCCAGGCTCCCGAGGGCGGTGAGCGTGTCCGGGTGGTCCGGGCCCAGGGTCGCCTCCCGCTGGGCGAGGACGGAACGGCGCAGCCGCTCCGCGTCCTGCGGCCGTCCACGATCCTGTAAGAGGGAGGCGAGAGCGGTCTCGGCCGCGAGGGTGTCCGGGTGAGCGGGCCCCAGGTCCGCCCTGCGCTCCGCCACGACCCAGCGGAAGACTTCCTCGGCTTCGTCGAACTCGCCTTCCTGGCGCAGTTGCCCGGCCAGTTCGAACGAGAGCCGTACGACCTCCGGATGGTGCGGGCCGTGCTCGGTCGCGAGGTGCCCCAGCTTGATGCGTGTCATCCCGGACGGTGTCAGGGAGAGCTTCATCTGCACCACGGGGATGCCGTCCTCGCCCTCTCGATGGGTGATCCGGTACGAGCCCAGGCCCTCCAGCTCGCCCTCGTCGGCCGCCCCGTCCGGTGCCGGTGACGGCGCGGGCACGGAGGTCGACGGGGGCTGAGTCCGTGCGGCCGGGTCCTGCGTCCCGGAGTGCGCGCCCCGCCCGCGCCGACGGAACGGCCACCTTCCGCGGCCCGCCCTGTCCGAATCGGTCATCCCCACTCCTTCGTCGACCGAGGGAGTCGTTCCCCGTCCAGCAGCGGTCCACCCCCCGCGGGTCCGCCCGCTGCCCGCATGTCCGGCCGAAGTCCTGTCCTCACCGGGACCGGCCGTCCTCCGGGCGTCCCCCGGGCGTCGTTCGGTAGTCGCCGGCAAGAGCCGGCCATCGCCCACCGCGCCCGGCGTACGCCCGGGTCAGGATGGCTGCCCGTCTGATCGGCCACGCTGTCCGGCGCCATCCCATCCGATTCGGCCCGCATTCTGAGCAGGCAATCGCTTGGACGTACCGCGCCTGCTCCCGCCCGTGGAGGAACGGCGTCGGCGCGAGTTCAGGGCCCCACCGGTGTACGGCCGGAGTGCCGGTACCGCCGACTCCGTACGGGTGCAGTCTGCCGGTACAACCTTCGTTGCCCGTCCCGCGTCTGAGATGCCGCGATGAGGTGAGTGTCTGCCCCCGAGCCGCCGGGCCACGACCGGCACCGGGATGGCATACGATCCGCATGCCCCACCTAAAGATCCAGTAAGAGGATGTACACGTCATGACTTCCCGTGCCCCCTACCGTTCCCTGCGCGGTATATCCGCCGTTGCCGCCCTGCTCGCGATCGGCGCGGTGGGATGCTCGGACGTCACCGAAGCCGTCGACAGCGCCAAGGACGGCGCGAAGAAGGTGGCCCGCCAGCGCTCGGTGTTCTCGCTGGACACCGGTGACTGCTACAACCCGTCCGGCAAGGCCGAGGGGACGGCGTACACCGTCGAGATCGTGCCCTGCGACGAGGCGCACGAAGGCCAGGTCGTGGGCGAGTTCTCGATCGACGAGGGCAAGAAGTACCCCGGCGACGACGGGGTCACGGCGATCGCGGACACCCGCTGCCCGGTCGAGGCGCAGAAGTACGCCCCGGACACCTGGGCGCTCCCCAAGGGTGCCGAGCTCTTCTACTACACCCCGACCGCGGAGAGCTGGGCGACCGGCGACCGCTCGGTGAGCTGCACCTACACCGCCGAGAAGGGCGCGCTGACCGGCACGCTGGACACCGCGAAGTCCCTGAAGCCCGAGCAGCTCACGTACCTCAACGGGTCGAACGCGGTCTACGAGGCCCTGTGGGCGAACCAGTCCGAGAAGGACACCGTCGAGGCCGACCTGCCCGGTTACAAGGCGCAGGCCAAGGCCGTCGCGGCCGCACTCCAGACCCACGTCGAGGGCCTGAACGGCATCGACGGCGCCGAGGTCGGCACGCTCCGTTCGACGCTGGCGAAGGCGGCCGACGACTGGAAGAAGGCCGCGGACGCCGCCGACGCCGACACCTTCTACGCCGCCTACGACCCGGCGTTCACCGGCATCGACCCGAACAAGTCGGTCGCCGCCCGCAAGGAGCTGGGCCTGGCCACCACCGTCCCGGCCGACGAGGCCGAGGTCTGGGCGGGCTGACACCTCTGAGGGTTCGGGCACCGGTCGCCCGGTGCCCGGCCCCGCCTGACGGAGACGGGCCGGCGCCGGGGCCGGTTCTCGTGGAGAGCCTCCTCCAGAGGTGGCGGTTCGCCGCCCTTGTACGCAGACGGGGTACGCGGTCGAGGGCTCGTGGTCGACGGCGGTGCCGAGTGTGCAGGCTCTGGCCGGGGTCGCTGGTTAGAGGTTGGCCAGGTGCAGCGGCTCGGGAAGTCGATGTGCCGGTCCTTCCCGACCGGGCCGGCGCGCCGGGTCGTCGTGGCGACCGGCTCGGGCACGATCCTCGTCGCCGCGGCGGACGGGGCGAGGGCGAGTCCCCTCGAAGCGGCAGGGGCAGCCGACCTTCTCGACGGGCTCGTCGACACAAGCGAGGAGGGGCAGGCGGCTCACGGCCCTCTGCCCCTCGGCGCGCGCAAGCCCTCAGTCCTCGCCGGCGTCCTCGTCGTCGCCTTCGAAGAAGTCGCCGACCTCGTCGATGACCTCCGCGGCGACCATGCCGCCGACAGCGCCCACCGCGAGTCCGGCCGCTCCGGCTGCGACGACCGTGCCTGCGCCGGGACCCGAGCGGTGGTGATCGTCGTGGTGGTGACCACCGAGGCCGGCGTAGGCGGCTGTGTGCCCGTACTCGGTGTGGGCGCCGTGGGGCGGACGGTGCTCGACGAGCTGCCGGACCCAGCCGTCCACCTCGGCCGCCCAGTCGCGGACGTCATGGTGGCCGACGGTGAAGCGGGTGACGGCGTCATGGCCTGAGGAGAGGAGTCCGCCGCGCTTGTCCGCCTCCAGGACCACTTCGATCCCGTCGGAGCCCGCCAGGAAGGTCAGCTCGATCTCGTTGACCTGCTGCCCGTACTGGGGTGCCGGGATGAGCTCGATCTCCTGGTAGAAGGGCAGTTGCTGGCCCGTACCGCCGATGTGTCCGTACTCGAGGTCGGCCGACTTGAAACCGAATCCCAGCTGTCCGAAGGCTTCCAGGACCGCCTCCTGAACGGGCAGAGCCGTAACGGTCAGTTGGTCGAGGTCACCGCTGTCCTTGGCTCCGGTGACCGCCAGTTCGGTGCGTACGCCCAGCACGATGCCGAGCTGCTGACCGTACAACTCGGTGATCGGGGTCTCCCAGGGCAGCGCGACGCGGAAGGGCACGCTGCGCTGTTCCTCCGCGCCGAGCCGGAAGCCTCCGCCGACGGTGAACCGGTCGAAGACGATCACGCCCTCGCTCTCGCCCTCCTCGTGCTCGGCCTCGACCCGGGCGACGAGTTCGAGCGTGATGCAGTCGATGTCGAAGCCGGCCTGTCCGCCCTTGAGGTGTACCTGGCCGGCGAGCATCCCGCCGGGAAGGACGGGACCCGGTTCGAGAACCGTGTCGACCGTGGGGGCGCCCACGCCGAGCGAGCCGAGAAGTCGCTTGAACACCATCGTGGCGTCCACTCCTTATACGTGCTTGTGTTCCATGAGGTGATGCCGTCCGGCGGTGGTTCCGGGTGAACGCCACGAGGACAGCGAGTGCCTGCGCTCAGCGGACGTACTGCACGTCGGCCGGGCCCGCGATGATCTCGGCCGGGGCGGCGACCGTCCCCGGCAAGCTCTTGCCCGTCCGCGTCCTGCTCAGCGCCCTGTCCAGATCGACCGGGGTCATGTTCATCTCCGTGGTGCGCGGCCGGGATCACCGCCAACCTGTTTCTACAAACACGTAGAAGCATAGGGCCGGACCTGCGGCCGGAGGGCGCGCTCCGGCCAGTCTCGCCGGGAAAGGCCGAAAGACGCTTCTGAGCTGGCAGAGACCACGCATGGCCTGCTGTCGTGTTCGTCCCTTCGCCCTGGCGAAGGGGATCACGGACCGAGGCAGGGTCGGCGCGCGGAGGAGGGGCCGAGCACGCCATGTCCGTGCGGGATGCGCCCATGCTCCGTTCGAACGAAAGGCGCTCGCGCGGGTGAGCGCTCGCACCTCCCGCTCTGTGCCCGCGCGCGCCCGGGAGGCCCGGGAGGTACGAGGCCTTCGCGCCGTGTCCGGTCACCTACCGGCGGCCGGTGACTGCTGTCCCCGGGTCCGGTCGCGGAGGCCCGCCACGTCCGCGGAGGTGATCCCGTCCGCGCGGGTGGGCAACTCCCGTGTCCGCTCACGCGACTGGGGCCGGGTCGGTATCTGCGGGGCGCGCGCCGCCGCCCCTCAGGAGTGGGGTGCGACGCTCGGGTGCCCGGTCATGCTGGGGTGCGCGCCGGGACCGGTCGGGCTCGGTCCGCACGGGGGCGGAACGCCCCAGCGGGGCAACAGGCTCGGGCGGTGTGGGCGCGGCCGGACGGTCCACAACGGAGGAGCCGCGCACGCCCGGCCGGCAGGCACCGACCGGGACGGCCGTTACCGCCGGAGGAACTCCAGCAGGTCGGCGTTGAACTTCTCCTTGTCGCCCGGCACCAGCGCGATGCCGTGGGAGCCGCCCTCGTAGACCTTGAGGGTGGCGTCCCGGATCAGTTCCGCGGACTTGCGACCGGTCGCGTCGATCGGGACGACCTGGTCGTCGTCGCCGTGCACGACCAGCGTCGGCACGTCGAACTTCTTCAGATCCTCGTGGAAGTCGGTGGCGGCGAAGGCGTCCACGCAGGTCACGCCGCCCTCGATGGTCTCGGCCATCGCCATGTACCAGAAGGCGTCCAGGTTTCCCTGGGTGGCCTTGCTGCCCTTCCGGTTGGCCGAGTGGAAGCCGACCGCGGTGTCCTTCCAGAACTGCGAGCGCTCCTTGAGGATGCCGGCCTTGATGTCGTCGAAGACGGACTGCGGGACGCCTTCGGGGTTGTCCGGGCCCTGCAGCATCAGCGGCGGGATCGCCGAGAGCAGTACCGCGGAGCGGATCCGGGCGGTGCCGTGCCGGCCGATGTAGCGGGCCAGCTCGCCGCCGCCCATCGAGTGCGCGACCAGCGTGACGTCGTTCAGGTCGAGCTGGGTGATCAGGTCGTTCAGGTCGTCGGCGAAGGTGTCGAAGTCGTA
Organism: Streptomyces sp. NPDC045956; assembly: GCF_056430705.1. Lineage (NCBI taxonomy): Bacteria > Bacillati > Actinomycetota > Actinomycetes > Kitasatosporales > Streptomycetaceae > Streptomyces > Streptomyces sp. NPDC045956. The sequence goes on along the minus strand of NZ_JBWKKZ010000004.1, from coordinate 439,684 downwards.
CCCCTCGTACACCGGTGTGGAGCGGCCATGGCCGCGCCGGTCGTGGGCGATACCCCGGTAGCCCGCGTCCGCGACGGCCTTGAGCTGGTCCTGCCAGGCATCGCCGTTGAGCGGCCAGCCGTGGATGAAGACGACCGGGCGGCCGGAACCCCAGTCCTTGTAGAACAGCTCGTTCCCGTCGCGCAGGGTGCAGGTGGGCATGGTCGCGCCTTTCCGTGGGGCCTCTCGTCGGAACGCCCCGCCATTGCGGGACGGGGAGCGGCTCGACGAGAGATGTGCTCGCTCCCTCACCATGGTGACCAACCTGCGGCTTCCTGGCTTCCCCGCTCGGCCGAATGGGGTCTCGTGATGTCCTTCTGCCGTCCCTGCTACTGCGTTCCTGTCGTCGAAACGGCCGCGCTGAACCAGAGGACGGCACAGCACTGGCGACGAATGAGCCGATGTTCGCCGCGCTGCTCGAAGGACCTCGCCCGACCGGGTTCCCCTGCGGGCCGGTGACGCTACGGGACCCGCACGACGGAAGCGATCCCTCTTGGGGTAGCGGGTCAGAGGGCCGACGGTGACCGCCGGGCCCGGCCCCGCACCTCCGGGCGGGGCCGCCCCTCGCGCAACTGAACAGCACACCTCGCTGGTGAGGCGACCAATCCGCTGGCCCGTCAGTGCCGGATTCCACCTGTGGCAGATGATGGACGGCAACGACCGGATCGCGACGGCCCGGGTACTCCGCAAGGTCCCGCACGCCGTCCCCCGCACGGCGCCTACGCGAGCATTTCGACTTCCGCACCACCGCGGTCGAGCACGGCACCCGTGCTCACCCCCATGAACAACAACGGTGCCGGTGCAGACCGGCGCAGGGATGGATGTCGGTGAAAGAACCCCTCTCTATCGGTCCTCGTCCGGTGCAGCAGCCAGATCTGGAAGCGCTGGTGCAGTCCGTCGCGCGCGGTGACACCGATGCGTTCGGCCTGCTGTACGACGCCGTCGCGGCCTCCGTGCTGGGGGTGGCGCGAGCGGTGCTGCGTGACGTGGCGCAGTCCGAGGAGGTCGCCCAGGAGGTGCTGGTGGAGGTGTGGCGCACCGCGCCGCGCTACCGGCCTGACCGCGGCACCGCCCTGAACTGGGTCCTCACCCTCGCCCATCGGCGTGCCATCGACCGGGTGCGCTCGGTGGAGGCTGCCGCGGCCAGGGACCACAGGGCGGCCCTGCTGGACCAGCTGCCCGAGTACGACGAGGTGAGCGAGCAGGTCGAGAACCGCCTGGAGCGCGAGCAGGTCCGCCGGTGCCTGCGCACGCTCACGGAGTTGCAGCGCCAGTCCGTCACCCTCGCCTACTACCGCGGGCTGACCTACCGCGAGGTGGCCGCCCAGTTGTCCCTGCCCCTGGGGACGGTCAAGACCCGCCTGCGCGACGGACTGATCCGCTTGCGCGACTGCCTCGGAGTGAGCGCATGACGACCGACACCGATCTGCACACCCTGACCGGGGCGTACGCCCTGCACGCCCTGTCGGATGAAGAACGGGCCCTGTTCGAGGGGCACTTGCGCGCATGCCCGTCCTGCGCGGACGAGATCACCGAGTTCACGGCCACCGCGGCAAGACTGGCGTCCGCCGTCGCCGTCACACCCAGTCCCGCCATGAAGCAGCGGGTCCGGCAGCGGGTGACCACGGTGCGTCAGGTGGCTCCGTACGTCCCGGGGACTGCCTCGGCCGCGCGGCCGCGCCGGCGCCTTCCCCCGCTCCTGCTCGCCGCCTGCCTGGCCGTGGCAGCCGGCCTGGGTGGCGTCGCCGCGTGGGAGCACGACCGGGCGGAGGACGCCGTCGCGCAGGAACAGCAGGCCCGTCGGCAGGCGGACGAGCTGGCCACCGTGCTGGCGGCCTCCGACGCGGTCTCGCGCCGGATTCCGCTCCGGGGCGGTGCGAGCGCGACGCTGGTCGTCTCCCGCTCGCACGACAAGGCCGTCCTGGCGGCCGTCGACATGGCCGCCCCGCCCGAGGGGAAGGTCTACCAGCTCTGGTACGACCAGGACGGCAGGATGCGTCCGGCCGGGCTGATGGACAGCGACCGCACCCGTCAGACCGTGCCCCTGTCCGGATCGGCCAACTCGGCGTCGGCCGTGGGCATCACCGTAGAGCCCGCCGGAGGGTCGGCCCGCCCCACCTCGGCACCCCTGGCCGTGGTGGACCTGCCGGCATGACCGCACACACCGAAACGCGGAGTGCAGGGTGCGGTCGCCGTCGGGACCCCCGGCGCGGGCCGGGGCGTCGCCTCGGGCAGCAGCGTCATCGACCCTCATGAAGAAATATCCGTAGCCGAAAGCATGGCGGATTGGTCCGGAACAGAAATCAAATTCATTGGTTCCGGACCAATCCGGCTGCCGGCCGGCAGCGGATTACAACCGTGAGCGAGGAAAAGAAGAGGTCGCGAGATCCGGTGAGTTGGCCGCTTGTCGCACTGAGTGCGTTGAGCGGCTTTCTCGCCGGTTTCACAGCACTCGCCGTAGCCGAACTGGTCGCCGGATTCGTACGCCCGCAGGCCAGTCCCCTCGTCGCGGTGGGGGGCGCCGCCATCGACCGCACACCGGCGGTGGTGAAGGACTGGGCGATCCGCAGCTTCGGCACCAACGACAAACTGGTATTGCAGATCGGCATGTTGGTCGCGCTGGCAGCAATCGCACTGGCACTCGGTATTGCGGCTCTGCGGCATCGGCGTATCGGTGCTGGAATTGTCCTCGCTCTCGGTGCACTGGGAGCGGTTGCGGCCATGAGCCGGCCCGACTCCACCCGTTCTACCGATGCCCTGCCTTCGGTGGTGGGAGCTGTGGCCGGCGCGGCCCTCCTGTATCTCCTGGCCGGCCGGCTCCTTGCATCGCGGCAGGCGCCGCACGACGGTGAAGAGCGGCACGGCCCCGTCGGCGCGGGCTGGGACCGGCGCGGCTTCGTCATCACGGCCACGACCGCTGTCGCAGCGTCCACGGGAGCAGGTGCTCTCGGCCGGAGCCTGGACAAGTCGACCGGCAGAGCAGCAGCTGCCTCCCGCGACGGCATCGCCATGCCGGCGCCGGGTTCACCGGCCCCGCCGGCACCACGCGCAGCGCAGGTACGGGTGGCCGGGGTCAGCCCGTTCGTCACCCCGACCGAGGACTTCTACCGGGTGGACACCGCCCTGGTCGTGCCCAAGGTCGACGCCGGAAAGTGGCGGTTGCGTATCCACGGCACCGGCGTGCGCCGCCCGCTCACCCTGTCCTTCGACGACCTGCTGGCACGCGAGTCGATCGAACGTCGCATCACGCTCACCTGTGTGTCCAACGAGGTCGGCGGCCCCTACGTCGGCAACGCCCGCTGGATCGGCGTCCGACTGGCGGACCTCCTGGAGGAGTGCGGTGTCGTGCCGCCGTCCAGGGGAGGCAGAGCCGACCAACTCGTGGCCCGCTCGGTGGACGGCATGACCATCGGCAGTCCGGTCGAGGACGTCATGGACGGACGTGACGCGATGCTCGCCCTCGGTATGAACGGTGCACCCCTGCCCTTCGAGCACGGCTTCCCGGTGCGGATGCTGGTGCCGGGTCTGTACGGATACGTGTCGGCCTGCAAATGGATCGAGGACATCGAACTGACCACGTTCGACGCCTACGACGCCTACTGGGTGAAACGCGACTGGTCCCGCGAGGCTCCCGTCAAGACCCAGTCCCGCATCGACACGCCCAAGCCCTTCGCCCGCCCGAAGGCCGGGACCGTCATGGTGGCCGGTGTCGCCTGGGCACAGTCCCGCGGCATCGACCGGGTCGAGGTCCGCGTGGACGACGGTCCCTGGCAGGAGGCCGCGCTGGCCGCCGAGGACACGCAGGACACCTGGCGCCAGTGGTCCTTCCCCTGGCGGGCCACCCACGGTGGACACACGCTCACCGTCCGCGCCACCGACCGCACCGGCCAGGTGCAGACCGGCAAGCGCACCCGCACGGTCCCCGACGGCGCCAGCGGCCGGCACTCCGTCGTGGTCACCGTCGAATAACCACGAACCACCTGTCTCCATCCATGTCAGAAGTGGCACACGCCGACAACTACCGGAGAAACACTGTGAACTCTCGAATCCGCCGCATCGCCGCCACCGTCGCAGCCGCGGCCGTTCTCCCCCTCGCGCTGAGCGCCTGCTCCGACGACGGCGACAACCCGTCGAAGACCGACGCCGACACCAAGGCCTCGGCGTCCGCCCCCGCCTCCGACGACGCCATGACCGACTCCGGCGCCTCCCCGGCGGACGAGCCCTTCGGCCCCGCCTGCGCCTCCGTGCCCAAGGACGGTGCCGGCTCCTTCGACGGCATGGCCGAGGACCCCGTGGCCACCGCCGCTTCCAACAACCCGGCTCTGTCCACCCTGGTCACCGCCGTCAAGAAGGCCGGCCTGGTCGACACCCTCAACAACGCCCAGAACGTCACCGTCTTCGCGCCCACCAACGACGCTTTCGCCAAGATCCCCCAGGCGGACCTGGACAAGGTGCTCAACGACAAGGAACAGCTGACCAAGATCCTCACCTACCACGTCGTGGGCCAGAAGCTCGCCCCGAAGGACCTGGAGAACGGCTCCTTCGACACCCTGGAGAAGTCCAGGGTGACGACGTCCGGATCCGCCCGGTCCTACACCGTCAACGAATCGGCCAAGGTGGTCTGCGGCAACGTGAAGACCGCCAACGCCGACGTCTACATCATCGACACGGTGCTGATGCCGCAGGGCTGACCACCGAGCGGCCGGTCGGCCGGGTGCCGTGCGGGCGCGCCCGGCCGACGGACGGTGGAACACGGCGACGGCGCCGGTGACGACCCAGGGCAGGGTCTCGGCACGTCCGGTCGACCGGCCGGCCCACCACACGGACCCCGCTCCGCTGCGTGATCATGGTGGAGGGTCTCGGCCCGGTGTTCTGCGCGGGCCGCGGAATTCTGTGTGCCGCGGGTGCGCGCGTCGGCCATTGGTGTAAGCCACTGACGCCGCCCAGGCCCGTGGCCCGCAGCCGCGAAACTCGCCCGACCCCCTGCTGACGTGGGCAATCGCCGCGATGAATGCATGATTGACGGATCGTCGGGCCGCCGGGTACCACTGACCCACGCCCGGCCCCGCACCGTCCGCCCGTCACGCCCATCACGCCCGTCACGCCCGTCACAGGAGGCCGCTTTGCGCAGATCCCCCGTCGTGCCCGTCCTGGCCGCGGCGGCAGTGCTGCTGCCGTTGCTCGGAGCGGCACCGTCCACCGCCCGGCCCGCCGTGGCGCCGCCCGCCCAGGAGGACCGCCTTCAGCGGGCCTTCGCCGTAGCGGCCGCGGAGTACCGCGTACCGCAGAGCGTCCTGCTCGGCGTCTCCTACCTCCAGTCCCGCTGGGACGCGCACGCGGGCGCGCCGAGTGTGACCGGCGGCTACGGCCCGCTGCACCTCACCGACGCCCGTACGGCCCTGGCCGGGGCCTCGCACCACAGCGAGGGCACCGAGGATCCCCGCGGCGACGACGCCCGGACGCCACTGCGCCCGGGGCCGGCGCGGCCACCCGCCGACCTGCCGGCCCGGCTGTCCACGCTGCCGCGGGCGGCCGAGCTGACCGGTCTGAGTCCCGAGGCGCTGCGCACCGACGCGGCCGCGAACGTGTCCGGCGGTGCCGCACTGCTGGCCGCCGCCCAGCGGGACCTGGGCGAGCCGCTCAGCACGGACCCGGCGGACTGGTACGGGGCGGTGGCCCGCTTCTCGGGGGCCGAGGACTCCGCGACGGCGGCCGCGTACGCCGACGACGTGTTCGAGGTGATCCGCGAGGGCGGGCACCGGACCACGGACGCCGGGCAGCGGGTCGCCCTGGCAGCCCGGCCCGACGTGGCGCCCGATGTCTCGCAGCTGGGACGCGTGGGACTGCGCACCGCCTCGGCCGCCGGCACCGAGTGCCCCAAGAGGGTGTCCTGCGAATGGCTCCCGGCCCCGTACGAGGAGTTCGGCGACGGCGACTACGGCAACCACGACCTGGGGAACCGGCCCGCCGCCCAGCGCATCCGGTACATCGTCGTGCACGACACGGAGGGCGCCTGGGACGGTGTCCTCGACATGGTCCAGGACCCGACCTACGTGTCGTGGAACTACAGCCTGCGCTCCACCGACGGCCACATCGCCCAGCACGTGAAGGCGAAGGACGTGGCCTGGCACGCGGGCAACTGGTACGTCAACGCGAAGTCGATCGGCCTGGAGCACGAGGGCTTCCTGGCGGAGCCGGACGCCTGGTACACGGAGGCGATGTACCGCTCGTCGGCACGGCTGGTGAAGTACCTGTCCGAGAAGTACGACATCCCGCTGGACCGGCAGCACATCCTCGGCCACGACAACGTCCCGGGCACCACCACGGCGACCATCCCGGGCATGCACACCGACCCCGGACCGTACTGGGACTGGCGGCACTACTTCGAGCTGCTGGGCCGCCCCTTCGAGCCGACGGCCGGAAAGAAGTCCGGCATGGTGACGATCCGCCCCGACTACGCCGCCAACCGGCCCGCGTACACCGGCTGCGAGACGAGGGGCGAGCCCTGCGCGGCCCACGGCTCCAGCGCGGTGCGGCTCTACTCCGACCACGACGTGAACGCGCCCCTGATCAAGGACGTCGGCCTCGGCACGACCCCCACGACCGGGGTGAACGACCTGTCCTCGCGGGTCTCGACGGGGCAGCAGTACGCGGTCGCCGACCGGTGGGGCGACTGGACCGCCATCTGGTACCTGGGCCAGAAGGCCTGGTTCCACGACCCGCGGAAGAACCCGGCGGCGGTGCCCGCCTCGGGCCGGGTGGTCACCCCGAGGGAGGGCCTGGAGAGCGTGCCGGTGTACGGGCGCGCGTACCCGGAGAAGGCCGCCTACCCGGCGGACGTGCCCGCCCAGGCCGTGTCGCCGCTGCCGTACCGGCTGCTCGCGGGGCAGCGGTACGTGACCGGCGGGAAGGTACCCGGCGAGTACTACTACGCGGTGACCTTCGACGAGGCCTCGCACCGGGTGGTCGTGGGTGAGGACCTGTACTACGAGATCCAGTACGGCCACCGGGTCGCGTACGTGCGCGCCGCCGACGTCACGCTCGCGACCGTGCGGTAGCCGCCGGGTCAGCCTTGCTGGAAGAGCTCCGCCGGAAGCGGCTTCAGCAGGGCGTACAGGTCGTCGGTGATGGGGCGGTCCCAGGCGGCGATGGTCACCAGGACGCCGTCGCTGCGGTCGAACTGCACGCAGGAGATCCGGCCCTCGGAGAGCTTGAGGCGGCGCACGATGAGCAGGTTGTCGCCCTGCATCACGGGGACGTCCTCGGCACCGACGACCGTCACCTCCTCCTCGTTCTCCAGGGCCAGCAGCAGCTGGGCCACCTCGAACGGGATCTCGCCCTCGGGGACCTCGCGGGCCGGGGAGCCGGCCGGCAGGTTGCCGATGATCATCGCGGGGCCGCGTCCGCCGAACAGGTCGTAGCGCAGGAAGACGCCCTGGCAGCTGCCGTCCGGTGCGGGCAGCAGGCCGGCGCCCAGGTTCCCGGGCCAGTCGCCCGGGTCCATGGCCAGTACGTCGAAGTCGGGCCCGGCGGGCGTGGCGCTGCGGCGGCGGAGGAACGACATGCCGCCATGGTACGTGGCCGCGCCCTCCGCACGGAGTGCGGGCGCCGCCCGACCCGGCCGTGCGGACCCGGCGTCGTGCGCGCCCGCCTCGCCTCACTCCTCCGGGGGAGCCGGCGGCACCACCGCGACCGGGGCGGCCGCGTGCAGCAGGACGGCGTGGGTGACCGAGCCCATCATGCGGGCGGGGGCCAGCAGGCGCCGGCGGTGCCGGCCGACGACGACCAGGTCGGCGTCGCGGGAGACGGCGACGAGGTGCCCGGCGGCGTCGCCGGGAACGACGTGCGTCTCGGCCCGGACGTCGGGGTGGCGTCCCCGCCAGGGGGCGAGGAAGCCGTCGGCCAGGACCCGGGTCTCGCTCTCGATGGAGACCTCGTCGATCACCAGCGGCATCATCTGGCCGGCCGCGGCCCAGGTCTGCACCGGCCACGGGTAGGCGGCGACCACCTGGAGGCGGGCCCCGCGCAGCGCCGCCTCGGCGAAGGCGAAGGCGAGCGTGGCGTCGTCGGGACTGTCCACGTGCAGTCCGACGACCACCCGGGGTCCGGGTTCGGCGGGCGGCTCCCCGTGCACCTCGCGTCCGGGGCGGGGCACGATCACGGCGGGGCACTCGGCGTCGCGGGCGGCGGCCATGCCGTTGGAGCCGAGCAGCAGACTGGCGAAGCCGCCGCGGCCCCGGGAGCCGAGCACCAGGAGTTGGGCGTCCGCGCCCAGTTCCGGCAGCACGGCACCCGGCACGCCCTCCATGCCGACGTACTCCGTCTCCACCGCGTAGGCCCGCCCCCGCAGGTGCTCGCGGGCCTGGTCGAGCAGCGGGTCGTCGCCGGTGTCCGGTGGGCCCGCGACCAGGACCTCGGCCTGGGCCCAGGCGGCGTACTGGCGCACGTGCACCACCCGCAGGGGTGCCTCGCGCCGGTGGGCGGCGTCGAAGGCCCAGTCCAGGGCGCGCAGGCTGTCGTCCGAGCCGTCGACCGCCGCGATGACCGGCAGGGTGGTGCTCATGGGTTCCTCACCTCCGGGTACGACCGTCCCCCTCGTGGCGTCAGCCTCGCTCAGGCCTCGGCCTCGCGGGAGCGCTCGCGCTCGCGTGTCCGGAAAAAGGCGGGGAACACCCCCGGATCGGGCGGACGGGCACCGGCCCGGCCTCCGGGGAGGCGTCTCACGTGAGGTCGAACTCGCCCTCCCGCGCTCCCGACACGAACGCGCCCCATTCCGCGGGGGTGAAGATCAGGGAGGGGCTCTCCGGGCTGCCGCTGTTGCGCATGGCGATGAACCCCTCGACGAAGGCGATCTGGACATCCCCCAGGCCTCGGCTGCTGGACTGCCACTGCGCGTTGCTGAGGTCCAGCTCCGGCTTGTCCCAGCCCCTGAGCGGGCGCTGTTGGGTGGTGCTCTCGGCCACGTCCGTGCTCCTCCCTGTCTCGTCGTCCGCGGTCAGCCTAGCGATCGGGTCCGACCGCCGACAGGCCGTGTGGTCACGGACCGGTGAACCGGTCCCGCAGCTCCCGCTTGAGGATCTTCCCGCTGGCGTTGCGCGGCAGCGCGTCCACGAACCTCACCCGTTTGGGTGCCTTGAAGGCGGTGAGCCTCTCGCGGGCGTGGGCGATCAGTTCGTCCTCGGTGACCTCGCCGCGCGGGACGACGACCGCCGTGACGGCCTCGATCCACCGCTCGTCGGGGAGTCCGATCACGGCGGCCTCGGCGACCGCCTCATGGGTGTAGAGCGCGTCCTCGACCTGACGGGAGGCGACCAGCACGCCCCCGGAGTTGATGACGTCCTTCACGCGGTCGACGATCGTGAAGTAGCCGTCCGCGTCCCGGACCGCGAGGTCGCCGGAGTGGAACCAGCCGTCGCGGAAGGCGGCTGCGGTCTCCTCGGGCTTGTCCCAGTAACCCTGGCACAACTGCGGTGAGCGGTAGACGACTTCGCCGGGTGTGCCGTCGGCAACGTCCTTGCCGTCCTTGTCGACCACCCGCGCGTCGACGAACAGGACGGGGCGCCCGCAGGAGTCCATGCGGCCCTCGTGCTCGTCCGGGCCGAGGACGGTGGCGAGGGGACCGATCTCGCTCTGCCCGAAGCAGTTGTAGAAGGCGAGGCCGGGAAGGCGCTCGCGCAGGCGTTCCAGGACGGGCACGGGCATGATCGACGCCCCGTAGTAGGCCTTGCGCAGGCCGCCGAGGTCGCGGGTGGCGAAGTCGGCGCGGCCCGCGAGACCGATCCACACGGTGGGCGGGGCGAACAGGCTGTCCACGCGGCCGCTCTCGACCAGGTCGAGGATCCGGTCGCCGTCGGGCGCGTCGAGGACGATGTTCGTCGCGCCGATCGCGAGGTAGGGCAGCAGGAAGACGTGCATCTGCGCCGAGTGGTAGAGGGGCAGCGCGTGCACCGGGCGGTCGCCCGCGCCGAGGTCGAGGGCGGTGATGGCGCTGAGGTACTCGTGCACGAGCGCCCGGTGGGTCATCATCGCGCCCTTGGGCAGTGCGGTGGTGCCCGAGGTGTAGAGCAGCTGCACCAGGTCCTCGGCGCCCGGCCCGGGTCCGTCGTACGCGGGTGCCGTGGCCAGCCGGGCGAGCAGCGAGCCGTCCGTGTCGCACAGCGGGAGCGTGCGGACGCCGTCGGGGAGCCGGCCGGCGAGGTCCGGGTCGGCGAGGACCAGCGTGCTGCCGGACTGGGTCACGAGGTAGGCGAGGTCGTCGCCGGTCAGGTTCTGGTTGACCGGGACGTGCACCAGGCCCGCGCGGGCGCAGGCGAGGAAGGCGATCAGGTAGGCGTCGGAGTTGTGGCCGTAGGCGCCGATCCGGTCGCCGGGGGACGCCCCTTGGGCCACGAGGACGCTCGCCGCGCGGGAGACGGCGGTGTCGAGTTCGTCGTACGTCCAGGAGCGGTCGCGGTACTCGACCGCGACGCGGGCCGGGGTGCGGCGGGCGCTGCGGCGCAGCACCCCGTCGACCGTGCTGGCGTGTCCGGGCGTCAGCGTCATGACATGATCCTCGACCGGTGGGCGGGGCGGGTCAAGACACGTGCGGCGGCTCCGTGAACGGCCTATGTCATGCCACTGACACGTGCACATACCGACTGGTACGCTCAGCCGCCCCTTCCCCAAAGACGTCGGGAGGCACGATGCGCACCCGCCTGAGACGGCTCGTCGTCACGGCCGTCGCCCTGCTCACCGCGGCGACCACGCTGCCCGGGGCCGCCGCGGACGAACAGTCCGCCGGCCGGCCCGAGCGCCCGTCCCACGGCGGGTTGTCCGCCGTCATCCGCTACACCGAGTACGGCATTCCGCACATCGTCGCCGAGGACTACGCGAACCTCGGCTTCGGCACGGGCTGGGCCCAGGCCGAGGACCAGGTGTGCGCGCTGGCCGACGGTTTCCTGACCGTGCGCGGGGAACGCTCACGGCACTTCGGCGCCGACGCGGCGACCGACCTCTCGCTCTCGTCGGCCGGCACGAACCTCGCCAGCGACCTGTACTTCCAGGGGGTACGCCGGTCGGGCACGGTGGAGCGGTTGCTCGCCGAGCCGGCGCCGCGCGGTCCCAGCCGCGACTCCGAGGAGCTGATGCGGGGCTTCGCGGCGGGCTACAACGCCTGGTTGGAGCAGAACCGGATCACCGACCCGGCGTGCCGGGGCGCCTCCTGGGTGCGCCCGGTGACCTCGCTGGACGTGGCCGTGCGCGGCTTCGCCCTCTCCGTGCTCGGCGGCCAGGGACGGGCCGTGGACGGCATCACGGCCGCCCGGCCGCCGTCCGGCACCGCGGCGGCCCCCGCGCCCGACGCCGAGGCCCTCGCGCGCGCCGCCCGGGAGCTGTTCGCCGCCGGCGACGCCGACATGGGCTCCAACGCCGTCGCGTTCAGCGGGCGCACCACGGCGAACGGGCGCGGGCTGCTGCTCGGCAACCCGCACTACCCGTGGCACGGCGGGCGCCGCTTCTGGCAGTCGCAGCAGACGATCCCGGGCCGGCTCGACGTGGCGGGCGGCTCCCTGCTCGGCTCCGCGACGGTGTCCATAGGCCACAACGCGCACGTCGCCTGGAGCCACACCGTCGCCACGGGCGTGCCGCTCAACCTCCACCAGCTGACGCTGGACCCGGCCGACCCGACGGTCTACCTCGTGGACGGCAGGCGCGAACGGATGACGAAGCGGTCCGTGACCGTCCGGGTGAAGGACGGCGCGCCGGTGACCCGGACCCAGTGGTGGACCCGGTACGGCCCGGTGGTGACCTCGCTCGGCGCCTCGCTGCCCCTGCCGTGGACCGGGACGACCGCCTACGCGCTCAACGACCCGAACGCCGCCAACCTGCGCGCCTCCGACACCGCGCTCGGCTTCAGCCGGGCTCGCGGCACGGGCGACGTACTGGACTCGCTGCGCCGCACGCAGGGGCTGCCGTGGGTGAACACGATCGCCGCCGACTCGCGCGGGCACACCCTGTTCACCCAGTCGCAGGTACTCCCCCGCATCACCGACGAGCTGGCCGGGCGCTGTTCCACACCGCTCGGCAAGGCCACCTACCCTTCCTCGGGGGTGGCGGTCCTCGACGGGTCGCGCGGCGACTGCGCCCTGGGCCGGGACCGGGACGCCGTGCAGCCGGGGATCTTCGGTCCGGGCCGGATGCCGACGCTCGAGGACGCGCCGTACGCGGAGAACTCCAACGACAGCGCCTGGCTCGCCAACGCGGACCGCCCGCTCACCGGCTACGAGCGCGTCTTCGGCACCGTCGGCACCCAGCGCTCGATGCGCACCCGGGGTGCGGTCGAGGACGTGGCGGCGATGGCCGGGCGGGGCGGGCTGACCGTACGGGACCTCCAGCGGCAGCAGTTCGCCGACCGCGCACCCGCCGGCGACCTGGCCGCCGCCGACGCGGCGCGGGCCTGCGCGGCGCTGCCCGGCGGCACGGCGACCGACAGCGCGGGAACGACGGTGGACGTGCGGGAGGCCTGCGGTGTCCTCGCCCGCTGGGACCGCACGGTCGACACCGGGAGCCGGGGCGCGCTGCTCTTCGACCGGTTCTGGCGGGCCCTCACGAGGACGGTGCCGGCCGGGCGGTTGTGGAAGGTGCCGTTCTCGCCCGACGACCCGGTCCGCACCCCGAACACCCTCGACACCTCCGCGCCCGGCTTCGCCACCGCCCTCGCGGACGCGGTCGGCGAACTGCGGGCGGGGGGCATCCCGCTCGGCGCCCGGCTGGGTGAGCACCAGTTCGTGGTGCGGGGCGGCAAGCGCATCCCCCTGGGCGGGGGCACGGAGTCGCTGGGCGTCTGGAACAAGATCGAGCCCGTCTGGGACCCGGCCGGCGGCGGCTACACCGAGGTGACCACCGGTTCCAGCTACATCCAGGCGGTCGGCTGGGACGGGAGCCGGTGCCCGGTGGCGCGGACGCTCCTGACCTACTCCCAGTCCGCCGACCCCACCTCGCCCCATCACGCCGACCAGACGCGGCTGTTCTCCGGTGAGCGGTGGGTGACGTCCCGCTTCTGCGAGCGCGACATCCGGGCGTCCCCCGCACTGCGCGTCGTCCGGGTGCGCGAACGCTGAGACCGCGCAGTTCCGTGACCCGTCCGGCCGCGCGCCGGGCGGGTCCGGCGTCCCGTCGGCTCCGTCCGCCCCATTGACACGACCCGGCACTGACAGGAAAGTTTCACTCCGCACGGCGATCCAGGAAAGATACTTTCAGCTTCGGCGGCGGGAGGCTCTTCGATGGCCGGACAGGCGACCAACGGATTCACGCGGCGTCAACTGGGCGCCGGTGCCATGGCACTGGGCGGCGCACTGGCCATCGCCCCGTTCGCGGCCGGACCGGCCGAGGCCGCCGCGGACCAGGGCCGCCGCCCCACCCTGCGGCGCGGCTCCGCCGAGCGCGCCGGTCTGCTCCCCGGTCATCTGCGCCGCCTCGTCACCGACGCCGAGGCCTACCTCGGCCCCTCCCCCGAGCACCCGTGGTACGCGGGCGCCGTGCTGCTCGCCGGCCGGGGCGGCACGGTGGCGCTGCACGAGCCGATCGGCATGGCGGTGCGCTACCGGGCCTACGACGAGGCGACCGACACCGGCGTCGAGTTCCCCGCGGGGCAGCAGATCCCGATGGCCGAGGACACGGTGTTCGACCTCGCATCGATCTCCAAGCTGTTCACCTCCATCCTCGCCGTGCAGCAACTGGAGCGGGGCACGCTGGAGCTGGAGGAGCGGGTCGCCTCTTACCTGCCGGACTTCGGACGGGCCGGCAAGCAGGACGTGACGGTCCGGCAGCTGCTCACGCACACCTCGGGGTTCCGGGCGTGGATCCCGCTGTACAAGGCGCCGACCTACGAGGCGAAGGTGCAGCTCGTCTACGACGAGGCGCCGGCCGCTCCGCCCGGCACCGCCTACCTCTACTCGGACCTGAACCTGATCTCCCTCCAGCTGGTCCTGGAGGAGATCACCGGCCGCACCCTCGACGGCCTGCTGCGCGAGGAGATCACCGCCCCGCTCGGCCTCCGTCGCACCCGCTACAACCCGCCCGCGTCCTGGAAGCCGCACATCGCCGCCACGGAGGACGCGCGCCTGCCCTGGTCCGGCCTCGACCGGGGGCTGGTGTGGGGCGAGGTGCACGACGAGAACGCCTTCAGCCTCGGGGGCGTCGCCGGTCACGCGGGGGTCTTCTCCTGCGCCTGGGACCTGGCGGTGCTCGGCCGCGCCCTGCTCAACGGCGGCTCCTACGGCCGGGAGCGCATTCTGCGGCCGGAGTCGGTGGAGCTGATGTTCACCGACTTCAACACGGACTTCCCCGGCGACGAGCACGGCCTCGGCTTCGAGCTGTACCAGCACTGGTACATGGGGGCGATGGCCACCCCGCGCACCGCCGGGCACACCGGCTTCACCGGGACCTCGCTGGTGCTCGACCCGACCACCGACTCGTTCCTCGTGGTGCTGGGCAACTCGGTCCACCCGGTGCGCAGCTGGCGTTCCGGTTCGGCCCCCCGGGTCGCGGCCGGCACGAACCTGGCGCGGGCGGTGCCGGTGCGTCCCGCGCACGGCCGCACGGCCTGGTTCTCCGGTACGGCGAACTCCGCGACGGCGACGCTCACGCTGCCCGCGCTGGACACGTCCGGCGGTGGGGCGCGGCTGGACTGCGCGCTGTGGTGGGACCTCGAACCCGGGTCGGACACCCTCGTCCTGGAGGCCACGACCGACGGTGGCACCACCTGGACGAGCGTCCCCTTCACCACGACGCGCCGCGGCGAGGCACCGCGGGAGCACCCGGCGGGCTCGGTCACCGGCTGGTCGGGCCGCGTCTGGCACCGGCTGACGGCCACCCTCCCGGCAGCGCGGGCAGTGACGTTGCGCTGGCGGTACACGACCGACCGGCTGTACGTGGGCCGTGGGGCGTACGTCGACGGGCTGCGCGCCGAGGCGGCCGACGGCGTCCTCTTCCACGACGCGCGCCCCGCGGACGCGGCGCGGATCGCGGCGGTGGGATGGACGGCGTCGGCCGACTAGAGGGTCGTGCGCGGCGGTGCGGTCGCGGCGGTTAGTCGTCGAAGACGGCCTTCTGCACCTCGTTCGGCCCGTCGAAGCGGTTCTCCTTCAGACCGTCGAGACGGCTCACGACCTTGTCGTCCGCCTGGTTCTCCCGGGCGCGGTCGACGAGCGCCTTCCTGTCCGCCGGGTAGTCCGCGCCGCTGAGGGCCTTCTGCAGTTCGATCGGGCTGAGGTCCGCCATGGCAGGCTCCTTGGGGTGCCGGTTGCCGGACTCGCGGCGCCGGCCCACGAGTGCGGAATGTCCGCTATATCGCGGTACCCGGCCCTGACGGGCGCATGCACCCGTCAGCTCGCCGACGGGTCCAGCACGGCCATCGCCGCGTTGTGTCCCGGCACCCCGCTGACCCCTCCCCCGCGTACCGCGCCCGCTCCGCACAGCAGGACGTTGGGCTGCGCCGTTTCGACGCCCCAGGGGCCGGTGCCCTCCTGGGCGTGGGGCCAGGTCAGGTCGCGGTGGAAGATGTGGCCGCCGGGCAGGCGCAGGTCGCGTTCCAGGTCGAGCGGCGACCGGGCCTCGATGCAGGGCCGCCCGTCGGCGTCGGTCGCCAGGCAGTCCGCGAGGGGCTCGGCCAGGTGGGCGTCGAGTTGGGCCAGGGTCGACGCGAGGAGCCGCTCGCGCACCGCGTCGTTGTCCCGCGCGAAGAGCCGGGCGGGGGTGTGCAGACCGAACAGGGTGAGCGTGTGCATGCCCTTCGCGGCCAGGTCGGGGCCGAGGATCGTGGGGTCGGTCAGCGAGTGGCAGTAGATCTCGGAGGGCGGTGCCTCGGGCGGCTCGCCGGCCGCGGCGCGGGCATGGGCGGTCGCCAGTTGCTCGTAGCCCTCCGCGATGTGGAAGGTCCCCGCGAAGGCCTCGTGGGGGTCGGTCCCCGGGTCGCGCAGCGCGGGGAGCCGCGTCAGCAGCATGTTGACCTTGAGCTGTGCGCCCTCGGCGGGTGGCGGGGGCGCCTGTCCCGTGAGCGTCGCCAGTTCCCGCGGGGAGGCGTTCACCAGGACGTGGCGCGCGGCGGCGACGGTCTCGCCGTCGGCGCAGCGGTAGGTGACCTCGGCCGTGCGTCCGTCCGTGTCGATCCGCACCGCCTCGTGCCCGGGGGCCAGCACGGCGCCCGCGGCGCGCGCCGCGTCGGCCAGGGCGTCGGTGAGGGCGCCCATGCCGCCGACCGGGACGTCCCAGGCGCCCGTACCGCCGCCGATCACGTGGTAGAGGAAGCAGCGGTTCTGGCTGAGGCCGGGGTCGTGAGCGTCGGCGAAGGTGCCGATCAGGGCGTCGGTGAGGGCCACTCCCCGTACCAGGTCGTCCGCGAAGTGCTCCTCGATCGTGACACCGATCGGCTCCTCGAACAGCGCGCGCCAGGCCGCCTCGTCGTCGACCCGGCGACGCAGCTCGTCCCGGGTGGGCAGCGGCTCGGTGAGGGTCGGGAAGACCCGCCGGGCGACCCGGCCGGTCATGCCGTAGAACCGCTGCCAGGCCGCGTACTCCCGGTCCGAACCGGTCAGCCGGGCGAAGGACTCCCGGGTCCGCCGCTCACCCCCGCCGACGAGGAGCCCGGTGGGCCGGCCGTCCCGCTCCACGGGCGTGTACGAGGAGACGGTGCGTCCCCGTACCCGGAAGTCGAGGTCCAGATCCCGCACGATCTTCTTCGGCAACAGGCTGACCAGGTACGAGTAGCGCGACAGCCGTGCGTCGACCCCGGCGAAGGGGCGGGTCGACACCGCGGCGCCCCCGGTGTGGTCCAGGCGTTCCAGCACGAGCACGGAGCGGCCGGCGCGGGCCAGGTAGGCGGCGGCGACCAGGCCGTTGTGGCCACCGCCGACGATGACGGCGTCGTAGGCGCGGGAGGCGTGGGGCGGATGGGAGGCGTGGGGCGTACGGCGGGCGCCGGGCGGGGTGGGCGGGGTCATGGCTCTTGGTAGCACGGGCCGCGACGGGCGGCCAGAGCCGCGAGGGGCCGGGTGGCCGAGCCCCCGGCGCCGGCCGGTCAGCCGGCTTCCGCGATGCGCCGCGGGGCGGCCCGGCGGTGCAGCTCCACCGCCTCGGCGCCGCGGCCGAGTTGCTCCAGGCAGTGGGCCTCGTCGTCGCGCGCGGCGAGGGTGTCGGGGTGGTCGGGGCCCAGGACGCCCTCGCGGGCGCGTGCCACCCGGCGGTACTCGGTGAGGGCGGCGGACCAGCGGCCCAGCCAGCCGAGCCCGACGGCGACCTCGCGGCGGCTCACGAGCGTGTCCGGGTGGTCCGGGCCCAGGACGCGCTCGCGGATCGCGCACACCTCGCGGGACTCGGCGAGGGCCTCTTCCCAGCGGCCGAGCCGGCCCAGGTTGACGCCCAGGCCGTGGCGGGCGCGCAGGGTCTCGGGATGGTCGGGGCCCTGGGCGCGGGCGCGGTCGCGGACCAGCGCCTCGCAGACCGCCAGGGCCTCGGCGCTGCGGCCCAGGCGGCCGAGGCTGATGGCGGTCTCGTGGCGGGCGGCGAGGGTGTCCGGGTGGGCCGGGCCGAGTGCGCGGGTGCGGGCCTCGGCCACCTCCCGGTAGAGGGACAGGGCCTCCTGCCAGCGGTCCAGCCGGCCGAGTTCGTAGGCCACCTCGAAGCGGGTGACCAGGGTGTCCGGGTGGGCCGGGCCGAGCACCCGGGCGCGGGCGGCCGCCACCTCGCGGGCCAGCCGGTACGCGTCCTCGGGGCGTCCGAGCCGGCCGAGGTTGAAGGCCAGGTTGTGGCGGCAGCGCAGGGTGTCGGGGTGGTCGGTCCCCATGACCCGCTCACGGGCGGCGAGGACCGCGGTGTAGACCTGGTGGGCGTCGGCGTACCGCCCCAGGCGGCCCAGCACGTACGCCATCTCCTGCCGGACGGCGAGGGTGTCGGCGTGGTCGGCGCCCAGCACCCGGATCCGCGCCTCGGCGACGCGTTTGTAGGCGCGCAGCGCGTCGGCGGCACGACCGGTGCGGCTGAGGGTGAAGGCGGCCTCGTAGCGGCTGGCGAGCGTGTCGGGGTGGTCGGGGCCCAGCAGGCGCTCGCGCTCGCCGGCCACCGCACGGTGTACCTCGCCCGCCTCCGCCCAGCGGCCGAGCCGGCCCAGGCTCAGCCCCGCGTGGTGCCGCACGGTCAGCGCGCCGGCCGTTCCGGGCGCGGGACCGGATCGCTCGCCGGGGGCGGGTGGGATTCCGTCGTCGCCGGGGCGCGGGGTCGGGTGCCACGCGCCGGACGGGCCGGCGGCCGGTTCGGGGGGCGTGGCGCGCGGCCCGGTGCGGGTGGGCTTGTGAGCGGTGACCGCGCCGTGGGTCCAGGACGGCGGTGCGGCCCGTCCCCCGGCCGGCCGGGGCGTCGGCGGCCGGGACGCCACGACGGTCGGCGCACGCCCGGGTGCGGTGCGGCCGGCGATGATCCGACGGCCCAGCTCGCGGGCGTCGTCCGGGCGCTCCTCGGGCCGCTTGGCCAGCAGGTCCAGGATGATCCGGTCCAGGTATCCGGGCAGCTCGGCGCGGTGCGTGCGGGGCGGCTGGGGCGCCGTGTCGCGGTGGCCGACGAGGACCGCCCAGGCGTCGTCCAGGTCGAACGGCGGGGCACCGGTGGCGATCTCGTAGAGCACGCAGCCCAGCGAGTAGAGGTCGCTGCGCCGGTCGACCTCGTCCCCGCCGATCTGTTCCGGCGACATGTAGTGCGGGGTGCCCATCGCGATGCCGGTGCCGGTCAGCCGGGCGGTGAAGCCGACGTCGTGGCCGAGCCGGGCGATGCCGAAGTCGCAGATCTTCACGGTGCCGTCGGCGAGCCGCACGATGTTCGCGGGCTTGAGGTCGCGGTGCACGATGCCCTGTTCATGGGTGTAGGCGAGTGCGGAGGCGACCTGTTCGGCGATGTCGACGACGTCGGGCACCGGCAGCGGACGGTGTCCGTGCTCCTCCAGCAGCCGGCTCAGGTCACGTCCCTCCAGCAGCTCCATGACCAGGAAGAGCAGGCCGTCGCACTCGCCGAAGTCGTGCACGACGGTCACCCCGCGGTGCTGGAGCGCGGCGGCCACCCGGGCCTCGCGCCGGAACCTCTCCCGCAGGACGCGGGTGAAGGAGTGGTCGTGGTGCGTGCCCAGTGGTTTGAGGCACTTGACGGCGACCCGACGGCCCAGTGACTCGTCGCGGGCCCGCCACACCTCGCCCATCCCGCCGCGCCCGATCCGCTCCAGCAGCCGGTACCGGCCCTGGATCAGCGTGCTGTCCCCCATCGCGCTGCCCGCCCCCGTAGCAGTCCGATCCGCCCTCCCCCGGCCGGTCCAGTATGGCGGCCTACGGTCCGATTTTGTACGGTGCCGGGCGCGCGGCCGGCCCGAGCCGGGCTGTGGCGCGCAGGATGTGTTTGGGCGGCAGCTGCCAGCGCAGACGTGCGGGGATCGCGCGCAGCAGGGTGCCGGTGACACGCAGCCGCCGGGTGACGGTGCCGGGTGCGGGGGCCGGTCTGCCGTAGAGCTCGTGGGCGTACGGCGGTAGGGAGTCGTACGCCAGATGTGCCACCCGGCGCCACAGCAGCTCGCGTGCCGGGACCAGGAGGGGGTGTGTGGGCGGGCGGAGCAGGAAGTCGTCCACCTCGCGCGCCTCCGGCCCCGCGGCCAGCTCGGGCCGCACGCGCGCGAAGTAGGCGGCCAGCTCGGCCCGGTTCCCCGGCACGGTTTCGGGGTCGAGGCCCACCAGACGGGCGCTGTGCCGGTGTTCGGCGAGGTAGCGGTCGGCGTGGGCGTCCGTGAGCGGGAATCCGGAGCGGCGCAGGACGTGGAGGTAGGAGCCGATCTCGGCGCAGTGCACCCACAGCAGCAGCGCGGGTTCGTCGACGCCGTACCGCTCGCCGGTGGCGGGGTCCGTGGCCCCGAGCCTGCGGTGGATCTTCCGTACCCGGGCGCCGGCCCGCTCCGCGGCGTCGGTGGTGCCGTACGTCGTGGTGCCGACGAAGCTCGCGGTGCGCATCAGCCGGCCCCAGGCGTCGCGCCGGAAGTCACTGTTCTGCATGACGCCGCGCACCGCGCGCGGATGCAGGGCCTGGAGGTACAGGGCGCGGATGCCGGCGATCCACATCATCGGGTCGCCGTGTGCCTGCCAGGTTACCGAGTGAGGGCCGAACAGCCCCGGATCACCGGTCGTCCGCGTCGCCGTCATACCGGCAGGCTAACGCGCCGCGCCCGGCGGCCACAGGGGCTCGGGCCGCGGGGCCCCATGCCGCCTCAGCGCAGGGTGTCGAGGAACTCTCCGCAGGCCCGGGCGCAGTCCCGGCACACCTGGGCGGCCTCCTCCGCCCCGGGGTGCCCGTCGAAGACGTGCGCGGTCTCCAGGCACACCTGCCGGCACCACTCGAGCTGGACGCGTATGGCGGCCTCGTCCACCTGGTTCTGCTCGGACAGCACCCGGCAGGTCGCGTCGCAGACCTCCGCGCACATGATGCCCTTGCGCCGTACGAGCTCCTGGTTCTCGGTCCCGTCCGGGTCCACGAGGCTCGCCCGCAGCGCGCACGCCCTGGCGCACTCGGTACACGCCTGTGCACAAGCGAAACGGTCCTCCAGGAAGCGGAACAGTTCCTGCTGGGAAGTCGTCGTCGATGTCACACCGCGCGGGTTGCCGTTGCGCTCGCCGCCAAACCGTCGGGCCGGCGCCGCCCCTCGCCGGCGGTGCAGGAGAGTGCCGCTGAGCAGGTTGGTCACGCGGAGCCGGGGGTACCCGCGCTCCATGACCAACGCATGGATGGACCTGGCCGTGAGCTCTGCCGGGATCGGCATCGGCATCGGTGTCGCGGCCGTCGTGGTGGTGGGCCTGCTGATCGGCGCGTTCGCGTTCGGCAGCCGGCAGAAGCGCAAGGAGTCGCCGCCGCCGCTCCCGGAGGAGCAGCCCCGTATGCCCGCGGACGGGCCCGTTCGGGAGACCCGGGAGCGCCGGGAGCCCGACGAGATGCCGCAGAGCGACGAGCGGACGCTGCCGCACGACCTCGGGCACCAGGGCAGCCGTACCGCCTCCGGGCAGGAGCGGCCCCGCTGGGACGAGGGCACCGGCGGTTCCTTCGGGAGCGGCGGCCCGGGCGGACGCTGACCCCCGAGGTGCCGTGACCGCACGTGGCCGCGCGGGTGGGCCCGGACCGGGATGACTCCGGTCCGGGCCCACTGCCGTGTCCGCGGACGGGTCGGGCACGGTGCCGACCGGCACGGGTCGCCGCCCCCGCGGACGCGCTCACCGTTTCCTCCGCGCCCCGTCGGCCGGACAGTCCTCGCCGGAGCGGCCCGCGAGCCGGCCGCCGGGTTGTTCCACCGTCACCTGCGCGGTCCCGAGTGTCGGGTCCTGGCGCATCCGGGCGACGGCGACCGTGCAGGCCAGCTGGTCGACGGCCAGGTCGCTGAGGCCCGCGGCGTCCTCGGGGAGCTGGACGCTCACCGCCGCTCCGTCGGTCCGGATGGTGGGCGCCACCGTGGAAGGCGGCAGTTCGGTCGTCAGCCCGTTCCTCCGCTCCTCGGCGTCCGGCCCCCGGAACAGCATGAGCACCGTGCTGCCGAGGTCGGCCCCCGCGCCGGGCACCGCACGGGGAGCCGTGGTCAACGCTCCGTCGACGACGAAGTACAGCGGGACCACTGTGGCGGGAGCGGGCTCGGGCCAGGTCTGCGACGGGCTGGGGTCGGGGCCCGGATCGAGGACCCCGGTCGCGGGTTCGCCCGCCTCGACCACACCGGTGGCGGGGATGCCGCAGGCCGAGAGCGGGAGCAGCGCCGCGAGCAGCAGCGGGAGCAGGCGGCGGGCGCTCGCCTCGGTGCGGCCGTACGCCCGCGCGGGGACCGGGGCCGGCGGTCTCACGGGCGGTCCCCCCTCGCGGAGTGCGTCGTCGGCTCCCGTGCGCCGTCCGGGCGCAGGGGGAGGACGACGGTGAAGACGGCGCCGCCCTGCGGCTGGTTGGCCGCGCGGACGGTGCCGCCGTGCAGGCGCACGTTCTCCTGGGCGATGGCCAGGCCGAGGCCGCTGCCCTCGCTGCGGGTCCGGGCGCTGTCCGACTTGTAGAACCGGTCGAAGACGTGCGGCAGGACCTCGCCGGGGATACCGTCCCCGCCGTCGGCGACCGTCACGACCGCCCGCCGTCCGGCACGGGGGCCGGCCTCCTCCCGCAGGCGCAGCCGGACGGGGGGCGCCCCGTGGCGGAGGGCGTTGGCGACGAGGTTCGCGACGACGACGTCGAGACGGCGCGGGTCCACCCGGCCCCGCAGCGCGCCCGGTTCCGGGAGGTCGGTCTCCACGGTGTCCTGCCAGCCGCGGGAGGCGAGCGTGCGCCGTACGGACTCGGCGAGGTCGATCTCGTCCAGGTGCAGGGCGGCCGCGCCCGCGTCGAACCGGGAGATCTCCATCAGGTCGTCCACCAGGCCCGCCAGTTTCGTGGTCTCCTCGCTGATCAGGCGTACGGCCATGGCGGTGTCGCCGTCCAGGCCGGCCGCGTCCTCGTCCAGCACGTCCGTCACCGCCGACATCGCCGCGAGCGGGGTGCGCAGTTCGTGGGAGACGTCCGCGGCGAAGCGCCGGGCACCGGCCTCCATGCGCCGCAGTTCGGCCACCGAGCCCTCCAGGGCGGCGGCCGTCTCGTTGAAGGTGCGGGACAGATCGGCGAGTTCGTCGGAGCCCTGCACCGTGAGCCGGGTGTCCAGTCGGCCCTCCGCGATGCTGCGGGTGGCCCGCCGCAGGGCCCGTACGGGCCGCAGCACCCCGCGGGCGGCCAGCAGGGCGAGCAGGACGGCCAGGGCGAGTGCGGGCACGGTGGCCCGTTCGACGGCGGCGACCAGCGCGTCGACGTACCCCTGTTCCTCCTGCTGCGGCACGGTCAGGTAGACCTCCAGCCCGGAGACCGGCTGCGCGGTGCGGTACGGGCCCGCGAAGGTGACCGGCGTGCCGACGACGAGCGCGGAGCGGCCGTCCCGCGACACCCGCTGGAACACCGTGGCCCTGCGGGTGCGTACGGACTCGCGCATCGCCGGGGACAGTTCGCGGAAGGCGTCCCCGGACATGGACGTCGCGCTCGCCTCCCCGTAGGCCACCAGGATCCGCCAGGTCTGGGAGCGCCCGCCGCGCGACACGTCGGCGGCGAACGACCGCAGGTCGGACTCCTCGGGCGGGAAACGGTAGTTGGGGACGAGGGTGTCGACGCGGTGCCGGAAGTCCTCGATCACCGTGTCCTGGCTCTGCTGGAGGAGCCGGGTGCGGGCCTCGCGGAAGGTCAGCGCTCCGGTGGTCACCGTCGCCACGACCGCGACGAGGGTGAAGGCCACCACCAGCCGCACGCGCAGCCCGGTCAGGGCGCGCGCCACCCGGGGCACTCTCACCGGGTCCCGAACCGGTAGCCGAAGCCGCGCACGGTGTGCACGTAGCGCGGCCGGCCCGCGGGCTCGCCGATCTTGGAGCGCAGGCGTTTCACACAGGCGTCCACGAGGCGCGCGTCCCCGTGGTAGTTGTGCTCCCACACGGCCTCCAGGAGCTGCTGGCGGCTGAAGACCTGCCCGGCCGAGGCGGACAGGGTCAGCAGCAGCCGCAGTTCGGAGGGGCCGAGGGCGACGGGCCGCCCCTGGTGGGTGACGGTGAGGCCGGCGCGGTCGATGACCAGGTCGCCGTGGTGCTCGGTACGGGGCGTGCCGTGGTCGTCCGGGCCGCCGCCCACGCGGCGCAGCACCGCGCGGATGCGTGCGTCCAGTACGCGGGCACGGACCGGTTTCACGACGTAGTCGTCCGCTCCGGCCTCCAGTCCGACGACGATGTCGGTGTCGTCGCCGCGGGCCGTGGCCATGATGATCGGCACCTGGTGGCCGGCGCGTATCCGGCGGCACACCTCCAGCCCGGGCATGCCCGGCAGCATCAGGTCGAGGATCACGGCGTCGGGCCGGAACGACCGCAGGCACTCCAGCCCGTCCTCGCCGGTCGCGGCCGCGGCGACCTCGTGGCCCTGCCGGCGCAGGGCCAGCCGCACGCCCTCCCGGACGGCGCGGTCGTCTTCGATGATCAGGACCCGTGGCATGGATCTCAGTATGCGTATGAACGTGCGAACACCGGCGCTCGGGGCACGGCTGTTACACAGCGGTCCAACAGCGGTCCCCGCCCGATCACAAGGCGGCGCCACTCTGCGTGATCATGAACGCGCACCGATCGTCGCCCTCGCCCGCCTCCGAGAGGGACCGCCGACGCCGCGGCGGGGGCCGCTCCCGCCGCCGTCGGGGCGGACCGCCGCTGCTTCGGGCCGGGCTCGTGGCGGGTGCCGTACTGCTCGGCGCCGGGGGGCTGGCCCTGAGGGAGCCGACGGAGCCGTCCGGCCGCTCGGCCGATGCCACCGGGCGGCCGACGGCCTCCGAGCCCCCTGTCTCGCGCGAGGCCGTCGAGACGGACGGGTCGCGCGAGGAGGGGCGGACCGCGGAGGACCGGCAGCCGGTCGAGGTCGCGGAGGACGGGAAGGAGACGGCGACCGGCTCGGACGCCGGTGCGATCCCGTCGGCGGGACCCGGGACGTTCACCACCGCGTCGGGCGGCGGTGCCCGGGTCGGGGGGCGTGAGCGGACGCTGACCTACGTGGTCCAGGTCGAGGACGGCATCGGGATTCCGGCGGGGGACGTCGCGACCGAGGTCGAGCGCGTCCTCGCCGACGAACGGGGCTGGACGGCCGACGGGAAGGTGGGATTCCGGCGGGTGGCCGGCGGCGCCTCGGACTTCCGGGTGCGCCTGGCCACGGCCGGGACGGTGGACGAGATCTGCGGCCGGTACGGTCTCGACACCGGCGGTGAGGTCAACTGCAACGTGGGACAGGACGTCATGGTCAACCTCAAGCGGTGGCTGCTGGCGACCCAGTACTACGCGGACGACGTGACGTCCTACCGGGCCCTCGTCGTCAACCACGAGGTGGGGCACTTCCTCGGCCACGGCCATGTGGGCTGCCCCGGAGCGGGACGGCCGGCGCCCGTGATGATGCAGCAGATCAAGGGGCTGCACGGCTGCCGCACCAACGTCTGGCCCTACGACGCCGAGGGCCGCCTCGTCACCGGGCCCGCCCTGGGCTGACCGGCCCGGCCGGTGTCCTCCGGGCGCACGCTCGCGCCGTCGCGCCGGGCCGGGGGGTCACGGGCGCCGGTCCGGTGCGGCCGTCGCGCAGTCCGGGTTGTGGCAGGTGCCGCGGCGCCAGACCGGGACGTAGATCCCGAGGGTCTTGTGCCGGGAGACCTCCGCGGGGACGGTGTGCCCGCAGGACGGGCAGACGTCCTCGCGCTCCGATGTGACCTGCGCTGTCTTCGTTCGCTCGGTGTGGTGGCTCATGATGCTCACGTCCGCGGCACGATAGAAGGGCTTTGGTGGGTTTTTGCCCGTTTTTGGTGTACGTATGCCCGCGGGAGCGGTCCGCCGTCGTGCCGCCGCCTCACGGCGCGTCCCGGTCGCCCCGCGGTGCGGTGAGTGTCTCCTCCCCGTCGTCGTCACCGGCGCTCTCCGCCGGCGCGTCCGCCGGACGTCGCAGGCTCAGGAGCACGGACCCCGCGAGCACCACCACGATCACCGCCAGGCTCACCGGCGACGGGATCTCCGGCACGGAGGGGCTGACCAGCTTGTGCGTCGCCTGGAGGATGAGCTTGAGGCCGATGAAGCCCAGGATGATCGCCAGGCCCTTGCTGAGGTAGTGGAAGCGGTCCAGCAGCCCGGAGAGCATGAAGTACAGGGCCCGCAGCCCGAGGATGGCGAAGGCGTTGCTGGTGTAGACGATGAAGGCGTCGTCGCTGACGGCGAGCACGGCCGGCACGCTGTCGACGGCGAAGATCAGGTCGGCGGCCTCGATGGCGGCGACGACGGCGAGCAGCGGCGTCGCCACGTGCTTGCCCGCCTCCTTCACGAAGAACTTCGGGCCCGCGTAGGTGTCCCGGACGGGGATCACCTTGCGCAGCAGCCGGACGGCGAGGCTCCGGCCGGGGTCGAAGCTCTCCTCCTCGCCCTTGAGGATCTTGTAGACGCTGTAGAAGAGAACGGCGGCGAAGACGTACAGGACGGCGGTGAACCGGCTGACCACGGCCACACCGGCGGCGAGGAAGAGGCCGCGGAACACCAGGGCGCCGATGACGCCGAAGAACAGGACCCGGTGCTGGTAGGCACGGGGCACCTTGAAGTAGGCGAAGATCAGGGCGAAGACGAAGAGGTTGTCGACGGAGAGGCTCTTCTCCAGCAGCCACGCGGTCGTGTACTCGGTGCCCGCCGTGCCGCCGAGCACGAGGAAGACGACCGCGCCGAAGACCAGGGCGAGTCCGACCCACAGTCCGCTCCAGGCCGCCGCTTCCTTGAAGCCGATGACGTGGGCGCGGCGGTGGGCCAGCAGGTCGACGGCGAGCGACACGACCACGGTCGCGGCGAAGACCGCCCAGAGCCAGAACGGCACATCCAACATGCGGGCCTCGCAGTGGCTTGCGGAGAGACGGCCCCCTACACCCGAGTGTGCACCACCTCGCGGGTCCTCACCGGTCGTCGGTCGCGGGGGCGCGGCGCGGCGCCGGGGACGTCGCCTTGTCGGCCTCGGCCGCGTCGGCGAGTGCCTGGGCGGCGGCTTCCGCGGCCTGCGCGGCGTCGTTGGCGGCCTGGTCGGCGCCGTCGTCGGAGCGGGTCTCGCGGGTGGCGGGCGACTGGGGCAGCGCTTCGGTGAAGGCCCGGGACACGCCCTGAAGGGCGGAGGTGACCTCGCTGGGGATGACCCAGAAGGTGCTGCCCGAGCCCTGCGCGAGCTGCGGCAGCACCTGGAGGTACTGGTAGGCGAGGAGCTTGGGGTCGGGGTCGTTGCGGTGCACGGCCTGGAAGACCTCGTCGATGGCCCGGGACTGACCCTCCGCCTTGAGGATCTCGGCGGTGCGGTTTCCCTCCGCACGCAGGACCGCGGCCTGCTTGTCGCCCTCGGCGGTGAGGATCTGCGACTGGCGCTGCCCTTCCGCGCCGAGGATCGCGGCCCGCTTGTCCCGCTCGGCACGCATCTGCTTCTGCATCGCGTCCTTGATGGACTGCGGGGGGTCGATGGCCTTGATCTCCACCCGGTTCACCCGCAGCCCCCATTTCCCGGTGGCTTCGTCGAGTACGCCGCGCAGTTGGCTGTTGATGGTGTCCCGTGACGTGAGCGTCTTCTCCAGGTCCATGGACCCGACGACGTTGCGCAGGGTGGTGACGGTGAGCTGCTCGACCGCCTGGAGGAAGTTGGCGATCTCGTAGAAGGCCGCGCGCGGGTCCGTCACCTGGAAATACAGCACGGTGTCGATCTCGACGACCAGGTTGTCCTCGGTGATCACGGGTTGCGGCTTGAAGGAGACGACCTGCTCCCGCAGGTCGATCACCGGATACACGCGGTCGATGTACGGGATGACGAGGCTCAGCCCGGGTTTCAGGGTGCGGTGGTAGCGGCCGAGCCGTTCGACGTTGCGGGCGCGGGCCTGGGGCACGATGCGTACCGCGCGCACCACGGTGAATACCGCGAGGAGGGCGACGATCACACCTGCGACGAGGAACGCCGAGACTTCCATGGTCACTCCCGGGGGTGGACGAGGGCGGTGCTGCCGCTGATCTCCAGGACGTCGACGGTCGCCCCTGGGGGGATCACGAGCGTCTCGTCGTAGGAACGGGCCGACCACTCCTCCCCGCCGATGCGGACCCTGCCCTCCCTGCCCTCCCTGCCCGTCACCTCCGTCACGACGTAGGCGGCCCGGCCGACGAGTGCGTCCACGCCGAACCGCTCCGTCTGGGGCTGGAGGAGGTGGCGCAGGGCGACGGGGCGCACGAAGAGGACGGTGACCGTGGCGACGAGGGTGAACACCACGAACTGGAGGGGCCCGGACAGTCCGGCAGCGGCGGCCGCGGCCGTGATCAGCGCGGCCGCTCCCAGCATGCCGAGCGCGGCGGTGAGGGTGAAGATCTCGGCCACGATCAGAACCGACGCGACGATCAGCCAGATCAGCCACGGATCCATGGCGACCCCCCTCCGTGACGGTGCGGGTACGCCTGGCAGGACGCCTACTTTAAAGCGATTTTACCTGTCTTTCCGGAGAAGAGAACCCTTCCGGACCGCGGTCACG
Source organism: Streptomyces sp. NPDC045956 (assembly GCF_056430705.1). NCBI lineage: Bacteria > Bacillati > Actinomycetota > Actinomycetes > Kitasatosporales > Streptomycetaceae > Streptomyces > Streptomyces sp. NPDC045956. The sequence goes on along the minus strand of NZ_JBWKKZ010000004.1, from coordinate 411,519 downwards.
GCCCGGCCCGGCCGCCGGGTGGCGCGGTGCTGGCGCGGACGATCAGCGCCGGCTCGACGGAGGCGGGGTCGGGTGCCGCGGCCGGGTCCGCGATGTGCCGCATCAGGTGGGCGACCGCCAGGGCTCCCATCTCGGCGAAGGGCTGGGCCACCGTGGTCAGTGAGGGCGAGCAGTACTCGGCCAGCGCGATGTCGTCCACTCCCACGACGGAGACGTCCTCCGGGACTCCGCGGCCCAGTTCGTGCAGGGCGCGGATCACCCCGAAGGCCATCTCGTCGCTCGCCACGAACACCGCGGTGGCGTCGGGGATGCTGCCCAGGATCAGCCCGTTCCGGTAGCCGGAGGCGGGGGTCCAGTCGCCCTCCAGCACCGGGGGCACGGGCCGTCCGGCCGACTCCAGCGTGGCGCGCCACCCGGCCCGGCGGCCGGCGGCGTCGAGCCACTCCCCGGGCCCCGACACGTGCCACACGGTCTCGTGGCCCAGGTCGATCAGGTGACGTGTGGCCAGCCGCGCCACGAGGGTCTGGTCGACGGCGACGACCTCCGTGGCCGGGGTCCTCGACCCGTCGACGGTGACGGTGGGCACGGAGCGGGTGAGCTGCTCGATCCGCGGGCTCACACGGACCAGCGGGACCGACAGGATGACACCCTCGACGCCCTGCTCCGCCAGCCGCGACAGCGCCCCCTCGATCGCCTCCGTGTCCAGCGAGGCGGTGGTCGCGGTGCTGACCGTGTAACCGGCGCCGCGGGCGGCGGTCTCGATGCCGAACGTCAGGTTCGTACGCGAGGAGAACGTGGTCTGCAGGGTCACGACCCCGATCGTGCGGCTGCGCCCCGACGACAGCGTCCGCGCCGCGTTGTTCCTGCGGTAGCCGAGTTGCTCGACGGCGGCGAGCACCTTGGCGCGGGTCCTCTGCTGCACGTGGGGGTGGCCGGCCAGGGTGCGGGAGACCGTCTGCGCGGAGACCCCCGCCAGCCGGGCGACGTCGGTCATCCCGGGCTGCCGCCCGTCGCCGTCGCCGGCGGTCCGCCGCGCCGCGGGCTCGCCCGCTCCCTGTGCTTCCGATGACATCGCTCGCCTCTCCGGAGAACCAGGGGCCGGCCGTGTCGCGGCGGTCGGCGGCCCCGCGGGAAGTCTAGCCAGGCGAGGTAGCACCGGCATCGACGACGCCGTCTGCCACGCAGACGTGCCGGCCGTCCCCCACCTCGGGCGACGGGATCGCTCAAGTCGGTTGTGCCGGAGGCCTGTTGTGGCAGAATCCGCCGGCATGACTCCGTCGGTCGTGTGGTCCTGCGTCTCCGGTCGCCGTCTGTTCGCCGTCCTGCTGGTGCTCCTCGTGGCGGCCGGTTCCGCCCCGGGCGACGCCCGCGCCGCGTCGGGGCCGGGCGTGCCCGGAGCCGCGGCCACGCCCGACGGGGCCCGCTACGACGTGACCCTGCGCTCCGACGCCGACGGCGGCCACTGGACCGGGCGGCAGCGGGTGTCCTTCCGCAACGCCTCCGACCGGCCGCTGCGCGAGGTGTACCTGCGCCTGTGGGGGAACGGCGAGGACGGGTGCGGAGGGCCGGGCGCGCTTTCGCCCGTCACGGTGTCGCACGTACGGGGCGGTACACCCGCCGCTCACTCCGTGCGCTGCACGGCTCTGCGGATCGACCTGCCCGAGCCGCTCGCCCGAGGTGACCGGACGTCCGTCACCTTCGACCTCTCCCTCACGGTGCCCGAGCGCAACGCCCGCTTCGGACGGGAGGGTGCCCACCGCTTCCTCGGCAACGCGCTGCCGGTCCTCGCCGTGCACGACGCGAAGGGGTGGCACCTCGACCCGTACACGGCCGTCGGTGAGAGCTTCTACGCCCTGACGAGCGACTTCCGGGTCCGGCTCGACCACCCGTCGGCCCTGAAGGTGCCCGCCACCGGTGTGCCCCGGACCCGGCCCGGCGCCCCCGGCCGGGTCGTGACGCACAGCGTCGCCCAGCGGGTGCGGGACTTCGCGTGGGCCGCGGGCCCGTTCCGCACGGCGACGGACACCACGCCCGGGGGCGTGCGTGTGAGGTCGTACTGGGCGGCCGGCACACCCGATGCGGGTGTCCGCCTGAACCGGACGGAGGCCGCCGCCGCGCTCGACCGGTTCGGCCGGGAGTTCGGCCGCTATCCGTACGGGGAGATCGACCTCGTGATGACCGGCGGGTTCGGTGGCGGCATGGAGTACCCCGGCCTGGTCCTCCTCGGCACCGCGGAGGAGGGCAGCGCCGTCGTCCACGAGGTGGCGCACCAGTGGTGGTACGGGATCGTCGGCAACGACGAGTACGCCTCGCCGTGGCTCGACGAGAGCTTCGCCCAGTACGCCAACGCGCGCTTCTACGGCTGGGACACCCGTGACTGCTGGTCCGAGGTCCACTGGCCCGACGACAGCACCGAACTCACCGCTTCGATGGAGTACTGGTCGCGGCACCGGAGCGAGTACCACCTCGTGTACACGGCCGGTCCCTGCGCCCTGGCGGACCTGGAACGGACCCTGGGCGCCCGCACCATGGCCCGCCTGCTCGAACGCTACGCCCGGGACCACTGGTTCGGCGTCTCCACCACCGCCGACTTCAAGGCCGCCGCCGAGTCCCTGACGGACCAGGACCTCGGCCCGTTCTGGGAGAGTCATCGCATCAGGTGAGGAGACGGGCGGCCGGGTCAGCGCACGACGTGGAACTCGTTCCCACCGGCGTCGAGGAACTCGCCGGGCGCCCGGTCGCCCTGGGTGACCTCCGGCCGCAGTCTGTTCCGCGCCGTCTTCCGCGCCGCGGGCGGCCCCATCACCAGCGAGACGGTACTGGTGGGAGTGCGCCGCAACCGGACCCCCCGGTCCCCGGATTCGGTCGGCCGCCAGCCGGCCCGGGTCTGCCAGAAGGCCGACTGCGCGCGGAGATCCTCCTCGGCGACGTCGAGGCAGACCGCGACGAGGCCGGAGTCGGCGAGCACGCCGGGGTGGCCGGGCCGCAGCACGCAGAACTCGTTGCCCTCCGGGTCGGCCGGCACGTCCCACGGGACGCCGCCCTGACCGATGTCGGCCCGTGTCGCGCCGAGCGCCAGCAACCGCGCCACCTCCGCCTCCCAGTCCGGTCCGCCGGCCAGATCGAGGTGGAGCCGGTTCTTGTGCGCCGTCTTCGGCTCCGTGACCGGCTCGAAGCGCAACCGGAGGCCGCCCGTGCGGCCCCGCGTCGCGTCCCGCCAGAAGCGTTCCATGCCCGCCGTGTCCCGTGCGTCGATGACGATCCCGGTCAGCATCCCGTCCCCGTTCCCCGTGCCGTCGTGACTGCCGGGACCATGGTGCGGTGCGCGTCGCCGCTCGGCGCCGCCGGAACGCCGGCTCGTCCGGTCTCAGTCCACCACCAGCACCACCTCCAGTGTCCGCGGCCCGTGGACGCCCTCGACCCGGTCGAGTTCGATGTCGCTGGTGGCGGACGGCCCGGAGATCCAGGTGGCCGGCCGGGTGGGGTCGAGGCGTGGCAGGGCCTGCGGCAGGGAGGCGACCACCTGACCGGGTGCGTCGACGACGCAGATGTGCAGGTCCGGAACGAGGGTGAGGGCGCGGCGGCCCTGCCCCGGTCCGGCGTCGAGGACGACGGTGCCGGTCTCCGCGACGGCGAGGGCGCAGCCGGTGACCACGGCGTCGGCGGAGTCCAGTTCGGCGGGGGTCAGGGGGACGTCGTCCGGCCGTCGCCGGGCGTCGGACGCGGACAGCCAGTCCTCGGGCAGGCCCGGGGGCACGACGACGGTACGGGCGCCGTGTCCGGCGAGGAGGCGGCCGATGAGCGCCGGCAGCTCGCGCCGGGTACTGCGGTGCACGCCGGCCCGGTAGTCGGCGAGGTTCTCGTGGAGCAGGTCGAGCACCGCGGCCGGGTCGTCCGGGGTGTGGCTCACCCGGTAGTCGCGCGTGACCTCGGGGGCTTCGGGCGCGTCGGCGAGGGCCCGGCGTACTCGGCCGAGGACGCGGTCGCGGGAGGAGGACTCGGACGTCATGCGCGGTTCTTCTTCCACCAGTCACGGAAGGGTTCGGCCGGCAGCTCCGGCAGATCCCTGCTGTCGGTCCACTGGCGCGCCCCGGGTCCGGGGAGCCGATCGGGGTGCAGCCTGCGGGTTCTGGAGGCGAGGCGTTCGCCGGCGGTCAGCGCGGCGGGGTGGTCCAGGAGCCAGGTCGCCGCCCTCATCGCGGCCCGTTCCAGGCGGTGCCCCTTGCCGCCCTGGTCGGCGACCTTCTCCCGGAGGTGGACGAGGACTTCGGGGATGTCGATGGCGACGGGGCAGACCTCGTAGCAGGCGCCGCACAGGGAGGAGGCGTAGGGCAGGGAGGCGTCGATGTCGCTGGTGGTGCCGCGGAGCTGGGGGGTGAGGATGGCGCCGATGGGGCCGGGGTAGACGGAGCCGTAGGCGTGGCCGCCGGCGCGTTCGTAGACGGGGCAGACGTTCAGGCAGGCCGAGCAGCGGATGCAGCGCAGGGCCTGGCGGCCGATGTCGTCGGCGAGGGTGTCGGTGCGGCCGTTGTCCAGCAGGACCAGGTGGAAGGTTCGGGGGCCGTCGCCGTCGGTGGTGCCGGTCCACATCGACGTGTAGGGGTTCATGCGCTCGGCGGTCGAGGAGCGGGGCAGGAGCTGGAGGAAGACCTCCAGGTCGCGGAAGGTGGGGATGACCTTCTCGATGCCGACCACGGAGATGAGGGTCTCGGGCAGGGTCAGGCACATCCGGCCGTTGCCCTCGGACTCGACGACGACCAGGGTGCCGGTCTCGGCGACCATGAAGTTGGCGCCGGAGATGCCGACCTCGGCCCGCAGGAACTTCTCGCGCAGGTGCAGGCGGGCGGCCTCGGCGAGGTCGGCGGGGGTGTCGGTCATGGTGGCGGGTGCGGGCCGGCCCCAGGCGCTCATCTCGGCGTGGAAGATGTCCCGGATCTCGGCGCGGTTGCGGTGGATGGCGGGGACCAGGATGTGTGAGGGCCGGTCCCGGCCGAGCTGGACGATCAGTTCGGCCAGGTCGGTCTCGTAGGCGCGGATGCCGGCGGCTTCCAGGGCTTCGTTGAGGCCGGTCTCCTGGGTGGCCATGGACTTGACCTTGACGACCTCGCTCTCGCCGGTCTCCTGGACGAGGCGGGTGACGATGGCGTTGGCCTCGGCGGCGTCGGCGGCCCAGTGCACCGTCCCGCCGGCCGCGGTGACGGCTGCCTCGGCCTGTTCCAGGTAGCGGTCCAGGTGGCGCAGGGTGTGGTCCTTGATGCGTTTGCCGGCCTCCCGCAGAGCGGGCCAGTCGTCGAGTTCGGCGACCGCGCGGGCCCGTTTGCCGCGGATGGTGTGCGTGGCGTGGCGCAGGTTGCCCCGCAGCGTCGTGTCCCGCACGGCCTCCCGCGCCGCCTCGGGGAAGGACGGCATCCCCAGATACGTCCCGCTCATGGCATGGGCTCCTCTTCCGTGCTCGCGAGGATCTCCGCGAGGTGCAGTGTCCGCTGCGGGGCGTCCTGGCGGCGCAGCATTCCGCCGAGGTGCATCAGGCACGAGTTGTCGGCTCCGCACAGCACGTCCGCCCCGGTGGACAGGGCGTTGCGGATCTTGTCGTGGCCCATCGCCGCCGACACGTCGGCGTTCTTCACGGCGAAGGTGCCGCCGAAGCCGCAGCACTCCTCCGCCCCCGGCAGCTCGACCAGCTCCAGCCCCTCGACCGCCTCCAGCAGCCGCCGCGGCCGGTCGCCCAGGCCCAGGCTCCGCAGCCCGTGGCACGAGGGGTGGTAGGTGACGGTGTGCGGGAAGTACGCGCCCACGTCCGTCACCCCGAGCACGTCGACGAGGAACTCCGTCAGCTCGTACACGTGCGGTACGAGGGAGGCGGCGGCGTCCGAGAGGCCCCGGCCCCGGCCCTCGGCCAGCGCCCCGGCGCCGATCCGGGGGTAGTTGTCGCGGACCATGGCGACACAGGAGCCGGAGGGGGTGACGACGTGGTCGTAGCCCTCGAAGGCGCGGGCCGTGCGGCGCACCAGGGGTTCGGTGGCGCGCCGGTACCCGGTGTTGTACTGCGGCTGCCCGCAGCAGGTCTGGGCGGCCGGGAAGTCCACCTCGACACCGAGGCGTTCGAGCACCTTGACGGTGGCGATGGCGGTGGACGGGTGGAGGGCGTCGTTGACGCAGGTGGCGAAGAGGGCTACGCGCATGGCGGTTCCGTTCGGGCGGGGGTGAGCCTGGCGGCCGCCGCGTCCCAGGCGGCGCCGTCGCCCCGCGGGCTGTAGCGCCTGAGGTGCTGGGTGGCGGCGACGAGCCGGCGCATGTCGGCCAGGTCGGCCACCAGTCCGGCGGACCGGGCCTGGACGAGGATGTTGCCCAGGGCGGTGGCCTCGGTGGGCCCGGCGATGACGGGCAGCCCGGTGGCGTCGGCGGTGAGCCGGCAGAGCAGGTCGTTGCGCGAGCCACCGCCCACCAGGTGGATGTGGGTGAGGTCGCGGCCGGCGAGTTCGGCCGCCTGCCGCAGGGTGCGGCGGTGGGCCAGGGCCAGGCTCTCCAGGATGCAGCGGACGACGGCACCCTGACTCTCGGGGACCTGCTGGCCGGTGCGACGGCAGTACTCCCGGACGCGCTCCGGCATGTCGCCCGGGGCGAGGAACACCGGATCGTCCGGGTCGACGAGCGCGGCGAACGCCGTGGACCGGGCGGCCTCGGCGAGGAGCACGGGGATGCGGATGGGCAGTCCCTGTGCCTCCCAGGTGCGCCGGCACTCCTCCAGGAGCCACATGCCCATGATGTTGCGGAGGTAGCGGACGGTGCCGTCCACGCCCAGCTCGTTGGTGAAGTTCGCGGCCCGGGACGCCTCGGTCAGCACCGGGGCGTCCAGTTCGAGGCCGGCCAGCGACCAGGTGCCGCAGGAGATGTAGGCGAAGTGCGGTGCGGTGGCCGGGACGGCGGCGACGGCGGAGGCGGTGTCGTGCGAGGCGACGGTGACGACCGGGGTGGCCGCGTCGAGACCGGTGTGGGCGGCGACGTGGGGCAGCAGGGTGCCGGCCGGGTCGCCGGGGTGGCGCAGGGGCGGGAGCAGCCCGGGGTCGAGGGAGAGCCGGTCCATGAGCGGCGCGGACCAGGTGCGGGTGCGGGCGTCGAAGAGGCCGGTGGTGGAGGCGTTGGTCGCTTCCGCGCCGACGGTTCCGGTGAGCCAGTGGACCAGCAGGTCCGGTATGAGCAGCAGGGTGCGGGCGGTGCCGAGCTGACTGGTGCCGGCGGCCGAGGCGAGCTGGAAGACGGTGTTGAACGGCAGGTGTTGAAGCCCGGTGGTGCGGTACAGCTCCTCCGGCCCGACGCGGGGCCAGACCCGCCGCGCCGCGTCGTCGGTGCGGCCGTCCCGGTAGTGGTACGGGGTGCCGAGCAGGACGCCGTCGGCGTCGAGGAGCCCGTAGTCCACGGCCCAGGTGTCCACGCCGACGGAGGCGACCGAGCCGGCCCGGGCGGCCTCCCGCAGTCCGTCGAGGGTGCCCTGGAAGAGCGCGAGCACGTTCCAGTGCAGTCCGTCGGGCAGGCGGACCGGGGTGTTCGGGAACCGGTGGACCTCGGTCAGGTCGAGGTGGTCCGGCCCGACCCGGCCGAGGATGACCCGTCCGCTGGTGGCCCCGAGGTCGACCGCGGCGAACGCCGAGGGGAAGGCCGAGGAGGCCGGGGTGGTGGTCACGTGCTGGTACCTCCGCTGTACGCGGCGAGGAAGGGAGGGGCGACGGGGACGACGCCGTGGGCGGCGACGTCTCGGGGGGGGTGTCAGGGGGCGCGCCGGAGGGTGACCGGCACCTGCGCCGGGGCGCACGCGGTACGGAGCGCAGCGCGCCCCGCCGGCTCCGGGGGGGCTTCCGGCGAGGCCCCGACGCCGCCGTGCGTGTCGCGGCGGCATCGGGGCGGGGTCTTCTCCTCAGCGCAGGAAGGCCGCGGCGACGCCCGCGTCCACCGGGACGTGCAGCCCGGTGGTGTGGGTGAGGTCGCCCCCGGTGAGGGCGAACACCGCGTTCGCCACGTGCTCGGGCAGCACCTCGCGCTTGAGCAGGGTGCGCCGGGCGTAGAACTCGCCCAGCTTCTCCTCCTCCACGCCGTACACGGCGGCCCGCTGGGCGCCCCAGCCGCCGGCGAAGATGCCGGAGCCGCGGACGACCCCGTCGGGGTTCACGCCGTTGACGCGGATGCCGTGCTCGCCCAGTTCGGCCGCCAGCAGCCGCACCTGATGGGCCTGGTCGGCCTTGGTCGCCCCGTAGGCGATGTTGTTGGGGCCCGCGAAGACACCGTTCTTGGAAGCGATGTAGACGATGTCGCCGCCGAGCCTCTGGGCGGTCATCACCCGGGCTGCCTCCCGGGAGACGAGGAAGGAGCCGCGGGCCATGATGGCGTGCTGGAGGTCCCAGTCCGCGGCCGTGGTCTCCAGCAGCGGCTTGGAGATGGAGATGCCGGCGTTGTTGACGACCAGGTCGACGCCGCCGAAGGCGAGCACGGCCTCGGCGAACGCGGCGGCGATCTGCTCCTCGCTGGTGACGTCCACCGTCACGGCGACGGCCCGGTCAGGACCGCCGAGTTCCTCGGCGACGGCGGCGGCGCCGGGGCCGTCGAGGTCGGCGACCACGACGCAGGCGCCCTCGGCGACGAGCCGGTGGGCGATGGCCCTGCCGATGCCCGAGCCGGCGCCGGTGACCAGTGCGACCCGGGTGGCGAGCGGCTTGGGCGCCGGCATCCGGCGCAGCTTGGCCTCCTCCAGCTCCCAGTACTCGATGCGGAACTTCTCCGACTCCTCGATGGGGCTGTAGGTGGAGACGGCCTCGGCGCCCCGCATCACGTTGATCGCGTTGACGTAGAACTCCCCGGCGACCCGGGCCGTCTGCTTGTCCATGCCGAAGGAGAACATGCCGACGCCCGGCACCAGGACGATCGCGGGGTCGGCGCCGCGCATCGCGGGCGAGCCGGGGACGGCGTGCCGCTCGTAGTAGGCCCGGTACTCCGCCCGGTACTCGGTGTGCAGCTCCGCCAGCCGGGCGACCGCCCGCTCCAGTGGGGCGCCCGGGGGCAGGTCCAGGACCAGCGGGCGGACCTTGGTGCGCAGGAAGTGGTCGGGGCAGGACGTGCCCAGTGCCGCGAGGCGGGGGTGCTCGGCGCGGGAGAGGAAGTCCAGCACCGCCTCCGAGTCCGTGAAGTGTCCGACCTGCGGCAGGTCGGCGGAGGCGAGGGCGCGGACGTACGGGGCGAGGGCGACGGCACGGGCGCGCCGTTCGACGTCGGGCAGCGGCTCGTAGCCCTCCCGCACCGGCCCGAACGGCTCGGGGCGGCCCTTTTCGGCGAGGAACGCCTCGGCGGTGCGGATGATGTGCAGCGAGTTGGCCTCGCACTCCTCGGAGGTGGCGCCCCACGCGGTCACGCCGTGGCCGCCGAGGACGCAGCCGACGGCCTGCGGGTTGGCCGCCTTGATCGCGGCGATGTCCAGGCCCAGCTGGAAACCGGGGCGCCGCCACGGGACCCACACCACCCGGTCGCCGAAGCACTCCGCGGTCAGCTTCTCGCCGTCGGCCGCGCAGGCCAGCGCGATCCCGGAGTCGGGGTGCAGGTGGTCCACGTGGGCCGCGTCGACCAGGCCGTGCATGGCGGTGTCGATGGAGGGCGCGGCGCCGCCCTTGCCGTGCAGGCAGTAGTCGAACGCGGCGACCATCTCGTCCTCGCGCTCGACGCCCGGGTAGACGTCCTTCAGGGCGTGCAGCCGGTCGAGCCGCAGCGCGGCCAGTCCCTCCGCCCTGAGCGTGCCCAGATCGCCGCCGGAGCCCTTCACCCACAGCAGTTCCAGCTCTCCGCCGGTGACGGGGTCGGTGGCGGTGCCCTTGGCGGAGGTGTTGCCGCCCGCGTAGTTGGTGTTGCGCGGGTCCGCGCCGAGCCGGTGCGAGCGCGCCAGGAGCCCGGCGACTTCGGGGTGGATGGCGGAGGCCATGATGATCTTTCCTTCGGGAGGGGGTGACGAGGGAGGGTGCCCGGGACCACGCGCGGCGGTCACGCGCCCCAGCCGGCCTGCTCGCCGCCGACGCGGTCGGCGACGATCCGCTCCTGCCAGCCGCTGGCGCGGTAGGCGGCGATCGGGTCGGGGTGCAGGCCCTTCTCCTCACGGATCTCCGCCAGCAGCGGGCGGACGTCGGTGTCGTACGCGTCCATGAGGACGGCGTTGGCGGCCAGGACGTCGCCGTCCGCCTGGGCCGCGGCCAGTGCCTCGGCGTCGATCAGCAGGGCCTTGGCGGTCGCCTCCTGCACGTTCATCACGGAGCGGATGATCGCCGGGATCTTGGCCTCGATGTTGTGGCACTGGTCGAGCATGAAGGCCACGCCGGCGGCGGGGGCCAGGCCACCGTTCTTGATCACCTCGTGCAGGATGCGGAAGAGCTGGAAGGGGTCCGCGGCGCCGACCATCAGGTCGTCGTCGGCGTAGAAGCGGGAGTTGAAGTCGAACCCGCCGAGCCTGCCCTCGCGCAGCAGCACCGCCACGATGAACTCGATGTTGGTGCCGGGCGCGTGATGCCCGGTGTCCACCACGACCTGTGCCTTCTCACCGAGCTTCAGGCAGTGCGCGTAGGCCGTGCCCCAGTCGGGGACGTCGGTCGTGTAGAAGGCGGGCTCGAAGAACTTGTACTCCAGGAGCATCCGCTGGTCCTCGCCGAGCCGCTCGTAGACGGCCTGGAGGGCCTCCGCGAGCCGGTCCTGGCGGGCCGTGATGTCGTCCTGGCCTGGATAGTTGGTGCCGTCGGCGAACCACAGCTTGAGGTCGCGGGAGCCGGTGGCGTCCATGATGTCGACGCACTCCATGAGGTGGGCGAGCGCCTTGCGCCGCACCGCGGCGTCCGGGTGGCAGACGCTGCCGAGCTTGTAGGAGTCGTCCTGGAAGACGTTGGCGTTGACGGCGCCCAGTTCCAGCCCTCGGTCCTCGGCGTGCGCGGCCAGGGCGGCGTAGTCGTCCACCTTGTCCCAGGGGATGTGGAGAGCCACCCGGGGGGTGATGCCGGTGAACTCGTGCACCTTGGCCGCGTCGTCCAGCTTCTCGTGCGGTGTCCGCGGCACACCGGGCTGCGCGAAGACCTTGAAACGCGTTCCGGAGTTGCCGTAGCCCCAGGAAGGCGTCTCGACCCGCTGGTCGGCGAGTGCGGTTCTCACGGCAGTGATGTCAGGCATGTCCACCTCTGGATGCGCAAGCTGCCCCGTCACGGGACTTGGACGGCCCGTCGAGTGAATCGATTCAGGCTGACGCCGAAGCTAGCTCGTACCCCACCTCCCGTCAAGGGTTCGAGCACGGCTCGACCCGCCTGCTGCCTGCCCTCTCACGCATACACCGGACGACCGCAAGGGCTCCGCACCCTTGACGTCCCGGACGGGCTGAAGCTAGCTTCCCGGCAACCCCGTTGAAACATTTCACAACAGGGTTTCCGCTCGGCAGACGTACGGGAGACCACCCATGACCCCATCCGAACCGGAGACCCCTCCGGTGCTCGCACTGGAGGGAGTGAGCAAGTCCTTCGGTGCCGTCCGAGCCCTGCGTGACGTGTCACTGCGCCTGTACGCGGGCGAGGCCCACGCCCTGGCGGGCGAGAACGGCGCCGGCAAGTCCACCCTGATCAAGACGCTGGCGGGCGTGCACCGTCCGGACACCGGCACGGTCCTCCTCGACGGCCGGCCGGTGGAGTTCCACGGTCCGGCGGACGCCCGCGACGCGGGAATCGCCGTGATCTACCAGGAGCCGACGCTCTTCCCCGACCTGTCTGTCGCGGAGAACATCTTCATCGGACGGCAGCCCCGCCGTTCCCTGGGCAGGGTGGACCACCGCTCCGTCAAGGCGGCCGCGGCCGAACTCTTCACCCGCCTCGGGGTGGCCCTCGACCCGGACCGGCCGGCCCGCGGCCTGTCCATCGCCGACCAGCAACTGGTGGAGATCGCCAAGGCGCTGTCCTTCGACGCCCGTGTGCTGATCATGGACGAGCCGACGGCGGCGCTCACGGGCAGCGAGGTGGCCCGGCTGTTCGGCGTGGTCGAGGCGCTGCGCGAGGAGGGTGCGGCGGTGCTGTTCATCTCGCACCGCCTGGAGGAGATCTTCGAGCTGTGCGGGCGGGTCACCACCCTGCGGGACGGTGCCCGGATCGCCAGTGAGCCGCTCTCCGACCTCGACGAGGACGCTCTGGTGCGCCGGATGGTCGGCCGCGATCTCGAGGAGCTGTACCCCAAGCAGGAGACCCGGGTCGGCGAGGTCGCCCTCGCCGTGCGCCGGCTGACGCGTGAGGGCGTGTTCACCGACGTCTCCTTCGACGTCCGGCGCGGAGAGATCGTCGGTCTCGCCGGGCTGGTCGGGGCGGGCCGCAGCGAGGTGGCCCGGGCCGTGTTCGGAGTCGACGGGTTCGACGGCGGCGAGGTCGAGGTGCTCGGCCGGAAGCTGCCTCCGGGGGCTCCGAGCCTGGCCATGGCCGCCGGTGTGGCCCTGGTGCCCGAGGACCGCCGCGCCCAGGGCCTGGTGATGGACATGTCCATCGAGCGGAACATCGGGCTCACCGGATTCGCCGCCACCTCCCGGGCCGGGCTGATGAACCGGCGGGCCGAGCGGAGCCGCGCCGTCGACTGGGCGACGAAGCTCCAGGTGAAGTACGCCCGTCCGGCCGACGTGGTGGGCACCCTGTCGGGCGGCAACCAGCAGAAGGTCGTCCTGGCCAAGTGGCTCGCCACGGCTCCTCAGGTGCTCATCGTGGACGAGCCGACCCGCGGCATCGACGTGGGGACCAAGGCGGAGGTGCACCGTCTGCTGTCCTCGCTCGCCGCCGACGGCGTGGCCGTGCTGATGATCTCGTCCGACCTGCCGGAGATCCTCGGCATGGCCGACCGGGTCCTGGTGATGCACGAGGGCCGCCTGACCGCGGAGATCCCCAGGGCGGAAGCGACCGAGGAGACCGTGATGGCAGCCGCCACCGGCCGCACTGACCGTGGGAGGGAGGCGGCATGACCACCACCGTCGAACCGGTGCGGCGGGAGGCCGCGCCGGAGTCCGCCGCCGCACGGCGGCTCGTGGACCGGATGTTCAAGGCCCGCGAACTGGCCGTGATCGTCGTACTGGTGGTGATGCTCGGCGCCACCCAGCTGTCCAACTCCGCGTTCCTCTCGGAGCAGGGCATCAGGGACCTCCTGCTGAACGCGACCATCCTCGTGCTGGTCGCGACCGGCCAGGCGATGGTCGTCATCACCCGCAACGTCGACCTGTCGGTCGGCTCGGTGCTGGGCATCTCCGCCTTCGCCGCGGGCCTCTGCCTCAAGGACGGCGGGCACCCACTGGTCGCCGTCCTGCTGGCCGTCGCGCTCGGCGCGCTGTTCGGTGTGGTCAACGGGGCGCTGGTGAGCCTCGGCAAGGTACCCGCCCTGGTGGTGACCCTGGGCACCCTGTACGTCATCCGCGGCATCGACTCCCTCTGGGTCGGCTCCCGGCAGATCACCGCGAGCGCCCTGCCCGACGGGTTCACGGCCTTCGGCAGCGAAGGCATCTCCGTGGTGCCCCACCTCGCGCTGCTCACGCTGGCCGTCCTGGTCGTCGTGGCCTACTACCTCCGCAGCTACCGCAGCGGACGCGACATGTACGCCCTGGGGTCCAACCCGGAGGCGGCCCGCCTCGCCGGCATCCCGATCCGGACCCGCGTCATGACGGCCTACGTGGTCTGCGGGGCACTCGCCGGACTCGCCGGTGCCCTCTACCTCGCCCGGTTCGGCAACGTGGACTCCAACACCGGCAACGGGTACGAACTCGTCGTGGTGAGCGCCGTGGTCGTCGGCGGCGTCGCCTTCACCGGCGGCTCGGGCACCGTGTACGGCGCCGCGCTCGGCGCGGTCCTGCTCACCTCCGTCAACGGTGTGCTTCCCGCCCTCGGCGTGAGTTCGGTCTGGGTCACCGCCATCAACGGCTGCCTGCTGCTGCTCGCCATCGCCGTCGACCGGATCCTGGCGCTCCGGGTCTCCGGAGCCCTGCGCAAGAAGGCCGCACGGACGAGGAGTGCCCGCCATGCCTGACATCACCGCCAAGTCGCCCGTGCTCTCCCGCCTCGGCGGCGCGGTGCGCTGGGACACCTCGGTCGGCGCTCTGCTGGTCGTCCTGCTGATCTGCTCGTTCTCCTTCGTCGAGAACTTCGGCAACGCCCTGAACCTGTCGTTCCTCATCGGCAACACCCTGCCCATCGCCCTCATCGCCCTGCCGATGGCGATGCTCGTGGTCTCCGGCGAGGTGGACCTCTCGGTGGCCTCCACCGCCGGTCTCTCCAGTGCGGTGATGGGCGCGTTGTGGAACGCCGGGATGGCGATCGAGACGATCATCCCGCTCTGCGTTCTGCTGGGCCTGGTCTGCGGCCTCGTCAACGGCCTGCTGGTCACCCGGCTCGGGCTGCCCTCGCTGGCGGTCACGATCGGCACGCTGGGCGCCTACCGGGGCATCGCGCAGATCGTCCTCGGTTCCGACTCCGTGACCGACTTCCCGGCGCGGTACCTGGACTTCGGTGCGGGCCGGTTCGGGGACACCTTCCTCCCGTACGCGGTGGTGCCCTTCGTCGTCCTGCTGGCCATCGCGGTCGTCGTGCTGCACGCCACGCGCTTCGGGCGCTCGCTGTTCGCCATCGGCTCCTCCGAGGAGGCCGCCCGCTTCGCCGGTGTCCGGGTGAAGCGGCTCAAGCTGGCCATGTTCGCGACCACGGGGGTCGTCTCGGCACTCACCGGCGTCTTCTGGACCCTGCACTACGCCAGTGCCCGCTACGACAACGCCACCGGGCTCGAACTGTCCGTGATCGCCGCGGTGCTGCTGGGCGGCATCGACTTCGACGGCGGCAGGGGCACGCTCGGCGGCGCCGTCGCCGGTGTGTTCCTGCTCGGCACGATGCAGAACGTGATGAGCCTGTCGAACGTCACCGCCCAGTCCCAGACCGTGGCGACCGGCGTCCTGCTGGTGGTCTCCGTCCTGGCTCCGCGGATCGGCCGGCGGATCTCCGAGGCCCGCGCCCGGGCGAGAGGGGCCGCTCCCCCGCCGGTGGCGGCCCCGAGCCCGTAGACCCTGACCCCGGTTCACCTCCGGACCGGCCGCCGGCGCGGCCGGTCCCCCCGCCCCTCCCCCTTCCGTCCAGGCAAAGGACCGTCACATGTTCGGCACCACCACCGGATCGCGCCGCCTGACCCTCGTACTGGCCACCGTCACCGCCCTCGCCCTGGGGGCCACCGCCTGCGGCGGCACCACCAAGGACGACGCCGCGAAGGAGAGCGGCAGCGCGGCCGCCGGTACGGCCGACCCCAAGGCCGAGACCAAGAAGGGCCTCACGGTCGCCTTCCTGCCCAAGCAGGTCAACAACCCCTACTTCACCACCGCCGACAAGGGCGGCGAGGAGGCGCTGCGGGAACTGGGCTCCGAGTACAAGGAGGTCGGCACCAGCAGCGGCACCGACACCGCCGGCCAGGTCAGCTACGTCAACACGCTGACCCAGCAGCAGGTCGACGCCATGGCCGTCTCCGCGCAGGACCCCGGCGCCCTGTGCACCGCCCTCAAACAGGCCATGCGGGGCGGTGTCAGCGTCGTCACCTACGACTCCGACACCAACAAGGACTGCCGCCAGGTGTTCGTCTCCCCCGCCTCGGCCGAGGACCTCGGGCGCACCCAGGTGGAGCTGCTGGCCGAGCAGATCGGCGGCAAGGGCGAGATCGCGATCCTGTCCGCGGCGCAGACCGCGACGAACCAGAACGCCTGGATCGACGTCATGAAGAAGGAGTTGAAGAAGCCCGCCCACAAGGACATCAAGCTCGTCGAGGTCGCCTACGGGGACGACGACGCGCAGAAGTCCTTCCAGCAGACCCAGGGTCTGCTCCAGGAGTACCCGAACCTGAAGGGCATCATCTCCCCCACCACCGTGGGCATCAAGGCCGCCGCCCAGTACCTGTCCGGGTCCAAGTACAAGGGCAGGGTGAAGCTCACCGGGCTCGGCACCCCCAACGACATGCGCGCCTACGTCAAGAACGGCACCGTCGAGCAGTTCGAGCTGTGGGAGCCCGCCAAGCTCGGTGCCCTCGCCGCCCGCGCCGCCGTCGCGCTCGAGTCCGGCCAGATCACCGGCAAGGAGGGCGAGACCTTCGCCGCCGGCGACCTCGGCACGATGACCATCGGCGCGGACGGAGTGGTCTCCCCGGGTGAGCCGACCGTCTTCGACAAGGCCAACGTCGACGAGTACGACTTCTGATCCGCAGGACAGCCGTGGGGGACCCGGAAACGGCGGGGGCCCACAGACGGAAAAAAGGGGGGTCGATGCAACACATCTTTTTTTTTTTTCAAGTCCCCGCCCTGATGGGGGCCAAACACCCCACAACACACCCGGACATTTGGGTA
>NZ_JBWKKZ010000004.1:379789-395120 GCF_056430705.1 Streptomyces sp. NPDC045956 | reverse complement strand
ACCCCCCCCCCCCCCCCCCCCCCCCCCCCCCACCCCCCCCCCCCCCCCCCCCCCCCTCCCCCCCCCACCCCCCCCCCTCCCCCCCCCCCCCCCCCCCCCCCCCCACGGCCGGCACGAGGGTGGTCCGATGCAACGCGTCTGTTTTCTTCTGAAGGTCCGCGCCGGGATGGTCGCCGAGTACCGCGAACGCCATCGGGACGTGTGGGCCGACATGCGTGCCGCGCTCTCCGGGGCCGGCTGGCGCAACTACTCCCTCTTCCTGCGGGAGGACGGCCTGCTCGTGGGCTACCTGGAGACCGAGGACTTCGAGGCGGCCCGTGCCGCCATGGCCGCGACCGAGGTGAACGCGCGCTGGCAGGCCGAGATGGCGCACTTCTTCGAGGAACTCGACGGACAGGACCCCGACGCCGCCATGCGTCCCCTCACCGAGGTCTTCCACCTCGCGTGAACCGGAGCGCCGCCTTCGTCGGCATCAAGGACGTGGCACGGGAGGCGGGCGTCTCGGTGGGCACCGTCTCCAACGTGCTCAACCGGCCCGGCCGCGTCTCGCAGCACACGCGCCGCCATGTGGAGCAGGTGATCGCGCGCCTCGGCTATGTGCGCAGCGAGTCCGCCCGGCAGCTGCGGGCGGGGCGCAGCCGTGTCGTGGCCGTGCTCGTCCTCGACATGGGCAACCCCTTCTTCGTCGACCTGGCCCGGGGGGCCGAGCGCACGGCCCGGGAGGCGGGCCTCGCCGTCGCGCTGTGCAACAGCGCGCAGAGCGCGCGGAAGGAGGCGGAGTACCTCGAACTCCTCGCCGAACAGCGGGTCCGCGGGGTGCTGGTCACCCCCGCCGACCCCAGTGGGCGCAGCCTGTCCGGCTTCCGCCGGCACGGCATCCCCTTCGTTCTCGTGGACCGGGTGGCCGAGGACGCGGCGGGCTGCTCCGTCTCGGTGGACGACGTCACCGGCGGCGCCCTGGCCGTCCGCCACCTCACCGGTGCGGGCCACCGCTCCCTCGCCTACGTCAGCGGGCCGCCCCACCTCAGGCAGGTGCAGGACCGCCGGGCGGGGGCCCGGGAAGCCGTCGTCCGGGCCGGCCTGCCGCCCGCGGCCCTGCGGGAGGTCCCCACCGAGCGCCTGGACGTGGCCGCGGGACGGGACGCGGGGGCCAGGCTGCTGGGGCTGGCGGAGCGGCCCACCGCCGTCTTCTGCGCCAACGACCTGCTGGCCCTCGGGGTGCTCCAGTTCATGTACACGGCCGGGGTCAGGGTCCCCGACGACCTGGCCATCGTCGGGTACGACGACATCGAGTTCGCCGCCGCGGCGGCCGTACCGCTGACCTCGGTCCGCCAGCCCGCGCGGGCGATGGGGGCCATGGCCGCCGACCTGCTGCTCCAGGAGGCCGGCGACCGGGCGGCCGGACACCGTCACGAGCACGTGGTGCTCCAGCCCGAGCTGGTCGTCCGCGGTTCGAGCCTCCCGGGGCGGTGAAGGGCACCGGGCCCTCCCTCGTCGGTCGTGGCCGCGTGGCGCAGGTGCGGCCGGCCCGGGTGAGCCCCCGCCGCCGCAGCTCGACGCCCTCGTCGACGTCCCGGCCGCCGCTCTCCAGCAGCCGGCGGCACCGGGGGGAGTCAACGCCGTCCGCGCTCCCCGAGGAGGGGCGCCCGAGCGTCTCGTCACACGGCCCGCTCCGGGATCGCGGGCAGGACCTTCTCCGCGATGTCGAGCAGCGCGCTGTCGTCCGGGAGGGTTCCGGTCTCGCTCCACACGGTGATGTCGTAGTAGCCTCCCCGGTCCTTCCCGTCGAAGGCCACGGAGAGCGTCCTGGCCAGGGGGCCCTGTTCGACCGGTCCGCCGGTTCCGCCGCTCCCGAGGTCGAACTCGATCCTCATGGTGTGGTCGGAGGCGAGGACCGCGGGCCGGCCGAGGACCGTGAGCGTCCTGACGTCCGTCTCCTGACCGAACTCCATCAGCTTCACGTACTGGGCGATCGACAGCTCGTTGTACGTGGCCGAGACGTTCACGGTGTAGGTGTCGAACTGGACCTCGGCCTCCGGCTGGGCGACCTTGCCGTCGGTCAGCGGGGCGGTGTTGCTGGTGCCGGACGCGACGGTGGCGGTCTCCGCGGGCGTTCCGAGGAGCTGGGCCAGGTCGGGTCGGTTGAGCGCCTCGCACAGCTCCTCGCCGGTGGCGGCCCCGGGTGTCTTCGCGTAGGCGCCCGGCAGTTGCCCGTCCTCGCCGCTCGCGCACGTGGCGGCCCGCGGCTCGCCGGTTTCCTCGGAGGGGAGCACCTCGCTCAGCCACAGCGCGGCCCCGATCGCCGCGAACACGGCCACGGCCGCGACGGCCTGGCCCCAGGCGTTGGGCTCCTTCTCCTGGACGACCGGGGCGGGCCGCGGCGCCGCCGGACCCGGGGCCGGCGCCTGGGACGGAGACTGCGGCTGCGGCGGCTGCGTGACGTGGGTCGCCGACCCGTCGGCGGGGACCACCGGGGCGGGGTTCCGGCGGGCGCGGACGGCCCGGACCACCGTGCGGACGCTGACCGCCGCGAGGACCAGGAACACCGCCCCGATCCCGGCCGCCGGCCAGGAGGCGTCCTGCACGGCGAGATACATGATGCGCACGCCGAAGACGGACCCGACCAGGATGAGCAGCGGCTCGCGGACCCAGAAGGGCAGGAGACGCAGGAGGAAACCGAGCATCCGGCGATCTCACCAGCACAAGATCGCGTTGGCTGTGGTGGAGGCCACAGTTCCGGCTCGGGACCGAACTGTGATGGAACAGGGCCTCCGGCGCGCTCGCCCCTGACCTCAGACCACCGTCACGGGATGCCGCACCACGGCGTCGAAGAGGTACCCCTGTGTGTTGAAGACGGTGGTGTCCGGCTGGGTGCGGCCCGCCGTGTCGGTGGCGCGGGCGAGCAGGTGCGCGGGGCCGGGCGCGGTGGGCGTCCAGGGAAGGGACCAGCGGGTCCATGTGCCGGATCGCGGACGGTCGTGCAGGCGGGCCCGTCGCCAGCTCGCCCCGCCGTCGGTGCTGACCTCGACCCGTGCGACGCCTCCCGCACCCGACCAGGACCGGCCGTGCAGCACCTGCTCCTCCCCCACCGGGAAGCTCGCCCCGCTCGCCAGCTCGAAGGCGCTCTTGACCGTCTGCCGGGTGAGCGGCGCGCTGCCCTCCTCCGGATGGGCGGGGCCGAACAGCCGGTAGAAGGTGGTGTTCCACGGCGAGTACAGCGGTTGCGCCGACACCTGGATGTCACCGACCCATTTCACCGACGCGATCCCCACCCACGACGGCACCAGCACCCGCACCGGGTATCCGTGGTCGCACGGCAGCGGCTCGCCGTTCATCTCGTAGGCGAGGAGCACGTCGTCCAGGGCCTTGCTCAGCGGCAGGGGGCGGCGCACCCGTCCGAGGTTCTCTCCGCCGCTCACGTACTCGGCGTCCAGGCCACGGGGTTGGACGTCCACCGCGTGTGCGGACAGCCCGGCCCTGCGCAGCACGTGGGACAGGCGCACCCCGCGCCAGCGGGCCACGCCCACCGCGCCCAGCGTCCACGCGGTGCCGGTGGCCGTCTCG
Source organism: Streptomyces sp. NPDC045956 (assembly GCF_056430705.1). Lineage (NCBI taxonomy): Bacteria > Bacillati > Actinomycetota > Actinomycetes > Kitasatosporales > Streptomycetaceae > Streptomyces > Streptomyces sp. NPDC045956. The sequence goes on along the minus strand of NZ_JBWKKZ010000004.1, from coordinate 391,556 downwards.
CCCTGCTGCGTCGCGTAGTGGCTGCGGCCGTTCCCGGCGCACTCGACGAAGGCGGTGCGGGTCGTGGAGGGCAGGGCCCGCAGGTCGTCGTAGCCGAACTCCACCGGCCGCCCCTCGGCCGGCCTGCCGCGCAGCCCGTCGCCCCACAGCCTCAACCGCCAGTCGGCGGCGTCCAGGACGGGCGTCGCCGTGTGGTTGCGGACGAAGAACAGTTCGTTCGGGGTGTGGTGGCCGGTCCCGCGCAGCGCCTCCCAGCGGGTCTCCGCGTTGGTGCCGCGCCGGACGAACCATTCGGGCGGCAGGGGCTTGACGACGGGCGAATCGGCGGCGCGGGCCGGTCCCGGCGCGGGGAGCCCGCCCACGACGGCGGTCGCGGCGAGCAGGGTGAGCAGCCGGCGGCGCGTGACCCCGTCCGCTCTGGCCTCCCCGGCGAGCCACTGGCGCAGCCTGCGCCGGTCGTAGGCGGTCTCGTGGTGGGCGGCGGAACCGGCAGCAGACATGGCAGTCCTCGGCATGTGTAGGAGAGCGGGCCCGGCCGTGGCGCCGCCGGGCCGCCGGCGCACCGGCGGCCCGGGGAGTCAGCGGGCAGGCCCGGGGAGGCCGGCGGCGCACGCGTCGCGGGGCCGGCGGAAGAAGGGGGTCGAACCGGAGAGGTCGATCAGCCGTGGAGCCGACACAGCGCGGCGGCCACGCGGACGAGGTCCACGGCGCGGCGACGGGTCAGAGGCTCCGAAGGAGGCATGACGGGATGCAATCACCCGGCACGTTGGGTGTCAATGGGCCTCTCGGGTACGGAGGTTGGCGCTGAGCGGGCATCGGGGCGGGCTCGGGGGACCCGGCGGCCGGGCGGCGTCCCCCGACCTTCGCGCGACCCGCGTGAGGCGGTCAGCGCCCTTGGGCCTCCTCCCGTCCGTCGAAGGCTCCCCGTGCGCGCTCGACCGCGGGCATGTTCCGCGAGGCCCAGGCCAGCAGCACGTCGACGGGGTGCCGAAGAGTCTTGCCGAGCGGCGTGATCCGGTACACGACCGCGACCGGGCGGGTGGAGACGACCTCGCGTTCGACGACGCCGTTGCGTTCCAGTCGCCGGAGCGTCGCGGTCAGCGACTTCTGCGTGACCTGGGGGATGGCCCGGCGCAGTTCGTTGAAGCGACACGGGCGTTCGCAGAGTTCGTTGAGGATGCTCAGCGACCACTTGTCGAGGATCTGGTCGAGCAGTTCGCGGTGCGGGGCCTCGATGACGAGTTCCTCGTCGGTATCCATGACGAAACCTGGTCTCGTTGAAGTGTCCTTCTTCCACTAAGTAGCTTATCGATACCTACTCCGTCGTTCGTGAGGACCAGAGGACCATGACTGTTCAGTACTTCACCCCGGACGGCATGTTGCAGCCGACCCCCTACCACCACGTCGCCGTGGGCACCGGGACGAGACACGTCCACGTCAGCGGGCAGATCGCGCGCCGGGCCGACGGAACCCCGGTGGCGCCCGACGATCTGGCCGGGCAGGTCGCCCAGGCGCTGCGCAACACCTCGGTCGGGCTGGCGGGCGCGGGCGCGTCCTTCGCCGACGTGCTGCGCCTGACGTTCTACGTGACGCGGTGGAGCCCGGAGAAGATCGGTGCCTTCATGGAGGGCGTGGAGGCGGTCGCCGACGAACTCGGACTCCGCTCCCCCATGCCGCCGTCCTCCCTCATCGGCGTCGAGTACCTCTTCGAGCCGGACGTCCTCGTCGAGGTCGAGGCGACGGCGCTGCTCGACTGATCCCGGAACGCCCGCCGGAACACGAGTCCGGCGGGCGTTCCCCCGCGAGCCGCTCAGCGGTCCCTCCGGGCAGGACCGGGTCAGTGGCCGGCCACCGTCCCGGACAGCTCGTTGGTGGCCTTGGGCAGCGTCACGGACGTCAGCTTGTCGCCCGAGTCCAGGTCGAAGGCGTGCAGCCGGCGCTTGCCCGGTTCGGAGACGTACGCCGTGTGGTCACGGACGAACAGGGTGGGCCTGGGCTGCTGCCAGTCCAGGGGCTCGGTCCAGTCACCGACGGCGTCGATCCTCTTATCGACCTTGCCGGTCTCCGGGTCGATGACGTGCAGGACGCCGTTGGTGCCGAGCACGAGGGCCTCACCGTGCGGGCCGCGGGCGAGGGAGCGGAAGGAGTAGCTGGTGCCGAGGTCGACCAGCTTCATTCTCGCCGTGCGGGTGTCGATCAGCGATATGCGGGTCGGCCGCTCCAGCTCCGCCTCGGGGTCGGTCTTGTAGTCGCCCAGGAGGATCGGGGAGGCGTCGCTGCCGGCCTGGTTGCCGGTGCGGGCGTAGTCGTCGGGGGCGTCGACCTTGGTGAACTTGCCGTCCTTGTAGAGGAGTACGCCGTCCTCGCAGCCGAGGCCGACCACGTCGCCCTGGGCCGCGGCCTCGCCGTGCACGCCGGGGCAGTTCTCGGCGCGGGCGATTTCCTTGTCGTTCTTGTCGAGGACGAGGGCGCCGGTGCGCGTCTCCTCGGTGCCCAGGGTGGTGACGAGTTCGCCGCCCGCCAGCTCGATGGCGACACCGTGGTGGGCCTCGGCGGAGGTGTAGGTGCGGCCCTGCGGCTGCTTGCCGCCGGCCAGGTCGGCGGGGTCGAAGACGTTCACCTCGCCCGTGCCGTCGGTGAAGAGCACCGTCCTGCCGCCGTGCCGCACGACGTGACCGGGCTTGGCGCCCTTGAACTCGGCGTCGGTGAACTGCTGCCGGGCGGCGTCGAACACGCGGAAGCCGGTGTCGGTGGAGACGATGACGTGGTCCTCGTCTCCGGCCGGGTTGACCCGGTTGAAGCCGGGCAGCTCGACGGTCTTCGCCGGCTTCAGGGTCTCGCCGTCCAGGACGTACAGTCCTCCGTCGTAGGAGGCGACGACCGGGTTCTTGACGGCAGCGGCCTCGTTGCTCTGCGGCTGCTTCTTCGGCTCGGCGTCGGAGGAGGCTTCGTCGCCGCCGCCGCAGGCGGTCAGCGCCATGGCCGCCGCCAGGGCGAGTGCCGTGCCGGTGAGCGTTCTGGCGCGTGTCGACCTGTTCATGGTGTGTCTGTCCTCTCCGGCCCTCGGGGCGCGGGGTTGTGGGGTGGAGCGGCCGGCTTGTTCGAGTCGCCGGGCCGCGGAGAAGCGCGTTCAGTCGCCGGTGAGGCCGTCGGCCATGGCCGAGGTGTTGGCGCGCATCATCTCCAGGTAGGTGCCGGCGCCCTTGCCCTTCTCGGTCAGCGACTCGGAGTACAGCGGGACGACGTCGACGTCGCCGCCCATCTCCTGACGCAGTACCTCGGCCAGCCGGGTGGGCTGGGAGGAGTCGGCGAAGACGGTGCGCACGCCGGCCTCCTCCATGGCCCGGGTGAGGGAGCGCAGGTCGGAGGAGCTGGGTGAGGCGAGGGTGGTGCCGCTGGGGATGACGGCTCCGACCACGCGGAAGCCGAAACGGTCGGCGAGGTAGCCGAAGACGTGGTGGTTGGTCACCAGTGCGCGCCGGTCCTCGGGGACGGCGTCGAAGGACGTCTCCATCCAGGCGGTGAGGTCGGCGAGTCGACCGTCGTAGCGTGCCGCGCTGTCCCGGACGGCCTTCTCGTCCACGCCGTCGACGTGTTCGGATACCTGGTCGGCGATCAGGCCGGCGGCCTTGCGCACCCGGTCGGGGTCGGTCCAGAAGTGCGGGTCGGGTGCGCCGGCCTCCTCCTGGGGGCCGCCCTCCTGTCCGGTGTGGAAGGTGAGCGGGTCGGCCGCCTCGCCTGCCGCGAAGGTGGCCACACCGGATTCGCGGGCCGCTTCCACGTGCCGCAGTACGTTCTCCTCCAGGCCGAGCCCGTTGTAGACGACCAGGTCCGCGTTCTCCAGCTCAGCGGCCTGCACGGCCGACAGGCCGAAGGAGTGCGGGTCGGCGTTGGGCTTCATCAGGACACTGACGTCCGCCTCGTCCCCGACGATCTCCCGGGTGATGTCACCGAGGATGTTGGTGGTCACCACGACCCGGGGCCGTTCGTCGTCGCCGCCGCCCGCGCAGCCGGTCGCCGTACCGGCGAGGACGGAGAAGCCGACCAGGGTCACCAGCAGGGCACGGAGCCGTGCCGCGCCCACGCGCACGCTCATCGGCCCGTCTCCACCATCAGGGACGGACGGACGTCCAGGTCGAAGGTGCGGGCCACGCGGAGGTCGTCGTTGTAGTCGATCTCGTAGACGCGCCTGCCCTCGGGGTCGTTGAGATAGGCGCGGCTGCGGTCCACCTCGATCACCGGAGTCGCGGTTCCCGGCCCGGTCCCGGCTTCGGGGAGGTCCTTCAGCAGGGGATCGGTGACCGTGGTCTCCCTGCCTGCGGACATGTCGTAGCCGTGCAGGGCTCCGTCGGTCTCCAGGACCAGCAGCGGCGCGCCTTCGCCGGCGGTGTTCGCGGCGACCACGGGGCCGGTCTTCACCCGGGTCCAGGCTCCCTCGGTGACGTCCAGGACCCAGACGGCTTCCTTGCCCGCGGGTGCCGTGAGGGTGCTGCTGCCGGGGCGGTGCCGGAACTCGGCGGCACGCTCGTGCCTCGGCACGTCCTCGCCGTAGGGGATCTTCTCGGCGGTGAAGGTGCCGTCGTCCTCGTGGACGAGCAGGGCGCCGTCGGCGCAGCCCAGGACGACCCCGCGCCGGGTGACCGCGTCGCCTTGCGGGTCCTCGCACTCCCCCTCCGGGGTGGCGACCCGCTTGCCGGACCGGTCGAGCACGGCGACCTTCGAGGGGCTCTCTCCGGTGAGGGTGACCAGGTGTTCCGCGTACGGCACGACGGCACCGGCGTAGGTGCCCGGGAGCCGGGCGGGGGTGTCGAGGGCGCCCTGCTCCAGCTCGGCGCGGGGGTACACGCCCGCCTTACCGTCCGCCGCCGTGACCACGGTGACGCCCGCGTCGCCGCGGACGCGCGTGCCGGGGCCGCCCGGCAGGTCGCCGACCTCACGGATCTTCGCGCGGTAGTAGTGCACGTGATCGCCGTGGTCGACCATCCATGCGCCGCTGTCGAGGACTCGTGTGGCGTCCGCACCGTGGAAGTAGCCGAAGCGGCCGTCCGTGGTGAGTGCGGTGACACCGGGCCTGCGGGCGGTGTCGTGCACCTTGCCGGTGATCAGGTCCAGCACCCGGGTGTCGCCGCTGCCGGTGTCGCCGAGCAGGAGCCGGGACTGCTGCTCGGCCGCCTCGGCGGCACCCTCGACGTAGCCGTGGGGGGTGCTCGACGAAGTGGGGCTCGGGGAGCCGGACTCGGCTTCTCCCGTACCTCCGCATCCGGCGGTCAGGAGCAGCACGGCCGCCAGCGCGGGCGCCAGCGATGTGACGTTTCTTCGGACGAACAACGAGATCGCCTCAGGTTTCGTTCGGTCGGGACAGGGGGGTGCTCGGAGCGGAGGCGACCGCCGGAGCCGGGAGGCCGGCCCGGCGTTCCCGGCGGCGGTGCCGGAGGCCGGAGGCCAGGTGGGACAGGAAGAACAGGCCGACCGCGAGGGCCGAGACGGTCGCGCCGGCCGCGGTGCTCAGGTGCCAGGACAGGAGGAGGCCGCCGAACGTGGCGGCGGCGCCCAGAACCGCGGCCAGGACCATGACGCCGCTCACGCTGCGCACCCAGGGCAGGGCCGCCGCGGGCGGGGCGATGAGCAGGCCCAGGACGAGGAGCGTCCCCACGATGTGGAACGAGGCGACGATGGCCAGCGCCAGCAGACCCAGCAGCACGGCGTGGGCGAGCCGGGGGCGCAGCCCGAGCGTGCGGGCCTTGCGCTCGTCGAACGCCAGGGCCAGGAAGGCGCGGTGGCCGATCACCGAGACGGCCAGCGCCAGGAGCAGGGCCGCCCCGAGAAGCGTCAGGTCGCGCTCCCGCACGGCGAGGACGTCACCGAAGAGGAAGCCGGTGAGGTCCACCGCGAAGGACTGCGAGCGGGAGACGATGATGACGCCGAGCGACAGCATGCCGACGAACAGCAGGCCGATACCGGTGTCCTGGGACAGGCGCGGAGTGCGTCCGAGCGCCGTGACGCCCGCCGTCATGACGGCCGCGCTCACCACCGCCCCCACCAGCAGGTTGCCGCCGAGCAGCGAGGCGACCGCGACGCCGGGCAGCAGCCCGTGGGACATGGCGTCGCCGAGGAAGGCCATCCCCCTCAGGACCACCCACGTACCCGCGAGGGCGCATATCGCCGACACCAGGATTCCGGCCCACAGGGCCCGCTGCACAAAGGCCACCTCGAAAGGGGCCGTCAACCACTCCATACGAGGAGCCTACAATGACAATCATGTTCAGAAACAACCCGCTGTCACCGCCGGACGGTGAAGCCGGCAGCGAGCGCGTCCGGTTCCACGAGCTGAACGCCGGCTACCCCGGCCGTCCCGTTCTCCGCCAACTCAGCGCGTCCATAACGGCTTTGACCATGACCGCACTCGTGGGGCCGAACGGAAGCGGCAAGTCCACCTTGCTGGGCGTCCTGGCCGGAGTGATCACTGCCACATCCGGACAGCTCAGGTACGCGGAGGGCTCGCCACCGGCTTTCGTCCCGCAGCGCGGTGCCGTCGGCGACACGCTTCCCCTCACGGCGCGGCAGACCGTGGAGATGGGCCGCTGGGGCGAGCGTGGCCTGTGGCGGCGGCCGACCCGGCGGGACCGCGCCGTGGTCGACTCCGCCATGGAACGGCTGGGCGTCGCCGACCTCGGCGCCCGCCAGCTCGGCGAGTTGTCGGGCGGCCAGCGTCAGCGCGTCCTGATCGCCCAGGGCCTCGCCCAGCAGTCCGACCTCCTGCTCCTGGACGAGCCGACCACCGGCCTCGACCCCGAAGCCCGGGAACGCATCACGGCCCTGCTGACCGACCTGGTGGCCGACGGCACCACCGTCGTCCAGACGACGCACGACCTCGAGGCCGCCCGCTCGGCCGACGCCTGCCTCCTCCTCAGCGACGGACGGCTGGTCGGACACGGCCCGCCCGAGCAGGTACTCACCCCCCAGGCACTGACCCGGATCTGGCAGCCGGCGTGAAACCCGGGCCGCGCGGGCCCGCGCTCCCGGCCCCGGTGGCGGGTGCCGCCGGGGTGGGGCTGCCCGTGCCCGGGCACTGAGGCGCGTCCGCGCCGGTGGCCGGCGGTCTCATGCAGCGCGGCGCGGCACCGGCGTGCGGCCACAACCGTACGGTTCCCGACGGACCGGGGCGCGCCCATGCCGCTCGCGCGCGTGACCTTCGCTCCCGCAAGGTCGATACTGCCGACAGCGGCATCCCGACCCATCCGCGTCCGACCGTCCGACGACCTGACGAGCCGTCACCGACGCCGGCATCCAGCCGGCACCGGTACCGCCGCAACCGCTCCGTGCCGTCGTGGATGCTGCGATCGAGAAACGGCTCCCACCCACACCGACCAGCCATGACGCAGGTCCCCGACCGGCCTGCCGGGCTCCCAGGAGGTACCCGTGAAGATGCTCATCAACGTCCCCGAGACCGTCGTCGCGGACGCGTTGCGCGGGATGGCGGCGGCCCATCCCGAGTTGACGGTCGACGTCGAGAACAGGGTGATCGTGCGGCGGGACGCCCCCGTGGCCGGGAAGGTCGCCCTGGTGTCGGGGGGCGGCTCCGGGCACGAACCGCTGCACGGTGGGTTCGTGGGACCCGGGATGCTGTCCGCGGCCTGTCCGGGTGAGGTGTTCACCTCGCCGGTGCCGGACCAGATGGTGCGGGCGGCGGCCGCCGTCGACAGCGGGGCCGGGGTGCTGTTCGTCGTCAAGAACTACACCGGCGACGTCCTCAACTTCGACATGGCCGCCGAGCTGGCCGAGGACGAGGGCATCCAGGTCGCGAAGGTGCTGGTGAACGACGACGTGGCGGTGACCGACAGCCTCTACACCGCCGGGCGGCGCGGCACGGGGGCGACGTTGTTCGTGGAGAAGATCGCCGGCGCCGCGGCCGAGGAGGGGCGGCCGCTGGAGCGGGTGGAGGCGATCGCCCGTCAGGTCAACGACCGCTCCCGCAGTTTCGGCGTCGCGCTCAGCGCGTGCACCACACCGGCCAAGGGCAGCCCCACCTTCGACCTGCCGGCCGGTGAACTGGAACTGGGCATCGGCATCCACGGGGAACCCGGCCGGGAGCGGCGTCCGATGATGACCTCCGGTGAGATCGCCGAGGCCGCCGTGGACGCGGTGCTGACGGACCTCGCTCCGCGCAATCCGGTACTCGTGCTGGTCAACGGCATGGGGGCGACGCCGTTGCTGGAGCTGTACGGCTTCAACGCCGAGGTGCAGCGGGTGCTCGGCGAGCGCGGGGTCGCCGTCGCCCGTACCCTCGTCGGCAACTACGTCACCTCGCTGGACATGGCGGGCGCCTCGGTCACCCTGTGCGAGATCGACGAGGAGCTGCTCGCCCTGTGGGACGCGCCGGTGCGGACGGCAGGTCTGAGGTGGGGCATGTGACGGTGGACGGGGAAGGGATCGCACCGTACCTACCAGGCAAGGAGATCCAGTGCTCGACGCCGACTTCTTCCGTCGTTGGATGACGGCGACCGCCGCGATGGTCGACCGCGAGGCGGAGCGGCTCACCGCCCTCGACTCGCCGATCGGCGACGCCGATCACGGCAGCAACCTCCAGCGCGGCTTCAAGGCCGTGACGGCCACGCTGGAGAAGGAGGCACCCGACACTCCCGGCGCGGTGCTGACCCTCGCCGGCCGACAGCTCATCTCGACGGTCGGCGGCGCGTCGGGGCCGCTGTACGGGACGCTGCTGCGCCGTACCGGCAAGGCCCTCGGGGACGCCGCAGAGGTGAGTGCCGAGCAACTGGCCGACGCGCTGCGCACCGGGGTGGACGCCGTACGGACCCTCGGGGGCGTCGCGCCGGGCGACAAGACCATGATCGACGCCCTGGTACCGGCCGTGGACGCCCTCGGCGAGTCGTTCGCGGCGTCCCGTGCCGCGGCCGAGGAGGGGGCCGCGGCGACCGTGCCGTTGCGGGCCCGCAAGGGCAGGGCGAGCTATCTCGGTGAGCGCAGCGTCGGACACCAGGACCCCGGGGCCACCTCGGCGGCGCTGCTGGTGGCCGCGCTGGAGGAGGTCTCCGGTGAGTGACGGGAAGCTGGTCGGCATCGTGCTGGTGTCGCACAGCGCCGAGGTCGCCGCGTCGGTGGCCGAACTGGCGAAGGCCCTGTCCGGCGGTGGCCCGGCGGTGCCGGTCGCGGCGGCGGGCGGTACCGCGTCCGGCGGGTTCGGCACCAGTTCCGAGCTGGTGTCCGCCGCGGCCGCGTCCGTGGACCGGGGCGCGGGGGTCGCGGTCCTCACCGACCTCGGCAGTGCCGTACTCACGGTCAAGGCGCTGCTCGCCGAGGGCGACGAACTGCCCGAGGACACCCGTCTGGTGGACGCCCCGTTCGTCGAGGGTGCGGTGGCCGCGGTCGTCACGGCCGCGACGGGAGCCGACCTCTCGGCCGTCGAGGCGGCGGCAGCGGAGGCGTACTCCTACCGGAAGGAGTGACCGGAGCCGGGACGGCGACTCCCGTCCCGGCCTCGTTGTCGCCCCCTCCGGCCCCGGCTGGGGGGGCGGCGTCACCGTCGGCGCGGGCTGTCCGCCGCCGGCAGGTTCCCGGGCGGGGTGTCCGTCCGCCGCGCGCCGTGCCGCGCTCGCGTCCCGCGCCGCGCTCCTCAGGTGCTGAGTGCGTGTCCGGTCGTCGAGTCGACGTGTTCCGGTACCTCGTCGTGGCGGTCGCCCACGATCGGTGTCCCGGTGGGCTCGAACATGAGGATCGCGGCGCCGGACGGAGCGTACGGCCTGTGCTCCCGTGCCGCGGGGACGGTGAAGACCGCCCGCTCCCCGTCCGTCGCCCGGCTCGGCGCCGAGGGACACGAGGTCAGGGGAGGACATCGCGCGGCTCTCCCTGCTCCGGCTCAGGAACCTGCACCTGCCCGGCCGCCCCCCGGCTTCACCGCCGGCGCCCTGCGTTCCTTGCGCGTCCCGGACACGTCGGAGCCGGACGAGGACGACGATCCCGGTCCGCCGGGGTGAGCATCCGTCAACATCCCTCGGTCTGGTCCCTCCTTGCGGTGATGGGCCGCGTGGTGCCGCACGCCGATGCCCGGGGTCGCGCACAGTGGGCCGGTGCCACGTCGCCCGCTGATCCTTCTGCTCCTGGTCCTGCTGAGCGTCACGGGCTGTGCCACCGTGACGTCGAACCCTCCACCGGCCGTCGGCCGACCGCAGGGGGTACGCGGCCCCACCGTCCCGGACCGCCCGCCATCGCCGGCGACCACACTCCCCGTGGCTCCGCCCTCCGGGCGTTCAGCCCTGGTCAGCAGCGGTTCCGACCGGCCGCGGCACACTCCCAGGGGCGAGCGGACGCACCAGCAGCGCACCCACCCGCCTGTACGGCGCTCTCTCCCCGGAGCGCCGCCGGAGCGGCCCGCACCGCGTGTCCGGCCGGCCGCCCCCCGGCCTCCCGCGCAGCCTCGTGTGCGCCCTCGCCCGAAGGTGCGGCGGCCTGTCCCCCAGGCGCCGCCCGCCCGGCCTCAGCCCCGGCCCGAGCGGATGCGGGACCTGTGCACCCGGGCGGACGGGGTCGCGTCCTCGGAGATCGTGGACCTCTGCCGGCAGACCTGGGGGTAGGTGAGGGGCGACGAGGTGGTGAAGGCCCGTCATGCGACACGGGCGTCCGCGACACACCCCCGGTCACCCCCCGTCCACGAACTCCCGTGCCAGCCGCTTCCCCGCCTTCTCCGCGGCGGCCTCGTCGTCGATGGGCTCGGCCTCGCTGTCCTTGAAGACGATGTACGTCACGCCGGAGTCGGTACCGCCCCCGTGCGGGTCGGCCGGGATGCCGAGGGTCTTCGCGGCGGCGTAGGAGGCCTCGCCGATGATGTCGCGCGGACCCACGTCGCCGACGACCGCGTACCGCACCCGGTCCCCGTGGACGAGGGCGGCCACCGATCCCCCGCGGACGTCGTCCTCCCGGTGGTCCCAGAGGTCACTCGGCTGGGGGACGACGACGTAGGGCAGGCGTTCGGCGTCCAGGGGCGTACCGTCCGGCCGGGTGTACGCCGTGGCGGGGCTGAAGTGCGGGTCGGTGCGGATGTTGCAGTGGTCGCCGGGCCGGCCGTCGCAGTCGACGTCCAGGTCCGCCTTCCAGTACACGGCGTCCCGCGTGCCGCAGACCGGGATGTCCGCCGGCGTTCCGGCGTCGCTGCGGTAGCGGCCCTCCGAGACGGGGTCGCAGTCCCGCATCCGGGCCAGCAGGTCGGCCGCGCGGACGGGCCCCCCGCCGGCCACCTCCCGCGCCCCTCCCCCGGTCTCGGACCGCGGCCGGTCCGGGTACGGCCCCATGAGTCCGCGCCGTGGGGGTGCGAGAGGTCCGGTGCGGGGGCCGGACCGGTCCGCGCGGACGGGGCCGGCCGGGAGTTGGTGACCGGAGCCGAGGTGGGCCCGGGGACCCGGCCGGTGGGCGGCCGGCGCGTCGGGGAACGTGGTGGGGGCGAGCAGGGCGACGCTGGCCGCGACCAGTGTCAGCGACTGGACACGCACGATGGGCCTCTCCTCGGGACTGGGACGATCACTCGGCCACATCTGTCCCCGAATCGGCCGCGCGGCCACCTTTTGTGGGCCAGACGGTGCATCCCCGTAGGCGGAAGGGGGCGGTGGGCTCCCGAGCGGCGAGGGCGCCACGGCGGGAGTGGGGGGGGGGGGTGGGGGGGGGGGGGGAGGGCCGGGGAAGGGGTCTCCAGACTCGTTTGGCGGGGGGGGGGCAAAGAAAAGCAGAGGACCCACCGGAGAACGCACACTTCCTCCGG
>NZ_JBWKKZ010000004.1:362912-379779 GCF_056430705.1 Streptomyces sp. NPDC045956 | reverse complement strand
AAGGAGGAGGGGGGGGGAGGCCGCAGGGGGGGAGGGTCCCCAGGGGGGGGGGGTGACAAGGTGGGGGGGTGCCCCCCCCCCCCCCCCCCCCCCCCCCCCCCCCCCCCCCCCGCCGGCGCGGGACCAGCGACGACAGCGGCCCGCACCGAGGCCCGAACGTCCCGTACGGGAGCGGGACTTCGGCCGTGAGGGCTTCAGCATACGTAACCCTCCCGGGTGGCCACCGCCACCCACCCTCTTGATGTGATCGCGTCACCCCGTCATATTGGTCCGGACCATTGCCGTCATGTCGAGGCCGTCCCGGACCCCGGGCCGTCGTCGAGCAGGAACCGCCCTGGAGGCCGAGCCGTGCGAGAGGTTCCCGTTCCCACCGTTCCCGCCGCCTCCCTGCTGCGTCGTTGCGCCCTGCTCGGCGGGACGCTCGCCCTTCTCACGTCCTGCGCCTGGGGCACGGGCGGTGACGGCGACGAGGGCGGCGCCCTGCCCGGCGCGCCGACGGGCGTCACCGCCGAGGCGGGCAGCGCGACGACCGTGCACGTGATGTGGAACGCGGTCGACGACGTCGAGGCCTACGAGGTGTACCGGGGCGGCACGCTGGTGAAGGAGGTGCCGGCGTCCGAGCGCATGGTGGACGTCACCCGGTTGCGCCCCTCGACGGCCTACGCCTTCACCGTCCGGGCACGAGCCGACGGACGGCTCGGGCCGCGCAGCCAGGAGGTGCGGGCCACCACCCCCGCCACCGTGGCCGACGACTCCGCCCCGACCCGCCCCGGCGGGGTCCGGGGCCGGGTGGTGGGCAGCCGTGCGGTCCAGCTCAGCTGGTCCGCGGCCACCGACGACCGCGGTGTGGTCTCGTACGACGTCCACCAGGGCGGCACCAAGGTCCACAGCGTCGGGGGCGGTCAGACGGCGGCCGTGGTCACGGGGCTGCGGCCGGGGACCCGCTACGCCTTCACGGTCCGGGCGCGGGACGCCGCCGACAACGTCTCCGCCGCCGGCGACGCCGTCCGGCTCACCACCCCGGGCGCCGACGACGGACGGGCCACCGCGCCCACCGCGCTGCGGGCCGTCTCCCGTCACGCCGACGGGGGTTATCACATCGATCTGACCTGGGTGCCGCCGCGCACGGACGGCGTGGTCACCGAGTACCAGATCCACCTGGACGGCCGCCCGGCCACCTCCCTCGTGTTCGGCGGCGACGCGCCGCGCGACCGGGCCGAGTACAGCTTCTACGCCGGACGCGAGGCCGGGGTCACGCACCGGGTGCGCGTCCGGGCGAGGCTGTCGGACGGCACCTGGGGAGGCCTCTCGGCGGAGCGGAAGGTGACCACGGGGGAGAGCGGCTGACGCCCCGCCGCCGGGCGCCGGGCGGGGGCGCGTCACCTGGGCGGTCGCGCTCGGCATGCGGGGGCCGCCGCCGCGCTGTTGGCTGCCCGTGAGGCAGCACGGGCGTTTCCGTTTCGGCGGCGCAAGGGACGTACCGTCGACCGTGCCGCCGGAGGGCAGTCCACATGCGCATCTCATCGCCATTCCTCCGCTCCGGCCTGACCGTGGCAGCCGCCGCGCTGCCCGTAGCCCTGGTCGCCGGGCCCGCCTCGGCCGGCCCGGGCATCTCCGTGAGCACCACGGGGACCACGGTGTCCGTCACCACCACCGCCTGCGCCCAGCTCAACGGCGCTTGGGGCACCGCCTCGCTGCTCACCGGCAGCCAGGGGGACTTCGCCCAGGGGCGGCAGGTGGCCCTGTCCGGGACGAGTTCCGGTCAGTCCGCCGGGTGGACGGGGATCAGCCCGGGCACCTACACCGTCATCGTCCTGTGCTCCAACAACAGCACCGCGGGCAGCCAGACCGTCATCGTCTCCGCGGCGCCCACCCCCTCCCCCAGCCGCCCGGCCTCCCCCTCGCCGTCCGCGTCGCCGCGCGGCGTCATGGGCGGCATCGGCGGTGCCGTCGAGGACTACGGCACGGCCACCCTCGTGGCGGGCGGCGCGCTGGTCGGGGCCGGCGTCATCGCCGCCACCTGGTTCCTGCGCCGCCGCGCGAAGCCGTACCGGTTCTGAGCCGCGGCGGCACCCGTACGGCGGTCAGGCGGACTCCTCGCCGGGCAGCTCGGCGAACTCCGCCAGCGCGTGCCTCAGCCAACGGGTCCAGAACGTCTCCAGGTCGATGCCCGCGCGCAGCACCAGGTGGCGCAGCCGGTCCTCGGCACCGTCCCTGCCCGGCGGGAAGTCCCGCTCCTCGATCTCCTCGTACTCGGCCAACTGCCGTTCGTGCAGCTCCAGGTGACGGCGCAGGTCGGCCTCGACCCCCGTGGTGCCGACCACGGCGGCGGCCCGCAGCCGCAGCAGCATCGTGTCGCGCAGGGGTTTGGGGTCCTGCGCGGCGGCCGTCCAGCGGGCCAGTTCGGCGCGGCCCTCGGGCAACACCTCGTAGGACTTCTTCTGGCCGCGCGCCGGCTGCTGTCCGGGCAGCGCGCGGATCAGACCGTCCGTCTCCAGCTTCCCCAGCTCGCGGTAGATCTGCTGGTGCGTCGCCGACCAGAAGTAGCCGATCGACCGGTCGAACCGGCGGGTCAGCTCCAGCCCCGACGACGGCTTTTCGACCAGGGCGGTGAGGATCGCGTGCGGGAGTGACATGGGCTCATCCTAGGGACGGCCGGGTCCTCCCCCAGGCCCCCTAGAGCGCCGCCGCCACTTCGGTGCCCTGCTTGATGGCGCGCTTGGCGTCCAGTTCGGCGGCCACGTCGGCACCGCCGATGAGGTGGGCGCCGATCCCGGCGGCGGCCAGTTCCTCGTAGAGGCCGCGGTTCGGTTCCTGGCCCGTGCACAGGACCACCGTGTCGACCTCCAGCACCGTGGACTCGCCGCCGACGGTGACGTGGAGCCCGGCGTCGTCGATCCGGTCGTAGCGGACGCCCGGGACCATGGTGACGCCGCGGTGCTTCAGCTCGGTGCGGTGGATCCAGCCGGTGGTCTTGCCGAGCCCGGCGCCGACCTTCGAGGTCCTGCGCTGGAGCAGGTGGACGGTGCGCGGCGGCGCGGGACGCTCGGGTGCGGCGAGACCGCCGGGCGCGCGGTAGTCCATGTCGACGCCCCAGAGGCGGAAGTACGTCCCGGGGTCCTCGTGCGCCTTGTCGCCGCCGTCGGTGAGGTACTCGGCGACGTCGAAGCCGATGCCGCCGGCGCCGAGGATCGCGACCCGGTCGCCCACGTGCGCTCCGTCGCGCAGCACGTCGAGGTAGCCGACGACGCTCGGGTGGTCGACGCCGGGGATGTCCGGGGTGCGCGGGGTGACGCCGGTGGCGACGACGACCTCGTCGTGGCCGGCGAGGTCGCCGGCACCGACCCGGGTGTTCAGCCGTACGTCGACGCCGTGCGTCTCCAGCTGGGTGCGGAAGTAGCGCAGCGTCTCGTCGAACTCCTGCTTGCCGGGGACCTTGCGGGCCACGTTGAGCTGCCCGCCGATCTCCTCTGCGGCGTCGAACAGGGTGACCTCGTGGCCGCGTTCGGCGGCACTGACCGCGCAGGCCAGCCCGGCGGGGCCCGCGCCGACGACCGCGACGCGCTTGCGGCGCCGGGTCGGGGCGAGGACCAGCTCGGTCTCGTGGCAGGCGCGCGGGTTGACCAGGCACGAGGTGATCCTGCCGCTGAAGGTGTGGTCGAGGCAGGCCTGGTTGCAGCCGATGCAGGTGTTGATCGCCTCGGGGCGGCCGGCGGCGGCCTTGGCGACGAAGTCGGGGTCGGCGAGCATCGGACGGGCCATCGACACCATGTCGGCGGCGCCCTCAGCGAGCAGTCGCTCGGCCACCTCGGGGGTGTTGATGCGGTTGGTGGTCACCAGCGGCACCGACACCTCGCCCATGAGGCGCTGGGTCACCCAGGTGTAGGCACCGCGCGGCACGGACGTGGCGATGGTCGGGATGCGGGCCTCGTGCCAGCCGATGCCGGTGTTGATGAGGGTCGCTCCGGCGGCCTCGACCGCCTTCGCGAGGGTGATCACCTCGTCCAGCGTGGAGCCGCCCGGCACCAGGTCGAGCATGGACAGGCGGTAGACGAGGATGAAGTCCTCACCGACCGCCTCGCGCACCCGGCGCACGATCTCGACGGGGAAGCGCATGCGGTTCTCGTACGAGCCGCCCCAGCGGTCGGTGCGGTGGTTGGTCCGCGCGGCGATGAACTCGTTGATCAGGTAGCCCTCGGAGCCCATGATCTCGACGCCGTCGTACCCGGCCTCGCGGGCGAGGCGGGCGGTGCGGACGTAGTCGTCGACGGTGCGCTCGACGTCCGCGTCGGTCAGCTCCCGGGGCACGTGCGGGCTGATCGGCGCCTGGAGGGGGCTCGGCGCGACCAGGTCGGCGTGGTAGGCGTACCGGCCGAAGTGCAGGATCTGGAGGGCGATCCGGCCGCCCTCGCGGTGCACGGCGTCGGTGACGGTTCGGTGCTGCGCGGCCTCGGCGTCGGTGGTGAGCTTGGCGCCGCCCTCGTAGGGCCGGCCCTCGTCGTTGGGGGCGATGCCGCCGGTGACGATCAGGCCCACTCCCCCGCGGGCGCGGGCGGCGTAGAAGGCGGCCATGCGCTCGAAGCCGTGCTCGGCCTCCTCCAGGCCTACGTGCATGGAACCCATCAGGACCCTGTTGGGCAGCGTGGTGAAGCCCAGGTCCAGGGGGCTCAGCAGGTGGGGGTACGGGCTCATCGGGGCCTCCGTGCGCGGTGTCGTGCCTCTGTTGTAGAGGACGGCCGCCCCTTTGTGCAACTAGTTGCACAAAGGGGCGGCGCACACCACACCGGCCGTCGGCGCGGAACCCGCGCCCCCGGTCAGTGGCTCTCCAGCCGGACGTGCAGTTCCCGCTCCTGGTCGCCGGAGGCCCCGCTCAGGTCGTGCACCGTGAACAGGGAGTCCAGCGTGGTGCGGAAGCGCTCGATCGCCCAGTAGCCGCCCTGGACGTCCGCCTCGACGGAGGCCGCGAGCCGGGCGGGGTCGCACCCGCCGTGGGCGTCGGCCACGTCGAAGGTGCCCAGCCACACCGTGGGCCGCACCTCGTGGTAGTCCCGGGGCACCTCGTCCGCGCGCCGGTCGGACGAGAAGCACGCGCCCAGGGCGTCGAACACGGTCCGGGCGTCCTCCTTGCTGCACCCGCTCAGCTCCACGGAGACGGACTCCGGGTGCAGTCGCTCACCGTCCATCGCGATCGCTCCTCTCATCGCCCACCCCGCTTCACCCCTACCACCAGAAAAGCACCACCCGGGGTGCGGCGCGAAGGGGCGGCTCAGCCCTGTGCGAAGCGGTAGGTCCTGCTGTCCGTCAGCACGCAGAACCCCGGCGAGACGACGATCACGCGCAGGGTGCCGGTACGGCGGTCGTAGTCGACGCCCTCCGTCTCGAAGCCGCCCGCGCAGGCACTGCGCAGGGGCAGCTGACGCAGGGCCGTGACGTGGCCGGTGACGTCGGCGGTGCCGTTCGGCGCGGCGGACAGGTCGACGCGCAGCAGTGGCTTGGTGATCCCGAAGAGGGTGCCCTCCGGGTCGTCGGAGGAGCACAGGAGGGTGGTCGCGTCGAGGAAGTCGCAGCCCTGGACGTCACGCACCGGGCGGTCCAGGCGGACGGTGGCCACCTGCGGGAGGTTCGCCGAGGGCGAGGTGGCCGGGTTGACGCCGGGCGTCGGGAAGACGAGCAGCCGGGTCATGGTGCCCCACTCGCCGGCCAGCATCCACCGGCCGTCCGGTGAGACGGCGGACCAGGAGTTGTTCCGGGCCTCACCCGGGCTCAGCGTGTGCACGTACTCCGACCAGCGGCCGTCCGGCGCCTGGACGCGGAACATCTTCGTGTTCCCGTCGTCGCGCTGGTACGGCTCGATGTAGTGGCCGTCGTAGGAGGCGTCGGGGTCGCCGACGTGGTTCCAGCCGCGGATGCCGAGCCCCAGGGGGATGGTGCCGATGCCGGTGTAGCGGTTGGGGCTGCCGGCCGGGACCTCGACCGACGCCAGGCCCTGGCTCTCGGTCAGCGGGTCGGCGCGGTCGTAGCCCACCTCGGTCCAGGTACCGGCCGCCGGGGAGGCCGCGGTCACCTCGCTCGGCGTACCGGCGACCGGGGAGGCCGCGGCGGCCGGGCCGGCCAGGCCCGTACCGAGCGCCAGGACGGCGAGTCCGATGAGGGCGGAGCGACGGCGCTGCCGGGTGTGCGGGGACATGGGCGGGCTCCTCGGCGGGGGGGTGGTCGGGCGCCACGAGGGTGTGCGTCCGGCGCACAGTCTGGCGCGGCCCTGTGGTCATGTACAGAGCAAGCTCGGCCGTGCTCCGTGCGGCGGTCGCCGTCGTGCCGGGTGATGCTGGAAGGGCACCACTCAGGCCGCTCAGAAGCGGCCCTGTACGCGGTGGAACGCGGTAGAACGAAGGAGTCGGCAGCACAAGGGCGTGCCGCGGCGAACGGCGAAGGCGGGGCTTGGGATGAGTGCAGCCGGGTCTGCCGGGTTCGAGGGCGACGCGTCGCCGCACGGACCCGTGGGGCCGAGCGGGCTGCTCGACGTGCTGAACGTGGCTTCGGTGGTACTGGACACCGAAGGCCGGATCGTGCTGTGGAGCCCGCAGGCCGAGGAGCTGTTCGGATACTCCGCCGCGGAGGCGCTGGGACACTACGCGGCCCACATCATGGTGGACGAACGCCACCTCGCCCTGGCCGTGGAGCTGTTCGCCGACGTCATGAAGACCGGCCGGAGCTGGGCCGGGGCGTTCCCCGTCCGCCGCAAGGACGGCGGCACCCGACTGGTCGAGTTCCGCAACATGCGGCTCCTGGACGACCGGGGGGACGTCTACGCGCTGGGGCTCGCGGTCGACCGGTCGACGGTGCGCGAGCTGGAGCACGAGGTGGCCCTGTCCAGCCGGGTGATCCGGCAGTCCCCGATCGGTCTGGCCGTCCTGGACACCGGACTGCGGTACGTGTCGGTCAACCCCGCGCTGGAGCGGATGAACGGCCTGTCCGCCGAGGACCACCTCGGGCGGACGGTCCGCGAGGTGCTGCCCCAGGTGGAGGCGGGCCCGCTGGAGGCGACGGCGCGCCGGGTGCTGGAGACCGGGCGCCCGGTCGTCGACCTGTCCGCGACCGGCCGGACACCCGCCGACCCGGACGAGGAACACGCCTGGTCGTTCTCGCTGTACCGGCTGGAGGACGCCGCCGGGGCCGTGCTGGGCGTGGCCGTCTCCGTCGTGGACGTCACGGAGCAGTACCGCGCGGGGGTCGAGGCGGAGGCCGCGCGTCACCGACTGGCCGCCGTGGCGGACGCCTCGGCCCGGATCGGCACCACGCTGGAGCTGGACCGCACCGCGCGTGAACTGGCCGAGGTGGCCGTGCCCGGCCTGGCCGACATCGCGGCCGTGGACCTGCTGGAGGCCGTGGTGAAGGGCCGGCGCAGCAGTCTGGGTCCGGCCGAGCCCGCCGTGATCCGCGCGCTGGCCGTGGAGGCCCACGGCGCCCCGCTGGCCCTGCGCGCGGCCGACCCGCCCGGGCACGTCGCCCGGTACGGGCCGGAGCGCCTGGTCACCGAGTGCGTGCGCACCGGCCGGCCGGTGATGGTGGCGCGGGTGACGGGCGAGGACCTGCCGCGCATCGCCCGCTCGCCGGAGGCCGCCGAGCTGCTGCGCCGGGCGGGCGTGCACTCCTACCTGGCCGTACCGCTGATCGCGCGGGGCGAGGTGCTGGGCGCCCTGGATCTCAAGCGGACCGGCAACCCGCAGTCGTTCGACGAGGACGACCTGCTGCTGGCCCGGGAACTCGCCGCCCGCGCCGCGGTGCAGATCGACAACGCGCGCTGGTACCAGAACGCCCGCGACGCGGCCCTCACCCTCCAGCGCAGCCTGCTGCCGCGCCATCCGCCGGTGACGGGCGGCCTGGAGGTCGCCTCCCGCTACCAGCCGGCCGAGGCCACCAGCGAGGTCGGCGGCGACTGGTTCGACGTGATCGAGCTGGAGGGCTGCAAGACCGCGCTCGTGGTGGGCGACGTGATGGGCAGCGGCATCGCGGCGGCGGCCTCCATGGGACGCCTGCGCACCGCGACCAACACCCTGGCCGCCCTCGACCTCGACCCGGCGTTCCTGCTCGAACACCTGGACCGGACCACCGCCGGCCTGGACCAGGCCATCGCGACCTGCGTCTACGCCGTCCACGACCCGCACCGTCGGGAGTGCCGGATCGCCAACGCCGGGCACCTGCCGCCCGTCCGCCTGCGCGCCGGCCGTCCGCCGGAGCTGCTGGACCTGCCGACCGGGGTGCCGCTCGGGGTGGGCGGCGTGCCCTTCGCCACCACGACGGTCGACCTGGAGCCGGGCGACCGGCTGGTGTTCTACACCGACGGGCTCGTGGAGACGCGCCGGCAACCGCTGGACGAGCGGCTGGACGCCCTCCTCGCCCTCCTGGAGGGCCCCGACCGCCCCCTGGAGGAGGTCTGCGAGCTGCTGCTGCGCACCCTCCACGAGCCGGAGAACTCCGACGACGTGGCCCTGCTGATCGCCCGGGCCACGCATCCCGCGTAGCGGCGCGGCGGCCCCGTCCGCGCCGTGCGACGCCGTGGCGGCGCCGCTACCCTGCGACGCCGGTCACCACGTGGGCGTACAGCTCCTCGCTGACCGCCAGTCGGGTCCTGAGGCCGGCCCGGACGAAGGCCTCGACGGCCGCCGGCGCCTGGCGTTCACTCGTCTCGACCAGCAGGCACCCGCCGGGCGCGAGCCAGCGGGGCGCCTCGGCGGCGACCCTGCGCAGGACGTCGAGGCCGTCGGCGCCACCGTCGAGGGCGACCAGCGGTTCGTGGTCGCGGGCCTCGGCCGGCAGCAGGGCGACCTCGCCGGTCGGGACGTACGGCACGTTGGCCGCGAGGATGTCCACCCGGCCCCGCAGGGCGTCGGGCAGCGCGTCGAAGAGGTCACCGGTGTACACCCGGCCGCCGGCGTCGGCGAGGTTGCCGAGGGCGCAGCGCGCGGCGGCCGGGTCGACGTCGGCGGCGTGCACCTCGGGCCGGTCGAGCGCGGCGGCCAGGGCCGCGCCGACGGCGCCGGAGCCGCAGCACAGGTCCACGACGACGGCCGCGTCCGGCACCTGGGCGAGGGCCTCGGCCACGAGGAACTCGGTGCGGCGCCGGGGGACGAAGACCCCGGGGGCGACGGCGATGCGCAGGCCGTGGAACCCGGCCCAGCCGAGGACGAGTTCGAGCGGGAGCCCGCCGGCGCGGCGGTCCACCAGGGACGTCAGTTCCCCGGCGGTGCGGGCCGCCGCCGTGATCAGCTCCGCCTCGTCCTCGGCGAAGACGCAGCCGGCGGCGCGCAGTACGGACACGACCCGGTCCCGCGAGGGCGCGGAGAGGGGAACCCCGGAGGAAGAGGGCGAGGAGAAGGGAACCGCGGAGGAAGAGGGCGAGGAAGAGGGAGAAGCGGGGGACGAGGGAGACATGGAGGGCGAGAGCCTTTCGAGAACCGAAGGGCGCTCCCACGGTCACCCGTTGCCGGTGACCGCGCCGTCGTGGGGGAAGAGCACCCGGGCCGACACAGCGGTAATGGGTCCCACCTCCCAGGCGTCCGGTGGCCGGGGCGGTCCGCGGCCGTCGGTCACCCTACCCCAGCGCCGCCGGTGCCACAGGGGGGCCGGCCGGTGGCCGGGGCGTCCGGTGCCGGGGGTCACGGCCCGGTCCGTCACCGCCGGGACGCACGTGGTTGACTTATGCAACCATTTCCCGAATCGCACTCCGCGACCAGCGACGAGGAGGACCCGTGCCGGCAGCCGACCTGCCCGACGAGAGGACCGCCCCCACCGGCGGCAGCCCCGCGGACGCGGCCGTGGAGACCATCCAGCGGGAGATGACGGCCTTCGCCCGCCGCGCCCGCGCCTCGGCCGGCCGCATGCACCCGGAGCTGTCCCTGGTCTCCTACACCCTGCTGGGCCACCTGGAGGAGCGGGACGGCTGCCGGGCCACCGACCTGGCCGCCCACTACGCACTGGACAAGTCCACCGTGAGCCGTCAGGTCTCCGCCCTGGAACGCGCCGGGCTCGTCGAGCGGCGGGGCGATCCGGTCGACCACCGCGTGCAGGTCGTGCACCTGACCGAGGCCGGACGGCGCATCCTGGCCCAGGTCACCGAGAGCCGCCGGACCGCTTTCCGGGGACGGCTCGCGGACTGGCCGGAGGAGGATCTGGTCCGCTTCGCCGCGTATCTGGAGCGGTACAACGCGTGGCCGGGGCCACGGCAGGACGGCGCCTGAGCCACCGGGCCGGTCCCGGCCGGCGTGCGGCGGCACGTACGGTGGGGGTACGCACTGATCACGCCGGCCGCGGGCACCGCTCGCGGCGGCCCGAAAGGCCCCACCGCATGCACACCACCCGAGGCTTCACCGGACGCCCGCGCGCCGCCGGACCGCAGCTGCCGCCCGGCCAGTACGACGCCCGCGACGACTGGCCCGTGCTGTCCGCCGAGGTCACGCCCGACCTCTCGCCCGCCGACTGGACCTTCCGCGTGGGCGGACTGGTCGCCGAGCCCCGCACGTGGGACTGGGCGGGGGCCCACCGGCTGCCGGCGTCGGCGTACGCGGGCGACATCCACTGCGTGACCGGCTGGTCGAAGTTCGGGGTGCGCTTCGGGGGTGTGTCCCTGGACACCTTCCTGGAGGAGGCGGGCCCGCTGCCGTCCGCCACCCACGCGGTCGCCTACGCGCACACCGGCTACTCGGCGAACCTGCCCCTCGCGGACCTGACCGGCGGCCGGGCCTGGATCGTGTGGGAGTACGACGGGCGGCCGCTGGCCCCGGAGCACGGCGGTCCGGCACGCCTGGTGGTGCCGCACCTGTACTTCTGGAAGAGCGTGAAGTGGGTCGCGGGCCTGGAACTCCTCGACCGCGACGAGCCGGGCTTCTGGGAGCGCAACGGCTACCACGCGCGGGGCAACCCGTGGGAGGAGCAGAGGTACTCCGGTGACTGAGACGGCGACCCGCACCCCTGGAGGCTTCACTCCCCCGACGCGCTTCGCGGTGCCCGGGCGCATCGAGGTGGACGGTCAGGTGGCCGGGGCGTGGCAGACGGCCACCCTCACCGAGATCCGCCGCGAGACGCCGCGCGTGTCCACCTTCCGGTTCGCGGTGCCCGGCTGGGCGGGCCATGTGCCCGGCCAGCACCTGATGCTGCGGCTGACCGCCGAGGACGGGTACACGGCCCAGCGCCACTACTCGCTGGCGTCCGCGCCCGACGACTCGGGCCACATCGAGCTGACCCTCGACCACGTCGAGGAGGGCGAGGTGTCCGGCTGGTTCCACACGGTCGCCCGGCCCGGCGACCGGATCGAGGTGCGCGGTCCGCTGAGCGGCTTCTTCGCCTGGCCGGGCGACCGGCCCGCCCTGCTGCTGGGCGCGGGCTCCGGCGTGGTCCCGCTGATGTCGATGGTGCGGCACCACCGGGCGCGGGGCCTGACGGTCCCGCTGCGGCTGCTGGTGTCCGCGCGCACTCCCGGGGACCTGATCTACGCCGACGAGTACGGCGCGGAGACGACGCCCGTGTTCACCCGCGGCGCGCCCGCCGGGACGCCCGTGGGCCGGATGGCCGCCGCGCACCTGGCACCGCTCCTGTCCAGGCCGCCCGCCGAGGGCTGGGAGGCGTACGTGTGCGGCTCCAACTCCTTCGCGGAACACGCCTCGCGGCTGCTGGTGGCGGCCGGCCAGCCGGTGGACCGGATCAGGATCGAACGCTTCGGCTGACCGGCCGCCCGAGCGCGCCGCGCGGCCTGCGCTCGGGCAGGGGCCCCGGTGGCGCTCCCGCCGGGCACCCGCCCCGCGGCACGGATCGCCGGCCTTCCGGGCCTTCGGGGTCGGCGACGTGTGAGCGGGAGCCGTCGGACGGGGTACCAGACCTGTGCGGGCACTCGTACGCGCGGCGCGACCCGGAGACACCTGGACACGGAGACGCGGCGGCCCCGGCCCTCGCGGCCGTCCGCCCGGCCGCCTCCCCCGGGTTCTCCGGTCCTCCGCCCGTGATGATCCCCGAGGAGGTCATGATGCGAACCCGGATCCGGGGCCGCCGCCTGCGGCGCAATCCGCTGCACCGCCGGTCGGACATCGTCGAGGCGTGGACCGTGCTGGCCGTCGCCGTGCTGCTCCTCCTGGGGGCGCCGCTGCTCGGCGCCGCCACCGCCTGGTGGAGCCACGGCGAGGCCCGGGCGACCGCGACGGACCAGCGGGCGGAACGGCAGCGCGTGCGCGCCACGGTGGTCGGTTCGCCCCCCGACGCGCTGCCGTCGGTCCAGGTCGGCGGGGACCACTCGTACCGCGCGGCCGTCCGCTGGAGCACGCCGGACAGCGGCGAACGCAACACCACGGCACGGGTCCCGGCGGGCACCCGGCACGGTGACAAGGTCGACGTGTGGCTGGACTCCCGCGGCCGGAGCGTGCCCCCGCCGGTGGGCGACGCCGCGGTGTGGCAGCACAGCATCGCCATCGGCGCGTGCACGACGCTCGGCGCGGCGCTCACGGTGCTCCTCGCGCACTGTGCCGTACGAAGGGTGGCCCTCCGGCACCGGATGGCCGAGTGGGAGCGCGACTGGGCCCTCACCGAGCCCCGGTGGACACACCGCCGGGCCTGACCCGGCGCCGGTGACCCGACCACCTCGGCGAGGCTCCCGCGCGGACCGCCGACGCACCCGCCCCCTCACCGGGCCCGTCACACCACCCTGACCTGGCGTTCGGCGGGCCGAACGGCGCGGTTTTCGACACCCTCGCCGGTGATCGGATCTGGCGAGAC
This sequence comes from Streptomyces sp. NPDC045956, assembly GCF_056430705.1. Taxonomy (NCBI): domain Bacteria; kingdom Bacillati; phylum Actinomycetota; class Actinomycetes; order Kitasatosporales; family Streptomycetaceae; genus Streptomyces; species Streptomyces sp. NPDC045956. The sequence goes on along the minus strand of NZ_JBWKKZ010000004.1, from coordinate 367,020 downwards.
CTCCGATCACTCCCGTACGGTGTGATCATCCGTACGGTCCGGCACCGACTCCCCGCAAAGGCGGTTCTCGATGGCCCTGTTCGACCTCCCGCTCGACGAACTCCGCCACTGTCGAAGCGAGTCGGCCGAGCCCGAGGACTTCGACGCGTTCTGGGGCAGGACGCTGGAAGAAGCCCGCGAGCACGACCTGGACGCCCGCTTCGAGCCGTTGGACACGGGGCTGACGACGGTGCGGGTGCACGACGTGACGTTCGCCGGGTTCGGCGGCCACCCGGTGAAGGGCTGGCTGATCCTGCCGGCCGCCGCCACCGAACCGCTCCCGCTGATCGTGGAGTTCGTCGGGTACGGCGGCGGGCGCGGGCTGCCGCACGAGCACCTGCTGTGGGCGTCCACCGGCCGGGCCCACTTCGTGATGGACACCCGCGGCCAGGGCAGCGCCTGGGGCGGCGGTGGCGGCACCGCGGACCCGGTCGGCGGCACGCCCGCCTACCCGGGCTTCATGACCCGCGGCCTGGACGCTCCCGAGCACTACTACTACCGCCGCGTCTTCACCGACGCCGTGCGGGCGGTCGAGGCGGCCCGCTCGCACCCGCTGACCGATCCGGCGCGCACGGTGGCGCTCGGCGGGAGTCAGGGCGGCGGCATCGCGATCGCCGTCGGCGGGCTCGTGCCGGACCTGACGGCCGTCGCGCCGGACGTGCCGTTCCTGTGCGACTTCCCGCGCGCCACCCGGCTCACCGACCGGCACCCCTACCGGGAGATCGGCCTGTACCTCAAGACGCACCGGGGCCGCACCGAGGACGCGCTGCGCACGCTGTCGTACTTCGACGGTGTGCACTTCGCGGCGCGCGGCCGGGCCCCCGCCCTGTTCTCGGCGGCCCTGGAGGACCAGACCTGCCCGCCGTCGACGGTGTTCGCGGCGTTCAACGCCTGGGCGCACGAGGACAAGGCGATCGAGGTGTACGACTTCAACGACCACGAGGGCGGCGGCCCCTTCCAGGAGGCCGCGAAGCTGCGCTGGCTGCGCTCGTACGTCTGAGCAGGCTGGGCGCGGGGTCCGGTCCCGGGCCGGGGTCCGCGCGCTTGCGGACGCTTTCGGACACGACGGTCGCGGCGGCGCACGGGGCACGGCCGGTTCCGACGCGGGGCCCGCCGGGCCGCGGGACGAACCGCCCGGGGCCGCACATCGCCGACGGCCCGCGCGCGGCGGCACCGGCGAGGGCCTGTACCGGGGCTTGTGCCGAGGTGACGGCCGGTCGACGCCCGGGTGAGGTTTCGGCCGAACCGGCGGATCACACTTCCCAGCTGGTTTAGACCAATGGTACTTCTGGTGGCGCACCGAGCCCGCACGGCTACCGCACGTCACCAACAGGAGGGCGCGGCATGGCCCGCACCACCCCGCACGACCACTCCCTGACCGGCCCCCAGCCCCTGTACCTCCGGGTCGCCGCCCGGCTGCTGGGCGAGTTGCGCGACGGGACCGTCCCACCGGGCGAACGACTGCCCGGCGAACGCCGACTGGCCGAGCACTTCGGAGTCAGCCGGGAGACCGTCCGGCAGGCCCTGGAGGTGCTGCGCCGGGACGGGCTGCTCGCCACCGACCGGCGGGGCAGCCACGCCGCACTGCCGGCCCGGCCCACCCGGAGCCCGGCGGCCCTCACCTTCCCGGTCGGCGCCCGGGCCGCGGAACCGTGCCCCGGCGACCGGGCCACCGTCACCTGGGAGGCACCGCCTCGGGAGCACGCCGCGGCCCTGGGGCTGGCGCCGGGCCGGCCGACCCTGGTCCACCGCTACACGTCCGCGACCGCCGACGGCGGCGGCCGGCGCATGGCCGTGACCTCGTTCTCCGCCGTGGCGCTCGCCGAGGTCGAGGAACTCGCCCGGTACCGCGACCGCGCCGACGGCTCCGCCTCCGCGCAACTGCGGCGCGCCTACGACTGGATGCGCAGGGCCGGTCTGACCCTGCACCACCGGGACACCATCACCCCGCTCACGGAGTCCTCGTCGGTCCGGGTGGTCCGGCGGGTGCACGACCAGTACGCGCGCCCCCTGGAGATCACGGACCTCCTCGTGGACGCCCGTCAGGAAGCGTTGGTCTACGAGTTCACGCTGCCGGCGGCCGGCTGAGCGCCACCGCTCACCGTCACGACAACCGCCGGGCCACCACCAGCCGGGCACGCGGGGCGCCGTCGGGCCGGCGCCCGAACTCGGGCAGGGCGTGCAACTCCGCCCGGAAACCCGCGCGGGCCAGCTCCCGGCCCACGTCGGCGAGCCGGAACGTCCGGTAGTACATGACGAACGGCGGCCGCCACAGCGCGTTGCGCACCCGCATCGCGGTGTCGAAGCCGAGCAGGGTCCAGTACGCGCGCGAGCCGGGCAGGGGCGGTGCGGCGACGGGGAAGGCGAAGCAGCCGCCCGGCCGCAGTACGGAGCGCACCTGGGAGAACAGGCCCGGCAGTTCGCCGGGCAGGAAGTGCCCGAACGCCCCGAAGCTGACCACCAGGTCGAAGGCGGGGCCGAACGGCAGGGCGCGGGCGTCCGCGCGCACGAAGGAGACCGCCGGCCCCGCGGGCACGGCGCGCTTGCGGGCGACGTCCAGCATGCCCGCGCTGAAGTCGACCCCGGTGACGCTCCCGTGGCACACCCGGGCCAGCATCTCCATACCCGCACCGGTGCCGCAGCACAGGTCGAGGCCGGCACCGAAGGGGCCCACCGGTGCCAGCGCCGCGGCCACGGCGTCGAGCACCCGGTCCGGCGTCCGGTACGGGGTGTGGTCGAACTTCGGGGCGAGCAGGTCGTAGCCGTGCTCGACCGACGACAGTGCCTGGACGGCGAGTTCGCGCAGGGTGGGACCTTCGGGGCTGAACATCCGGTCAGCCTAGGGCCTGCCCGGCGGGTCCCGCGGGCGCGCGCCGCTCCCGCAGGACAGTGAGCACGCGCTCGCACCAACGGGCGTTCTCCTGCTCGAAGGTGATGCCGGCGAGCAGTGTGAGATAGGGGCCGACACGGTCGGACTCCCGCAGGTGCCGCTCCTCGGTACGGCCGTCCAGCAGTCGCTCACGGACCCGCTCGTAGCGGGCGAGCTTGCCCAGGGCCCAGGCCCTGCGCTCCTCCACCAGCGCGCGGACCTCCGCGGGGTCGACGCCGTCCATGGCCTGCATCTTGATCAGGAACTCGTCGCGAACGGCCGTGGGGCGTCGGGTCGGTTCGGCGGCGAAGGCGCTCAGCCGTTCCCGGCCGGCCGTGGTGAGCCGGAAGAGCCGCTTGGTGGGCCGCCGTTCCTGCGGCACCGTCCGGGCCTCGATGAGTCCGTCGCCCGCGAGGCGCTCCAACTCCCGGTAGAGCTGCTGAGGCGTGGCGGGCCAGAAGTTGGCGAGCGAGACGTCGAACACCTTGGACAGCTCGTAGCCCGAGGCCTCGCCCTCCAGCAGGGCCGCCAGGACGGCGTACTTGAGAGACATGTCGACACGCTAGCAAGAAATGAATACCCTACTCGGCACCTACTCAAATAATTTAGTACTCACAGCCAAGTACTCACATCCGGGGAGCTGCGATGCAGGCATTCCGCACGGCGGTCGAGACGCACGACCTCGACGCCCTCGAAACGCTGCTGGCCGAGGACGTGGTCTTCACCAGCCCCGTCGTGTTCAAGCCCTACCGGGGCAAGGCACTCACGGCGGCGATCCTGCGCGGGGCAGCCCGTGTGTTCGAGGACTTCCGCTACGAGCGCGTCATCGGCGCGGCGGACGGCCGCGACCACGCGCTGCTCTTCACGGCCCGTGTGGGTGAGCGGGAGATCAGCGGCTGCGACTTCCTGCATCTCGACGAGGCCGGCCGGATCGACGAGTTCACGGTGATGGTGCGCCCGCTCTCGGGCGCGCAGGCGCTGCAGGCGGCGATGGCGGCGCAGTTCGAGCGGATCGCCCGGGAGGCGCAGGAGGCCGCCGCCCGTTCGGGCGCCTGAGCGCGCGAGGTTCGTGCGGAAGACCCGTCGGGCGGCACACAGGCGGCGCCGGGGGGGGGGGGGGGGGGGGGGGGGGGGGAACAAGGGTGACAATACGCCGTGGGGTTTTTCTTCCTCCTTTCTCTTCTTTTCCCTGTTGTCCCT
>NZ_JBWKKZ010000004.1:0-362902 GCF_056430705.1 Streptomyces sp. NPDC045956 | reverse complement strand
TCCCACCCCCTGTCCCTACCCCCCCCCCCCCCCCCCCCCCCCCCCCCCCCCCCCCCTCCCCTCCCCCCCCCCCCCCCCCCCCCCCCCCCCCCCGGTGCCGCCTGCCGCGTGGTACAGTTCCCTCAGCACTTGTGTACGCCCCGCTGGGGCGCCGGTGCCAGTTCCCTTCGGTTCGCCGACCCGCCCGTCCTGTCGTGACCGGCGCGTCCGCTTCTCAGCCACCTCGTCAGCGGGGCGTTCTCCGCACTGCGTCCGAGGCGCTGTTCCCCACCGTTCCGAGGCGTGTCGACCGACCCCTCGCGCGGCCTTCCCCCCTCCCTTCCGCACGTCCCACGCCCGTGTCCTCGAAAGGACCGAACACCATGACCACCACACTCGAAAAGCCCCCTGCCCAGCACGCCCCGGCCGAGATCGTGAGCGGTGTCCTCGACATCGACGCGAGCGGGAGGGGCCACCTGCGGGGCCGGAGCCTCCAGGCCGAGCCGGCCGACCTCACCCTCTCCCCCGCGCTGATCCGCCGCCACGGCCTGCGCAAGGGCGACCTGGTGGAGGGCGTACGGGGCGACCGGCGCACCCTGTCCGAGGTCGTCCGGGTCGGCGGTCGCACACCCGACCGGCAGACCCGACGGCACTTCCACGACCTGACACCGCTGCACCCGCACGAGCGCCTGCGCCTCGAACATCCGGCGGCCGGCCTCACCGGACGGGTCGCCGATCTCGTCGCCCCGGTCGGCAAGGGTCAACGCGGCCTGATCGTGGCGCCGCCGAAGACCGGCAAGACCGTCCTCCTCCAGCAGATCGCCGCCGCGGTCGCCGGCAACCACCCCGCCTCCCACCTGATGGTGGTGCTGCTCGACGAACGGCCCGAGGAGGTCACCGACATGCGGCGGGCGGTACGCGGCGAGGTGTACTCCTCGACCTTCGACCGGAGCGCCAAGCAGCACATCGCCCTCGCGGACCTGGTGATCGAGCGGGCCAAACGGCTCGTCGAGGCCGGTGAGGACGTCATCGTCCTCCTCGACTCCCTCACCCGGCTGTGCAGGGCGCACAACAACGCCGCCTCCTCCGGCGGGCGCACCCTCAGCGGCGGTGTCGACGCCGGGGCGCTGCTCGGGCCCAAGCGGTTCTTCGGCGCCGCCCGGGCGGCCGAGGAGGGCGGCTCCCTCACCATCCTCGCCACCGCCCTGGTGGAGACCGGGTCGCGGGCCGACGACTTCTTCTTCGAGGAACTCAAGAGCACCGGCAACATGGAGCTGCGGCTGAGCCGGGAGCTCGCCGACCGCCGGGTCTTCCCGGCCGTCGACGTGACCGGCTCCGGCACCCGCCGCGAGGAACTGCTGCTCTCGGCCCCCGAGTCGACCACCGTGCGGGGGCTGCGGCGGGTCCTCGGGCCCCGGGACGGACACTCCGGCCTGGAGACCCTGCTGGAGCGGCTGCGCCGGACGCCGGACAACGCCACGTTCCTGCGGCAGGTCCAGCCGACCCTGCCCACCGACTGACGCCGGCCGCGCCCGACCCGGCCCGCGCGGCCCCGCGCAGTCGGCGCCGAACCGGCCCACGCGGCACCACCTGTGGCAATCGGGTGCTTCCGGAGGCGACTCGGCCCGGTCAGCGTGGCGACCCGGGGGGCCATTCCTACGTTTGCGGTATGACTATCGGATTCTCATCCCGGACGGTTCGCTCCACCTGTGTGCTCTGTGTGGCAGGGCTGCTGACGCTCATGCCCGCCGCCGCGGCCGCCCGTGCGGGGCGCCCGGACCCCGGTCCGCCCGGTGGGGCGCGGTCGGCGGACCAGCCGTCGCTGCTGTACCGCTCCGGCACCCAGGTCCGGCCCCGGCCCGGGTCACCCGGGGTCCCCGATGTCTCCGCGCTGTCCTGGGTGGTGGCCGACGCCGGCTCCGGTGATGTCCTGGCGGCGCACGACGCCCATCGCAGGCTGCCGCCGGCCAGCACGCTGAAGACGCTGTTCGCCCTCACGGTGCTGCCGGCGCTGCCGGGCGGCATCCGGCACGAGGTGCGCGGGGACGAACTGACCGGCATCGGTCCGGGCAGCAGCCTGGTCGGGGTCGTCGAGGGCCACACGTACCAGGTGTCCGACCTGTGGAACGGCGTCTTCCTCAACTCCGGGAACGACGCCGTGCACGTCCTCGCCTCGCTCACCGGCGGCTGGGACGCCACGGCGGCCCGGATGCAGGCCGAGGCCCGCGCGCTCGGCGCCCTGGACACCCACGTGCGCTCACCCGACGGCTACGACACGCCGGGCCAGGTGTCGTCGGCGTACGACCTGGCCGTCTTCGGCCGGGCGGGGCTGCGCAATCCCGACTTCGCCAGGTACTGCGCCAAGGTCGAGGCCATGTTCCCCGGCCGGAACGGGGACGCCTTCGGGATCCGGAACACCAACCGGCTGCTGACCGGGGAGGACGGCGTGGAGCCGTACCCGGGGCTGATCGGCATCAAGAACGGCTACACCAGCAACGCGGGCAACACGCTGGTCGCCGCCGCCCGCCGTGACGGGCGGACCCTGGTGGTGACCGTGATGAATCCTCAGGAGGGCGGCGGACATGCCGTGTACGAGGAGGCCCGCTCGCTGCTCGACTGGGGCTTCGAGGCATCCGGACGCGTCGTCCCGGTGGGCTCCCTGACCGCCGGCGGCACCCGGCCGCGGCCCGGTCCGGAGGCCGCGCCCGCGGCGGTCACGGCCGCGCGGCCGGCACGCCACGGCCCGGGCTGGCGGGAGACCGGCGCGATCGTGGGGGTGGCCGGGCTCGGCGCCGGCGCCGTGGCGCTCGTCCTGCGGCTCAGGCTCGTCCGGACGCGCGGTACTTGACGCCCCGCTCCCCCGCCCGTCCGGTGGGCAAGGCCGCCCCCACCAGGGGCGGACCACAGGGAGGGGGGTGGTGCCAGCCACACCCCGCTCCGGGGGCAGCCGTCATTCTGCGGCCCGGCCCCCGTTCACATACTGATGCGCATGGCGAATTCAACGGTGCTCATCGAGAGCCTTCCCCCGCGGGAACAGGACAGGACACGCGAGAAGGGGAGCGACTTCTCCGAGCTGTCCAGGCGCGTGGCCGAGGCGGGGCTGCTGCGGCGGCGTCCGCTGTACTACACGCTGCGTTTCGGTGCCGTGGCGCTCGCGCTGGCGGGCGGTGTCGCCGCTCTGGTCGTGCTGGGGGACAGCTGGAGCCAGCTGCTCGTCGCCGTGGCGCTGGCCGTCGTCTTCGGCCAGCTCGCACTGGCCGCGCACGACCTCGCCCACCGGCAGGTCTTCTCGCGCCGCCGTCCCAGCGAGGCCGGTGGTCTGCTGGTGGCGAACCTGCTGCTCGGGATGAGCTACGGCTGGTGGATGAACAAGCACACCCGCCACCACGCCAACCCCAACCACGAGGAGAAGGACCCGGACGTCTCCCCCGACATCCTGGTCTGGTCACGGCGCCAGGCGAGCCGGGCCAAGGGACTTCCCCGGTTCGTGGGGAGGCACCAGGCCGCCCTCTTCTTCCCGCTGCTGACGCTGGAGGGACTCAACCTGAGCTTCAGCAGCTTCAAGGCGCTGCGCGGCCCGTCCGTGAAACGACCGGTCCTGGAGGGCACGCTGCTCGTCGCCCATTTCGTCCTCTACTTCGGCGGCCTGTTCACGATCCTCTCCCCCGGCAAGGCACTCGCCTTCATAGCCGTGCACCAGGGGCTGTTCGGCATCTACCTGGGCTCGGTCTTCGCGCCCAACCACAAGGGCATGCCGATGATCGAGGAGGGCACGCGGCTCGACTTCCTGCGCCGCCAGGTCCTCACCTCCCGCAACGTGCGGGGCGGAGTGCTCGTCGACGCCTTCATGGGCGGCCTCAACCACCAGATCGAGCACCACCTCTTCCCGAGCATGCCGACGCCCGCCCTGGGCAAGGCCCAGGTGATCACCGAGCGGTACTGCGCCGAGCTGGGCGTCCCGTACCACCGGACGGGACTGCTCGCCTCGCACCGTGAGGCGCTGCGGCACCTGCGCAGCGTCGGGGAACCGCTGCGCGACGGTCACTGACGGCGACCCGCCGGTGCCGGGGCGACGGGTGGCGCGCGGCGCTCAGCTGTGCAGCACACCCGTGCCGAGCAGCGCGAACAGCAGGACGCCGACCACGATCCGGTAGACGACGAAAGCGTTGAAGGTGTGCTTGGCGACGAACTTCAGCAGCCAGGCGATGGAGGCGTAGGCGACCACGAAGGAGACGAGGGTGCCGACCGCCAGGGGGGCGGCGCCGGCCCCGGTGCCCAGGGCGTCCTTCAGCTCGTACACGCCGGCACCGGTCAGGGCCGGGATGCCGAGGAAGAAGGAGAGCCGCGTGGCGGCCAGCCGGTCGAGGTCGAGCATCAGGGCGGTGGACATGGTCGCGCCGGAGCGGGAGAAGCCCGGGAAGAGCAGGGCGAGGATCTGGGAGCCGCCGACCAGCATCGCGTCCGTGAACGAGGTGTCGTCCTCGCCCCGCTTGTGCCGGCCCGTCCGGTCCGCCGCCCACATCACGCCGCTGCCGACGATCAGGGAGCCCGCGACCACCCACAGCGAGGCGAGCGGGCCCTTGATCAGCGGCCTGGCGGCCAGGCCGACGAGGACGATGGGGATCGTCGCGCAGATGACCCACCAGGCGAACTTGTAGTCGTGGTGGTAGCGCTCCTCCCGGTCGGTCAGGCCACGCAGCCAGGCGGAGACGATCCGCGCGATGTCCTTGCGGAAGTACACGAGCACCGCGGCGATCGCCCCGACCTGGATGACCGCCGAGAAGCCGATGACGGCGTCGTCGTCGACGGGGATGCCCATCAGCCCTTCGACGATCTTGAGGTGGCCGGTGGAGGAGACCGGGAGGAACTCGGTCACCCCTTCGACGGCTCCGAGGACGACGGCCTGGCCGATGCTGATGGCGCTCATGGGATCCAGTTCTGCCCGGGGCGGGCGGACTCGCGGGCGGCAGGGGCGGAGGGGCCAGTCCTACTACACGCGGGTCGGCGCCGGGCGTCATGCCCAGAGCGCGTCGGCCAGCGTCACCCCCGCGTACGCCGCGCCGAGGCCGGCCGCCACACTCACCACCACGTTGGCCACCGCCTGCGGGCGGGCGCCGGTCTCGGCGAGCCGGAGGGTCTCCCAGGAGAAGGTCGAGTACGTGGTGAGCGCCCCGCACAGCCCGGTGCCGAGCAGCAGCTGCATACGGGGACCCGCGGCTCCGGCGAGCGCCGCGCCGGTCAGCAGGCCGAGGACGAGGCTGCCCACGACGTTCACCACGAGGGTGCCCCAGGGGAAGCCCGAGTCGTGCCGGGACCGCACCGCGCGGTCGGTGAGGTAGCGCAGGGGGGCGCCGACCATGGCGCCCGCGACGACCAGCAGCCAGTTCACGACGGCTCCCCGCCTCGCGCGCCCGTGTCTCCGGTTTTGGTACGGGGCCTCTTCAGGGCGCGGCGCGTCGCCCAGGCGGCGGCCCACACCGCGGTGAGCGCGGCGAGCGGGGTCGCCGCCAGGTAGGCCAGGGCGGTGCGGGCCTGGTCGGCGGCGAGCAGGTGCCGGCCGTCGACGGCGTAGGTCGAGAAGGTGGTGAAACCGCCGAGCACCCCCGTCGCGAAGAAGGGCCGGACCAGGCGGTGGGCGGTCCGCACCTCGGTGACGAGCACCATGAACGCGCCGATCACGGCGCAGCCGACGACGTTGACGCAGAGGGTCGTCCAGGGGAAGCCCCCGGCCCGCGTCGGCCACCAGAGGGAGGCCCCGTACCGCGCACCGGCGCCGAAGGCGCCGCCGAGGGCCACGACCGCGAGGACCGGCGCCTGCGCACGCCACCGCGGCCGCACGGGGGCGGTGGCTCGGGCTCCGTCGGAGCCTTCGGGGATCGGGACTGTCATGGTCGTACGTCTCCTGCTCGCGGGGCAGGGGACGTCCCCGGTTCGTGAGCGGGGCCAGCCTAGCGCCGGGGGCGGGCGGCGCCCTGCCGCCCGGTCCTTGCACGCGCACAATGTGCACGGTCAACGAACCACCGTTCCGGTGCTACCGTGCAGGTATGGCAGTCACGACGGCCGGTGCGCGGCTCGAGGAACGGTGGCGGGAGATCCTCTCCGTGCACGCCCGCACGATGTGCGAGATCGACCGCGCCCTGCACCCCCACGGTCTGGGCGCGAGCGACTTCGAGGTGCTCGACATCCTCGCGACCGAGGGGCCCGAGGAGGGCGCCCAGTGCCGGGTGCAGAACCTGGTCGGCCGGGTCCACCTGAGCCAGAGCGCCCTGTCCCGGCTCATCGCCCGGCTGGAGAAGGACGGGCTGGTGGAGCGCTCGATGTGCGCGGAGGACAGGCGCGGTGTCTACGTGACCCTGACCCGCAGCGGGCGCGCACTGCACGCCGAGGTGCTGCCGCTGCAGCGGGCCGTACTGGCCCGCATGCTCGGCGACGCGTAGGACCGCTCGCCCTCAGGGGCGGGCCAGCAGGGTGCGCACGCCGTCCGACGTGAGCGTGAGGCGGTGCTCCGAGCCGGCGTCGATGGACAGCGACAGGTCGTCGGCCGGCCACTGCGCGGCGAGGGCGCCCAGCGGCACCATCCGGTAGCGGGAGACGTACGGCAGCAGGTCCGCCATCTCCAGTTCCGAGGTGAACACGGGCACCACCTGACGGCCGCCCTGCTGTTCCAGCACCGGCAGAGCCAGCATCCCCGGGTCGGCGGCGTCCTGGTCGTTCGCGTCGTCCGGCACCGGGACGAGGACGTCGCTGCCGGCGAGCGTGTCGAGGGCCGCCGTGTCCTCGGTGTTCTCGGCGAGTGTGTCCAGCGCCCGCGAGGCGGGCGAGACGGAGTTGTCGTTCGCGGGTGTTTCCATGACAGGTCCCTGGTCGCGGCGGTGATGGACCCGCCCCGATGATCCGTCACGGGGCGGTTCAGGCTCGCGTACCCGATCGCTCATGCGGCAATCCTGTCCGGCGTCCCGTCCGCAGCGGAGGGGGCGATCATCTGATCGCGAGGGGGCCCACTTGATCGATCAGAAGTGCGGTGGGGTTAGCATATGAGCGCCGCCTAGCTCGAAAGACAAACTTGTGACTGTCAATGACGACTCGTTCACCAGCTGGAAGAACCGCGAGGAGATCGCGGAGTCGATGATCCCGATCATCGGGAAGCTGCACCGGGAGCAGGACGTCACCGTCCTCCTCCACAGCCGCTCCCTGGTGAACAAGTCGGTGGTCAGCATCCTCAAGACCCACCGCTTCGCCCGGCAGATCGCCGGCGCGGAGCTTTCGGTCACCGAGACGCTCCCCTTCCTCCAGACGCTCACCACGCTCGACCTCGGCCCGTCGCAGATCGACATCGGCATGCTGGCCGCCGACTACAAGACCGACGGACGCGGTCTGACGGTGGCGGAGTTCACCGCCGAGGCCGTCGCCGGCGCCATCGGCGAGAACAAGATCGAGCGCCGTGACGGGCGCGACGTCGTCCTCTACGGCTTCGGCCGCATCGGCCGCCTCGTCGCCCGCCTCCTCATCGAGAAGGCCGGTTCCGGCAACGGGCTGCGGCTGCGCGCCATCGTGGTGCGCGGCGGCGGCGAACGGGCCGCCGAGGACATCGTCAAGCGCGCCTCGCTGCTGCGCCGCGACTCCATCCACGGCCAGTTCCAGGGCACCATCACCGTCGACGAGGCGACCGGCTCGATCGTCGCCAACGGCAACACGATCAAGGTGATCTACGCCGACGACCCCTCCCAGGTCGACTACACGGCGTACGGCATCGACAACGCCATCCTGATCGACAACACCGGCAAGTGGCGCGACCGCGAGGGCCTCTCCCAGCACCTGCGCCCCGGCATCGACAAGGTCGTCCTGACCGCGCCCGGCAAGGGCGACGTGCCGAACATCGTGCACGGTGTCAACCACGAGACGGTGAAGCCGGACGAGCGCGTCCTGTCCTGCGCCTCCTGCACCACCAACGCGATCGTCCCGCCGCTGAAGGCCATGGACGACGAGTACGGCGTGCTGCGCGGCCACGTGGAGACCGTCCACTCGTTCACGAACGACCAGAACCTGCTGGACAACTACCACAAGGCCGACCGCCGCGGCCGTTCCGCGCCGCTCAACATGGTGATCACCGAGACCGGTGCCGCCTCGGCCGTCGCCAAGGCGCTGCCGGACCTCAAGGCGCCGATCACCGGCAGCTCGATCCGCGTTCCCGTCCCGGACGTGTCGATCGCGATCCTGAGCCTGCGCCTCGGGCGCGAGACCACGCGCGAGGAGGTCCTGGAGTATCTGCGCGACGTGTCGCTGCACTCGCCGCTGAAGCGCCAGATCGACTTCACCACGGCCCCCGACGCCGTCTCGATGGACTTCGTGGGCTCGCGCCACGCGTCGATCGTCGACGCCGGAGCCACCAAGGTCGACGGCGACAACGCGATCCTCTACCTCTGGTACGACAACGAGTTCGGCTACTCCTGCCAGGTCGTCCGCGTCGTGCAGCACGTCTCCGGGGTGGAGTACCCGACCTACCCGGCCCCGGCGGTCTGACCGGAGCGTCGGCGAGTCGTCCGGGGGCGGTGGGACAGGGCGTCCCACCGCCCCCGTCGTCGCATCAGCCTCGCGGCCCGGGGCACGAGTGGGGTGGCGTTCGGTGTGAACGCCGTGTCGCACGACGGTCGGCCGGAACGAGAATGGGGCCATGGACGGACTGGTTCGGCGCTCCCCGTGGGCCCGGGTGCTGATCTGGTGCGTGGCGGTGCTGAGCACGACCGTGCTGGCCGCGGCGGCCGTGGTGCGCAGCACCGTGCTCGACCCGGACTTCTACGGCCGGGTGCTGGAGGACGAACGGGCCTATCAGCGGTTCTACGACGAGGTGCTGGTCGACCCGGGCAGTACGCCGCTGACCAGCGACCTGCTGGACCGGCTGCCGGTCCCGCAGTCGACCATCACCTCGAACCTCAAGGTCGTGATCCCGCCCGAGACGCTGCGGGTCATGACGGACCGTCAGATCGCCGAGGTGATCCACTACCTGGAGGGCGACCGCGACCGGCTGCGGATCACGGTCGACCTGGAACCCGTCGTCGCCAACGTCGAGCGGCTCAGCCAGGCCTACTTCGGTGAGGCGGTGGCCGCCCTCCAGCAGCGCTCCGAACCCGACTTCCGGGCCTTCGTGCAGCGCCTGTCCGAACTGGCCGCTCAGGTGGTGGCCGGCGAGGCGCCCCTGGAGGGCCTGCCGTCGCTGCCGCTCTCCCACGGTCAGGCGGTCGAGGCCACGGACGCGCTGATGCGCCTGGTGCCGGCCGCCGCCCGCGCCGGCCTCGGCCCCACCGTGCAGACGGCGCTGGACCGGGGGGACGTGGCCTCCGCCCTGGCCGCGATCGCGCCGGTCGCCCTGAACGACCAGGTCCGGGCGACCGCGGCGGAGCTGCTGCGGGAGGCGCGGCAGGGCACCTGGATCGTCACCGTCGACATCGACCCCTCGCACGAGGCGCCGGCCGCGGTGGACCGGGCCCGGTCCGTCACCCGCCTCTTCCAGGAGGTGGTGGAGCCGGCGGCCGCGGTGCTCTGCGCCGCCGCGCTCACCCTGCTGTGGCTCTCCACACCGTCCCCCGCCAGGCGCCGGCTGATGCCGCTGGGCTGGGTACCGGCCGCCGCCGCCGCGCTGACGGCGCTGACCGTGCTCCTGCTGCGCCTAGCCCTCGGAACCGCGTTCTTCGGTCCCCCCTCGTCCTGGCCCCCGTCCGCGTCGGACCTGCTGGGCGACGTCCAGGCCGCGGCCGTCGACCAGCTGGTGACCACCGCCACCGTCGTGGCGGTGATCCTGCTCGCCGCCGGAGCGCTGCTGATCACCGTGAGCTGGGTCTGGCAGACCCGGCCCGGCATGCCGGTCCTCACCGATCCGCGGCACGGCCCCACCCTCACCTTCGCGGTCACGGCCTGCGCGCTCGTCGGCACCATGGTGGCCCCGGTGGCGATCACCGGCTCGTCCCCGCGCATCTGCCAGGGCAGTGCCGAGCTGTGCGACGCCCGCTACGACGAGATCGCCCAGCTCGCGTCGCACAACGCGATGGCCACGACGGCGGACCGGTTCATCGGCCCCCTCCAGGACCCGGACATCGTCGGCCAGCTGGACGCCGGGGTCCGGGTCCTGCTTCTCGACACGCACCGCTGGGAGCGGCCCGAGGAGGTCGCGGACCGGTTGAGCAGCTCGGACTTCTCGCCGGAACTGCGGCGACGGCTCACCCGGATCCTGGAGCGGGTGAACCCTCCCCACCCCGGTCTGTGGCTGTGCCACTCGGTGTGCGGCGCCGGGGCCCTCGACCTGGTGCCCGCGCTGCGGCAGATCGGTGACTGGCTGCGCGCCCACCCCACCGAGGTCGTCACCCTGGTCCTCCAGGACGGTGTCGGTTCCGAGGTGAGCCAGGGCGCCTTCGTGCGGGCCGGGCTGTCCGACCTGCTGTACGAGCCGGACGCGGACCCGGACCGCCCGTGGCCCGAGCTGAAGGACATGATCGACGGCGGACGGCGCCTGGTCGTCTTCGCGGAGAAGGCCGACGGCCCCGCGCCGTGGTACCGGAACTTCTACCGGTACGGCATGGAGACGCCGTTCGCCTTCCGCAGCCCGGACGAGATGTCCTGCCTGCCGAACCGGGGCGGGAGCGACAAGCGGCTGTTCCTGCTCAACCACTTCGTCACGGCCGGCGGCGGACGGCGGCTGGACGCCGGGGTCGTCAACTCCCGGCAGCGGGTGCTGGAGCGGGCGCACGCCTGTGAGCTGCGGCGCGGCAGACCGGTCAACTTCGTGGCGGTGGACTACGCGACGATCGGCGACGCGCTCGGTGCCGTGGAGGAGCTGAACGCGGAGCGCCTGCGGGACGACACCGGCGTGCCCGTGCGGCGGTCCCCGGACCGGCTGCGTGGCACCGGCGCGACCCGCGCGCCCGGGTCCTGACGCCCGGGCGCCCGGCGACGCGGAGGTGCTCCGCGTCGCCGGGCGGTCAGGGTGCCGCTCCCCTGCCGGTCGGTCCACTGGGTGGTCCCCTGCCGGTACGGGTGGGTGGGCCCCCTACTGATCGATCTTGAACTGGGAGCCCGGCTCGATCAGGACGTGGCCGTCCCGCGAGTCGGTGATGGTGACGTTCGTCAGCGTCGCGCTGCCGCGGGCGCCGCTCATCGCGAGGATGCCGGAGCCGTTGTTGGACTTGTCGATGCGGACGTTCTGTATCTTCACGTCCGGCATCGCGCCGCCTCCCGTCTTGAACTGGATGCCGTCGTAGGTCGAGTCGAGGATCTCGGTGTCCCTGATGGTCACGCCCGGGATGTCCTGGCCCTGGGCGAAGAGGGTGATGGCTCCGAACTCCTGGTCCTCGTTCCAGAAGGCGCCGCCCGTGCGGTGCAGGGCGTTGCCCGCGATGAGGGTCTGCCCGGAGAAGGGGAGCGGGTCGTGGTCGGTGGCGAGCATGATGCCGGGGTAGTTCATGGTGTCGGAGATGACGTTGTTCTCGATGGTGTTGCCGTAACCGCCGTACACCGCGATGCCGTTGGCCCGCCAGGGCAGCTGGATCGTGTTGTTGCGGAAGTGGTTGTCGTGGCCGACGTCCACCGAGGTGTCCTTCACGTACTTGCTGGCCCACACGGCGAGCGCGTCGTCACCGGTGTTGCGGAAGGACGAGTTGTGGACCGTGGAGTTGCGGGTGCCGTTGGCGAAGTTGATGCCGTCGGCGTAGGTGTTGCGGATGCGCATGCCGGTGAACTCCAGGCCGTCACCGGGGCCCCACAGTTCGGGGATGTTGGAGTAGTCGCGGCCGGCCCAGACGCCGACGTTGGCGTGCTCGATCCACACGTTGCTGATCCTGGTGCCCTTGCCGAAGCGACCGTTGAGTCCGACGCCGCCCTCGTGGTTGCCGTCGCCGCCGCGGATGGTGCCGGAGCCGAGGATGGCGAGGTCGGAGATCTGGGTGTTGTGGTCGATGTCGAAGCCGAAGTTGCCCTCGTGCGGGTGGTTGATGCCGCCGGCCTCGTGCGGCGGGGTCAGGGTGTACAGCTGGGAGTGCCACATGCCCGCGCCGCGGACGGTGACGTCCCGGATGCCGACCTGGTTGTGCTGACCGCGGTTCTGCGGGTCGTCGGTGAGGATCTTCTGTTCCTGGCGCCACTGCCCGGCCGGGATCCACACGCACGGGATCTGGCCGTTCTGGTCGGCGGTGACGGCGCGCTGGATGGCGTCCGTGTCGTCGAGTCCGTCGCCGGGGACGGCTCCGTACTCCGTGATCGAGACACAGTTCGCCGGCTTGGCGGCCGGGGGCGCGACCTGCTCCAGGTCGATCAGGTCGATGACGTAGAAGGCGGCCGAGTCGCCCGCGTCCCGCTGGAGGCGGAACTGGGTGCCCTGTGGGAAGGTCCGGTTCAGCAGGGCGTGGGACTCGTCGAAGAGCCGCCGCGCGTCACCGCCGGGCCGGTTGGTGAGGCCCTCGGGGTCGTCGGTGGTGCCGTACAGCCAGCTGTGCTTGGACGACAGGGTCAGCTTCTGCACGAAGGCGCCGTCGGCGTAGAGGCTGAGGGTGGCCTCCTGTCCGCCGCCGCCGGGGGCGTCGGGGACGGAGTTGCGGACCACGATGGAGTTGGTGGACGTGGTCGAGGTGAACTCGACGTACTGACCGGTCGTGTTGAGCCGGACCGACTTGCGGCCCGAGGACTCGGAGCCGAAGTTGGTGTGCCCGAAGGTGCGCTCGGCGTCGGCGGTGACCAGGGTGCCGTTGGTGCGGCCCTCCTCGGCCTCGTACTCGGTGTAGGGCACGGCGGCGCCGCGTCCGACGACGAGGGACTTGGCGAACACGTTGTTGTTCTCGTTGGTCTCGGCGACGACGCCCGTGGCGTCGGCGGTCGCGGTCAGTGTGACGCCGCCACTGGTCGCCGTCCAGGTGCCGCTGACCGGCACGTTGACCGTGGCGCCGGCCGCGATCTGGCCGGTGGTGCCGTTGAGGGTGGTGGAGCCCGCCTGGAGACGGGTCACCGAGCCGGCGGCGGCGGCGCTGGTGCCGCGGTTGTGCACGGCGACGGTGAAGGAGACCTGGGCGCCCACGGCCGGGGCGGCCGGGTTGGTGGTGACGGAGGTGACCTCCAGGTCGGGGCCCGGTGCCCGGTCGACGACCAGCCTGTTCGCGGCGATGCGGCTGTTGTTGGTGTCGTCCAGCTCGGCGACCGTCCCGCGGGGGTCGACCACGGCGCCCACCGAGTAGCTGCCGGCGGGGTGCGTGCCGGTGGAGACGGCGACCTGGGCGGACTGGCCGGGGTCCAGCGCGGGGACGGCGGCGCTGCCCGCGACCGCGCCCTCGACGGTGACCTCGGTGGTGGTGGCGGCCGAGCGCGCGGTACCGGCGTTGCGCACCGTGGTGTTCACGGTGACCGCGTCGCGTTCGCTGGGTGCGGCCGGCGTCCAGGCGAGGCCGGTGACCGTGAGGTCGGGCGCGGGGGCGGCGGTGCCGACGACCTGGAACTCGGCGACCTGGCCGCCGCCGGCGCCGGTGTTGGAGAAGAACCGCAGCCGTACGTCGGCCACCTGGGCGGTGACGGGGATGCTCACCGTGTTGCCGGTGCCGGGGCTGAAGGAGTAGTCGGCGCGGGCCCGCAGCGAGGTGAAGTCGCTCGCGCCCTGCTTGTGTCCGAGGACCTGGATGCCCTGGGTGCGGGCGCCCCACGCGGCGTCCGGGTTCAGCTTGACGACGACGCCGCTGACGTCCGCGTCGGCGCCGAGCCTGACCGTGAGGTCGGCGGGCTGGCCGGCGGCCTCCCAGTAGGTGGAGGTGGAGTCGTCGGTGGCGTTGGCGGCGACGTAGTTCTGGGTGGTCGAGGTGGCTTCGACGGGCTTGTTGCGGGCGAGGTTGGTGCCGGTGGGCGGTGGGCCGGTGTCGACGTCCTCGCCGTACACCTCCAGCTCGGACAGCTGGGCCGCGTTCCAGCCGGTGTTGCCGGTGACGTCGACGCGGACGTAGCGGGCGTCGGACGCGGCGGCGAGGTCGATGGCGACCGTGTTGGCCTGGCCCGGGCTGAAGGCACGCGCGGCCGAGGCGGCCAGCGTGCGGAAGGTG
Organism: Streptomyces sp. NPDC045956; assembly: GCF_056430705.1. NCBI lineage: Bacteria > Bacillati > Actinomycetota > Actinomycetes > Kitasatosporales > Streptomycetaceae > Streptomyces > Streptomyces sp. NPDC045956. Next base: position 348,863 of record NZ_JBWKKZ010000004.1, on the reverse strand, counting down.
GAGCCGTCGGTGCTGCCCCGGAGGGAGAGGCTCTGGGTGCGGCTCTCCCAGCCGGTGGGGAGTTTGAGGACCACCCGGTCGACGGCGCGGGCGGCGCCGAGGTCGACCTGCACCCACTGCGGGAAGGAACCGGCCGGTCCCTCCCAGTAGGTCGCCTGGGTGCCGTCGGTGGTGTTGCCGGCCGGGTAGGCGCCGTGCGAGCCGCCCGCCGTGGCCGGGCGGCCGAGGGCGAGGTTGACGTCGGCGGCCGTCGCCGCGGCCCGGGCGGTGGCGGCGAACGGCAGCGGGAGCAGCCCGAGCGTCATCAGCCCGGCCACGACGGCGCCCGTCAGCGGCCGTCGGCCAGGGGATCTCCATCTCATGGGGGTCCTCATGTTCCGTGGGGAGGCGTGGAGCACGACAGGCCGGCGAGACAGGGAAGACACCGACCATGCGCGCCAATTGAGCAGGACAGTCGATTCTTTGCGGAAAGTGCGTCATCAGATTTCTAGCGCGTCACCGCTTTGTCAACGGTCCCCGCTGCGACGGAATGTGTGCCGTAAGGCGCTTGCGTGAATTGCTCACTTCTTGCGTACGCGGTGAGCTGGGAAGAGGACGTCGCATGGGAGAGGGAACGGTGCGGGAAGCTCGTATCGAACGCAAGTCGTGCACCGACAGGAGAAACAGAAGGGCCGGCCCGGCACCCTCAGGTGTCGGGCCGGCCCTTGCCGGTCGAGGAGCCCTCAGGCGCCTCGGTCAGTCCGTGCCGAACTCCATGGCGGCGCGGTCGAGCAGCTCGTCGTCACCGGAGACCTCGCCGCGGGAGGCGATGGCCTCGGCGCCGCCTTCCGGCATCGCGCCGATCAGCCCGGTCGCCGCGGCCTGGGCCGCACCGATGGCCGGGTTGGCGCTGCCGATCAGGCCGAGGCCGGCGTACTGCTCCAGCTTGGCGCGGGAGTCGGCGATGTCGAGGTTGCGCATGGTGAGCTGGCCGATCCGGTCGACCGGGCCGAACGCGGAGTCCTCGGTGCGCTCCATGGAGAGCTTGTCCGGGTGGTAGCTGAACGCCGGGCCCGTGGTGTCGAGGATCGAGTAGTCCTCGCCGCGCCGCAGCCGCAGCGTGACCTCGCCGGTGACCGCCGAGCCGACCCAGCGCTGGAGGGACTCCCGGATCATCAGCGACTGCGGGTCCAGCCAGCGGCCCTCGTACATCAGCCGGCCCAGCCGCCGCCCCTCGATGTGGTACTGGGCGAGGGTGTCCTCGTTGTGGATGGCGTTGACGAGGCGCTCGTACGCCGCGTGCAGCAGGGCCATGCCCGGGGCCTCGTAGATCCCGCGGCTCTTGGCCTCGATGATCCGGTTCTCGATCTGGTCGGACATGCCCATGCCGTGCCGGCCGCCGATGGCGTTGGCCTCCATCACCAGGTCGACCGGGGAGGCGAACTCCTTGCCGTTGACCGTCACCGGGCGGCCCTGGTCGAAGCCGATCGTTACGTCCTCGGCGGCGATCTCGACCGACGGGTCCCAGAACCGGACGCCCATGATGGGCTCCACGGTCTCCACGCCGGTGTCGAGGTGTTCGAGGGTCTTGGCCTCGTGGGTGGCGCCCCAGATGTTGGCGTCGGTGGAGTACGCCTTCTCCGTCGAGTCCCGGTAGGGGAGGTCGTGGGCGAGGAGCCACTCCGACATCTCCTTGCGGCCGCCCAGCTCGGTCACGAAGTCCGCGTCCAGCCAGGGCTTGTAGATCCTCAGCTGCGGGTTGGCGAGCAGCCCGTACCGGTAGAACCGCTCGATGTCGTTGCCCTTGAACGTGGAGCCGTCGCCCCAGATCTGGACGTCGTCCTCCAGCATCGCGCGGACCAGCAGCGTGCCCGTGACGGCACGGCCCAGCGGCGTGGTGTTGAAGTAGGCGCGCCCGCCCGAGCGGATGTGGAACGCCCCGCAGGTGAGTGCGGCCAGGCCCTCCTCGACCAGCGCCGCGCGGCAGTCGACCAGGCGCGCGATCTCGGCGCCGTAGGTCCGGGCGCGGTCGGGCACCGAGGCGATGTCGGGCTCGTCGTACTGGCCGATGTCGGCGGTGTACGTGCAGGGGACGGCGCCCTTGTCACGCATCCACGCGACCGCGACCGAGGTGTCGAGGCCGCCCGAGAAGGCGATACCGACGCGCTCGCCGGTGGGAAGGGAGGTGAGGACCTTGGACATAGGAAGAGTATGCATGATGACGCATGACCATGCAAAGCCGGGGAGGTCACCGCATCGGGATCGCGACGTACTGGTACTCCAGGAACTCCTCGATGCCCACCTTTCCGCCCTCGCGGCCGAGCCCGGACTGCTTGACACCGCCGAAGGGCGCGGCCGGGTTGGAGACGAGGCCGGTGTTGACGCCGACCATGCCGGCCTCCAGGCGTTCGCTGACGCGCAGGGCGCGGGCGAGGCCCTCGGTGAAGACGTAGCCGACGAGCCCCCAGGGGGTGTCGTTGGCGCGCCGTACCACCTCGTCCTCGTCGTCGAAGGTGAGGATCGCCGCCACGGGGCCGAAGATCTCCGTGCCCGTCAGCCGGCTGTCCGGACGGACGTCGGTGAGGACCGTGGGGGGATAGAACCAGCCGGGGCCCTCGGGCGTACGGCCTCCGGCGAGGACCCGGGCGCCGCGCTCCACCGCGTCGGCCACCAGGCCCTCCACCTTGGCCCGCCCGGCGGCGTCGATGAGCGGGCCCACGTCGACCCCGTCCCGGGTGCCTGGCCCGACGACGAGCGCCGCCATCCGCCGGGCGAGGCGCCGCCCGAACTCCTCGGCCACCGACCGGTGGACGAAGAAGCGGTTCGCGGCGGTGCACGCCTCGCCCATGTTGCGCATCTTGGCGATCATCGCGCCGTCCACGGCCACGTCCAGGTCGGCGTCGTCGAAGACGATGAAGGGCGCGTTGCCGCCCAGCTCCATCGAGGCGCGCACGACCGTGTCGGCGCACTGGGCCAGCAGGAGGCGGCCGACCCGGGTGGAGCCGGTGAAGGACAGCTTGCGGATGCGTCCGCCGCGCAGGAGCGGCTCGCAGACCTCCCCCGCCCGGGAGGTGGTGACGACGTTGAGCACTCCGTCCGGCAGCCCGGCCTCCTGGAGGACCGCGGCGAGGGCGAGGCTGGAGAGCGGGGTCTGCGGCGCCGGTTTGAGCACCGTCGTGCAGCCGGCCGCGAGCGCCGGGCCGAGCTTGCGGGCGCCCATCGCCAGCGGGAAGTTCCACGGCGTGATCAGCAGGCAGGGCCCGACGGGACGCCGGGAGAGCAGCATGCGGTGACGTCCGTCGGGGAGGACGCCGTGGGCGCCGTCGACGCGCACGGCCTCCTCCGAGAACCACCGCAGGAACTCGGCGGCGTAGGCCACCTCTCCCCTGGCCTCCGCCAGGGGTTTGCCCATCTCGGACGTCATCAGCCGGGCGAACGCCTCGGACCGGTCGAGGAGGATCTCGTACGCGCGGCGCAGGATCTCGCCGCGGGCCCGGGGCGCCGTGCCGGCCCACCCCTCCTGCGCCCGCACCGCCGCGTCCTCGGCGAGCCGGGCGTCCTTGGGGCCGGCGTCGGCGACCCGGCCGAGGATCTCGCCGGTGGCCGGGTCGTCCACCGGCATGGTGGCGCCGTCGGCGGCGTCCGTCCAGGTCCCGCCGATGAGCAGCCGCGTCGGTGTGCCGGTCACGGCGCCCCCGCCTTCCGCGCTCACCGGTCCACCGGTCCCGAGGTGCCGGCCTGGACGGCGGCCGACCAGGCCCGGAGTCCGTCGTCGACGGCGGACTCGTCGATCACCAGGGCCGGGATCATCCGCACCACCTGGTTCCAGGCCCCGCAGAGCAGCAGGAGCAGCCCTTCGTCGACGGCGGCGCGCTGGACCCGCGCGGCGGTCTCCGGGTCGGGACCGCCGTCCTCGGTGACGAACTCGCTGGCCAGCATCAGCCCCGCGCCCCGCACGTCCCCGATGGCCGGCGTGCGGGCGGCCACCTCCTCCAGTCCCGCGCGCAGCCGGGCGCCCATCACCTCGGCGTTGTCGACGAGCTTCTCGTCGCGGACGACGTCGAGCGTGGCGCAGGCCGCCGCGCAGGCCACCGCGTTGGCGCCGTACGTGCCGCCCTGCGAGCCCGGCCATGCCCTGCGCATCAGCTCGTCGGGGGCGGCGATGGCGGACAGCGGGAACCCGCTGGCCAGCCCCTTTGCCGTGACGAGGATGTCGGGGGCGACGCCGAAGTGCTCGTGGCCCCAGAAGCGGCCGGTGCGGCCCACGCCGGTCTGCACCTCGTCCAGGATCAGCAGGAAGCCGTGCCGGTCCGCCCGTTCCCGCAGGCCCTCCATGAAGGCGCGGGTCGCGGGCACGTAGCCGCCCTCGCCGAGCACCGGTTCGACGATGACGGCGGCGGTGTCGGCGGGCGAGGAGACGGTCTGGAGGGTGTAGTCGAGTTCCCGGAGGGCGAAGCGGGTGGCGGTGTCCTCGTCCCAGCCGTAGCGGAAGGCCGTCGGGAAGGGGGTGACGACCACGCCGCTCATCAGCGGGGAGAAACCGGACCGGAAGCGGGTCCCGGAGGTGGTCATGGAGGCGGCGGCCACCGTCCGTCCGTGGAAGCCCCCGTGGCACACCAGCACGTTGGGCCGGCCGGTGGCCTGACGCGCCAGCCGCAGCGCCGCCTCCACCGCCTCGCTGCCGGAGTTGGTGAAGAAGAGGCTGTCCAGGCCGGCGGGCAGGACCTCGCCGAGCCGGTCGACGAGGCGCCGCAGCGGCTGGTGCATCACGGTCGTGTACTGGCCGTGGATCAGGGTGCCCACCTGTTCCCGGGCGGCGGCCACCACCCTGGGGTGGCAGTGCCCGGTGCTGGTGACGCCGATGCCGGCGGTGAAGTCCAGATAGCGGCGGCCGTCCTCGCCGTGGAGGTGGACGCCCTCGCCCCGGACGGCCACCACGGGCGTGGCCTGGCGAAGGTGCGGCGACAGTGCGGTCATGCTCGTCTCCCGGCCTGCTCGTCGGTCTGCTGCGGCGTCCCGAGCCTTCCCTGGGCCCTGGGGGCGGCAACGCGTGATCTGTCCGGCCGGGGGGCGGTATCCGGACGATGTGTCAACCGCTCCGTCCCCGGCACGCCCCCGGTGTGCGCCCCGTCCGCCGCCCCCGGCGCCCTTGCGCAGGTCAGTGACGGCTTGTCACAGTGACGGGGGCGCAGGGAGGAACCGTGAGCGAGAACCAGCGCAGGGCCCCGGCCCCCGCGGGCCGTCCGCTCACCGTGGCCGACGTGCTGGCGCTGCCGGTCCTGGCCGGGGGAGACCCCCGGGTGGTCACCGGACCGGACGGGGTCGACCGCCCGGTCCGCTGGGTGCACATCACCGAACTGACCGACCCCGCCTCCTTCCTCAAGGGCGGCGAACTCGTCCTCACCACCGGCATGCCCCTGCCGGACGACCCCGCCGGGGTGCGCCGCTACGTGGACGAACTGGCCGCCGTCGGGGCAGCGGCCCTGGTCCTCGAACTCGTCCGCCGCTACCACCGGCCGCCCGACGCCCTCGTGCTCGCCTGCCGGGCACGCGGTCTGCCCCTGGTCACGCTCGCCAGGGACGTCAACTTCCTGGAGGTCACCCAGGTCGTCCACACCCTGCTCCTCGGCAACCAGGCGGACGCGATGCGCAGGACGCAGCGCGTCCACGAGGCGTTCACCGCCCTCACCCTGCGGGGTGCCGGCCCCGAGGAGCTGCTGCGCGTCGCGGCGGAGACGAGCGGACGCACGGTCGTGCTGGAGAACCTGGTCCACCGGGCGCTGCTCTGCGCGGTCCCGGGCGGCCCGGCGGAGCCCGCGCTCACCGACTGGGAACGGCGCTCCCGGGCCACCGTCCACGCGGACGGCGCGGACGGCGAGCACGACGCGGGAGACGCGGGTGTCCGCGGCCCCGAGGGGTGGCTCGTGGCCCCGGTGGAGTACCGGGGCGAGCGGTGGGGACGCGTGGCCATGCTCCCCGGCCCGTCCGGTACCGTCCCGGCGCCGGACTTCGGGCCCGAGGACGTCACCGTGCTGGAGCGGACCGCGATGGCCCTCACCATCGCCCGCCTCACCCACCCCACGTCCTGGGAACGCACGGCGCACCGCGGCGCCCTGCGCGACCTGGTGGAGCAGCGCTACCGCTCCCCCGCGGAGGCGCACGCCCGGATCACGGCCCTGGGGCTGCCCACGCGGGACTCCCGTTTCGTCGCCGCGGTCGTGGACGTACCCGCGGCGCGGGACACCGCGCGGACCGAGAACCGCCTCGCGCGGGAGGTGGGCGTCACGGGCGCCCCGGCACTCGTCGGCCTCCTCGCCCCCACCCGCCTCGGGGTGCTGCTGGCGCTGCGTCCGTCCCAGCCCTGGCGGCCGGTGGTGGAGAGGCTGAGCCGCGCCGCGCTCGACCCGGCCCCGGGCACCGCCGTGAGTGTCGGCGCCCCGGCCTCCGACCTGGCCGGCGTGGTCCGCTCGTTCCGGGAGGCGACCCGGGTGGCGGAGGCCACCGAGCCCGGTCAGGCGCTGCCACCGGACCGCTCCTTCCACGAACGGTGCGACATCGGCCTGCGCCGGCTGCTGTTCGCGCTCCGCGACGACCCCCGCGTCCAGGAGTACGCGGAGCGGCAGCTGGGCCCGCTCCTCGACCACGACGCCCGGCACGGCACGCACCTCCTGGCGACCCTGCGCGGGTACCTGGACGCCGCCGGCAACAAGACCGTCGCCGCCCGCGCCGGGGGTCTGTCCCGGGAGACGGTCTACCAACGGCTGCGCGCGATCGAACGGGTCCTCGGCCGCGACCTGGAGTCCGGGGCGCAGCGCACCGAACTCCACGTGGCACTTCAGGCGCTGGACGCGCTGCGGGGCCGCTGATCCCGTCACGGGGAACGGGCGGCCCGGTCACGGCCCGGCTCCCCGCCCGCCCAGGTCCCGCCCGGCCCGTGACGTCCCGTCACGAAGGACGGACGGCCGGCCGCGCCCGGCGCCCGTTCACCCAGCCGAGGAGGACCACCGAGCACACCGCGGCGAACGCGCACCAGGTGGAGACGAACTCCAGCCGCCACACCGCCCAGCAGACCAGCGCCCCTACGGCGATGACCGCCCCCAGTCGGCGCAGGCCGCGGTCACCGGACAGCAGCAGGGCGCCGACCGTGGCCACCAGGTAGCCCGCGATCAGCAGCGGGGCGTGCGGCAGGTCCACCACGTAGCCGACGGTGCGGCCGCGGACCTCCGCCCGCACCGGACGGGTGGCCAGCACGTACGCGAGCACCGTCGCCGTCACGGTTCCCACGGCCAGCGGCGCGAGCAGCCGGCGCCGCGCACCGGGCGGGACGGCGCACAGCACGCCCGCCGGCAGCCACAGCGCGAGCAGGGGAAGGGCGATGACGGTCCAGGCCAGGGTGGCCGGACCGGTGCCGCCGTCCGAGGCCCAGACCGCCGCCTCGACCATCTGGTGCACGCCCAGCAGCAGGGGGAGCGCCGCCAGGGGAAGGTCACGGGCCCGGCCCGCCCGCACCACGCAGGCCACCCCGACGGCGGCGATCCCGGCACCCGCGGCCAGGTCGGCCTCCGCGCTCCAGCACATCTCTGCGTCCTCGGTTCGGCCGACGGGCCCTCCATCCTCACCGACCCGGTGCGCCACGGCCGCCTCGACACGGCCGCCCGTCGACGCCTTCGGACCGCTGAGGGCCCGTGCGGCCGGGGACGCCCGCGCGCGGTGCGAACGGTGCAGGATGTGTCGCGACGAGCGATGAGTTTCCCCGCGACCGTCGGTCAGAGTCGCAGCAGCCGCACACCCGACCCCGAGGACCTCACATGCGTACCCTGATCAGTACCGCCTTCGTCTCCCTCGACGGCGTGATGGAAGCCCCGGGCGGCGAGCCCGGCTACCGGAACTCCGGGTGGACCGTCGAGCACGCGGACTTCCTCCCCGAGGCGTACGCCATCAAGGGCCGCGAGCAGAGCGAGGCCGGCGCGTTGCTGCTGGGCCGGGTGAGCTACGAGGCGTTCAGCAAGGTGTGGCCGGGCATGGAGGAGTTCACCGGGTACAAGGCGATGCCCAAGTACGTCGTCTCCTCCACCCTCTCCGAGGACGCCCTGGTCACGGACTGGAACGAGACCACGATCCTGCGCTCGCTCGACGAGGTCGCCGCCCTCAAGGAGACCGAGGGCGGCCCGATCATCGTCCACGGCAGTGCCACGCTCAACCACGGCCTGTCGGACGCCGGCCTGATCGACCGGTACCACCTGCTCGTGTTCCCGGTGCTGCTCGGCGCGGGCAAGCGGCTGTTCAGCACCACGGACAAGGACGCACAGCGGCTGAAGCTGGTCGAGTACGAGGCCTACGCCAACGGTCTTCAGAAGAACGTCTTCGACGTCGTCCGCTGACCGGGCGCGGGCCGGCCGAGGGCCGGGCCCCCGGCGGCGCGAGCGGTGCCCCCGACACCTCGGAAGCACCGCTCGCGGTGTCGCGCCCCGGGTGTCAGACGCCGGTGCCGTCCGCCTCCTCCTCGAAGACCGCGTGCAGGCGCCGCGTGTGGTCGACATGGCGCTCGTGGCCGGTGAGGGTGACCGCCGCCGTCAGGCGCGGGTCGGTGCTGGAGGCGGCGAGCCGCAGCTCCAGTCCGCCCGGTTCGACGACGCGCCGTCCGTCGCGGCCGGTGAAGGAGGCGAGGTCGGCCGGGACCGTGACGCGCAGCCGCCGGGTCTCGCCGGGCGCGAGCGGCACCCGCGTGTAGCCGACGAGCCGCTGCACCGGCTGGACGACCGAGGCGACCGGGTCGTGCAGGTAGAGCTGGACGACTTCGGTGCCGTGCCGTCGGCCGGTGTTGCGGACGGTGAACGCCAGCGTGAACTCACCGTCGGTGGCCGCTTCCCCGGTGTGCGTCACGAGGTCGCTCCAGGCGAACGTGGTGTAGGTGAGGCCGTGCCCGAAGCCGAAGGCGGGCGTCGGATCGATGTTGGACACCTCGCCGGCCTGCGCGAGCCGTGCTCCGAGATAGGTGGCCGGCTGGGCCCCCGCACCGCGCGGCACGCCGACCGGGAGCCGGCCGGAGGGGCTCGTCCGTCCGCTCAGCACCCCGGCGAGGGCGGCGGTGCCCTCCACTCCGGGGAAGAACGACTGGACGATCGCGGCGGACTCCGCCACGGCCCGGCCGAGGGCGTAGGGGCGGCCCGCGAGCAGGACCGTGACGACCGGGGTGCCGGTGTCGAGCAGCGCGTCCAGGAGTTGCTGCTGGGCACCGGGCAGCGCCAGCGACTCCACGTCGCAGCCCTCACCGCTGGTGCCGCGGCCGAACAGTCCGGCACGGTCGCCCAGGACGGCGACGACCACATCGGCGTCGCGGGCGGCCCCGACGGCCTCGGGGATGCCGAAGACGTCGCCGTCGTCGACGCCCGTGCCGCGTACGAGGGTGAACTCGGTGCCGGGGAACTCGGCGGCCAGGGTGTCGCGCAAGGTGGGCAGTTCGATGCCGACGGGCGTGGCGGGGTGGTGCACGCCGATGTGCTGGGGGAAGGAGTAGCAGCCGAGGACGGCGGTGGCCTCGTCGGCGTTGGGTCCGACCAGGGCGACGCGGCGCGGCCGGTCGAGCGGCAGGGTGCCGTCGTTGCTCAGCAGCACGACCGCTTCCTCGGCGACCGTGCGGGCCAGCGCGCGGTTGGCGGGCCCGTCCAGGTCGATCCTGCCGCGCAGGGCGTCCAGGTCGTCCAGGTCGGCGCCGGCCAGCGCGGGGGGCACGGGATCCCAGCCCGGGTCGAGCAGGCCGAGCGCCGCCTTCTGGGTGAGGACCCGGCGCAGCGCGCGGTCGATCAGCGGCAGCGGAATCCGCCCGGCCTCGACGGCTTCGACCAGGGGCGCGCCGAAGGTCTTGACGGTGGGCAGTTCGATGTCGACTCCCGCGCGCAGCGCGGCGCCGGCGGCACCGGCCCAGTCGGCGGCGATGCCGTGCAGCGTCTTGAGGAAGGCGATGCCGAAGTAGTCGGCGACGACCGTGCCCTCGAAGCCCCAGGTCTCCCGCAGCAACCCGGTCAGCAGTTCCTCGTCGGCCGCGGCGGGCACCCCGTCGGTGTCGGTGTAGGCGTGCATCACCGACCGGGCGCCGCCCTCGCGGACGGCCATCTCGAAGGGCGGCAGCAGGACGTCGGCCCGCTCGCGCGGCCCCATGGAGACGGGGGCGAGGTTGCGTCCGGCGCGGGAGGCCGAGTAGCCGACGAAGTGCTTCAGGGTGGCGACGATCCCCGCGTCCTCCAGGCCGCGGACGTAGGCGGTGCCGATGGTGCCGACGAGGTAGGGGTCCTCGCCGATGGTCTCCTCGACGCGCCCCCAGCGGGCGTCGCGCACGACGTCCAGGACGGGCGCGAGCCCTTGGTGGACCCCGACGGACCGCATGTCGCGGCCGATGGCGGTGGCCATCCGGTGGACCAGGTCCGGGTCGAAGGTGGCGCCCCAGGACAGCGGGACGGGGTAGGCGGTGGCGCCCCAGGCGGCGAAGCCGGCCAGGCACTCCTCGTGGGCGACGGCGGGGATGCCGAAGCGGTTCGACGCGGCGATGCGCGTCTGGGTGCGCAGCAGGGAGAGCGCGCCGAGCGCCGGGTCGACGGGGGCGGTGCCGAAGGGGCGGGTCAGCTGGCCCAGTCCGGTGGGCAGGAGCGCGTCGAGGTCGACGGCCTCCTCCATGTCGTGCTGGTGGGGGGCCACGTCGCCGCCCTCGTCGGACGCGCCGACCCACACGCCGTACAGCTGGGCGATCTTCTCCTCCAGGGTCATCGCGTCGATCAGCGCGGACACCCTGGCGGTGAGGGGGTGGGCGGGGTTCTTCCAGAGGGGGACTTCGGGGGCGGTCTCAACGGCCACGTTGTCGATCACTTTCCTCCGACGCCCATCAGGCCCTGGACCAGGGCGCGACGGGCGAACAGGTAGACGAGCAGGATGGGCACCATGGACAGCACCACGGCTCCCAGCAGACCGGGGATGTCGATGCCGTGCGCGGTCTGGAAGTTGTACAGGCCCAGCGTGACCACCTTGGTGGAGTCGGACTGGGTCAGGACGAGCGGGAACAGGAAGCCGTTCCACGCCTGGAGCGCGGAGAACACCACGATGGTGGAGAGTCCGCCGCGGGACAGCGGCACGACGAGCTGGAGGAAGACGCGCCGTTGGCTCGCGCCGTCCATCGCCATGGCCTCGTACAGCTCCGGGGAGATGTCGCGCATGGCGCCGCTGAGGATCAGCGCGGACATCGGCAGGCAGAAGGCCGCCGTGGGCAGGATGACACCGAGGAGGTTGTCGTACAGCCCGGCCTCGCTGATCAGGTAGAACATCGGCACGATCACGGCCTGGGCCGGGATGGCGAGGCCGAGCAGGAAGAGCCGGAAGATCGCCGACGTGGTTCTGCTGCGGCTGCGGACGATCGCGTAGGCGAGCGGCGGGACGAGCAGCAGCACGATGCCGATCACGCACGCGGTGACGATCAGCGTGTTGAGGAAGTACTGGCCGAAGCCCGAGTCGAAGGCGCCGACGTAGTTGTCCAGCGTGAAGCTGTCCGGAAGGGAGACCGGGCCGTTCTCGGCGTAGTCCTGGCGGGTGCGCAGGGTCGCGGCGAACATCACGTACAGCGGCAGGCCGACCAGGAGCAGCCAGACGAGCGAGCCGGCACCGGCCAGGTAGTTCGGTCGGCGCCTCATGACACACCCTCCGCGGAACTGCGCATCTTGTCGTAGCCGGAAACCCGGACGACGATCAGCGAGATGATCGTGGCCGCGACGACCAGGGCCAGGGCGACCGCGGAACCGGTGCCGTAGTCGAAGCTCTTGAAGGCCTTGTCGTACATGTAGTAGGCGCTGATGGTGGTGTCGGTGCCGGGTCCGCCCTGGGTCAGGATGAGGACCGTCTCGAACGTGGTCAGGCCGCCGACGATCATCAGGATCATCGAGGTGATCATGGAGGTGCGCAGCTGTGGCAGCGTGATGTGGAAGAACTGCCGGTAGCGGCCCGCCCCGTCGATCTCCGCCGCCTGGTAGAGCACCTGCGGGACCGCGCGGGCGGCACCCTGGTAGATCAGCGTGTGGAACGGGGTGAACTGCCAGGTGCTGACGAACGCCAGCACCCCGATGGCGGTGGCCTGTTCACCGAAGAGGTTGCCGTCACCGAAGAGCCAGGTGGCGTCCGCGGGGATGCCGAAGTTCGGGTCGAGCAGCGCCCGCCAGAGCACGGACACGGCCGTCGCGGACAGCAGCAGCGGGATGAAGTAGATGACCGACAGGACGGCCCGGTTGCGCTGGTGGCCGGCGGCCCAGACGCCGAGCAGGATGCTCAGCGGGGTCTGGAGGACCACGCCGAGCACGGTCAGCAGCAGGGTCAGCCAGATGCTCTTGAGCATGACCGGGTCGTCGATGAGGCGCGACCAGTTGTCCGTGCCGACGAACTCGGGCGAGCTGATCCCGTCCCAGCTCATGAAGGACAGCACCGCCACCATGATCAGCGGGACGATCGCGAAGAGGGCGAAGAAGATCGCGGCGGGCAGCGCCCAGGCGAAGCCGGGGCGTCCCACCGTCGTTGCGGACGAGGCGGGCGGCCGCCGCCGGGACTCCTTGCGGGGTCCGGCGGCGGGCCGGGCACTCGTGATCTGTGTCGTCATGAGCCGTTCGTCAGTCGGTCGGGAGGGCCTGCATGGCCTTGACGAAGCCGTCCGTGTCGAGCTGTCCGTTGAAGAACTGCTGGACGGCCTTGTGCAGGTCCGAGCTGGCCTTCTGCGGGTACGCCTGGTCCCAGGAGAGCTGGAACGACGGGGCGTCGGCGACGAGGTCGTACTGGAAGCGCGAGTACTCGGGGGTGCCCGAGCCGTCGATGAACTTGCCGGTGTCGGTCGTGGTCGGCAGGTTGCCGATGTCCAGCTGCGCCTTGACGAACTCGTCGGAGTACATGAGCTTCAGGAACTCGGCGACGGCCTCGGGGTGCTTGGTCTTCTTCATCACCGAGTAGTAGTTGTTGGTGTTGCCGGCGACGTTGGCCGGGTCGCCCTTGCCGCCCTCGACGGACGGGAAGGCGGTGTATCCGAGGTCCTTCTCGGCGAACTCCGGGTGGTCCGTCAGCTGCTGGGAGTAGTACCAGGAGCCCATCAGCTCGAAGCCGGCCTTGCCCGAGGCCATCAGCTGGACCGAGCCGCCGTTGGTGTACTTGACGGAGTCGTAGTTCTTGCCGAAGGCGCCGGTGTCGACCAGCTCCTTGATCATGTCCAGGGCCTTCTTGCTGTCCGCGCTCTCCCAGGCGCTCTTGTCGCCGCCGACGGCCTTCGCGAACAGCTCCGGACCGGCGATGCGGTCGTAGAGGTACTGGAACCACATCTGGGTGGGCCAGACGTCGCCGCCGCCGAGCGCGATCGGTGTGACGCCCTCGTCCTTGAGCCTGCCCACCGCGTCGATCAACTCGTCCCAGGTCTTCGGCGGTTGCACGCCCGCGTCTTCGAGGACCTTCTTGTTGTGGAAGAGCAGGACCGGCTGGGTGCCGCGCATCGGGACGCCGTACGGCTTGCCGTCGACGACGGCGCTGTCGAAGACGGACGGCAGGAACTTCGCCTTGAGGTCCGGGTTCTTCTTGATGAAGTCGTCGAGCGGCAGCAGCAGGTCGCCCTTGACGAACGGCTTGATGCTGCCGCCGCCCCAGTTGAAGAAGACGTCCGGGGCCTGCGGGGTGTTGATGATCGTCTGGAGCTTCGTCTGGTAGTCCGCGCCGGGGATGGTGTCGAGGACCGCCTTGACGTCGGACGTCTTGTTGAACGTGTCGACGATTTGCTGCTCGACCTTGTTGCTGGCGTCCCCGTAGACCAGGACATGGATCTTGCCGTCGTCCGACGACGCCCCGCCGTTCCCGTCCCCGCAGGCCGCGAGGCTCAGCGCGAGGGCGAGCGTCGCACCGGTGGCGACCAGTCTGGGCAAGCGCGCACGTGTCTTCATCGTTCGCCTTTCGAATGTTTCGGCACCATCACCGAAAGTCCATGCTGACGGACAGTAAAGTCAGTCGGGATTTGCGGTCAATGGTCGTGCGGGCGCCGACTCAAAACGTTATCGATCGCGCGCCGCTCCCCCGGCCCTCCAAGCGCGCACGGGCAGGAGGGCGCGTCGCGACGGAGAGCCGGTCACGGCGGGCGAAAGGAGCGGGTGCCGGACCTCGACAGTTTCGAAAGTCCGCTTCGGTCGTTCGGAGGCGCCGGAGGTGCCCGGCGCCTCCCGGGTACCAGCCTCCCGGGTACCTCCGGAGAGCGTGGTGGGGCGCGACGGCGTGATCGGGGGGCACGATGCGGATGGGCGGCACGCCCGGTACACAGGCCGGGCCGAGGACGTGGTGCGGGAGGCGCGCGGCGGCGACGCGGCCCACGTCCTGCGCTTCCAGGGCTACTGCGGGCCGATGACCGAGGAAGCGCCGAAGGACGTCACCGCTGGAGGGGGTCATCGGGCCGGGTCCGGACGAGTTCCGGCCCGAGTACACGTCGGCATCCGGAGTTCATGGACGAGGTGTGGACGCGGCACCAGCTGCACAAGGGGCGCCCGCCCGATCGAACACCGCGGACCGCATCAGGTACGGATCTTGGCGCGTCGGCCGCGGCCACCGGCCCGCTCATGCGTACGTCCTGGGCCGGTCGGGTTCCGGCACGGTGCCGGTGGGCCCACGGGGAGCGAGCCCGGTGGACGATGATCCGGATCGTCCGGTGTGACCTTGGATATACCTTTGGCGGACGGATGTGCGTAGCTTGGCCCGCGGCGCTCCATTCACCGGGCCGCGGTGCCGGGTGGATGTCACATCAACCCTCCAGGAGACCCATGCGCCCGCGGACAGCGGCCCTCCCGCCCGTCGCCCTGGCGGGCGGCGCGCTGACGGTCGGCCTCGGCGGCCTCTACCTCGTCGGGCTGCTCGTCACCGGCGGTGAGATCGAAGCGGGCACGACGGTGCGCGGCGTGGACATCGGGGGCCTGAGCCGCGCGGAGGCCACCCGGGAACTGGAGCGGCACCTGGTGGCGGGCGGCCCGCGGGAGCTGGCCGTACAGGTCGGCGACCGGAAGGCCGCGGTCGATCCGCGGGAGGCGGGGCTGGCCTTCGACCTCGGGGAAACCCTGGACCGGGCGGAGTCCACCGGCGCCGATCCGGTCAGCGTGATCGGCGGGCTGTTCCGCTCGGGCGGCGAGGTCGAACCGGTCGTGCGGATCGACGAGGACAAGGCGCGTGCCGCCCTCGGGAAGCTGGCCCGCAGGACCGACACGAAGGTCCGCGACGGCGCCGTCTCCTTCGACGACGGCCGTGTCGAGCAGGTCGCCCCGCGCACGGGGTACGCGCTGGACGTGGACGCCTCGATCGGCACGCTCCGCGCCCCCTTCCTGCGCGGCGCGGCGGACTCGGTCACGGCGCTGCCCGTGCGGGAGACCAGGCCCCGGGTCACGGCGGACGAGGTCCGGCGGGCGGTGCGCGCGTTCGCGGAGCCCGCGATGTCGGCACCGGTCACCCTCACCGCCGGCGACAGGCGGTTCACGATCACCCCGGCCGTGCTGGGCCGGCACCTGACGATGCGGCCCGACGACACGGGCAGGCTCGCACCGAGGCTGGACGGCGAGGGCCTGCGTGCCGCGCCGACGGTGGCCGACGCCCTGGAGGGCCTGCCCGCCACCCCCCGGAACGCCCGCCTGGGCCTCCAGGGCGACCGGGCCGTGGTGACCGCCGACGCCAGGACCGCCGTGGAGGTCACCGACAAGGCCCTGGGCAAGGCGGTGCTGCCTCTGCTGACCAAGGCGGGCACCGCTCGCACCGGCGCGGTCACCACACGGGAGACGCGGCCGGAGGTCACCCGGGAGAACGCGGCGCGCCTCGGACTGACCGAGAAGCTGTCCTCCTTCACCGTCCGTTTCGAACCGGCCGCCTACCGCACGACCAACGTGGGCCGGGCCGTGGACCTCATCAACGGTTCCGTCGTCATGCCGGACGAGACCTGGAGCTTCAACCGGACGGTCGGCGAGCGCACCGAGGCCAACGGTTTCGTCGACGGCGTCATGATCTACGACGACCAGTACCGGAAGGCGCCCGGCGGCGGCGTCTCCGCCGTGGCCACCACGGTCTTCAACGCCATGTTCTTCGCGGGCGTCAAGCCCGTCGAGTACGGCGCCCACTCCTTCTACATCGAGCGCTACCCCGAGGGCCGCGAGGCGACGGTCGCCTGGGGCAGCCTGGACCTCAAGTTCGCCAACGACTCCGGCAAGGCCCTCTACATCCAGGCCGAGTCCACCGACACCTCGCTGACCGTCAACTTCATCGGTACGAAGAAGTACGACGAGATCACGTCGGTCAAGGGTCCGCGCACCGCCGTGCGGGAACCGGAGACGAGGGTGAGCACCGACGAGCAGTGCGTGCCGCAGACCCCGCTCGAGGGCTTCGACGTCACCGTGGAGCGCGTCTTCCACGACGACGGCCGGGAAGTGAAGCGCGAGCCGTTCCGCACGCACTACAGCCCGCGCGACGAGATCACCTGCGACTAGAGCCGCGGGGCAGCACCCCCGCACGCCCGGACAGGTCCACGGGGGACGCCCGGACGGCCCCGGCGGCTCGCCTTCAGATCGCCGCGCCCGCCTCGGGGGCCATTTCCCCCGCTCGGCCGCGGGCCGGTGTCCGGTGACCCTCGGCGGCGGCGTGCGCCGTCGCTCCGGCGGCGACGGTTGCGGCGGGGGCGGCGCGTCGGCCGCGTCCGGCCAACCGGCATCCGACACACCCGGGGTGGCCTTCCGCGGCGGCCGCGTCCCTCACCCGCCAGTCGCGCTCGGAGAGGGGCCTGGGCCCGCCGGCCTTGCCCCACCCGGCCAGGTGCAGCACCCAGGTGACGCAGGCCGCGAGGGCGATGAGGCCCGCCCCCAGAGCGACTCCCGGGTACCACGTGGTGACCATCGAGCCGCCGGACACCACGCTTCCCGCGAGCGCCGTACCGGTACCCGTCCAGCCGGCGACGGTGTGGCCGTGGTCGTGGCCGCTGTGGGTGGGGTTCATGACGTGCTCCCGTGGCTTTGTATCTTCGGCAAGGACACCGAGCGACAAGACTCTTAGCTTCTAAGCTAAGTTTCTTAGATACTAAGGAGATAATTGGTGGAGGGCAAGCCGCGTCACGACGCGACAGCACAGGAGGCGCTGGACGCGATGGATCGCATGGTCGCCCTCGCCCTGGTGTCCCAGCACGACATCGCCCAGAGGCTCGGACTGAACGTCACCGACCTGACGTGCCTGGGGCATGTCATCGGCGCCGGACCACGGCACCTGACCGCCGGTGACCTGGCGCAGCACGCCAACGTGACCACGGGTGCGATCACCGGAGTGATCAACCGTCTCGAACGTGCCGGTTACGTGAGCAGGCAACCGGATCCCGCGGACCGACGCCGGGTCCGGGTGGTCCTGGACGAGCATGCCGCCGCCCGGGTCTTCGCCGTCTACGGCCCGCACTACCGGCGGTTGGCCGAACTCGCCGCCGACTACACGCCACAGGAGACCGCCGTACTGGCCGACTGGTTCACCCGGGCCAGGCAGGCCATGGAGGAGTCACTCGACGAGATCCGCGAACCCTCGTCCGCCGGACCGGACGCCCCACGCCCCTGACCACCGCCCCGCACCGGGGGACCGGTCACGGTGCCGGGCGGCGGCTGCCTCAGGGACGTGGGACGTTCCGCAGGTTGGCGCGGGCCAGGTCGAGCATCCGGCCGACACCGCCGTCGAGCACGGTCCGGCCGGCGGCGAAGGCGAAGCCCTTGACCTGGGCGGCCGAGATGTGCGGCGGGATCGACAGCGCGTTGGGATCGGTCACCAGGTCGACCAGGAAGGGCCCGTCGTGCGCGAGCGCTCGCTCGAGCCCTTCGGCGACATGCTCGGGGCGCTCGACGCGGATCGCCTCGATGCCCGCGCCGCGGGCGATCGCCGCGTAGTCCACCGGCTCGTGGTCGGTCTCGTGCTCGGGCATCCCCTCGACCAGCATCTCCAACTTGACCATGCCCAGGGAGGAGTTGTTGAAGACGATGGTCTTCACCGGCAGGTCGTGCAGCTTCACCGTGAGCAGCTCGCCCATGAGCATGCCCAGTCCGCCGTCACCGGACATCGAGATCACCTGGCGTCCGGGATGGGCGAACTGCGCGCCGATGGCGTGCGGCAGGGCGTTGGCCATCGTGCCGTGCAGGAACGAACCGATGACCCGGCGCCGTCCGTTGGGGGTGAGGTAGCGCGCCGCCCAGACGTTGGACATGCCGGTGTCCACGGTGAACACCGCGTCGTCCGAGGCGAGTTCGTCCAGGACGGAGGCCGCGTACTCGGGGTGGATGGGGGTGTGCCGCTCGACGTCGCGGGTGTAGGCGGAGACCACCTTCTCCAGGGACTTGGCATGCTTGTGCAGCATCCGGTCCAGGAAGGCGCGGTCCCGCTCCACCTCGACCAACGGCAGTACGGACCGCAGCGTCTCCCGGACATCGCCGTGGACGCCGAGTTCCAGCACGGTGCGACGGCCGAGGCGGCCCGCGTCGTGGTCGATCTGCACGGTCCTCGCCTGCGGCAGGAAGTCGTTGTACGGGAAGTCGGTGCCCAGCAGGACGACCAGGTCGGCCTCGTGCATCGCGTCGTAGCACGCGCCGTAGCCCAGCAGACCGCTCATGCCCACGTCGTACGGGTTGTCGAACTGGATCCACTCCTTGCCCCGCAGGGTGTGCCCGACGGGGGCGGCGGTCCTCTCCGCGAGCGCCATGACCTCGGCGTGCGCGTCCCTCACTCCCGCACCGCAGAACAGCATGACCTTCCGGGCCGCGTTCAGCTTCTCGGCCAACGCCCCGACCTGCGTGTCCGGCGGGACGACACGCCCCCGCTCGGTGACCAGGTCGCTGCTCCCCGTCGGGTGGGTCGCCTCGTCGTGCGCAACGTCGCCGGGTATGACCAGGACGGACACCGCGTTGTTGCCGAGGGCCCGCTGCATGGCGATCCGCAGGATCCGGGGCATCTGCCCGGGGGTGCCGATCATCTCGCAGTAGTCGCTGCACTCGGTGAACAGCCGTTCCGGGTGCGTTTCCTGGAAGAAGCCCGTCCCGATCTGATGGGACGGGATGTGCGAGGCGAGCGCCAGCACGGGCGCACCGGAGCGGTGCGCGTCGTAGAGCCCCTGGATCAGGTGCGTGTTCCCGGGACCACAGCTTCCGGCGCACACCGCCAGTTTGCCCGTCAGCTGCGCCTCCGCCGCCGCGGCGAAGGCGGCGGCCTCCTCGTTGCGTACGTGCACCCACTCGATGCCGTCGGTGCGGCGCACCGCGTCGACCACCGAGTTCAGGCTGTCCCCCACCACGCCGTAGATCCGCTCCACGCCGGCCTGCCGCAGAATGTCGACCATCTGCTGAGCCACTGTCGGATTGCGCATGTCCGGTTCTCTCCCGTCGGGTTGCACGTCTGCCCCACACCACTCTTGACCACCTCAATATAGTTGACGCATCTACTTCATGAGCGGGAGCGCCGTGGTCAGCCGCGGTGATCCGCCGGGAGCCATGACATTGACGTGCGGGACGATGGGGAACGGCGGACGCATGCCCGGGCTCAGCAGGTGGTGGCGGCTCAAGAGCACGCCGGAGAAGGTGGAGACGTACACGCGGTGGTCGTTCCACTTCTGCGGGGTGTGCGAGACCGCCGGCATCGGTCTGACGACGTACCTGAAGGTGGGACCGCCGCTGGCGACCGTGTGGGCGCTCATGGTCGTCACGCATGCCGTGGCGTGCACGGCGACCGTCGCACGGACGCTGGACTGGGCGCTCGGGCGCCGGGCCCGGCCGGTACGGGAGTTGTGGGGGCTCGGGGGCCTCACCGCCGTCCTCGCGGTCGCCTCTCTCGTCATCGGGAAGCACGGTCCGGCGGGCGAGAACGTCGAGAGCACGGCCCTCGGCGTGTGCCTGGGGCTGCACGGCTTCGGCGTGGGCGTGATGGCGCTCGCGGTGCATCACGACCGGCGGCATGTCGTCGGACTGGTGAGCGGTTCCGCAGTGGGCGCGGGGGCTGTGGCCTGCGCGGTGGGCCTGCCGTGGCCCGCCGCACTGACCACGGCGGGCCTTCTGCTGGTGACCGGGGCGTTCCTCGCCGCCACCGGGCTCTTCTCCGTCTGGCTGCTCGAGGCGGTGCACGCGCTCGACGACGCCGACGAGGCCCGGGTCGGGCTCGCCGTCGCCGAGGAGCGGCTGCGGTTCGGCCGGGACCTGCACGACGTGATGGGCCGGAACCTGGCGGTGATCGCGCTGAAGAGCGAGCTGGCGGTCCGGCTGTCCCGGCGCGGCCGGGTGGAGGCGGCGGAGCAGATGAGCGAGGTGCAGCGCCTCGCTCGGGAGTCGCAGCGGGAGGTCCGGGACGTCGTGCTCGGCTTTCGGAAGGCCGCCCTGGAGGTGGAACTGGCCGGTGCCCGGGGGGTGCTCTCGGCGGCGGGCATCGAAGCGGTGGTCATCGGTGAGACGGCCGGCCTGACCGCCGAGGTGCAGTCGGCGCTCGGCTGGGTGGTGCGGGAGGCGACCACGAACGTGCTGCGGCACGGCGACGCGCAGAACGTCGCGGTGACGGTGCGGGCCGAGGAGGGGTGGGTCGTGCTGACGGTGGAGAACGACGGGGTGACGGAGCGGACCGGGGAGGGCCCCTCGTCGGGCTCGGGCGGCTCCGGGCTCGCGGGACTGCGTGAACGGCTCTCCGCGGTGGACGGGACCCTGGAGGCGGGGCCCGCCGGCAAGGGCATGTTCCTGCTGACGGCCGCGGTGCCGCTGCCGGTTGCCGCGGCCGGGACCGCTCCGGAGGCCGCCTCATGACGACGGCCGTCGACTCGCCTCGGCGTTCCGGGGCGGAACCACTCAGCCGAGTTGCGGTTTCAGCCACCGTAGGACCTCAGGGGTGACCGGGTCGGTGATGTCGGCGAACTCGTCGTGCCGCTTGAGGAACTTGGCGACGTAGGGGCAGACCGGAACGATCCGCATCCCGGATGCGCGCACGTCGAGGAGTGCCTGCCGGACCAGGTGCGGGGCCAGTCCCCGGCCGGCGAACGCCTCGTCGATCTCCGTGTGGAAGAAGACACGTTGCACGCCCGCGTCACGGTAGGCGGTCAGACCGGCACGTCGGCCGTCGACCAGGATCTCGTACTGGCGTTCGGCGTCCGCCCGTTCGACGACCGCGGGGGTGGTGGACTCGCTCATGCTGTGCCTCTCCTGGGGGACGTGAACGGGGACATCGACGGGGACCTCAACGGGTCGGCGGGTTCCGGCGCGGTGTGATCACGGCGTTCGGCAGGGCCGGAGCGGGAAGGCGGCCGCCGGGGAAGTCCTCGATCAGGCCGAAGCGGTCGGAGGATGCCTCCCAGTCCTCGCGGGCCTTCACCACGTCCTCGTGGCTGCGGCCGATGAAGTTCCACCACATGACGATCGCCTCTCCGAAGGGCGGCCCTCCGAGGAGGATGGTCCGCGCCGGCGCGTCGGTCTCGTTCACCATCGTCAGGGTCTCCGCTCCCCGCGGGACGAAGCCGAGGTCGGCGGGCCGCACCATGGTGTCGAACAGGCGGACGTCCCCGCTGTCCACGAGGAGACCGTGCTCGAAGGCCCCGTCCACACCGAGGGTGAGGGTCGCACGGGGTGCGAGGACGATCTCGGCGCCGAGTAGCGGCGTGAAGGTCCGGACCGGGGAGGTGCGGCCCAGCAACGACCCCAGGAAGACCCTGATCTCAGCTCCGTCGGCCTGTACGGCTTCGGGCACGTGGTGCTGGAAGTCCCGGGCGGCGTCGCGGTGTTCTTCGGGCAGCGCCACCCACAACTGGACGCCGTGCAGCACGGTGGTGTGCGGGGTGGAGACCTCCGAGTGGGCGATGCCGTGCCCGCCGGTCATGAGGTTCACCTCGCCGGGCCGGATCAGGGCGTGGGTGCCGAGGGTGTCGCGATGCTCGATCTCTCCGCCGAACAGCCAACTCACCGTCTGCAGACCGGTGTGCGGATGCGGAGCCATGACCATGCCGCCCGACACGGCGACGTCGAGCGGACCGTAGTGATCGACGAAGCACCAGGCGCCGATGAGCGTGCGCGCCCGCTGGGGCAGCGTGCGCCGCACCCGCATCGCACGTGGTCCGCCGAGCGGGACCTCACGCGCCGACAGGACATCGACCCGGGGGGCACCGGCCGGCCGGTCGCCTCCGACGAGCGGGCCGCCGCTCGGAGCCTCGGTATCGCCTTCCGGACCGACCATCGAGAGCACCTCTTCCGTTCTGTGGTTGTCATGTCGGCGTTCGACGCCGCGGGGCCGCAGGGGCGGAGCCGAACGCTCTCCGCCGACTGCCCGGCTCCTCAGTCGCTGACCTTGCTGCGGGACTGGTACAGCAGATCCTGGTACTCGGGATGCCGGTTGATCCAGCCCGCGAAGAAGGGGCAGGTGGCCAGCACCCGCAGACGCGCGGCGCGCGCCTCGTCCAGGGCCGTGCGGACCAGCGCGGACCCGACCCCCGCCCCCTCGTACTCCGCCTCGACCTCGGTGTGCACGAACGCCACGAGTTCCGCCGTACGGATGTACTCCGCGACGCCCGCCACCTTGGATTCCCCGTCGACACGGGCTTCGTAGCGCTTCGCCCCGGGTACGTCGCTCACTTCGATCGTCATGCGTGCGTCCTCCTCGTCGGGCCCGATCCCGCACGACACGGCGGGATCTCGGGGCCAGGGCGCCACCCTAACCTCATCAGGTTGACACATCAACCTATCCATGGCGAGAGCGGTGCCCGCGAAGGGTGCGTCCCCGGCGCCGCTGGATGAGGTGTCAACGATCTCGTTAGACTTCCGCCATGGACGCACAGCCGCGCTGGCTCGACCCGGAACAGAAGGCCGCCTGGGACAGCTTCATCCGCATGCAGGAGAAACTCATCGGCCGGCTGTCCCGACGCGTCCAGATCGACTCCGGATTGTCGGCGGCGGACTACGTGGTGCTCGTCAGCCTCACCGAGAGGGGCAACGGGCGGATGCGCTTCCTCGATCTGGCCAAACTCGTGGAGTGGGAGAAGAGCCGGATGTCCCACCAGATCACACGGATGGCGAAACGCGGGCTCGTGGCCAGGGAGGAATGCCCCGACGACGGACGGGGAGCCTTCATCGTCGCCACCCCGGCCGGTCACGAAGCCATCGAGGAGGCCGCACCGCAGCACGTCGAGCACGTCCGTCGCCTCTTCGTCGACGCCCTCACCCCGAACCAGCTCAACACGCTCGGCCGGCTCTCCCAGCGCGTCCTGGACCACATGGAGAAGCAGCCGGACTGACCGGAGCCCCACGACAGGGCGGCCGACGCGGCCACCAGGCACGCGAGGGCGCGAGCAGGCGCAGCAGAAGACAGCCGGACGGACCGTCGTGCCCTGGGGCCCGGCGGGAAACGGACATGGAGGACCAGTGCGGCCGATCATCCCCGACTATCTGGCAGAGGTGCTGCGAGATGTGGAGTCGGACACCTCGGGAGAGCCGGCGGGGTACATCCCCGAGTTGGCGGCGGCGGACCCCGACCGCCTCGGTGCGGCCTTCGCCATGCTCGACGGAGAGGTCTACGGCGCCGGTGACATCGATATCGAGTTCACCATCCAGTCGATCTCCAAGCCGTTCGTCTACGCGTTGGCCCTGGCCGATCACGGGTTCGCCCCCGTCCTCGCCAAGGTCGGCGTCGAGCCCTCCGGCGAGGCGTTCAACGAGATCTCCCTCGAAACCGGGACCGGGCGCCCCCGCAACCCCATGATCAACGCCGGCGCGATCACCGTGCACTCGCTGGCCGGCGCGGAGGACCTCACCCCGGAGCAGCGTGTGGAACGCGTGCGCCGGGGCCTCTCGGCGTTCGCCGGCCGCCGGCTCACGATGGACGACGCGGTGTGTGCCTCGGAGATGGAGCACGCGCACCGCAACCTCGCCATCGCCCACATGCTCCGCAGCCACGAGGTCCTCACCAAGGACCCCGGGGCCGTCGTGGAGGGCTACACCCGCCAGTGTTCCGTGCTCGTCACCACGCGCGATCTGGCCATCATGGCCGCGACCCTGGCCAACCGCGGGACGAACCCTCTGTCGGGCGAGCAGGTGGTGCCGGAACCGGTGGTGCGCCAGGTGCTGAGCGTCATGTTCAGCTGCGGCATGTACGACGCCGCCGGTGACTGGGCGACCCAGGTCGGCATCCCGGCGAAGAGCGGGGTGGCGGGCGGCCTGATCGGAGCGCTCCCCGGACAGATCGGCATCGCGACGTTCTCACCGCGACTGGATCGTCACGGGAACAGCGTGCGCGGGGTGTCCCTGTTCGAGCGCTTCTCCTCGGACATGGGTCTGCATGTGATGGAGACCCCCGCCGCCGCGCGTGCCGTCGTGCGGTCCCACCATGTCGTGGGCAGCGGACCGGACGCGCTGCGGGTCCTGCAACTCCAGGGCGGCATCGGCTTCGCCGGAGCCGAGAGAGTGGTCCAGGAGGCCATGACCGTCCCGCCTTCGGACACGAGGGTGGCTCTGGACCTGACCATGGTCCATTCGATCGACGACGTGGCACGGCGCGTGCTGCTGGAGGTCGCGCGCCGGCTGACGCTCAGCGGCCACGAGGTCCACCTCGTCGACCCGGAATCGGTCGTGCCCGACCCCGACCCCGGAGACGGGGGCCGAGTCACGGTCGTCGACACCATGGACCAGCTCGTCAAGCCGACGCGGGACGACCCGGCGCGGGAGCAGTCCGGCGGCACGGCGAATCCCCCGACTCGCCTGAGCTGACGGCAGGTTCGCGCACGCGGACAGGGCGCCGGGCAGCAGGTCGTCCTGGGCCACGGAGTCGACCTCCGGTGTCGACACCGTGGCCGCCGACGCCGGGATCGACGCCGTGTCCGCCGACGCCGGGATCGACGCCGTGTCCGCCGACGCCGGGATCGACGCCGTGTCCGCCGATCAGCGGCTGTCAGACCTGGTCACCGGGGGGCGTGGCCAGGAGCTGCGTCTCCCAGGCGAAGGCCACCCCGCTGGCGCCGCCGTGCCGCGCCTGGACCTCGGCGACACCCGCCACGGTCCGCTCGCGGGCCCAGTCCCGCTGCCACTCGCCCAGCACGGCCATCCAGGTGATCGGCACCACGCCGGCCTGGATCATGCGCTGCACCGCCATGTCGTGGGCCTCCCTGGAGACACCGCCCGACGCGTCGGTGACCACGAAGACCTCGAAGCCCTCCCCCACCGCCTGTATCGCCGGCATGGCCACACAGATCTCCGTCCACAGACCGGCGATGATCAGCTTCTTGCGTCCCGTCGCCTTCACGGCGTCCACGACACGCGCGTCCTGCCAGGTGTTGATGAAGGTCCTGTTGATCGGCTTCTGCTCCGGGAACACCGCTTGCAGCCCCGGGAGGATGAAGCCGCCGCGCTCCTCCAGGACGGTGGTCAGAACGGTCGGAACGTCGAACACCTTGGCTGCCTCGGCGAGCCCCACGGCGTTGTTGATGACCATCGTCGGTTCGTGGCTGTGCAGGTTGGCGACCTGGAACGGCTGGTGGTCGACGAGGACGAGCACACTCTCCTCGGGCGTCAGCAGCGCGCCGAGTCCGGCCTTGACCCCAGTACTCACGAGATTCCCCTTCAGGCACTTCGCGTCCGCGGGTCTCCGGCAGTGCACCGACGTCCCGTGGCCCCGAGTGAGGCGGATACGGGACGACCGGGCCGGCGCCCCGCACACCAAGTGGTTGACGCGTCACCTACGCTAGAGGCAACTGGTTGATGGGTCAACCATGCCCGCCGGGCACCCGGCGTACCGATGCGCCTGACCACCGAGCGCCTGCTGGACCCGATCGGCGCCGCATTCGACGCGGCGTAGTCAGCACCGCATCAGCACGGGAGAGGTGAAGACGGGAGCCAGCATGGTGGCCGCACGTATACCCGGTCCCTCAACTATGGTGCCCCGCCACATGTGCGCTCGACCTGCGCGTTTCTACGGTGTCCCGAAACGTACCCGTCCCCACCGCACACGAGGAAGTGGCGCACATGGCCTCAGCAGCATCCGCTCCCCCGACACCCGGCAACCTCAAGCGCATCGTCGCCGCCTCCCTCATCGGCACCACCATCGAGTGGTACGACTTCTTCCTCTACGGTTCCGCCGCCGCCCTCGTCTTCAACAAGCTGTTCTTCCCGGACTCCGACCCCCTGGTCGGCACGCTGCTGTCGTTCCTCACCTATGCCGTGGGCTTCGCGGCGCGTCCCCTGGGCGCCCTGGTGTTCGGGCACTACGGCGACCGGCTCGGGCGCAAGAAGCTGCTGGTGCTCAGCCTGCTGCTGATGGGCGGGGCGACCTTCGCGATCGGGCTGCTGCCCACGCACGCCACCATCGGCACGACCGCTCCCGTGCTGCTGACCGTGCTGCGGCTGGTCCAGGGTTTCGCGCTCGGCGGCGAGTGGGGCGGGGCCGTCCTGCTGGTGTCGGAGCACGGGGACGCGCGGCGGCGCGGTTTCTGGGCCTCCTGGCCGCAGACCGGTGCGCCGGCGGGGCAACTGCTGGCGACGGGTGTGCTGTCGCTGCTGACGGCTCTGCTGTCCGACGCCGCGTTCAACAGCTGGGGCTGGCGGATACCGTTCCTGCTCTCGGGCGTCCTCGTGATGGTCGGCCTGTGGATCCGGCTCTCCGTCGACGAATCACCCGTCTTCAAACAGGCGTTGGCCCAGGCCGAGACGCGCAAGGCCGAGGCCGAGCCGCTCCCCCTGGTCGCCGTCATGCGGCACCACTGGCGCGACGTCCTGATCGCCATGGGCGCGCGGATGGCGGAGAACATCAGCTACTACGTCATCACGGCCTTCATCCTCGTCTACGCCACGACCGCCGCCGACGTGTCCAAGCAGACCGCGCTCAACGCGGTGCTCATCGCGTCGGCCGTGCACTTCGTCGTCATCCCCTGCTGGGGCGCGTTGTCGGACCGGATCGGCCGGCGCCCCGTGTACCTGCTGGGCGCGGCCGGGGTCGGGCTGTGGATGTTCCCGTTCTTCATGCTGATCGACAGCGGCGGCTTCGGCAGTCTGCTCCTCGCGGTCACCGTGGGCCTGGTGCTGCACGGCGCGATGTACGCGCCCCAGGCGGCCTTCTTCTCGGAGATGTTCGCGACCCGGATGCGCTACTCGGGTGCCTCCATCGGGGCGCAGTTCGCCTCGGTCGCCGCCGGTGCCCCCGCACCGCTGATCGCCACCGCGCTGCTCAGCGCGTACGACAGCTCCACCCCGATCTCCCTCTACGTCATCGCCTCGGTGGTGCTGACGCTGATCGCCGTGGGTGTGGCCAAGGAGACCCGCCACCGCGACCTCGCCGAGGTCGAGCCGTCCCCCGCGGACGGGGACGCGGGCGAGGCCGGGCTCAGCCAGGAGGCGGAGGCGGCGGCCTCCCGCGCACCGGGCGCGCGCAGTCTCTGACCCGCTCCGGGACCGGCCCCCGCACGCCCGTGCGTGCGGGGGTCAGTGCCGTGTCGGCGTCGCCGATGCCGTCGGCGTCGCCAACCGGTGGAGTCTGAGGGCCAGTTGGATCTCCAGCGCGCGGTCGGGGCTCTGCCAGTCCTCGCCCAGCAGGCGGCCGACGCGCTCCAGCCGTTGGGCGACCGTGTTCACGTGGACGTGCAGTTCGTCCTTGGTGCGGGCGGGGCTCATGCCGCAGGCGAAGTAGGCGTCCAGGGTGCGCAGGAGTTCGGTGCCGCGGCGCGTGTCGTAGGCGACGACCTGGCCGACGGTGCGCTCGACGAAACCCGTGACGTCCTGGTCGCCGGCGAGCAGCAGGCCCAGGAAGCCGAAGTCCTCGGCCGCGGCGCCGTCGCCGGAGCGGCCCAGCAGGCGCAGCGCGTCGAGGCAGCGTCTCGCCTCGGTGTACGCGGTGGCCACCGCGTCGGGGCGGGCGGTGAGATCCTCCACGGGGGCCGAGGCTCCGACCGTGACCGCCTCGTGGACGGCCGTCCCGAGGTGCCGGGCGGTACGGCGGGCCAGGTCCGTGGCGCCGTCCCCGGAGGTGAGGGGGAGCAGCAGCACGGTGCCGCCGTCCCGGGCGGCGGCCAGCCCGTGACGGGTCGCGGCGAGGTGGGAGGCGGCGGCCCACAGGCGTCTGCGCGCGTCCGCCTCCTGGTCGGCGTCGGCCGCGGTGGCGTCGAGGCGGGCGGCGAGCACGACGTGCGTGGCGTCCAGGTCGGCGCGCAGCCGGCGGGCACGGTCGCCCAGGAGGCGGGGGTCGCGGTCGCGGGCGTCGAGCAGGTCGTCCAGCAGCTCGCCGCGGACGCGCTGCTCGGCCTCGGCGGCGGAGCGACGGGCCAGCAGCAGGAGGGAGGTGACCATCGCGGCGCGTTCCAGGGTGCGCTGGTCGACAGGGTCGAGTCCCGGGTGGCCGCGCAGGACGAGTGCACCGAGCAGTTCGTCGCCGGCGGCGACGGCGGCGATCCAGTCCGCCTGGTGGGGCACCGCGTGTCCCTCGGCGCGGGAGGCCTCCAGGGCGTGCGCCGGTGCCGCGGCTGCCTCGGTGAACTGGACGGTGCCGTCCAGCACCTGGGAGACGGCGGCGGCCACGTCGTGGACGCCGCCGCCGCGCAGGACGAGTTCGGCGAGCCGGTCGTGGACGTCGGAGGCGCGCTCGATGACACCGCTGCGGTCCTGGATGATCTCGTTGGCCCGCTCCAGGTCCGCGAGGGCCGAGCGGGTCTCGGCGAGCAGGTTCGCGGTGTCGATGGCGGCCGCCGCGAGGGCGGCGAAGGAGCCCAGCAGGGCGATCTGCTCGCGCTCGAAGACGCGGGCCCGCCGGTCCGCGGCGAAGAGCACCCCGATCACATGGTGGCCGAGCATGAGGGGGACGCCGAGGATCGCGACGAGGCCCTCGTCGCTGACCCCCGCGTCGATGGTGCGGGTGTGCTGGAAGCGGGCGTCCTTGAAGTAGTCGTCGGTGACGTAGGGGCGGGCGGTCTGGGCGACGAGGCCGCCGAGCCCCTCGCCCATGCCGAGCCGCAGCTGCTGGAAGCGCGCCGCCACCGAGCCCTCGGTGACCCGCATGTAGGTGTCGCCGCGGGCCGGGTCGTTGAGACTGAGGTAGGCGACGTCGGTGCCGAGCAGCGAGCGGGCCCGCTGCACGATCGCGCGCAGTACGGCGTCCAGGTCGCGCAGTCCGGCCAGGTCGTGGGCGGTCTCGAAGAGCGCCGACAGCTCGGCCTCGCGGCGTCGGCGGCCCTCCAGCTCCGAGCGCACGCGGAGCGCGAGGCGCTTGGCCTGTTCGAGCGCGGCGAGTCGCTCCGCCGGTCCCCCCTCGGCGCGGGCCAGCAGCTCCGGCTGCTCGTAGGCGTCGGCGGAGGCGCCCCGGGCCAGCAGTTCGAGGAAGGGTGTCTCGACGGCGGCGGGCCTCCGGTCCGCGGCGTCGCCGGCCGGCGCTCCGGCATCGTGGACGGAGCGCTCGGCGGACTGCAGGTGATCGCGGGACATGCTCACAGGATTCCCCATCGCACGGTCGTCCCGGCAGCCCTGTGGACAACCCGGCGCGGACGGTCCGGGTTGTCCACAGGGCCGCCGGGGGTGCGGGCCGGCACGCGGTTCAGTGCGCGGTCCAGCCGCCGTCCAGGACGAGTGAGGTGCCGGTGACGAAGGAGGCCTGCGGGCCGCACAGGTAGGCCACGGCCTCGGCGACCTCCTCCGGTTCGATGAGCCGGCGCAGCGCGCTGTCCCGCAGCATCACGTCGGTCAGCACCTGCTCCTCGGGGATGTCGTGCGCCCGGGCCTGGTCGGTGATCTGCTTCTCCACGAGCGGTGTGCGCACGTAGGCGGGGTTCACGCAGTTGGAGGTGACGCCGTGGGCGGCGCCTTCGAGGGCCGCTGTCTTGGACAGGCCCTCCAGCCCGTGCTTGGCGGACACGTAGGCCGCCTTGTAGGCCGAGGCCCGCAGCCCGTGGACGGAGGAGATGTTGACGATGCGTCCCCAGCCCTGCCCGTACATGTGGGGCAGGGCGCCGCGGATGAGGCGGAAGGGAGCCTCCAGCATCACGGTGAGCACCGTGTGGAAGACGTCGGGCGGGAACTCCTCGATGGGCCGCACCAGCTGGAGTCCTGCGTTGTTGACGAGGACGTCGGTGCCGGCGGCGGCGCGTTCGGCGGCGTCCAGGTCGGTCAGGTCCAGGACCTGGGTCTCCACGCTGCCCGGGAGGTCCGCGCAGCTCCCGGCGAGCGCGTCCAGGCCACCTGCGTCCCGGTCGATCGCTCTGACCTCGGCCCCGGCCGCGGCCAGTCGCAGCGCGCAGGCACGGCCGATGCCGCCGGCGGCGCCGGTGACGAGGGCGGTACGGCCGCCGAGGTCGAGCGAGGGGGCGTGGGGGGCCGGGAGGACACTGGGCGAGGTCATGCTCCGACCCTAGGGAGGGCCCCCCTCACACCCCATGTGGGCACGCCCCATATTTCAGAGGCAGTCAGTGGTCTCGAACCATGTGGGTGCGTCGGACAGCGCCTGCTTGATGCGGAGCTGCCCGAACGGCCCGAGGTCGGGCAGCGCGTCCACCGCGAACCAGCCGACCTCCAGCGACTCGTCGTCGTTGACCCGGGCCTCCCCGCCCACGGCCCGGCAGCGGAAGGTGATGTCCATGAACTGGCAGACGTCGCCGTTCTCGTACGTGACCGGGTTCAGTGCCTGGACGAGCACCAGGCGCTCCACGGCGCAGCGGACGGCGGTCTCCTCCTCCACCTCGCGCACGGCGCAGGCGGCGGGCTGCTCCCCCGGGTCGGGGATGCCACCGATCAGCGACCACCGTCCGTTGTCGGATCGTCGGCCGAGCAGGACCCGGCCCTCGTCGTCGAAGACCACGGCGGTGACTCCGGGGAGCCACAGCAGCTGATGCCCGGCGGTGGCGCGCAGGTCGAGGAGGAAGTCGGGAGTAGCCATACCCCGACCCTAACGGGGCTCCCGGGGCTCCCCCGGTGCCCCGGCGGGGCGTGCGGTCGGCGTACGGCTACACGCCACGGGCGCGCCGCCCGCGCACACCCGCGCCGACGGCCCAGCCGAGCCCGCCGGCCGCGACCAGCACCAAGGCGATCTCGGGCACCACGCCGAGCCGGGTGGCGGGGGTCAGGGAGGAGCGCAGGGGCACCTCCTGCACCAGGGAGTCCGCCACGAACATGCCGGTCCGCTGGGTGATCGTCCCGTCCGGCATGATGATCGCGCTCACGCCGCTGGTCACCGGCACGGTGACCGTCCGGCTGTGCTCGACCGCACGGACGCGGGACATGGCGAGCTGCTGGTAGGTCATCTCGCTGCGGTCGAACGTCGCGTTGTTGCTGGGCACGGAGATCATCCGGGCGCCGTCGGTGACCTCGGAGCGCACGGCCCAGTCGAAGGCGGCCTCGTAGCAGGTGACGAGCCCCACCTTGGTGCCGGCCATGGTGAACACGCCCGGCTCGGTGCCCCGGCTGAAGTCCTGGCTGACCATCGAGGTCCAGTCGTCGTTGATCGCCCCGATGAGCGAGCGCAGCGGCAGGTACTCGCCGAACGGCTGGATCTGCCGCTTGTCGTAGGTGTCGATCGGGCCCTTGTCCGGGTCCCACAGGATCTGCTCGTTGAGCAGTTCACCGTCGCGTTCCACGACGCCGCCGACCGAGACGGGCGCGCCGATCGCCTTGACGGCGCGGTCGATGACCGCGCGCGCGTCGGCGTTGGCGAACGGGTCGATGTCCGAGGAGTTCTCCGGCCAGAGCACGAGATCCGGCCTGGCGACCCTGCCGGCCCTGACCTCGGCGGCCAGCCGCTCCGTCTCGCGCGCGTGGTGGTCCAGGACGGCCCGCCGCTGGGCGTTGAAGTCGAGGCCGGCCCGGGGCACGTTGCCCTGGATCACGGCGACGGTCGCGGTGCCGTCCTCCGCCGCATCGCCGACCAGGGGCCGGGCCGCCACGGCTCCCACGACGGGCGCGGCCACGCAGAGCAGGGCCACCGCGGCCGCGCCGCGCCGTACCTCGCGGGTGCGGCGGGCCCGCACGGCCCACCGCGCGGTCTCGGCGAGGCCGAAGCCGCACAGGACGACCGCGAACCCGAGGACCGGGGTGCCACCGACCGCGGCGAGCGGCAGGAACACGCCGTCCGCCTGACCGAAGGCGACCTTGCCCCAGGGGAAGCCCTCGAAGGGCACCCGCGCGCGTGCGGCCTCCCCGGCGGTCCACAGGGCGGCGGCCCACACCGGCCACCCGGGAAGCCTGGACACCGCGGCGACGCCCGCGCCGACCAGTGCGAGGAAGATCGCCTCGATCACGGCCAGGGCGAGCCAGGGGCCGGGGCCCACCTCCACGCCGGTCCACACCAGCAGCGGCAGCAAAAAGCCCAGACCGAAGAGGTAACCGAGCCCGAGGCCGGCCTTCCAGCCTCGTCCGCGCAGCACCCAGCCGAGGACGGCGAAGGCAGGCAGGGCCAGCCACCACAGGTCGCGCGGCGGGAAGCTGACGTAGAGCGCCACTCCGGAGAGCGCGGCGGCGGCGGCCGGGAGGAGGCGCGGGAGCCGGGCGGCGACGCGCGCGGCGGGCGTGGTCCGAGGCTGCGTCCGATCCGACTCGCCGACGGAGGTTGCGGTGGCTGTCACCCCCCGGAGTGTACGGCGGGTGAGCGCGCCGCCGACAGCGCGGTGGCCCCGTGACCGGGCCGGACGCGCTGTCCGGCGCGGTGCCTACGGCGCGGGCTCGGCGGACGGGCCGGGGGCCTTCGGACGCAGCCGGTTCTTGATGACCTGGACGGCCGCCTCCGCGTCGTCCACGGTGATCGTGAAGGTGTGGCCGTCGCCCAGGCGCAGGATCAGGCCCTCCCCGCGCCGTACGACGACCGCGGTGCCCTTCTCGGGCCGCCAGCGGTATCCCCAGCCGCCCCAGTGACGCGGGGTGACGTGCGGGGCGAACTCCGCGCCGACCACCTGGGAGAGCGGGATGCGGCGACGGGGCACGCCGATGTGGCCGCAGCGCACCTCCAGGCACTCCTCGTCGACTCTCAGGGCGACGTGCACGAAGGCCAGCGTCCCGAAGAGCACGAGGAGGCCCGCCGCGATGCAGCCGACGACGGCCATGGCCAGCGGGGCGACGCCGGACTCCCAGGCCGACTCGACGGCCAGCGCGATGCCGAACGCCACACAGGCGGCGCCGATGAGCGCCAGGAACCACTGGACCCGGTTGGTGGCGCGTCCGGTCCAGACGTCCGGTGGGGGGATGGTCTCGCCGTGGCGATGCCTCATGGCTATGAGGTTACCCAGGTTTCGCTGCGTGGGTAGTCGGTCGCACAGGGTGACTGGGCCGACCGGGCGTGCCGTCGGTCAGCGCGCGGGCGTCACCGTGCGCAGGAGCCGGCCCTCGTCGTACGTCAGCGCGGCGGCGGGCAGCACGCCCTCGCGTCCGCTGAGCAGCACGGTGAGGGTGCCCTCGGCCGGGGCGCCCGGCTCGGGACGGGCCCCGATCCGGCGCAGGGCCTGCGCCGCGACGGCGCCCGCGGAGCCGTGCAGGACAAGGCGCGGGGCCCCGGGGCGCTGCACGGCGGCGCGGATGCGTTCGGCGACCAGTTCGTAGTGGGTGCAGCCCAGGACGACGGTCGTCACGTCGTCGGGGGTGAGGGCGGCCGCCGCGGCGACGGCCGCGGTGATCGCCGCCTCGTCCGCGTGCTCGACGGCGTCGGCGAGCCCCGGGCAGGGCACCTCGGTGACCGCCGCGCCGCCACCGAACCGCTCGATGAGATCGCGCTGGTACGGGCTGCCGGTGGTGGCGGGCGTCGCCCAGATCGCCACGGGCCCGCCGCCCGCCGCGGCGGGCTTGATCGCCGGGACGGTGCCGACCACCGGCAGTGCGGGCTCGAACCGTTCGCGCAGCGCGGGCAGCGCGTGCACGGTGGCGGTGTTGCAGCCGACGATCAGGGCGTCCGGACGGTGCGCGGCCGCGGCCTCGGCGACGGCGAGGGCGCGCCCGGTGAGGTCGTCGGGGGTGCGCGGACCCCAGGGCATGCCGTCGGGGTCGAGGGAGAGGATGAGATCGGCGTCCGGTCGCAGGCGCCGTACCGCGGCGGTGGCCGCCAGCAGGCCGATTCCGGAGTCCATGAGCGCGATCTTCACCCGGCCACCATAGTCGATGGTCCGCCGCGGGCCCCTGTCGTGGGGCACACTGCGCACGTGAGC
Organism: Streptomyces sp. NPDC045956; assembly: GCF_056430705.1. Lineage (NCBI taxonomy): Bacteria > Bacillati > Actinomycetota > Actinomycetes > Kitasatosporales > Streptomycetaceae > Streptomyces > Streptomyces sp. NPDC045956. The sequence continues at coordinate 314,746 of NZ_JBWKKZ010000004.1, read as the reverse complement.
GCCGATGTGTGGTCTTCCGCCGTGACCGTCGTTCCCGCCCTCTCCCTCGCCGCCTGGCTGTGGCTGCTGCTCGCCCGGGGCTTCTTCTGGCGTACGGACGTGAGGCTGCCCGAGCTGCGGGAGCCCGCCGACTGGCCCTCGGTGTGCGTCGTCGTCCCGGCGCGCGACGAGGCGGCCGTCCTCGGTGCGAGCCTGCCGTCGCTGCTGGGTCAGGACTACCCCGGGCGGGCGGAGGTCTTCCTGATCGACGACGGCAGCACCGACGGGACGGGCGGGCTGGCGTGCGAGCTGGCCCGCGAGCACGGCGGGCTGCCGCTGACGGTGGCCTCACCGGGGGAAGTGCCGGCCGGCTGGACGGGCAAGCTGTGGGCGGTGCGGCACGGTGTCGGCCTGGCCCGGGGGCGCGGACCCGAGTACCTGCTGCTGACGGACGCCGACATCGCGCACGCCCCGGACAGTCTGCGACGGCTGGTGGCGGCGGCCCGCACGGGCGGTTTCGACGTCGTCTCGCAGATGGCCCGGCTGCGCGTGGAGAGCGGGTGGGAGCGGCTGGTGGTGCCTGCCTTCGTGTATTTCTTCGCGCAGCTGTACCCGTTCCGGTGGATCTCCGGGGAGCGCGGGCGTCGCGGGACGGGAACGGCCGCCGCGGCGGGGGGCTGTGTGCTGATGCGCGCCGACGCTGCCGAGCGGGCGCGGATCCCGGACGCCATCCGGCACGCCGTCATCGACGACGTGGCCCTCGCCCGGGCCGTCAAGGGCCGCGGCGGCCGCGTCTGGCTGGGTCTCGCGGACGGGGTGGACAGCGTGCGCCCCTATCCGAGCCTGCGCGACCTGTGGCGGATGGTCTCGCGCAGTGCGTACGCGCAACTGCGGCACAACGTGCTGCTGCTGGCCGGGACCGTGGCCGGCCTGGTGCTCGTGTACCTGGTGCCGCCCGTGGCCGTGGTGGTGGGCGCGGTGACCGGGTCCGCGGCGGCGGCCGTCCTCGGCGCCGCGGCGTGGCTGGTGATGGCGGGCACCTACCTGCCGATGCTCCGCCACTACCGGCAGCCGGGGTGGCTCGCTCCGCTGCTGCCGTTCACGGCGTTCCTGTACCTGCTGATGACGGTGGACTCGGCGGTGCAGCACCACCGCGGGCGCGGTGCGGCCTGGAAGGGCCGCACCTACGCACGTCCCGCGGTCGTGCCGGACGAGGGCCGGCCCGCCGCGGGTGGCTGATCACTTCCGGCCGGGGGTCCAGTTCATGCCCCACCCGTAGGCGTGGTCGACCGTGCGCTGCGGGCTCACGCCCCGCTCGGGCACCAGGTAGCGGGCCTCGCGCTGGACGACCAGGTCGCTGCCGGTGCTGGTGATCAACGCGAGGGCGCAGACGGTCGAGGGGACCGTGCACTCGTCGAGCGAGAAGTCGATCGGGGCGCCGTACTGCGGTTGGAGGGTGACCGTGGCGTGCAGGTCGGCGAAGGAGCGGGCGCCCTCGTAGATGGTCACGAAGACGAGGACGCGCCGGAAGTACTGCTTGTGGTCGAGGTTGACCGTGAGGTTCTCGCCGCTCGCCACGGCGCCGGTGCGGTCGTCGCCGTCGAGGTGGATGAAGGGTGGCTGGTGGAGGGCGCCGAAGGCGTTGCCGAGGGCCTGGACGACGCCTTTGCTGCCGTCGGTGAGTTCGTACAGGCAGCACAGGTCGAGATCGAGGTCGTCGTGCATGGCGACCGGGCGGCCCAGTTTGCGGGCCCAGCCGGAGAACTGCTTGCGCACCTCCCAGTTGAGGTTGACCCGCAGGGCGCCGGAGGTGCCGCCCTGCTTGGTCAGGGAGACGGAGGGCGCCGCCTTGGTGAGCGTGACCTTGGTCAGCCGGACCGGCTCGGCGGGGGGTGCGGCCGGAGCGGGCGGCGGGGCGGTGGCCGGCCGCGTCACGGCAGGGGCCGGGGGCGGCGCGGTGGGGGCCGGCGCGGCGGCCGGCGGTGCCTGCTGCGGTTCGTCCACCGAGATGCCGTAGTCCGTGGCCAGGCCCTCCAGCCCGCTGTCGTAACCCTGGCCGACGGCCCGGAACTTCCAGGCACCCTGGCGCCGGTAGAACTCGCCGAGCACGAAGGCGGTCTCCACCGTCGCGCCCGGGTTGTCGAAGCGGGCCGCCACGGTGTTCCGCGCGGCGTCGCGGACCTCGATGTACAACTCCGGCACCCTGCCGAACGATCCACCGTCGGAGGAGGCCGCGAGGATGACGGTCTCGATCGCGGGCTCCACGCGCGTGAGGTCGACGAGCAGGCTGTCGGTCACCCGGCCGCCTGCCTCCCGCTTGCCCTCGTGGCGGACCGCTCCGGAGGAGTGTGCCGACTGGTTGTAGAAGACGAAGTCCGCGTCGGAGCGGACCTTCCCGCCCACCAGGAGCAGGGCCGAGGCGTCCGCGTCGGGCACCCCGGGGCCGGACCGCCAGCCCAGCTCCACCCGCAGCGCCGTCGTCGGCACCGGGGTGTTGGAACCTTTCGACATCGACATGTCCGCCCCCATCACGTTCCACCGAGCCGGGCCGTTTCCCGGCGGGTCCGCCAGTTTTCCGCGTCAACCCGCTCCCCCGCCACCCACCCCTGGCGAGGAGTGTGCGAAGACGGGGGGACAACCGCCGGTAACCCGCCCGGAACTCGGCCTTTACCCCTGGAGAGCGTGGCGTGACGCCCCATTTCGGCGCGTTCGCTCCCATTGGTGGTACCAGGGCGTCGCGGACACGGAAAACAACCCTCTTATCGGTCTCCCCAACCAGCACATCGTGGGCTTAACTTATGTGCCATGACCTCCCCCCGCTCCACTTATGGCGGCGGCTACTACTCCGCCTCCTTCCCGGACACCCCGATCTACGACTCCCTCGTCGCCGAACGGGGCACTCCGCAGATCGCCCCGATCCGGGTTCCGGCCGCGTACGACGCGCCCAGCCACCTGCCGGCCCTCCCGTCGGCCCTGCCCGCCCTCCCGGCGGCACCTTCGCAACCCTCCTACGGCTACCCGCAGCAGGCCCAGCCCGCCCCGCTGCAGCAGGCCCCCGCCGCGTACATCCCGCAACAGGCGACCGCGCCCCGCGGGTACCCCGGCCCCCAGTACCAGCAGCAGCCCCGGCCGGCCGCTCCCGGCCCGGCGGGCTACGAGGCGATGCGTCCCGCGGCACCCCGGCCGGCGCCGGCGCCGTACCAGGACCCGTACCACCAGCAGCAGTACCGCGGCTACTGAGCCGACCCCGGGGTCTGTCGGTGCCACCTGGCACGATGGCGTCATGGGGAACGCGCGACTGCAGTCGATCCACGTCCATCCGGTCAAGTCGTCCCGGAGCCTGTCGCTCCGGGAGGCCGTCGTGGAGCCCTGGGGGCTGGCCGGAGACCGCCGCTGGATGCTGATCGACGACGGGGGAAAGGTCGTCACGCAACGCCAGCAGCCGCGCCTCGCCCTGGCCGCCGCCGAGCTTCTGCCCGGCGGCGGCCTCCGGCTGTCCGCGCCCGGCCGGGAGCCGCTGACGGTGCCGGTCCCGCGCGCGACGAGCACCGTCGTCACCCAGGTCTTCCGCGACAAGGTCGAGGCGGTCCCCGCCGAGGACGAGTCCGCGCACGCCTGGTTCAGCGCCTTCCTCGGCATCGACGTGCGGCTGGTGTACCTGGACCACCCCGCCACCCGCCGGCCCGTGGACCCGCAGTACGGGCTGCCCGGGGAGACCGTCACCTTCGCCGACGGGTATCCGCTGCTCCTGACGACGACGGCCTCTTTGGACGCCCTCAACTCCCTGATCGCCGAGGGGGAGCACGCGGACGAGGGCCCGCTGCCCATGGAGCGCTTCCGGCCGAACGTGGTCGTCTCCGGTACCGCGGCCTGGGCCGAGGACGACTGGTCCCTCGTCTCCGTCGGCGAGGTCACCTTCCGGGTCGCCAAGCCGTGCGGACGCTGCGTCGTGACCACCACCGACCAGGGCACCGCCGGGCGCGGCAGGGAGCCGCTGCACAGCCTCGGCCGGCACCGCCGCGTCGACGGCAAGCTGGTGTTCGGGCAGAACCTGGTGCCGGTCGGCCGCGGCACGGTCCGGGTCGGCGACCCGGTACGGGTCGTCGAGTGACCCGTCGCCCTCCCACGGACGGATTCCGGTCAGGCGCCGGAGCGCGGGAACCCGGGCCACGGCCCGGGGCGTTGGGGTTCATGAGAGTTGCGCGAGAAGCGCGGTGGGGGGTCGTCCGCGCAGGACGGAGTCCCCCCGACGGCCCGCGTGGGTACGACTCGGCCGGGGGCGAGCGGGAGGGGTGAGCTGACCGTGCGGGCGATCGGAGGGCTCTGGCACTGGCGGCACAATCCGCTGTGCCGCAGGACCGACCTCTCCGAGGCCTGGGTGGCCCTGGCCGGACTGCTCTCGATCCTTCTCGTGGCGCCCCTGATCGGCGTGGCCGTGGGCGGGGCGGTGCAGGACGTCCTCCAGCGCTCGGTGCGCGAGCAGCACGAGTCCCGGCACCGGGTGACGGCCACGGTGATACGCACCCTGGAGCGTCCGCCGCTGACCCTCGACCCGGAGGGCGCGGCCGGCGGGGACCTGCGCAGCCGGGTCCTCGCCGGCTGGTCCGCGCCGGACGGCTCGCGACACGAGGGGCCGGTCACGGCCGGCCTGGACGACCCCCACGCAGGTGACCGCTTCGCACTGTGGACGGACGGGCAGGGCAGGGCGGTGGCCCGGCCGCTCGACTCCGCCAGCGCCACGACGCACGCCGCCCTCGCCGGGCTCGGCGCAGCCCTGGGGACCGCGGCCCTGGTCGAGGCCGGTCGGCGGTTCGTCGTCTGGCGCATGGTCCGCCGCCGGTACGCCCGCCTGGACCAGGAGTGGCAACGGGCGGGGCCGGACTGGGGCAGGGCCGGCACGGGCAGCTGATGGGCTTCCGCCTCCGGTCAACTCACCACCTGCGCGCACGCTACGGTGGACCGGCCGAACCGAATCGGCGACGACCCGCGTACGACGAGGTGGGGGCACAGCAACGCCATGGCACAGGGCACGGTCCAGGTGACGCACACCGGCACCTCGCGGTGGCGGCGCCGCACAGGTGAGTACGCATCGCTCGCCGCCGCCCTGGAGGCCGCGGCCGACGGGGACGTCCTCACCGTCGCCCCCGGGACCTACCGGGAGAACCTGGTCGTCCAGCGTGCGGTGACCCTCCGCGGGCCCGAGGGCGGACAGGGCTCGGTGCGCATCGCGCCGGTCGACGGTGTCCCGCTGACCGTGCGGGCCGCGGCGGTGATCCAGGACCTGCACGTGGAGGGCCAGGACGCGGCGGCTCCCGCGGTCCTCGTCGAGGACGGTACGCCGGAGCTGCTGGGCCTGCGGGTGGTGGCGCGTTCGGCCTCCGGGATAGAGGTGCGCGCGAGCGCGCGTCCCACGGTGCGACGCTGCACCGTCGACAACCCGGCCGGTGTCGGTATCGCCGTCCTCGACGGCGGGGGCGGTGTCTTCGAGGAGTGCGAGGTCGTCTCGGCCGGTCAGGCGGGCGTCGCGGTGCGCTCCGGCGCGCACCCCCGGCTGGACCGCTGCCGGATCCACCACGCGGCGGGCTCGGGCCTCACGGCCACGGGCGAGGGTTCCGCGCTGGAGGCCGTGGGCTGCGAGGTCTACGAGGTACGGGGCAGCGGCGTACAGGTCACCGGCCGCGCCACCGCGCACCTGACCGACTGCGACGTGCACCGCACCACCGGCGACGGCATCACCCTCGACACGGACGCGGTGCTCACCCTCGCCGACTGCCGGATCCACGACATCCCGGAGAACGCGGTCGACCTGCGCTCCCGCTCCGTCCTCACCCTGACCCGCACCACCGTCCGCCAGTTCGGCCGCAACGGCCTGTCGGTGTGGGACCCGGGCACGCGGGTGGACGCCAACCAGTGCGAGATCTTCGACAGCACCGGCGACTATCCCGCGGTCTGGGTGAGCGACGGCGCCACCGCGGTGCTCGACTCCTGCCGGGTGCACGACGTGCCGGACGCGCTGTTCGTCCTGGACCGCGGCTCCCGCGTGGACGTGGTCGACAGCGACCTCTCCCAGGTCCGCAACACCGCGGTGTCGGTCAGCGACGGCGCCACCGCCCAGCTCGACGACTGCCGCATCCGGGACGCGGCGACCGGCGCCTGGTTCCGCGACCACGGCAGCGGCGGCACCCTCAACAACTGCACCCTGGACGGCAACCGCACCGGCGTGATCGTCACCAAGGGCGCCGACCCGACCATCGAGCGCTGCACGGTCGACTCGCCCTCGGAGGCGGGGGTCTACGTGTCGGCCGGGGGCCGCGGCAGCTTCCTCGGCTGCCGTGTGACCGGCAGCGCCGGCTACGGCTTCCACGTGATCGACGGCTGCCGTACGACGCTGCGCAAGTGCCGCACGGAGCGGTGCGCGCGCGGCGGGTACGAGTTCGCGGACGCCGGCCCGGACGCGGGGTCCGACTCGGGTCCGCTGGTCGAGGACTGCACCAGCGACGAGAGCGGCGGTCCGGCGGCACCCGCGCCACCGGAGCCGGTCGTGCAGACCGCGGGCCGGTCCGCGGGGCTCCTCGGTTCGATCCCCGGCCAGCGCAGTACCGAGCAGGAGTCCCTGATCGCGGACGCCGGACCGCGGGAGCCGGCCCGCACGTCGAAGGAGGTCCTGGGCGAACTGGACGCGCTGGTCGGCCTGGACAGCGTCAAGCGCGAGGTGCGGGCCCTGACCGACATGATCGAGGTGGGCCGGCGCCGCCGGCAGGCGGGCCTGAAGGCCGCCTCGGTCAAACGCCACCTGGTCTTCACCGGCTCCCCGGGCACCGGCAAGACCACCGTCGCCCGGCTGTACGGCGAGATCCTCGCCTCCCTCGGCGTGCTGGACAAGGGGCACCTCGTGGAGGTGTCCCGGGTGGACCTGGTCGGCGAGCACATCGGCTCCACGGCGATCCGCACCCAGGAGGCGTTCCAGCGGGCGCACGGCGGCGTGCTGTTCATCGACGAGGCGTACGCCCTCTCCCCCGAGGACGCGGGCCGCGACTTCGGCAAGGAGGCCATCGACACGCTGGTGAAGCTCATGGAGGACCAGCGGGACTCGGTCGTCGTCATCGTCGCGGGGTACACGGCGGAGATGGAGCGGTTCCTGTCCGTCAACCCGGGGGTGGCGTCCCGCTTCTCACGGACCATCACCTTCGGCGACTACGGGCCCGAGGAGTTGCTGCGGATCGTGCGGCAGCAGGCCGACGAGCACGAGTACCGGCTGGCGCCGGGTACGGCCGAGGCGCTGACGGAGTACTTCACCGCGCTGCCGAAGGGCCCGGCCTTCGGCAACGGCCGCACGGCACGCCAGACCTTCGAGGCGATGGTGGAACGGCACGCGAGCCGGGTCGCCCAGCAGCCCGACCCCAGCACGGACGACCTGACGCTGCTCTACGCCGAGGACCTGCCGGAGCTGCCGTAGCGCACCGGCGGTCGCCTCAGCAGGATCCGGGCCCGTCGTCCGCCGCCGGAACGGACTCCGGCCGGCCGGTGCGGCGCGGGGCGGGCACCTCCGGGCGCAGCCGGGCCAGCAGGCGCCGCCGCTCCTCGGCGAAGGCCGGATCGGCCTGGTAGTCGGAGTGACCGAGGATCGGTGCCGGCAGGGGGTGCAGTGCGGTGCGGCCGTAGCTGAGCGGGTCCTGGAGGGGGGCGCGGTCCACGGCGGGGCCCGAGTCGCCGGGCAGCCGCACCGGGCCGCCGATCGGGTCGGTGGGCCGGTACAGGTTGCGCCAGCAGTCGACCTCCGCGTGCAGGGAGTCGAGCGCGGCCGGTCCGAAGTGGGCGGGGAACCAGCGGCCGTACAGCCGCTCCAGCGGGGAACCGTAGGTGAGCAGGGCGACCCGCTTGCGGGCCGACGGCTCCAGCTGCCAGGCCGCCGAGGCGGCGAGGACGCTGCCCTGGGAGTGCCCCGAGATGACCAGCCGTCCGCCGGTCGCCCGGGTCCAGGACGCCATCCGCCAGGTCAGGTCGGGGACCGCGCGCTCGGCGTAGCAGGGCGGGGCGAAGGGGTGGGCGGCGCGCGGCCAGAAGGTGCCGACGTCCCACAGGATGCCGATCGTGCGCCGCGCGGAGGCGTCCTTGTAGGCACGCCTGCCCCAGGTCACGAACAGTATGAAGCCGAGGCCGATGAGCCAGGAGCCCAGGGCCTGCGCGGTCTCGGCGGCGCCGTGCACGGCGGCGGGCGTTCCCCGTGCGGCGTCGGCGGGCGACCGGTCGGTCGTCATCGCGCCGACCAGGGCCGCGGCGCCCAGCAGCAGGGTGGCGGCGGAGGTGATCGCGACGAGGAGGGGCGCCCGGTCGGTGAGACCGGCCGTGGCGCGGGCGAACGCGATGCGCCGGGTGCGTCCCGGGTCTCCGGCCTCGTCGGCGTGGCCGTCCTCCACGGCGGCCCGTTCGGCGCGGACGAGGCGCCAGGTGTGCCGGGCGAGGACGGCGCACATCAGCAGCACGACGACGAGCAGCGGCGGGATGACGGACGCCTGCCAGGTCAGCAGGACGGGCGGGCCCTCGATGGAGGCGTCGGTGCCGTCCAGCCAGTCGGACACGCGCTGGGAGACGCCGCCGGACATCACGCCGCCCAGCGCGCAGGCCAGCATGGCGACGGCGGGGCCGCCGAGGCCGCGGATCGCGGCGCGGGCGTCGGGGAGGCTGCGGTGCAGCAGGTGCGCGACCACGGCGAGCACGATGACCAGCAGGCCCTGCGTCAGCGCGAGCCCGCCGAAGGCCGTGTCCCCGGGCAGCCGGCCGGCCGACGTCCACCCCGGGCGGGCCCAGCCGCCGTACAGCAGGGCGCCGGCGAACAGGAGGAGGGCCGCGAGCGGCAGGCGCCGGACGAGGCGCTCGTCCAGGGCCCGGTCGAGGCACCTCTCGCTGCGGCCACGGCGGCAGACCACGGCGACCACGGCGACTGCCCCGGCGGTCAGCGCCGCCGTCAGGAGCCAGCCCAGTGTGTCCAGCGGCGCGGGTCCGCCGTCCCGGCGGTCGAACCGGGCCGCCGGTACGCCGACCGCCGCGGCGACCGTCAGCAGGGCGGCGGCGGTGTGCGCGGCGCGCAGCCGGGCCACCAGGCGGCGGCCGTACCAGAATCCGGGCCGGCTCAGGGCGTTGCGGGCGGGTTCCTCCTCGGGTGCCGTGCCGCGGTCGATCGGCTGCTGGGACTCGTACGCCCGCCAGGTGCGCAGCGACAGGTACCACAGCAGGCCGGTGAGCGCGGCGGGCACCGCGGCGGCCAGGGCGAGCCTGCGGCCGGGCGCGCTCCACCAGCCGCCGTCCGACATCGCCGGCGACAGGAACCCCAGCCAGGAGTGCCGCTCGGCGCAGCGCAGCGTGCCCGCGCACTGCCAGGCGACGAGGTCCAGCGCGACCTCGCAGGCCGCGGCGACCAGCAGCACCGTCAGGGTCAGCCCGGCGAGCCGCACCAGCAGGCCGTAGAGGCGGACGGTGCGCGTCCTGCCCTCGGCGGTGGGCCGCATCCAGTGGGCGAGGTTGACCACCATGAAGGGCAGGAGGAGCAGCCACAGGGCGCGGGTGCCGTTGCCGGAGGTGAGGTTGCACCAGACGTAGGCCTCGGGCACCGGCCGGCCCCGGTAGTCCTCCGGCCGGGACTCGGCGTCGGCGTCCTCGGTGCGCCGGAAGACGGCCGCGACGTCGTCGCCCGTGACGCGTACGGTCCGCGGGTCGTCCAGCATGTCCGCCGGGGTGGTGCCGCCCACTCCGTGGACCAGGAGTTCCAGGGCGGTGCCGGCTCTCCCGTCTTGCCCGCCATCGGGCCCGGGGGTGTCCGGCGTGTGCGTCCCGGCCGGTTCCTGCGCCTGTTCCACTGTCCGCACTCCCCCGTGACGCGCCGTCGGCTCTGTCCGCGCGGGCACAAGGATCTCCGTTGCGCGGACGTCGCACACCCCTCGGCACAGGATCTCCCCCGAACCGTGTGACAGGCGACACCGGAACGGGACAGAAATGGCATGTGCGCGGCAGACAGGCGGTGGCGCGGCCCGTGGCACGGCGTGCGAGGATGGGACGTCCGCGCACCGGAGCGGGGAGAACTCCTCGTCGGAGCCGGTGCGCCGGGTGTGGCGGACGGTGTGCGGCGAAAGGACCGAGGCGTACGTGAGTGAGAATCCGAACCTCCTCGCGGAGCAGCGGCGCGCCCTGATCCTCGACGAGGTGCGCCGCCGGGGCGGGGTCCGCGTCAACGAGCTGACCCGCAAGCTCGGCGTGTCGGACATGACGGTCCGCCGCGACCTCGATTCGCTGGCCCGCCAGGGCGTGCTGGAGAAGGTGCACGGCGGTGCGGTCCCGGTGGTCGAGGCCAGCACGCACGAGCCGGGGTTCGAGGCGAAGTCGGGTCTGGAGCCGACCGCCAAGGAGGACATCGCGCGGGCCGCGGCGGAGCTGGTCGCGCCGGGCGCGGCCATCGCCCTGTCGGGCGGTACGACGACGTACGCGCTGGCGCACCGGCTGGTGGACGTGCCGGATCTGACGGTGGTCACCAACTCCGTGCGGGTGGCCGACGTGTTCCACGTGGCCCAGCGCACCTCGGGGGCGAGGCAGGGTGCGGCCACGGTGGTGCTGACGGGAGGGGTGCGCACTCCCTCCGACTCCCTGGTGGGACCGGTCGCGGACCAGGCGATCGCGACGCTCCACTTCGACGTGCTGTTCCTCGGTGTGCACGGGATATCGGCCGAGGCCGGTCTGTCGACGCCGAACCTGGCGGAGGCCGAGACCAACCGGCGGCTGGTGCAGTCCGCGCGGCGTGTCGTGGTCGTCGCCGACCACACCAAGTGGGGGGTCGTGGGACTGAGTTCCTTCGCGGGACTGGAGCAGGTGGACACCCTGGTGACCGACGCCGGTCTGCCGTCGGACGCCCGCGCGGAGATCCCGGAGCACCTGGGCCTGGTCGTGGCCGGAGACGTCGCGGCCGACGAACCGGAGACGGCCGGCTGAAGCCCCTCCCGTCCGGTCCGGCCCCGCTGACACCGGGGCGGTCCGCGGCTATCGTGGCGCCACCCGCCCGGTCGCCCGCGTCCGCGGCTCTGCCCAAGGGGGTTGCGTCCATGGCTCGCCGTCTGCGTCCGGTGGGACTCGGCTTCGTCGAGACGGCACCGGTACGCCTGGTCTTCGCCAGGGAGATCTCCGCCTCTCCGGATGCGGTCTTCCGGGCGCTCGCCGAGGACGTGCGGGGCTGGCCCGCGTGGTTCTCGGCGGTGACACAGGCCCGGCCCATAGGCGAGGGAGCGGGACGCGAGATCCGGCTCAGGGGCGGGACGCGCTTCGTGGAGACCGTCCTGACGGCCCGGCGGCCCGAGGTGTACGCCTATCGCGCGGACGTCACCAACGCGCCCGGCGCCCGGGCCCTGGTCGAGGAGTGGCGGCTGGCGCCCGCCGGGACGGGTACGCGCGTGCGGTGGACGTGCGCCGCGGACGGTACGGCTCCGTTCCGTTTCGTGCTGAACCGTGCCCGGCCGGGCCTGGGACGCGCCTTCCGGGACGCGGTCACCTCGCTGGACCGGCGCCTGACCCGTCCGTAGCCTCCGGCCGGGGGCGGGTCAGACCGGCCACTCCCCCGTGCGCAGCAAGGACTCGATCGCCGCCGTGTACGGCCCGATGTCGAGGCCCTGGCCGGCGAGCCAGGCGTCCGAGTAGTACTTGTCGAGGTACCGGTCCCCCGGGTCGCACAGCAGCGTCACCACGCTGCCCCGGCGGCCCTCGGCCACCATCTCGGCGACGATCTTCAGCGCGCTCCACAATCCGGTGCCCGTGGAACCGCCCGCCTTGCGGCCGATGGCCCGCTCCAGGGCCCGGACGGCGGCCACGCTCGCCGCGTCCGGCACCTTCATCATGCGGTCGACGGCGCCGGGCACGAAGCTCGGCTCCATCCGGGGCCGGCCGATGCCCTCGATACGGGAGCCGCAGTCGCAGGTGACGTCCGGATCGCCGGTGGTCCAGCCCTCGAAGAAGCACGAGTTCTCGGGGTCGGCGACGCAGATGCGGGTGTCGTACTGCATGTAGTGCACGTAGCGGGCGAGGGTGGCCGAGGTCCCGCCGGTGCCGGCCGTGGCGACGATCCACGCGGGTTCGGGGAACCGTTCGAGCCGCAGCTGCCGGAAGATCGACTCGGCGATGTTGTTGTTGCCGCGCCAGTCCGTGGCACGTTCCGCGTAGGTGAACTGGTCCATGTAGTGGCCGCCGGTCTCGGCCGCGAGGCGGGCGGACTCCTCGTACATCCGCCGGGAATCGTCCACGAAGTGGCACCGTCCGCCGTGGAACTCGATCAGACGGATCTTCTCGGCGCTGGTCGTGCGCGGCATCACGGCGATGAAAGGCACGCCGATCAGGTTCGCGAAGTACGCCTCGGAGACGGCCGTCGAACCGCTGGACGCCTCGATCACCGGATGGTCGGGCCGGATCCAGCCGTTGCACAGGCCGTAGAGGAAGAGCGAACGGGCGAGCCGGTGCTTGAGGCTGCCGGTGGGATGGGTCGACTCGTCCTTCAGGTACAGGTCGATGCCCCACCGCTCGGGCAGCGGGAAGAGGAGCAGGTGGGTGTCGGCCGAGCGGTTGGCGTCGGCCTGGACCTTGCGCACGGCTTCTTTCAGCCAGGCTCGGTAGGCGGTGTCGCTGTGGTCGACGTCGAGGGTGGCGCCGGTACGGGTGTGCTGGGGGGTGCTCACGAGGGGCTCCTTACGCTGCGCGCCGACGGCGCTTCACGCGGCCGACGCCTCGATCATAGGCACCTGCGGCACGCTTCTCACCTGCATAAACACACCTTTGACGGCACCAAAGGCAGGCCTGGGGCAGGGCGTCCGGCCCGGTGGGGGGCGCATTCGCGCGAATGCTCCGGTCGCCCTCGGAAAGGGAGGGTGCGTACTGGTGCTCGGCGCGTGGTGCGGGCAGACTGCCAGCGGGCGGGACCGGGTTCCCGTCGCGGACGCACACGGGAGCACGACACGAGCCGGCCGTACCGGGGGCCCAGCGCGGTACACGGTCCGGCCGATCGAGGGGCAGGGGGGCGACGGCATGGCGGAGCCGGAGTTCAGGGCCACGGGGGTGCGGATCGGCAAGCGGCTGCGCTCCCTCACCCGGGCCGGGACGGTCCGGATCAGCGGTGGCAGGGTGGAGTTGCTCACCAGCTACGGCAGTGAGATCGACAGCGCTCCGGTGCAGGCCGTGCGTGCCTCCCGGCCCTGGTTCGCACCGGAGGACCGGGCACTCGCCGACCTCGACGGCAAGCGCTACCTGCTGACCCTCGGCGAGCGCGACCCCGCGCCGGGTGAGCCGGGGCCGCCCGCGGCCCGCCGTTTCATCGAAGCGGTGCGCAGGGCGGCCGGGCATCGCGGTTGAGATGTCCGTAAGTTGCGGTGCCTCACCCCTTGCGTCACTCTGGTCTCACGTCACTCTGGGTTTACCGGCGATAACGCTGCGAACCAGCCCGCCGGCCACGACAGCAGGCGGCGGCGTGCCGCGTGCGCCCTGCTGGATCCGAACTCCGTGTTCTTCCGGACCTCTATGTCGGGGAGTCGCAGCCGTGATCAGTCACCCAAGCAGACACTGCACGGTGGAGCTCCAAGCCCTGCCGTCGCGGATCGGCCAGGTCCGCAGAATCGTATCTGCGCAATTGCGCTACTGGCATATGGACTCCCTGATCGACCGGGCCGCGCTCGGCGTGACGGAGTTGCTGACCAACGTCCATCTGCACGCCCAGCCCGACAAGACGTGCACCGTGGAGATAGAGCTGCTCCTGGACCGGCTCACCGTCTCCGTGCGGGACCACGATCCGCGCCTGCCCGTGGTGGACGACGCCGAGCCGCTGGCGACGTGCGGGCGCGGGCTGTCCATGGTGGCCTCGCTGAGCGAGAGCTGGGGTGCCCGGCCGGACGGCGAGTCCGGCAAGGTCGTCTGGTTCACACTCCCGACGGCCGCCGGTGCGCCGCTCACCGCGCCACCCGTCTCCGCCCGTCCGCCGCGGCGCCTGGTCGAGGAGGTGCCGGCCGCCGCCTTCGCGGCGGAGGTCGAGCACTCGGTCGACCTGCGCGCTCCCCAACCCGCTCCCGCCCGGTCGGCCGTTGCAGGCTGACCGGGCGGTGACCCCTCGCTGTCGCGGGCCGTGCGGTGGGCTGCCTCGCGGGCTGCCGGGCGGGTGACGCGCCGACCGCGAGCGGTTCGGTGCCGGGGCTTCGTGCCGGTCGCCTTGCGCTGGTTGCCGTGCGCCCGTGCGCCTCGTTCCGCGCACCCGTGCGTCTCGTGGCGGGTGCCTGGTGCCCGGTGTCTGGTGCAGGCTCGTGGACAGGGTGTCGGCGAGCCCGGGTGGCCGGCGCGGCGGCAGTGCGCATGTCTCGCGGGGTGTGCCCCCTGGCCTCCCGGGACCGGGCGGCGCGCACGACCGGGACTCCGGCCGGGCTACGCGGAGCAACGTCGTAGGCTCGCAGCCATGTTGAGACTCGGTATCCCCGTCATCGGCGTCACGGACCTGCCCCGCGCCGTGGAGTTCTGGACCGCGGCCCTGGACCTGGTCGTGGCGGAGGAGTGGACGAGCGAGACGTGGCGGACGCTCGCTCACGCCGACGGCTCCGGGCGGGCCCTCGGTCTGATGCGCAGCGACTCTCCGGCCGAGCCGCGCCCCCGCCTCCACCTCGACCTCTTCACGGACACGGAGGAGGAACAGCGGGCACAGGTGCGGCGGCTGATCGGCCTGGGTGCGCGCGCCGTCGAGTGGGACCTGTACCCGCCGGACCCCGACTTCGTCGTCCTCGCCGACCCGGACGACAACGTCTTCTGCGTCGTCGACCTCAGCCGCGCCCCCAGCGGCGGCAGCCGGCCGACGCCCTGACCGGACGGGTCCGCCCGCTCCCCGTCCCGGGCACGCCCCGCTAGGGCCTGTCCGACAATTCCCGTCGTCGCCCGGAGGGCGGCCTCGCGGCGTCAGGTGCGTGCTCTGGGGGTCCCCCCGGCCGGAGGCTGGGGGGTGCCGGGCGCAGAGCCTTGTACTGGATGTACTTGGCTCTGCGCCCGGTGCGGCGAGAGTGCGTGCATGGCGTCGCGAGGCAGGCGGGATTGTCGGACAGGCCCTAGGCCGACACGCCCAGCGGGTCGTCGAGGACCGGCTGCCAGGCCAGTTCGGCCGCGCCGACCAGGCTGTTGTGGTCGAGGCCGCAGGGCAGGATGGGGACCCCGCCGCTCTGCCCCCACAGGCTGCGGTCGGCGACGACGGCGCGCAGGCGCTGGGGGTCTGCGTCCAGCAGTGACCGGTGGAGTCCGCCGAGGACGATGCGGTCCGGGTTCAGGATGTTCACCAGACCGGCGAGACCGAGCCCCAGCCGGTCGATGAGGGTCTCGGTGGCGGTGCGGACGGCCGGGTCGGTGTAGTGGTCGCGGATCAGGTCGTGGGACTGCTGGAGGAGGGACACCTCGGGTCCCGGCTCGCGGCCGGCCGTCCTCAGGAAGGCCAGGGGGTCGGTCTCCACGTCCAGGCAGCCGCGGCTGCCGCAGTGGCAGGGGCGGCCTTCGGGGTTGACGGTGAGGTGGCCGACCTCCAGGGCGAGACCGGAACTGCCGCTGTGCAGGCGGCCGTCGAGGACGAGCGCGCCGCCGACGCCCCGGTGGCCGGTGGCCACGCACAGCAGGTCGCGCGCGCCGCGCCCGGCGCCGTGCCGGTGCTCGGCCAGCGCCGCGAGGTTGACGTCGTTCGCGGCGAACGCCGGTCCCTCGATACCGGCGGCGCGCACCTGCTCGGCGAAGATCCGCCGCACGGGCGCGCCGGCCGGCCAGGCCAGGTGCAGCGGGTTCAGGGCCAGACCCTCCGGCTCGGCGACGGCGGACGGTACGGCGAGCCCCGCACCGACGCAGCGCCGCCCGGTCTCCCGGAGGAGTTCGGCACCCGCCTCGACGACGGAACCGAGCACCTTCGCCGGGTCGGCGTCGACGACCTCGCAGCCGGGCGCGGTGGCGACGATGCGGCCCCCGAGACCGACCAGGGCCGCGCGGAACCCGTCGGAGTGGACCTGGGCGGCGAGGGCGACCGGCCCGTCCTCGGCGACCGCGAGACGGTGCGAGGGGCGGCCCTGCGAACCGGCCGCCGCGCCGGGCCGCGCGTCGACCCTGATCAGGCCCAGCGCCTCCAGTTCGGCGGCGACCGCGCCGGCCGTGGCGCGGGTGACGCCGAGTTCCGCGGTGAGGACGGCCCGGGTGGGGGCGCGTCCGGTGTGCACGAGTTCCAGCGCGGGTCCGAGCGCGCCGCGCCCCCGGTCCAACCGCGTCCTGGAGGTGGTCCCTTCCCCCGCCCGGGGGTCCGCCTTGCCGGTCATGGGGGCGAGTCTAGGCTTTGGAAGCCGCTGACCCGCAGCGTGATGTTCAGACGCCCGGAGAGGCCCAACGCGGGCGGCGCGGTGCCCGCGTGCACCCGCGGCACCCCGTGGTACGCCTGCCGGGACGGCCCGCCGAAGACGAACAGGTCGCCGCTGCGCAGCTCGACGTCGGTGTAGGGGCGGGTGCGGGTGTCGGGGTTGCCGAAGCGGAAGACGCAGGTGTCGCCGAGGCTCAGGGAGACCACCGGCGCGTCGGACGTCTCGTCGGCGTCGCGGTGCATGCCCATGCGGGCGTCGGCGTCGTAGAAGTTGATCAGCGCGATGTCGTAGGGCGTCTCCGCCACCGCGTCGGCGCCCAGCGCGTCGGTCACCGCCCGGCGGCCCAGCTCGCCCAGCCGGTCGGGGAAGGGCTTCACGGGCGCGCCGTCGCCGTCGACGACGGTGCGGGCGTAGCCGTACGGGTGCCAGTGCCAGCCGAGGCACACCTGCCGGGCGCTCATGGTGCCGCCGGGGGTGCGGACCGTGCGGAGTCCGGCCGGGGGGCGGGCCCACGCGCGGCAGGCGTGCAGCAACTCGCGCTGCCGCCCGGCGTCCAGCCAGTCCGGCACGTGGACGGCGCCGGGCGCGATCTCGGCGGGGGCCCTGGGGAACAGCTCGGCGTCCATGCCTCCCATCCTGCCCGGCCCGGCCCCGCTCCGCCCGACCCGGCCTGAGCTGCGGCTCGGCTAGCCTGGTCGCACGATGAACGACCGCGACGACCGTATGACGACACCATGGGGCGAGCTCGTGCTCGCCCGCTTCCCCGAGGACCCGCGTGAGCGGCTCCGTGCCTGGGACGCCTCCGACGAGTACCTGCTCCGGCACCTCGCGGAGCGGGAGGTCCCGCTGTCCGGCACCGTCGTGGTGCTCGGCGACCGCTGGGGCGCGCTGGTGACGGCGCTGGCGGCGCACCGGCCGGTGCAGGTCACCGACTCCCACCTCACGCGGGAGGCGACCCGCGCCAACCTGGAGCGGGCCGGCGTCGAGCCGGGTTCGGTGCGCCTGCTGACCACGCAGGACCCGCCGCCGGACCGCGTCGACGTGCTGCTGGTGCGGGTGCCGAAGAGTCTGGCGCTGCTGGAGGACCAGCTGCTGCGGCTGGCGCCCGCCCTGCACGAGGGCACGGTCGTCGTCGGCACCGGGATGGTCAAGGAGATCCACACCTCGACGCTCAGGCTCTTCGAGCGGATCGTCGGGCCGACCCGGACCTCGCTGGCCGAGAAGAAGGCCCGGCTCGTCTTCTGCACGCCCGACGTCTCGCTGACGCGCCCCGCCAACCCGTGGCCGCTCGCCTACCGGCTCCCCGACGACGTCGGTCCGTTCTCCGGCCTGGAGGTCGTCAACCACGCCGGTGTCTTCTGCGCCGACCGCCTCGACATCGGCACCCGCTTCTTCCTCGGGCACCTGCCGAAGGCGGGCGCCCGGCGGGTGGTGGACCTGGGCTGCGGCAACGGTGTGGTGGGGACGGCGGTGGCGCTGACCGACCCCGGGGCCGAGGTGCTGTTCACCGACGAGTCCTTCCAGGCCGTGGCCTCGGCGCGGGCGACGTACCGGGCGAGCGGGGCCGCGGGGAAGGCCGAGTTCCGGGTCGGTGACGGGCTGGACGGGGTGCCGGACGGCAGCGTCGACCTGGTGCTCA
Source organism: Streptomyces sp. NPDC045956 (assembly GCF_056430705.1). Lineage (NCBI taxonomy): Bacteria > Bacillati > Actinomycetota > Actinomycetes > Kitasatosporales > Streptomycetaceae > Streptomyces > Streptomyces sp. NPDC045956. The sequence continues at coordinate 296,755 of NZ_JBWKKZ010000004.1, read as the reverse complement.
ACAACCCGCCCTTCCACTCCCACCAGGCGACGACGGACGCCACCGCCCGGCGGATGTTCGCCGACGCGCGGCGGGTGCTGCGCCCCGGCGGTGAGCTGTGGGTGGTCGGCAACCGGCACCTGGGCTACCACGTCACCCTGCGGCGGCTGTTCGGCGGCAGCCGCCTGGTGGCGAGCGACCGGAAGTTCGTGGTGCTGAAGGCCGTCAGGAAGTAACCGCCAGGAAGCAGCCGTCAGGAAGCGGTCGGGGCGACCACCCGGATGATCGAGGCGACCGTCCGCACCATGGCCTCCCGGCCCGCGGTGAGGTAGCCCCGCGAGTCGGCCGCGTCGGGGCGGGCGGCCAGGTACTCCCTGATCGCGCCGGTCATGGCGAGGTTGAGGGCGGTGCCGACGTTGACCTTGGCGATGCCGCCCGCGACCGCTGCCCTGAGCTCGTCGTCCGGGACCCCGGAGGAGCCGTGCAGGACGAGCGGCACCTCCAGTGCGGCGGAGAGTTCCTTGAGCAGGCCGTGGTCGAGGGCGGCGGTGCGGGTCGTCATCGCGTGCGAGCTGCCGACGGCGACGGCCAGGGCGTCCACGCCGGAGTCGGCGACGAAGGCCCGCGCGTCGGCGGGCCGGGTGCGGGCTCCGGGAGCGTGGGCGTCGAGCGGCGCGGCGGCCCTCCCTCGCCCGTCCGGCCCCGTCTTGCCGCCGACCTCCCCCAACTCGGCCTCGAGCCAGAGCCCCTGGGCGTGCGCCCAGTCGGCGGCGGCCCGGGTCGCCGCGAGGTTCTCCGCGTACGGCAGCCCGGAGGCGTCGTACATCACGGAGCTGAACCCGGCGTCCGGGGCCTGCCGCAGCAGGCTGTCGCTCTGGACGTGGTCGAGGTGCAGCGCGACGGGAACGGCGGCGGCCTCGGCGGCGGCGACGGCCGCGCGGGCCAGCGGCAGCAGGCGGCCGTAGCGGTACTTCACGGCGTTCTCGCTGACCTGGAGGACGACGGGGCTGTGCACGGACTCGGCGCCGGCCACGACGGCCTCGATGTGCTCCAGGGTGATGACGTTGAAGGCGGTGACGGCGGAGCGCGCGGCGGCGGCGCGGCCGACCAGGTCACCGGTGGTGGCGAGGGGCACGGCTCTCCCTTCCCGGGCGTGCGAACGCGGGTGTCGGGGTGGGTGTCGGGGCGGATGTCAGGGGGCGAGGATCACCGAGCGGGTGAGGTGCCGGGGCCGGTCCGGGTCGAGGCCCCGGGCGGCGGCGACGGCCACGGCGAGCCGCTGGGCGCGGACCAGTTCGGCGAGCGGGTCGAGGTCTCCGGGCACCCACAGCGCGCCGGTGTCCCGGACCTGGCCGGCCAGGCCCTCGGGTGCCTCGCCGAGCATCCAGGTCGCCGTGCCGGCCGTGCTGATGCTGATGGGACCGTGTCGGTACTCCATCGCCGGGTATGCCTCGGTCCAGGACAGGGAGGCCTCACGCATCTTCAGACCGGCCTCGTTGGCCAGTCCGACGGTCCAGCCCCGGCCGAGGAAGGTGAACTGGGTGCACTCGACGAGCCCTTCGGGCAGCTCGGCCGCGAGGGCGGTCCGGGCGTCGCCGACGACCGCGTCGGTGTGCAGCCCCAGATGGGCGCGGAGCAGGGTGAGGGCGGTGGTCGCGAACCGGGTCTGCACGACCGAGCGTTCGTCCGCGAAGTCGAGCACCACCACGTCGTCGGCGGTGGCCATGACGGGCGTGTCCGGATCGGCGGTGAGCGCGACGGTACGGGTGCGGCCCCGGAGCGCGGCGAGCAGCTCCAGGACTTCGGTGGTGGTGCCGGAGCGGGTCAGGGCCACGACGCGGTCGTACGCGCGCCCCCGCGGGAACTCGGAGGCGGCGAAGGCGTCCGTCTCGCCCAGTCCCGCCTCCTCGCGCAGTGCCGCGACCGACTGCGCCATGAAGTACGAGGTGCCGCAGCCGACGACGGCCACCCGCTCCCCCGCCGCGGGGAGCGCCGCCGTGTGCCGGGCCGCCTGTTCGGCGGCGCGTGTCCAGCACTCGGGCTGGCTGTTGAGCTCGTCCTCGACGTACGTCATGCCGCACACTCCCCGGTTCCTGGCGCCTCGATCAGCAGGCTGATTGTTCCTGCAAGATATAGCGGCCTTTCAAGCACAATCAAGCAATTCGAGCAAAGAGTGCGGTGCGCTAGGGTCGCGGGAGATCGAGGAACGGAGGCGCGGATGTCGCGCGACGCCCGCTGGAAGGCGCTGCTGGAGCTGCTCGTCGAGCGCGGCCGGCTGGACGTCGAGGAGGCGGCGACCGAACTGGAGGTCTCGGCCGCGACCATCCGCCGCGACTTCGACCGGTTGGCCGAGCAGCAGATGCTGGTGCGCACGCGCGGGGGCGCGGTGGTGCACGGGGTGTCGTACGAACTGCCGTTGCGCTACAAGACCGCCCGGCGGGTCTCGGAGAAGCAGCGCGTCGCGCAGGCGGTCGCCGCCCTGGTGGCACCCGGCGAGGCCGTGGGGCTCACCGGGGGCACGACCACCACCGAGGTGGCGCGTGCCCTCGCCGTGCGCGCCGATCTGGCCTCCGGTACGCCCGCGTTGACCGTGGTCACCAACGCGCTCAACATCGCCAACGAGTTGGCCGTCCGGCCCCAGTTCAAGATCGTGGTGACCGGCGGGGTGGCCCGGGCGCAGTCGTACGAGTTGATCGGGCCGCTCGCGGACGGGGTGCTGGGGCAGATCACGGTGGACGTGGCGGTCCTGGGCGTGGTCGCCTTCGACGTGGCGCACGGTGCCGCCGCCCATGACGAGGCGGAGGCCGCGATCAACCGGCTGCTGTGCGAGCGCGCCGAGCGCGTGGTGGTGGCCGCCGATTCCAGCAAGCTGGGCCGGCGGGCCTTCGCCCGGATCTGCGCGGCCGAGTCGGTGGACACCCTGGTCACGGACGGCGCGGCCGACCCGGACCTGGTGCGGGGCTTCGAGGAGGCGGGGGTCCGGGTCGTACTGGCCTAGCGGCGCACGGGCGTGACCTCTGGGGCCCGCGATCGCACCGGCCCGGGGGCGGGCGTCAGTGCCCGTGCCCCTCGGAGTGCTCCGTCTCAGCGGTCGGGTCGGAGGGCTGGGTGCCCGGCGCCGTGCCGGCCCGCACGGTGAAGGCCGCGGTGTGGACCGTGCCCTGGTGCCGGAAGTCCAGGAAGAGGCGGTAGGTGCCGGAGCTGGGCGCGGTGGCCGTGAAGGAGACCTCCGGGCCGGACTTCGTGGCGCCGTCGCCGGGTTCGCCGTTCGGGTGGACGTGGAGGTAGGCGAGGTCGCCGGAGCGCAGGGCGACCAGGTGGCCGTAGGCGCCGAGGTACGGCTGCAGGTCGGTGACGGGCCCGCCGCCGCGGGAGACCCTCAGCTTCAGTTCGCTCGCCCTGCCGGGGCGCAGTGTGCCGTCGAGCCTGACCTGGTAGTCGCCGGTCCGGACCGTGCTCTTCGGGGCCGGCAGGGGCGCGGGGTCGAACGGGCCGGATGCGGCGAGGTCGGCGCCGAGGGTGAGGTTTCCGGCACCCTTCCGCGCGGGGGTGAAGTCGGCGAAGACGCGGTAGCCGCCCGCGCGGGGCAGGTCGACGGGGGTGCTCCAGGTGCCGTCGGCGGCCCGGGTGGGGTGCAGGTGGCGGTAGGTGGTCAGGTCGCGTGAGGCGAGGACGAGGTGGAGTTCCTTGTCGTGCTCGCGCTGGTACGCGGTGACGGCCCTGTCGTTGCCGTCCCGGACGGTGAAGCGCAGTTCGGTCCGCTGACCGGCGGTGACCCGCGCGGTGGAGAGGTCGAGGGTGTAGCCGTTCTCCGAGATCTGGAGTCCGCCGGGCGGGGCGCTCTCCGGCTCCTCGTGACCGCCGCCCTCCTTCCGTTCCTGCTGTTCCGCCGAGGGCCGGCTGTGTGACTCGTGGGGCGCGGGCGCCTTGTCGGCGACGACCGGGTCCACTCCCCTGCCTACGCCGTAGGCGGTGCCGAAGGTGGCGGCCAGCGCGGCGGCGAACGCGGTGATCCTCAGTCCGGTGTGCATGGCGGTCGGTCCCCTCTGATGCCGGGCCTGGCGCTCGTACGAGGCCCCTTCATACACTTCACCATACCCCGGGGGGGTAGGCAGTCAAGTGCTGGGAAGGCTTGCTCTCGGTACCCCCTAGGGGTATACATGGTGGACGCGCCGGGATACCCCCGGCCCGTACCCGTACCCCCTCACGGAGGAAGCCATGACCTCGACCGCCACCACCCCGGCCACCCCGGCCGTCAGCGTCGCCTACGCCGTCGCCGGCATGAGCTGCGGACACTGCGAGGCGACGCTCACCCGGGTGATCGGCGAGCTGGACGGCGTCACCGACGTCGAGGTCCGGCTCGCCACCGGCCGCGTCACCGTGACCGGCACGGCCGAGCCGGACGACGCCGCGATCGCCGAGGTCGTCGAGGGCGCCGGTTACGAACTGACCGGTCGCGTCTGACCGGCCCGCCCTCCCCCACCGCCGCACCGCCGGGACCCGCGCACCGGGTCGCGGCCGACGCCCCCGCACCAGGAGCTGCCATGACGACCAGTACGACCAGCGCACCGGCCGAGGTGGAACTCGCCATCGGCGGCATGACCTGCGCCTCGTGCGCGGCCCGGATCGAGAAGAAGCTCAACCGGATGGACGGGGTCACCGCCACCGTCAACTACGCGACGGAGAAGGCCAGGGTCAGCTACGGCGCCGGCGTGTCCGTCCCCGAGCTGATCGCCACGGTCGAGGCGACCGGTTACACGGCCCGCGAGCCGGAGCCGGCGCACACCGCGTCCGAGTCCGGCACGGAGCCCGCAGCGGCCGCCGACGAGCTGCGGCCGCTGCGGGAGCGGCTCGTCACCGCCGTGGTGCTGAGCGTCCCCGTCATCGCGATGGCGATGGTGCCGACGTTGCAGTTCGAGTACTGGCAGTGGCTGTCGCTGACCCTGGCGGCGCCCGTGGTGACCTACGCCGCCTGGCCCTTCCACAAGGCCGCCGTCACCAACGCCCGGCACGGCGCGGCCACCATGGACACCCTGATCTCGGTCGGCACGTCGGCGGCGTTCCTGTGGTCGCTGTGGGCCCTGTTCCTCGGCACCGCCGGCACCCCGGGCATGACCCATCCCTTCGAGCTGACCATCGCGCGCACCGACGGCGCGGGGAACATCTACCTGGAGGCCGCCGCCGGGGTCACCGCCTTCATCCTGGCCGGCCGCTACTTCGAGGCCCGCTCCAAGCGCAGGGCGGGGGCCGCACTGAGGGCGCTGCTGGAGCTGGGCGCCAAGGACGTCACGGTCCTGCGCCACGGCCGCGAGGAGCGGATGCCGGTCGCCGAACTGAAGGTCGGGGACCGCTTCCTGGTCCGTCCCGGCGAGAAGATCGCGACCGACGGAAGGGTCGCCGAGGGCACCTCGGCCATCGACGCGTCCATGCTCACCGGTGAGTCGGTTCCGGTCGAGGTCGGCGTCGGTGACGCGGTCACCGGTGCGACCGTGAACGCGGGCGGCCGGCTGGTGGTCGAGGCGACGCGGGTCGGTGCCGACACCCAGCTGGCGCGGATGGCGAAGCTGGTGGAGGACGCCCAGAACGGCAAGGCCGCTGCCCAGCGGCTCGCCGACCGCGTATCCGGTGTCTTCGTCCCCGTCGTCATCGCCCTCGCGCTGGCCACCCTCGGCTTCTGGATCGGCAACGGCTCCGGGCTCACGGCCGCCTTCACCGCCGCCGTGGCGGTCCTGATCATCGCCTGCCCCTGCGCCCTCGGCCTGGCCACCCCGACCGCGCTGATGGTCGGCACCGGACGCGGTGCCCAGCTCGGCATCCTCATCAAGGGTCCCGAGGTGCTGGAGTCCACCCGCCGGGTCGACACCGTCGTCCTCGACAAGACCGGCACCGTCACCACCGGCCGCATGACCCTGCTCGCCGTGCACACCGCGGGCGACGCGCGGGAGGACGACGTGCTGCGCCTGGCCGGCGCGCTGGAGCACGCCTCCGAGCACCCGGTCGCCCGGGCCGTCGCCGACGCGGCACGCGAGCGGGTGGGTGCGCTGCCCGCCCCCGAGGATTTCGCCAACGCCCCGGGGCTCGGCGTGCAGGGCGTGGTCGACGGCCACGCCGTCCTCGTGGGGCGCGAACAGTTGCTCGCGGAGTGGGCCATGGAGCTTCCGGCAGGCCTCGCACGGGCCAAGGCCGAGGCGGAGAACGCCGGCCGGACCGCGATCGCGGTCGCCTGGGACGGCGAGGCACGGGCGGTGCTGGAGGTCGCCGACGCGGTGAAGGAGACCAGTGCCGAGGCGATCGCCGGGCTGCGTGCCCTCGGTCTGACGCCGGTACTGCTGACCGGCGACAACCGTGCCGTGGCGCACTCCGTCGCCCGCGAGGTCGGCATCGACGCCGAGCACGTGATCGCCGAGGTCATGCCGCAGGACAAGGTCGACGTCGTCAAGCGGCTTCAGGGCGAGGGCCGTTCGGTGGCGATGGTCGGCGACGGGGTCAACGACGCCGCCGCGCTCGCCCGGGCCGACCTCGGACTGGCCATGGGCACCGGCACCGACGCCGCCATCGAGGCCGGTGACCTCACCCTCGTCCGGGGCGACCTGCGGGCCGCCGCCGACGCCATCCGGCTGGCCCGCAGGACCCTCGGCACCATCAGGTCCAACCTGTTCTGGGCCTTCGCCTACAACATCGCCGCCCTGCCGCTCGCCGCGGCCGGCCTCCTCAACCCCATGATCGCCGGGGCCGCGATGGCGTTCTCCTCGGTCTTCGTCGTGGGCAACAGCCTGCGCCTGCGGAGCTTCAAGGCGGCGAACTGACCCGTCTCGCCCCCGGTCCGGGCGAGCGGGGTGTCCGTATCGAGCAGCTCCGAGCAGACCGGAGCGGGCCGGCCCTCACCGGTCGGCCGGCCGCTCACGCCGGCCGTCCCCCGGACGGCCCCCGCCGGCGCGCCCCGCGCCCGCGGACCGGCCAGGCTGGTGCGCCGACGGACCCGCCGCCCCGTCGGGCGTGCCGCAGACCCCCTCGACCCGCGGAGCAGGAGCCATGAGCGAACCGACCGCCGCCGACGGTGACACGAGCGGTGCGTCCGGGCCCGCCCCCGGGCCGCATCGCTCCCGTAGGTGGGGTCCCGCCGCCGTGCTCGGTGAACTGCGGGCCGTGGACGGCGCGCTGTACGCGGCGGTGGCCGCCACCTCGACGCCCACGCTCGACCGTTGGCTGCGCCGGCTGTCCCGCGCCGCCGACCGTTCCAAGGTGTCGCTCGGGATCGCGGGCGCGCTCGCCCTGGGCGGGGCGCGGCAGCGCCGGGCCGCCCTGGTCGGGCTGGGCGCCCTGAGCGTGGCGTCGGCCTGCGCGAACCTGCTGGGCAAACGGCTGGTACGCAGGGCACGGCCGGACCGGGAGGCGGCGCGGGTGACGGTCGACCGGCATGTGCCCATGCCCTCTTCGGCGTCGTTCCCGTCCGGGCACACGGCCTCGGCGGTCGCGTTCGCCACCTCGGTCGGCGTGGTCGTGCCCGAGGCCGCCGTCCCCCTCGGAGTGCTGGCGGGCGCCGTCGGCTACGCCCGGGTCCACACCGGTGTGCACTATCCCGCGGACGTGGCCGCGGGCGCCGTCCTGGGCGTCGCGAGCGCGGCAGCCGTGCTCGCGGTGGCGGCCGCCGCCGATATGCCGGGCCTGCGGCCGCTCCGTTCGGCGGCGCCGGCCCGGCCCTCACCCGGACTCCGTGTGACGGGGCGTGTGACGGATCGCGTGACGGGACGTGCGACGGGTCGTATGACGATCCGTCAGCCGAATGCCTTCACGGCCTGGTAGTACGTCCATGCCGTGCTGTTGCAGGCGGTCTTGGTGGCACCGCCGTACCCGGCGCAGACACGCTTGAGATCCTCGTGGAAGGCGTTGTCGAGACGGGACTTGTTGGCGCTGAAGGTGCCCGCGGCCTTGTAGTTGCGGTACCCGAAGTCGTGCCGCGCACAGGAGGTGCTGAAGGGGAAGCCGAACGGGTTGTCCGGCGAGGAGGAGCAGTAGTCGGTCGTCCAGTCGAACCCGTAGGCGGCCCAGGCGGACTGGTTGGCCCGCGCGGCGGTCCAGGTGTTGTAGCTCGACGCGCTGGTCTGGGTCCAGCTCGCGAGGACCTGCGATTTGTCGGCGGGAGCGGCTTCGGCGGTCGCGGCGGTGGCGAAGACGGTGGTCACGGCCATGGCCGAGGCGGCGAGTCCGGTGGCGAGTCTGCGGTGCATCCCACACCTCCATGAGGCTGCGACCCGCCACTCGGGCCGCAGGTTCATGCCAAGATGATGCGCACTTCACCCACCCCTTCACACCTCCGCCGCCCTAATGAACCGTTAACTCTGAGGCCCCGCGAGGGATGGGGACGTGAACGTCCACCGACGGGCGACCGCGCCGGGCGCGGACAGCGGGCGAACCCGGGCGTCCGCTCACCACGGCAGTCCCTCCAGATGCGCCCCGACCCGGTCCCGGTCCCAGGCGCCGTCGGCGACCACGATGCGGTACCGGTAGGAGAAGGACCCGCCGGCCGGCAGCTCGAACTCCTCGAAGAAGGCCCAGGAGACCGCCACGGACGGGATCGGCTCGGCGCGCACGAACCAGTGCGAGGGGTGGATCGCCCGCTTCTCGTCGAGGTTCTCGGGCGCGTGCGCGAAGACGACGGTGGAGTGCGCGTCGACCTCGTCGTGCTCGGCGGTGAAGGCGAGCCACGCGCTCCGGGTCCCCATCAGCTCGGCGGCGCCCGCCTTCCCGTCGGAGGCGAAGGCGGTGCCGCCGGTGAAGTCGCGGGGACCGCGCCACTGGAGTCCGGTGTAGCCGGCCAGCTCGCGGCCCGCGGTGGTCGGGGAACCGAACACCAGCGGTTCGGTACGGATGTTGGTGAGGCGCAGCGACCAGTCGAGGACCCAGGCACCCGCCTCCGTGTCGACCGAGTGGAGGGTCAGGCCCCGCTCCTCGCGGGCCCATTCGGCGCCGCCGTTCTCGATCCAGGTCAGGTGCTCGGTGAGGGCGAACCGGTCGTCCTCGACGACTGGCCCCGGGAAGCCGTCGTGGCGCATCGAACCGATCCGCTCGGGCAGCGGCCGGTAACCCTCGCCGTGGACGTAGGAGTTGCCGCCCCAGAAGTTCTGCCCGGAGAGGTGGCTGGCCGTCATCTGCAGTCCTTTGTGCCAGCGGTGGTCGCTGGGGCGGTATCCGGTCACCGTCCGTCCGGCGAGGGTGCGCACCGGGTGGGCGTAGGGCTTGCGGGACTCGAAGGCCTCCGGGTCGGGGCGGTAGACGTAGCGGAGGATCTCGGTGCCGTTCTCCGCGGCGACCGCGACGTGGTCGCCGTGGACGTGGGTGACGCTCAGGGTGCTCATGCGCGCTCCTCGGGGGCCCAGCCGGGGTGACCGCCGTGCATGGCCGTATGGAAGGGGTCACCGGGGGTGATCTCACCCGCGAGCACCGGACGCCCGGTGAACGCCGCCTTGTAGAGGGACGCGGCGAACTCCAGCGTGGCGCGGGCGTCGGAGCCGCTGCCGGGCGGCCTCGCTCCCGCGTCCCGGGCGTCGAGCACGGCACCGAGCTGCCCGGTGTGCGAACTGGGCACGTCCGTCGGCGGGGTGCGCCAGGCGGCGGTGCGTTCGGGGTCGACGTGCCGGGCGGGGGTGTAGGTCCAGTCGTCGTTGCGGTGGCCGTACAGGTGGGTCAGCTCGACCGTCGCGTCGGCGCAGTCGATGCGGACACGACTCACCTCGTCGGGCGAGAGCACGCTGTTGACGACGGTCGCCAGGGCGCCGTTCACGAAGCGCACCAACGCCGTGGACACGTCCTCGCTCTCGGTGTCGTGGACCAGGCGCGCGGCCATCGCCCGCACCTCCGCCCAGGGGCCGAGCAGGTGCAGCAGCAGGTCGTACTGGTGGATGCCGTGGCCCATGGTCGGACCTCCGCCCTCACCGGCCCAGCGGCCACGCCACGGTGCGGCGTAGTAGGCGGCGTCGCGGTGCCAGGTCGTCTGGCAGTGCGCGACCAGCGGCGCGCCCAGCTCACCACGCGTGATCAGGTCACGGGCGTGCGCCGCCCCGGAGCCGTACCGGTGCTGGAAGACCACGGAGGCGTACGCCCCGGACGCCTCCTCGGCCGCCGCGATGTCGTCGTACTCGGCGAGCGAGAGGCACAGCGGCTTCTCGCACAGCACCCAGGCGCCCGCCTTCAGCGCGGCCACCGTCTGCTCCCGGTGCAGGGACGGCGGTGTGCCGACCAGGACGAGGTCGGGGCGTACGGCGTCCAGCATGGCGCCCATCGAGGTGTACCCGGCGACGTCCCCGCCGGCCTGGGCCCGGAAGGCGTCGAGCCGGGCCCCGTCCACGTCCACGGCGGCCACCAGTTCCACGCGGTCGGCGTGGGCGCGGAGAGCGGGCAGGTGGCCGCCGGTGACGACGGCACCGGTGCCGACCACGGCGACACGGTGGCGGGCGGGACGTGGGGGCATGCGGTCCTCCTCGGACAGCGGACATCAGACACCGGACAGCGGACACCGGACACGGACACGGACACCGGCGCACGACAGGCTGCGCTCCCGGCCAGAAAGCGCTTTCTCACCGCCCGACCCTAGGCGGAGGGTGAGCGGCTGGACAACCCCCGGCAGGCATGGCCCGGCGTTGCCGAACTCCTGGCCGACGCGCCCCGTCACGCTCCGTGCACCCCCGGGCGAGGGCGCTCTTGATGCCCTTTCACCGCGGCTGTGGAAACGTCCGGGGCATGCCCCACATGTCCCACGGCGCCCACGCCCAGCCTCCGACGCGCGGGCAGCGGTGGTCCACCTTCCGGCGGTCCCCGTTCTGGCCGGCCACCGTGCTGGTGCTCATCCTCGCCGCCGCGGCGGGCCTCTTCGCGGGTTCGTACACGTACTCGATGGCGGATCCGACGCCGCGCTCGATCCCCACGGCCGTGGTCGGCTCCTACGAGGAGGCCCGGGGGCGGGCGTTCCTGGACGGTCTGGAGAAGGCGCTCAACGCCTCGGTCAAGGTGCACGCCTACGACAGCACGGCCGAGGCCCGGGAGGCGATCCAGGACCAGGAGGTCTTCGGGCTCTTCGAGTTCCGCGGCGACGGACGGACCGCGGTGCTGGACCTGTCCAGCGCCTCGGGTGCCTCGGTCGCCGAGGTGCTCGCCGAGACCGCGCCGGCCGTGGGGCGGCAGACGGGTGTGCGGGTCACCGTCCGGGAGGTCAACCCCTTGCAGGAGGGCGACCCCCGCGGACTGGCGATCTTCTACATCTCCCTGGCCGCCGTGATCATCGGCTTCGTCGGGGCCATCCAGCTCAGCGTGCACGCGCGCTCGCTGACCCCGTTCGAACGCATCCTCTTCACGGCGGCCTACGCGCTGCTCGGCGGGTTCGCCATCGCCGCGACGGTGGACTGGCTGCTGGACGCGCTCGACCTGCCGTTCGCCGAGTCGTGGCTGATCCTCGCGCTCACCCTGTTCGCCTCCGGCATGGTCTTCACCATGTTCAACACCCTCTTCGGGCGCTGGGCGATGCTGCCGACCTGGGGCCTGATGGTGCTGCTCGGCAACCCGTCGTCCGGCGGCGCGGTGTCCTGGCCGCTGCTGCCGTCCCCGCTGGGGACGATCGGCCAGTGGCTGCCGCCCGGGGCCTCGGTCAACGCGCAGCACACGGCGGTGTACTTCCAGGGCCACCAGCACGCCTTCCCCTTCCTGGTGCTGGGCGGATGGGCGTTGCTGTCCTGCGCGGTCTTCTGGACCTGGCGGCACCGCCATCCCGGCGGCAGGGACAAGGAGTCGCCGGAGCCGACGCAGGAAGCCACCGGGTCCTGAGGGCCGTCGGGGTGGGGGCTCCGCATGCTCGGGGACCGCGCCGGGGTCCGTTCCACGGTCCGGGGAGGTGGCGGCCGGCCCTTTCGCGGTGCCGCGCCGACGACGTCCCGCCCGCCCCTGTCGCCGACCCGACGGCGGCTGCGATCATGTGCCCGGAGTCGCGGATACGGTCCGGGCCGCGGCCCAGCCGCACGACGTTCCCGCCGCCCCGGCCGAAGGACCGCACCGCCCGCCCCTCCTGCCCCACCCGCCCGGCCCCCGTGTCCCTGGAGTTGAGCCATGGCCCTCGACGTCGCCGCGATCCGCGCGCACGTGCCCGCCCTGAAGTCCGGTACCGCGCGGTTCGACGCGCCGGGCGGCACGCAGACGCCGCAACCGGTGATCGACGCGATCGCCGCGGCGCTCACCCTCCCGCTCGCCAACCGGGGCCGGAACACCGAGGGCGAACGCAACGCGGACCGGATCGTCACCGAGGCCCGCTCCGCCCTCGCCGACCTCCTGGGCACCACGCCGGGGACGGTGGTCTTCGGGCGCAGCGCCACGCAGCTCGTCTACGACCTGTCCCGGACGCTGGCCAAGGACTGGGCGCCGGGCGACGAGGTGGTGGTCACCCGGCTCGACCACGACTCCAACATCCGGCCCTGGGTGCAGGCGGCGGAGGCGGCCGGGGCGACCGTGCGGTGGGCCGACTTCGACCCGGCCACGGGCGAGCTGCGGCCCGAGCACGTCGAGGCGGTGCTCGGTCCGCGCACCAGGCTGGTCGCGGTCACCGCCGCGTCCAACCTGATCGGGACCATGCCCGACCTGCCGGCCCTCTCCTCCCTCGCGCACGCGGCCGGGGCGCTCTTCCACGTCGACGCGGTGCACTACGCCTCGCACGCCGTGGTGGACCTGGCGGCGACCGGCGCGGACACCCTGGTCTGCTCGCCGTACAAGTTCCTCGGGCCGCACCTGGGCGTGCTCACCGGCCGGGCGGAGCTGCTGGAGTCGCTGCGCCCGGACAAGCTGCTGCCGTCCGCCGACACCGTGCCCGAACGGTTCGAGCTGGGCACGCTGCCCTACGAGTCGCTGGCCGGGGCGCGGGCCGCGGTGGACTTCCTCGCGGAACTCGACCCGCGGGCCCGGGGCTCCCGCCGGGACCGCCTGGTGGCCTCCTTCGCGGCGCTGGAGTCCCACGAGGACGCGCTGCGCGAACGGATCGAGCGAGGACTCGCGGACCTCGGCGGGATCACCGTGTTCTCGCGCGCGGCCCGGCGCACGCCGACCCTGCTGTTCACCGTGGCGGGGCTGCGCCCGGCCGAGGTGTACCGGCAGCTCGCCGAGGCGGGGGTCGACGCGCCCGCCGGTTCCTTCTACGCGGTGGAGACGGCACGCCGGCTGGGTCTCGGTGACGCGGGCGGCGTACGGGTCGGGCTCGCGCCGTACAGCAGCGCGGAGGACGTGGACCGGCTCCTGACGGCGCTGGGCGCCCTGCGGCGCTGAGGTGCGCGTGCGGTGGAGCGGCACGCCGTCCGCATGCCGCTCCACCGCCCCGCCTCACACCAGCGGCACCGCGACCTCCACGCTGCCCCGCTCGCTCGCCCCGCCCGCGACCCGCACGGTGAAGGGCCGGTCGGTGCCGTGCGCGGTGACCCGCAGGGCGTCGCCGTCCCGCCGGACCCGGAAGGTCGCGGCCGGCGTGCCCAGCAGGTCGGGCACGGTGACCTCGGCGGCGTAGCCGGGTGAGGCCGGCGGGTGGACCAGCAGCGTCGGCTCGTCCAGCCAGTCCCCGTCGGGGCGCCGGTCGTCGGAGGCCAGGGGCAGGACGGCGCCCTCGCGGACGTACAGCGGCAGGCTGTCGTAGCCGTGGCGCTCGGTGCGCCAGGCCGGGCCGGTGACGCGCTCGCCGGACAGCAGGTGCGTCCAGGTGCCTTCGGGCAGGTAGACCTCGACCTCGCCGTCCTCGGTGAAGACCGGGGCGACCAGGAGGTCGGGGCCGAGCATGTACTGGCGGTCCAGCGTCCGGCAGCCCGGGTCGTGCGGGTACTCCAGGACCATCGGCCGCATCATCGGCACGCCGGTGCGGTGGGCCTCGGCGGCGACGCCGTAGAGGTAGGGCATCAGGCGGTGCTTGAGGAGGGTGAAGCGGCGGGCGACGTCGACCGCCTCCTCGCCGAACTCCCACGGCACCCGGTACGACGAGGAGCCGTGCAGCCGGCTGTGCGAGGAGAGCAGCCCGAAGGCGAGCCAGCGCTTGAAGACGGCCGGGTCGGGCGTGCCCTCGAAGCCGCCGATGTCGTGGCTCCAGAAGCCGAAGCCGCTGAGCGACAGGGACAGGCCGCCCCGGAGCGACTCGGACATCGCCTCGAACGACGACCAGCAGTCGCCGCCCCAGTGGACCGGGTACTGCTGGCCGCCCGCGGTCGCGGAGCGGGCGAAGAGGACGGCCTCGCCCTGTCCGCGCTCCTTCTCCAGGAGTTCGAAGACGGTGCGGTTGAAGAGGTGGGTGTAGTAGTTGTGCATCCGCTCGGGGTCGGAGCCGTCGTGCCAGACGACGTCGGTCGGGATCCGCTCGCCGAAGTCGGTCTTGAAACAGTCCACGCCCTGGTCGAGCAGCGGCTTGAGCTTCCCGGCGAACCAGTCGCGGGCCGCGGGGCTGGTGAAGTCGACCAGGCCCATCCCGGCCTGCCACAGGTCCCACTGCCAGACGTCGCCGTCGGGCCGGCGCACCAGGTGTCCCAGGGCGGCGGCCTCGTCGAAGAGGGGGGACTTCTGGGCGATGTAGGGGTTGATCCAGACGCTGACCTTCAGGCCCTTGGCCTTGAGCCGGGCGAGCATGCCGTCCGGGTCGGGGAAGACGTCCGGGTCCCACCGGAAGTCGCACCACTGGTACTCGCGCATCCAGAAGCAGTCGAAGTGGAAGACGGTCAGCGGGATGCCCCGCTCGGCCATGCCGTCGACGAACTTCGTCACCGTCTCCTCGTCGTAGGAGGTGGTGAAGGACGTGGTGAGCCAGAGGCCGAAGGACCAGGCGGGCGGCAGGGCGGGACGGCCGGTGAGGGCGGTGTAGCGGGCGAGGACGTCCTTCGGCGTGGGGCCGGCGACGACGTAGTACTCCAGCGTCTGGTCCTCGACGCTGAACTGCACCTGGCCGACGGACTCGGAACCGATCTCGAAGGAGACGGCACCGGGGTGGTTGACGAAGACGCCGTAGCCCCGGGAGGAGAGGTAGAACGGGATGTTCTTGTACGCCTGCTCGCTGCTGGTGCCGCCGTCGGCCTGCCACATGTCGACGACCTGGCCGTTCTTCACGAACGGGGTGAAGCGCTCGCCGAGGCCGTAGACCTGCTCGCCTACGCCGAGGGCGAGCCGGCTCAGCATGTGGTGGGCACCGTCGCCGGTGGTGGCGAACGCGGTGCCCTTGGCGTTCGCACGGGTCAGTTCGCGGCCGTCCGCGTCGTGGAAGACGAGGCCGAAGGGGCCCTCGCGGTCCAGGCGGAGGGTGAGCGGGCCGCTGGTCAGCTCGGTGACCGTGCCGTCCTCGCGTACCGTACCGGCACCGTCCGCCGCGCCCGCGAGGGCGAAGTCGGGGCCCGGACGGCGTTTGCCGGCGTGGTGGGTGACGCGGACGCCGATGACGCCCTCGGCGGGAGAGAAACACTCGACCGTGAGGAGCGGCGCGTTGAGCGTGTCCCCCCTCCGCGTCACCTTCTTCACGGCGGCATGGGCGGTGAAGCGCTTCGATTCGGGGCGCACATCGCGTACCTCGGTCGCGTACGAGAGATGCACGCCCTCACGGATGAGCCAGAAGCCGTCGGTGAACTTCATGATCTTCCTCGGGTGGGGCGGAGCTGTCGGATGGGGAGCACGGGGACCGTCTCACAGCATTTTGATCGTACACAAAACAAAACCGCCAGCCGAGCCCTTCGCACCGATCACACCGTGCTGAACAGGCAGGATCACCGACAAGAACAGGTCCCTCACCCCACGGAGCAGAGAGACCGGGGCCACTTTCCTCTAGCGCGACAGCAGGTCCTTGACGTATTAGTCATCCCATCAAACAAAACGGTCCGGCAAGGAAGCCGGACGGTACGACAGCAAGGGCCGCACCATGTCGAAGCGCTTCACTTCGCTCGCCTTGACAGCACACCCTCCTGCCGCCAGGCACCGCGGGCGAGGACCCTCACGCCGCGTCGTCGCCCCGTTCGCCGCCGTCTCCGTGCTGGTCGCCGGGGTGGCGCTCACCGGCTGCGGACAGCAGCGCGACGCCGATGTGTACACCGTGCTGAACTCCTCGACCGACGAGTCCTACCACCGCTGGGACGCGGAGGCGATGGCCCGGTGCGGGGAGCGGCTGGGCATCACCATCGAGCAGCAGAGCGTGCCGGCCGCGCAGGTGATGACCAAGGCACTGCGGATGGCGTCGTCCAAGTCGCTCCCCGACGTCGTGCAGTTCGACGCGTCCGAGATGCCGACCTTCGCCGACGCGGGCGGGCTGGTCGACCTGAGGTCCGTGGGACTGAGCACCGACGACATCCCCGAGGGCATCGTCGACTTCGGCTCGTACGAGGGCACGTACTACGGCGCGGCCCGGTCGGTGAACACCCTGGCGCTGTTCTACAACAAGGACGTCCTCGACGAGGCGGGTGTGGAGGTCCCCGCCACGTGGGCCGAGCTGCGCGAGACCGCGAAGCAGCTCACCCGGGGCAAGCAGTACGGCCTGGCGCTGAGCGCGGGCGGCGCGGAGGACGGGGTCTTCCAGTTCACGCCGTTCATGTGGTCCAACGGCGGTGACGAGACCGACCTCGACAGCCCGCAGGTCGTCGAGGCCCTCGACTACTGGAAGGACCTGCTCGAGGACCGTTCGCTGTCGAAGTCGACGGTCAACTGGACGCAGGCGGACGTCAACGACCAGTTCATGGCCGGCAACGCGGCGATGATGATCAACGGGCCGTGGCAGGTGGAGACCCTCAACGCCGAGAAGTCGCTGCACTGGGGCATCGCCCCCATCCCCGTGCCCGAGGCCGGCGAGGACTCGGTGGGCCCGCTGGGCGGCGCCGTGCTCACCGTCCCGAACACCGGTGACGAGGCCCGCGAGAAGACCGCCGGTAAGATCGTCGCCTGTCTGTCCAGCGAGAAGGAGCAGCTGACCTACGCGCTCAACAGCTGGATGGTCCCGGCCAACGCCGAGGCCGCCGAGGTCTGGCGCGAACGGGTGCCGGAACTGGACTCCCTCGCCGACCAGGTCGCCGTCGCACGCTCCCGGACGGCGCAGCTCGGCGCCGGGTGGTCCAGCGTGTCGCTCGCCCTACAGAGCGCCTTCCAGTCCGCCCTGACCGGCCAGTCCAGTGAGACCGCCCTGAAGCGCGCCCAGCAGCGGGCCACGAGCGGGAACTGAGGTAGAAGCGCCCCATGACCACGTCCACCGTCACCGCACAGACGCCCGCGAAGGTGTCCGCGCCGGACCCCGGCCGCGCCGCACGCCGGCGCCGGCTCGCCCAGTGGGGGTTCGTCGCCCCCGCCGTCGCCTTCATGCTGCTGTTCTTCGGCTACCCGCTCGTCCGCAACGTCGTGATGAGCTTCCAGCACTACACGCCGGAGACCTTCTTCACCGGCGAGGCACCCTTCAACGGTGCCGACAACTGGTCCAACGTGTTCCAGGACGCCCTGTTCGGCAAGGCGCTCTGGCACACCCTCGTCTTCACCGCGGGCTCGCTGGTCGGGCAGTTCTGCATCGGGATGGCACTCGCGGTGTTCTTCAGCCGCCGCTTCCCGCTGAACGGCGTGCTGCGCTCGCTGATCCTGCTGCCGTGGCTGGTTCCCATGGTCGTGTCCGGCATCGTCTGGCGGCGCATCCTCGACCAGGACACGGGCGTGCTGAACTCCTTCCTGGACACCCTCGGCATCGGCGGGAGCACGCCCTGGCTGACCAGCCCCGAGATGGCGCTGCTCTCCGTGATCCTGGTCAACATCTGGATCGGCATCCCGTTCAACATGGTGATCCTGTACGGCGGCCTCCAGGAGATCCCGAAGGAGCTGCACGAGGCGGCGGCACTGGACGGCGCCTCGGCATGGCGGACCTTCCGCTCGGTCACCCTGCCGGTGCTCAAGCCCGTCATCACGGTCGTGCTCGTGCTCGGCTTCATGTCGACGGTCAAGATCCTCGACCTGATCCTCGCCCTGACCGACGGCGGCCCGGCCGACGCCACCCAGACGCTGGGCACGCTCACGTACCAGAACTCGTTCGTACAGCTCGACTTCGGCGCCGGCGCCGTCGTCGGCAACGTACTCATCCTGATCTCCGCCGTGTTCGCGGTGTTCTACCTGCGGGCCAACCGCACCGAGGGGAAGTGACCTCCATGGCCGCCCACACGCCCACCGCCTCCCGGCGCCGCTGGGGTTCCACCGTCGCCGGCGTTCTCGTCCTCGGCGTGATGCTGTTCCCGCTGTACTGGATGCTCAACACCGCGCTCCAGCCCGAGTCGGGGCTGCTCGAGGTCGACCCGGTGCCGGGCAGCCTGGACCTGTCCGGTTTCTCCAAGGCCCTCAGCGACCAGGGAGGGCACCTGCTGACCTCGCTGGCCGTCTCGCTCGGCGCGGTCGCCATCTGCCTGGCGATCTCGGCGCCGGCGGCGTACGGGCTGGCGCGGTTCGGGCTGCGCGGCTCGCGCACGATCGTGTTCGGCACGCTGATCACCCAGATGGTGCCGGGCATCGTGATCGCCAACGCGCTCTACAGCTCGTACGTCGACCTGGGCCTGGTCAACTCCTACTTCGGCCTGATGCTGGCGGACGCCTCGCTGGGCATCCCGTTCTCCATCGTGCTGATGCGCTCCTTCATGGTGTCGATCCCGGGCGAGGTGATCGAGGCCGCCCAGATCGACGGTGCCGGGCCGGTGCGGACGTTCACCCGGGTCGTGCTGCCGATGAGCCGGAACTCCCTGATCACGTCCGGGCTGTTCGCGTTCCTGTTCTCGTGGAGCGACTTCATGTTCGCGCTCACCCTGAACACGACCGACGAGGTGAAGCCCATCACCCTGGGTATCTACCAGTACATCGGCGCGCACGTCGGTGACTGGGGCTCGGTGATGGCCGCGTCCGTGCTCTCCGCGGTGCCCGCGGCGATCCTGCTCGTCCTCGCCCAGAAGTACATCGCCGCCGGGATCACCGGCGGTTCCGTCAAGTGACCCTCGCACACGCCGTACGTGCCGCACACGCCGTACGTGCCGCACACGCGGTACGTGCCGCACGCGCCGTACACCTCGTTCAACCCGTACACGCCGTACACCCCGTTCACATGGAGATGAGCCGCACAGCATGAGTGAGTACCCCAGCTTCCCGCCCGGCTTCGTGCTCGGCGCCGCGACCGCCTCGTACCAGATCGAGGGCGCGGCGCGGGAGGACGGCCGCGGTCCGTCGATCTGGGACACCTACAGCCACACGCCCGGCCTGGTGGCGAACGGTGACACCGGCGACGTGGCCTGCGACCACTACCACCGCTACCCGCAGGACGTGGCGCTGCTGCGCGACCTGGGCGTGGACTCGTACCGCTTCTCGATCGCCTGGCCGCGCATCGTGCCGGAGGGCTCGGGCGCGGTGAACCGCAAGGGCCTGGACTTCTACTCCCGCCTGGTCGACGAACTGCTCGCGGCGGGCGTCGAACCCGCCGCCACCCTCTACCACTGGGACCTGCCGCAGGCCCTGGAGGACCGGGGCGGCTGGCGGGTGCGGGAGACGGCGGAGCGGTTCGCCGAGTACACCGCCGTGGTCGCGGAGCACCTGGGTGACCGGGTGCCGCGCTGGATCACCCTCAACGAGCCGTGGTGCAGTTCCTTCCTCGGCTACTCCATCGGCCGGCACGCCCCCGGCGCCAAGGAGGGCCGCGGAGCGCTGGCCGCCGCGCACCACCTGCTGGTCGGGCACGGTCTGGCCGTGCGGGCGCTGCGCGCTGCCGGGGTGCGCGAGGTCGGCATCACGCTCAACCTGGACCGCAACCTGCCGGCCACCGACTCCCCCGCCGACCTGGCGGCCGTGGTCCGCGCCGACACCCAGCACAACCTGGTGTGGACCGAGCCGATCCTGGCGGGCCGCTACCCGGCCACCGAGGAGGAGACCTGGGGCGAGCTGATCACCGGCGCGGACTTCCGGCTCGACGGCGACCTGGAGCTGATCTCCCGGCCGCTGGACTTCCTCGGCGTCAACTACTACCGCCCGATCGTGGTCGCCGGCGCCCCGCACCGCGAGAGCGACCCGGCACGGCGGGTGGCGACCGACAACCGCTACGAGGAGGTACGGCTGCCCGGCGTCCGGGAGACGGCGATGGGCTGGCCGGTCGTCCCGGACAGTTTCACCGAACTGCTGGTGCGCCTGAAGAAGCAGTACGGCGACGCGCTGCCGCCGATCCACATCACGGAGAACGGCTCGGCGGAGGACGACACCCTCTCGGCCGACGGCGCGGTGCACGACGCCGACCGCGTCGCCTACCTGCGCGACCACCTCCGCGCGCTGCGGGCGGCGATGGACGCGGGCGTGGACGTGCGCGGGTACTACGTGTGGTCGCTGCTGGACAACTTCGAGTGGGCGTACGGCTACGACAAGCGCTTCGGCATCGTCCGGGTCGACTACGACACCCAGGAGCGCACGCCGAAGGACAGCTACCACTGGTACCGGGAGATGATCGCCGCCAACCGCGGATGACCTGACGTACCGCGCGGGGGCCGCCGGACGGCTCCCGCGCGGTTCGCCGCGCGTCGCACTCAGGCCCCCTCGTCGGCCCTGCGTCGGCCCCTCGTCGGCCCTGCGTCGGCCCCTCGTCGGCTCGCCTCGCGCTCCGCGTACGTCTCCCCCGGTCAGTCCACCGCGCGCTTCGGCAGGTGCCTCCCACTTCGGTTCGCCGCGCGCAGCGCGTTCGCCTCCCGCGTCAGTCCGCCGCGCGCTCCGCGTACGCCGCCGGATCGGCCAGCACCTCACGCACGATCACGCCGGCCGCGCCCCGGGCCGCGTCGCCCAGGGACGAGGAGGCCCGCAGCCGCTTCCCGTCCTCGGTCCACAGCCCGGACACGACGCGGAGCGCGAGTTCCCGGTCGACGGCGGGCGCCAGCCAGTCCATCAGTTCGCGGTAGACACCGCCGAGCATCACCGCGTCGGGGTCGAAGAGGTTCACCGCGCCGGACACCACGACGCCCAGTCGGCGTCCGGCGCCCTCGATCGCCGCCAGCGCGGCCGGGTCGCCCCGCCGGGCGCGGCGTTCGAGTTCGGCGACGCCCTGCACGCCGGCGTCGGCGTCGAGGCCCGCGGCCCTCAGCAGCGCGGCCTGTCCGGCGTACTGCTCCAGGCAGCCGCGGGCCCCGCACCGGCACAGCGGCCCGTCCGGGTCGACGACCATGTGCCCGATCTCCCCGGCGAACCCGTGCGCACCGCGCAGCAATTCGCCCCGGAGCACCAGCGCACCGCCGACGCCGATCTCACCGGTCAGGTACAGGAAGCTGCGTACACCCTCGGTGCCCGCGCCGAACCACAGTTCGGCCAGGGCGGCGGCATTGGCCTCGTTGTCGGAACTGACCGGCAGCGGGCGGTGGGCGGGGCGCAGCGCGAGCAGCGCGTGGGCGAAGAGGCCCTCCACGGCGACCCGCTGCCAGCCGAGGTTGGGGGCCTGGCGCACGGTGCCACCGGTGACCAGACCGGGCAGCGCCACGTGGGCGCCGACCGGCGCCAGGTCCTGCTCGGCCGCCGAGCCGATGGCGCGCGCCGCCAGCCGCGCCGCGCGGGCCAGTACGTCGGCGGGCTGCGCCCCGCGGTTGTCGAAGTGCTCCACGAGCCGCACACGGTCGGTCCCGGCCAGGTCGACGACGCACACGGCGATGTAGTCGATGTTGACCTCGACCCCGAGACCCGCCGGACCCGACCGGGACACCTTCAGGACGGTGCCGGGCCGGCCCGCCTGGCCGCTGCTGGTCTTGCCCCATTCGGAGACGAAGCCGTACTCCAGCAACTGCTCGACCAGGGACGACACCGCCGCGCGGGTGAGCCCGACATGCGTGGCGACCCCTGCCCGGGTCACCTCCCCCGCGTCGTGCACGGCTCTCAGGACCAGGCTGAGGTTGTGCCGTCTGACCGAGGCCTTGTCGGCCTTCGGGCCCAGGGGGGTGAGGTTGTTCTTCATGGTGGTGTCGAGCGTATGCGACACCCGGCGCCGGGCCGCGCCCCCGTCGGCGGGTCGGTGACGCCCCTTGCCTGAGTTCCGTCCCCGCCCCTAGCCTGCTTTTGTGCCGCAAATAAACAAAACCCGATCGCACAACGCCGTGCCGGGTCCCCACGACGACCTCACCCGCCTCCGTGTCGCCCTGACCGCCTTCTTCGCCCTCGACGGCTTCGTCTTCGCCGGCTGGGTCGTCCGGATCCCCGCCATCAAGGAGCAGACCGGCGCCTCGGCCAGCGCCCTGGGGCTGGCGCTGCTCGGTGTCTCCGCGGGTGCCGTCGTCACCATGACCCTCACCGGGCGGCTCTGCCGCCGCTACGGCAGCCACCCCGTCACCGTCGCGTGCGCGGTCCTGCTCTGCCTCAGCATCGCCCTGCCCCCGCTCACCCACTCCGCCCTGGCCCTCGGCGCCGTCCTGCTGGTGTTCGGCAGCGCCTACGGCGGGATCAACGTCGCCTTCAACAGCGCCGCCGTCGACCTGGTGGCCGTGCTGCGGCGTCCCATCATGCCGAGCTTCCACGCGGCCTTCAGCCTCGGCGGCATGGTCGGCGCCGGGCTCGGCGGACTCGTCGCCGGGTCGCTGTCCCCGCTGCGGCACCTGCTCGGTCTCACCGCGATCGGCCTGCTCGTCACCCTGTTCGCGGGCCGTGCCCTGCTGCGCTGCGCACCCGCCGTCCCGCCGGACCGCAAGGCCGAGGACGACGGCGCCCCACGCCGGCTGGACCGCCGTACCCGCCGCCTCGTCATCACCTTCGGCCTGATCGCCCTCTGCACGGCCTACGGCGAGGGTGCCATGGCCGACTGGGGTGCCCTGCACCTGGAGCAGGACCTCGACGCCTCGCCGGGCATGGCGGCGGCCGGCTACTCCTGCTTCGCGCTCGCCATGACCGTGGGCCGGCTGACCGGCACCACGCTGCTGGAGCGACTCGGCCGCACCACCACGGTGGTGGCGGGCGGGACGACCGCCGTGGCCGGCATGCTCCTCGGCTCGCTCGCCCCGTCCGTCTGGGCCGCGCTGTTCGGCTTCGCCATCACCGGCCTCGGGCTCGCCAACATCTTCCCCGTGGCGGTGGAACGGGCGGGCGCGCTCGGCGGCCCCACCGGCGTCGCGACCGCGTCCACCCTCGGCTACAGCGGCATGCTGCTCGGGCCGCCGGCCATCGGATTCATGGCCGACTGGTTCTCCCTGCCGGCCGCGCTCACCAGCGTGGCGGCGCTCGCGGCGGTGGCGGTGCTGGTGGCGGTCGCCACCCGGCGTGCGGGGGTGCCGGGCTGAGGGGTCGGCCGCTTCCCCTCGGCCCGAGGGAGCGACCGTGTCCCCTCGCCGAGCAGGGACGACCGCGCCCCGGCTTCGTCCCGGCTTCCCCGTACCCGGTCCGGCGGCCACCCCTCAAGGTCACTCCCGCCGGCACACTCACCGTCTTGGAGACCACCGCGTTCGTCGAAGCCCTGCGCCGCGAGAACGACTTGCGGCCGCCTCCGCCGAACTCACCGGCCCCGACGCCAAGGTGTCGGCCCGACCGCGATACTCGTCCGCATGGACACCCACGGGCGACGACGTACCCAGGGCGAACGGGACGCCATCACCGTCGAGATCGGATACGCGCTGTGCAGCGCCGTGTTCGCGGCGGCAGTGCTGTACGCAGCCGTGGCGGGACCCGCGTACCTCTTCGACCCACCCCCGGGTGCCCGGGCGTTGCTCGTCGGCGTGGGCACGGTGCTGGCCGTCGCGGTGTTCCTGGCCCGCGTGGTGAGCGTGCTCGTCCGGTTCGGCCGGGGGGATCAGCCCGGTCGCAACAAGCCCGGTTCGTAGGCCGGGTGACCCGGGTGCGCCCAGTGCGGGCCATCGTCCGGACAGCCGGTACGTCACGGTGTTCCCCGCGGTCGTGGCAGCGCTCGCGGCGGGGTGCGCAGGACCTCGCCGAGGTGACCCGGCCCCGAGGGCGGGACCACCCGGAGGGCGTCCCGGTAGCGCTGGGTCCCCGTCTGCCAGGTGTGGTAACCGCTCATCCACGCGGTCATGACGCGCACGTAGCGGGCCACGTCGGCCCGCTCCCGCTCGGGCAGGGCGAGCTGAGCGCAGAGGGTGGGTACCTGTCCGGCCAGGTCCTGGAAGCGCAGGATGCGTCGGTCCACCTCGGCGCGGGCCGCGAGGAGGGCTTCGCCGCGGGTGAGGTGCCGGGCCTTCTCGAGGACGAGGACGAGGTTGTCCATGTCGCCGCGGGCCTCCTCCTTCTCCAGGGAGTACACGTCGTTGCACATCAGGGTGACGTCGATGGCGGCCCGGCGCATGATGCGCAGCTCGGGGCTGTGGAAGGCGGACGCCGGGAGGACGAGGCCGGCCGCGCGCTCCCCGAGCGAGAGGGGCAGGTCGGTGGCGGCGACGCCGCGTCTGACCTGTAGGTAGGCGTCGAGGTCTGCCGGGGTGCCGCGCAGACGGCCTCGCGCCTCGTGGGCCTGCGCGGCGAAGTAGTACTCCCACTCGTGTGCGGTACGGGCCGTCCAGGCCGGGTGGGCGCCGTCGATGCCGCGGGACCGGATGTCGGCGAACGCCCTCGTGCAGGGGTCCGCTCCGGTCGTTGGCGGGGCGCCGTGCGTGATGTCGATCAATGCCTGGCAGACGCGTCCGGTCTCGGCGGGGCTCCGGCCGAGGGGACCGTCGAACTGGTCGTCGAAGACGAAGAAGAACCCCATCGTGTCCGTCAGCAGGTCCAGGGCAGGACCCCGGGCGTACGGGAAGCCGAGCGCGGCCAGGCGCGGCATGTCCCAGGACGTGTACCAGGCCAGGGACCGGTCGTCACCGACCAGAGCGGTGCGGCGCACCCAGTCCTGGTTGTGCCTGCGGGCGCTCTCGAGGTCGGGGCTGACGTCCGTGGCGGCGGGAAGGTCGAAGTCCATGTCCTGTGGCACAGGTCCTCCCGGAGCCGTAGTGGGCGGCGCGGCGCGGGTGTGGGCCGGTCACGCGCGACCGGGCGGGGTCGTGAGGTCGAGGGCCGGCGACCCGGCCGCTCCGGCGCCCAGCCGGGCCAGGGAGTAGCCCATGGACTCGCTGACACTCCCCGGTGTGCGGAACGCCGCGGTGTCGCACACCTGCAGGAAACCGTCCCGGACCGTCTCCGGCGTGGGGTCCTCCGTCCACACGACACCTTCGGTGGCGCCCAGGAAGATCCGGGCGGTGCGACGGCCCGCGGCATGGAGGAGTCGGCCGGTGCAGGGGGCGCTGACATGGGCCAGCACTGCCACCACCGGGGCGACGTGCCGGGCGGGGAACAGGTCGGTGAGCAACGCGGTCGTCCGTTCGTCGTCGCGGACCGCCTCCAGGGACATGCGCGTCGCGGCGACGGGCACGACTGCGTTGACCTTGATGCCGTGTGCGGCTCCCTCCGCTGCCGAGGAGGTGGTCAACCCCAGCACGGCACCCTTGCCGGCGGCGTACGCGCTGAGCCCGGTGTCACCGAACAGGGCGTCGGAGCACGTGTTGACGATCCGCCCGTACCCGGTGGCGGTCATGTGCGGCCATACGGCCCGCAGCATGTTCAGCGTTCCGCCCGCGTGCGTGTCCAGTACCCGCCGGCACTCGTCGTCGGTGAGTTCGCCCAGCGGGCGCAGGACCGAGATGCCCGCGTTGTTGACGAGGGCGTCCAGCCGCCCCCACCGTTCCAGCGCGGCCGCGACGAGGGCCCGCGCTCCGGCGGCGGTGGCCACGTCGTGCCCGTCCGCCAGCGCCTGCCCGCCCGCAGCCCGGATCTCGTCGACCACGTCCCGAGCGGGTGCGGGCGACGTCCCGGGTCCGCCGGTCGTGGTCCCCACGTCGTTGACCATGACCCGCGCACCGCGCGCGGCCAGGAGCAGCGCGTACTCCCTGCCCAGTCCCCGGCCCGCGCCGGTCACCACGACCACACGGCCGTCGAAACGGACCTCGTCGTCTCCGTCGTCCACCCGCCCACCCACCTCTCCGAGACCACGCACCGGGACGGCAGTGCCCCCGGGCAACCGCCCACCCTGCCCCCGCAACCCGCCTCGGTGCAGGGAGCGCACGGACCGAGCGGACGCATTCGTTCGCACCTCGAACCCCTTTTCCGCTCCGTGCGCCCTGCCGCGCTCCGGCACGGTCCGTCGTGCCCGTGAGCGGGTCCGGCTCGATGCTGTGCCTGTGCCTGCGCCCGGGCCTGCGCCTGTGCCTGGCGGTGGAACAGGTGCGCCCGGGTCGGGAGGCGGCGCGGCGGACGTGCGACGTGATTCGGCCGGGCCCGACGGCCACCGGATGCCTGGCCGGAGTCGCGCGGATCATGCCGGGGCACCCCGTCGGCTCGTTGCTGGTGGGAAGCCCAGCGAGATGGCAGGCATGACACAAGACGGTGATGTGGTCGTTCCCGCCGGTTTCGAAGAGGCGAATCCCTTGGTGGTCGTTGCTGCCGCGATCGTTCAGGACGGGCACCTGCTCGTGGTGGGTAAGAAGGCGGCTCCCGACGTGTTCTACCTTCCCGGCGGGAAGCCGGACGCGGGCGAGGAGCTGCTGGAGGCGCTGGCCCGAGAGCTTGACGAGGAACTGGGAGTACGTCCGCTGGAGCCGGAGTTCCTGGCCGTCGTCGAGGCGAGCGCGGCTCTGGAGGGCGTGCCCATGAAGATGACGGTCCTCGAGGCGGCCATCGGCCCGGACCCCCGGCCCGCGGTCGAGCTGGCGGGCTTGCGATGGATCTCCGGCGGCGAACCGGACGTACGGCCGGCTCCCGCGGTGCGGGATCAGATCCTGCCGCTGCTCCGGGACCGGGGCCTGCTCGCCTGAGCCCAACGGCCCGCCGCCCCCCTCCGCATCGCTCCCCGTGAAGCCCGGACCGGCCGGCCCGGACCCGGACCCGGTGACCATCGAGCCGGTCGGGCGCCAGGCCGGGTTGCTTGAGCGAGGGCGGCCGGGACCATGCGTGTGAGCAGGGGGGAGCGAGCGTCTGAGCCACCGTGCCGTGGCCGGCCGGGCGCCCTGATCATCTGGATTCCGTATGAGCGATCTGCCCCCGCCCGTCACGCCCTTCCTGGAGCCGGCGGCGAAGGAACTCGCCGAAGCGACCGATCCCCACCCGCGGATCTACGAGGTTCCGCCGGAGAAGGGCCGCGAGATCCTCCTCGGCCTGCAGAGCGACACCAGCGTCCCCCGCCCCGACGTCGAGGAGGAGTAGGTCGAGGTCGACGCGGGCGAATGGGGCACGGTCCGTACCCGGATCATCAAGCCCAAGGGGGACTACCGGCCCGCTGCCGGTCGTCTTCTACATCCACGGCGCCGGCTGGGTCTTCGGCGACGAGAAGACCCACGACCGGCTCTTCCGGGAGCTGGCCGTCGGTGCGGGCGCGGCCGGGGTGTTCCCGGTGTACGACCGGGTGCCGGAGGCGAAGTACCCGACGCAGGGTCGAGCAGAACTACGCCGTGGGCCGGTGGCTGCTGGAGAACGGCTCCGACCA
Source organism: Streptomyces sp. NPDC045956 (assembly GCF_056430705.1). Classification (NCBI taxonomy): domain Bacteria; kingdom Bacillati; phylum Actinomycetota; class Actinomycetes; order Kitasatosporales; family Streptomycetaceae; genus Streptomyces; species Streptomyces sp. NPDC045956. Next base: position 269,331 of record NZ_JBWKKZ010000004.1, on the reverse strand, counting down.
CGGCCTGGACGTATTGCGCGTGGCGGTCACCGGTGAGTCCGTGGGCGGCTGCACGTCCGCCGTCTTCGCGCTCATGAACAAGGAGCGCGGCGGCCTCGACCCGAAGGCGCAGGTACTGCTCTGCCCCGTCGCCGACGCGGACTTCGACACCCCGTCGTACCGGCAGTTCGCCGAAGGCTGCTACCTGACCCGGGACGGCATGATCTGGTTCTGGGACCAGTACTCCGAGCCCGCTCAGCGCACCGAGCCGCACGCCGCTCCCCTGCGGGCGAGCCTGGAGCAGCTCAAAGGGCTGCCCACCACCCTGGTCATCACCGACGAGGCGGGCGTCCTGCGCGACGAGGGCGAGAAGTACGCCGACAAGCTGCGCGAGGCCGGCGTCGACGCCACCTCCGTACGCGTGGCCGGTATGGTCCACGACTTCCTGCTGCCAGACAGCCTCCGCGACACGCGCGCCGCGAACGTGGCCCGGCACTTGGCCGTCGACGCCCTGAAGAAGGCGCTCCACGACGGCTGACTCCGCGCAACGGCCGGGGCCGGGCAGGGCACCGGCCCCGCAAGTCATGCGTGCACGCCGTCCCACCACCCCGCAAGGGAAGGGGCGGGAGGTGGCGTCGTGCCGTCCGGCAGCGAGCCGCACGTCCCGGTGGGCGCGGTCGCCTCCCTCACCCGGAGGGGAAGACCAGGCCCACCCCGTGGGCGAGCCGTTCCGCCGCGTGGCGGAAGAACGTCTCCCGGTCCTCGACGACCCCGTTGAACTGCCCGAACACCTCGAAGCCGACCAGCCCGAACAGCTCGGCCCAGGCCGCCACGAACGCCGTCACCGTCTCCGGCGGAAGGTCGGGGGCGAGGTCCGCGGCCATGCGGTGGGCCTCGGGGCGCAGTTCGGCGGGCAGCGGAGGCTTGGCCAGACCAGGCCCCCGGTGCGCGTCGCGCACGATGCCCATGAACACGTAGGCCACCCGGGAGGCGGCGGGAACGGTGTCCGTCGGCGCGCTGTAACCGGGCACCGGCGAACCGTAGATCAACGCGTACTCGTGCGGGTGCGCCAGCGCCCACGTGCGCACCGCCTCGCACACCGCGGTCCAGCGGCGGATGTGCCCGGCGTCGGCCACCGCGCCGTGTGCCGCCTCGGCGGCCTCGCCCAGCGAGTTGTAGGCGTCGATGATGAGGGCGGTCAGGAGATCGTCGCGACTGGGGAAGTAGCGGTAGAGGGCGGATGACGCCATGCCCAGTTCGCGGGCCACTGCCCGCAGCGAGAGCTTGGCGGCGCCCTCGGCCGCGAGTTGCGCGCGCGCCGCGTCCTTGATGGCGGCGGTGACCTCGATACGGGCGCGGGCTCGAACGCCCTGTGCGGTGCTGCTCATGCGGTCCAGTGTTCCACAGCGCCGGAGCGGTGCACACAAACGAGATCGCCGCACGCAAACGAGAGCGGTGCGCACAATCGAGCGCGCCGTACACAAGTGCGAGCGATGCGCACAGTTGCGAGCGGTGCGCGCCCCTCCAGAGCACCGCTCCCCCGAAAGAGCGGCGCACGCAAACGAGAGCACCGCTCTTGCCTTTTCATGTCGACAGCGCGCACACTGGAAGCACGAAGAGAGCAGTGCTCACAAAAGTGAGCGACGCTCTTGGCGTCGGGGCGAGTCCTCGGCGCCTCAGCGACCTGGGGGTCACCGATGTCGTCAGCGACGTACTACCGCAAGGGCAGCAAGGCCAACGTCCGGTTCAACAGCGTCATCGGCTGGCTGGCCCGGCACGGTCTCAGCCTCGCCGGCGCCGCCGAGATGTCCGTCCGCGGCCGCAAGAGCGGACAGATGCAGCGCGTCCCCGTGAACCCGCACACTCACGGCGACGGGCAGTACCTCGTCTCCGCCCGCGGCCACTCCCAGTGGGTCCGCAACATGCGCGTCGCCGGGGGCGGGGAACTGCGCGTCGGGCGCCGCGTCCGCTGCTTCACCGCGGTGGAGCTTCCCGACGCGGAGAAGCTCCCGATCCTGCGGACCTACCTGGAGAAGTGGGGCTGGGAAGTGAACCAGTACTTCCAGGGCGTCACCGCCGCGTCCTCCGACGAGGAGATCGCCGCGGCCGCCGCGGACCACCCCGTCTTCCGGATCGAGGTCAGCCGCTGACCTCGTCGCCCGCGGCACCCGCGCCGTCCGGACCGCGCCCTGGAGTCGCCGCACCGCCCGCCGCATCCGCACCGCCTGCACCGCCCGCACCACCCACGCCGCTCGCGGAGCCCGCGGAGTCCGCGGAGTCCGCGGGATCCGCCGCAGCCGCCGGTCGCCGGTCGATCGCCGCCAGCGCCCGCTGTGCCAGCGGGTGGCCGCGGACCAGTTCGCCCAGCGAGGTCGAGCCCTGCGTGATGTCCCTGAACGCCTTCCACGCCGGACGGAATCCGGTCAGGGCGGCGTGGAAGAGCCCGGGCCGGCGCTCGAACACCGCCAGCATCCGCTTGCCGACGCTCATCTCGACGCCGAGTCCGGCCTTGATCGCGAAGGCGTAGTTCAGGGCCTGCTTGCGCGCGTCCACGGCGTCGTGCGCCTCGGAGATCCGCACCGCCCACTCCCCCGCGAGCCGCCCCGAGCGCAACGCGAACGAGATGCCCTCCCGCGTCCACGGTTCCAGCAGCCCCGCCGCGTCCCCGCAGACCAGGACCCGGCCGCGGGACAGCGGCGAGTCGTCGGCACGGCAGCGCGTGAGGTGGCCGGAGGAGATGCTCGGCTCGAAACCGGCGAGGCCGAGCCGGCCGACGAAGTCCTCCAGGTACCGCTTGGTCGCCGCGCCCTCGCCGCGGGCCGAGATGACACCGACCGTCAGCGTGTCGCCCTTGGGGAAGACCCAGCCGTAACTGCCGGGCATCGGCCCCCAGTCGATGAGCACCCGCCCCTTCCAGTCCTCGGCGACGGTCTCCGGCACCGGGATCTCCGCCTCCAGGCCGAGGTCGACCTGGTCGAGCTTCACCCCGACGTGCGCCCCTATGCGGCTGGCGCTGCCGTCGGCGCCGACGACCGCCCGCGCGAGGACCGTCTCGCCACCCTGGAGGACGACGGCGACCGTGCGCCGGTCCGGAACCGCCGACCCGTGCTGCTCCACCCGTGTGACCGTCGCCCCGGTGCGCAGCTCGGCGCCCGCCTTCTGGGCGTGCTCGACGAGTTGCTGGTCGAACTCGGGCCTGTTGATCAGCCCGAACAGTATCTGCCGGGAGCGCCGGGTCCGGGTGAACCGCCCGTTGTTCGAGAACGTCACCGCGTGCACGCGGTCCCGGAAGGGCAACTCGAAGCCGGGCGGCAGGGTGTCGCGCGAAGGACCGATGATGCCGCCGCCGCACGTCTTGTAGCGGGGCAGCTCCGCCTTCTCCAGCAACAGCACGCGCCGCCCCGCGACCGCCGCCGCGTAGGCGGCCGAGGCCCCTGCCGGTCCCGCGCCCACCACGACGACGTCCCAGACCTGACGCGCGTCGTCCGCCGAAGAGTTCTCGCTGCTCACGATGGTCTACTGCTCCGATCAAACCGCATGCCGCACCTGACCCCCGCATCCTACGGCGGGCATCGCCGCAGGCCACTGTGGGAGGATCGGGCCCATCAATCCAAGTACTCCTTGGTACAACGTCGCACCCACAAGGAGCGTGCCCATGTCGTCGAATCCGGTCGCCGAGACCGTCTCCGCCCTGATGCCGAGGGCTAAGGAGGAACTCGCCGCGCTGGTGGCCTTCAAGTCGGTGGCGGACTTCGACCAGTTCCCGCGGAGCGAGAGCGTGGGCGCCGCCGAGTGGATAGCCACCGCGCTGCGCGCCGAGGGCTTCCAGGACGTGGACCTGCTCGACACGCCGGACGGCACGCAGTCGGTCTACGGGTACCTGCCCGGCCCCGAGGGCGCGAAGACGGTGCTGCTCTACGCCCACTACGACGTGCAGCCGCCGCTGGACGAGGCCGGCTGGGTCACCCCTCCCTTCGAGCTGACCGAGCGCGACGGCCGCTGGTACGGGCGCGGTGCCGCCGACTGCAAGGGCGGCGTGCTGATGCACCTGCTCGCGCTGCGCGCGCTGAAGGCGAACGGCGGCGTGCCGGTGCACGTCAAGGTCATCGCCGAGGGCTCGGAGGAGCAGGGCACGGGCGGCCTGGAGCGGTACGCCGAGCAGCACCCCGAGTTGCTCGCGGCGGACACCGTCGTCATCGGCGACGCGGGCAACTTCCGGGTCGGGCTGCCGACGGTCACCTCGACGCTGCGCGGCATGACCCTGGTCCGGGTGAAGGTCGACACGCTCGAAGGCAACCTGCACTCGGGGCAGTTCGGCGGCGCGGCCCCCGACGCGCTGGCCGCCCTGATCCGCGCCCTGGACTCGCTGCGCGCCGAGGACGGTTCGACGACCGTCGACGGTCTGGCGGCGGACAGCGGGTGGGAAGGTCTGGAGTACGACGAGGAGCAGTTCCGCCGGGACGCCCGCGTCCTCGACGGCGTGGAACTGATCGGCTCCGGCTCGGTCGCCGACCGGATCTGGGCGCGCCCCGCCGTCACGGTGCTCGGCATCGACTGCCCGCCGGTCGTCGGCGCCACCCCGTCGGTGCAGGCGGGCGCCCGCGCGCTGGTCAGCCTGAGGGTGCCGCCGGGCGTGGACGCGGCCGAGGCCACCAAGCTGCTCCAGGCCCATCTGGAGGCACACACGCCGTGGGGCGCCCGGGTCGGTGTCGAACAGATCGGTCAGGGCCAGCCGTTCCGTGCCGACACCACCAGCCCCGCCTACCAGGCCATGGCGGACGCGATGGCGGTCGCGTACCCCGGGCAGGAGATGCAGTACGCCGGCCAGGGCGGCTCCATCCCGCTGTGCAACACCCTGGCCTCGCTCTATCCGCGGGCGGAGATCCTGCTGATCGGGCTGAGCGAGCCGGAGGCGCAGATCCACGCCGTGAACGAGAGCGTGTCCCCCGAGGAACTGAAGCGGCTGTCGGTGGCGGAGGCGCTGTTCCTGCGCAACTACGCGGCGAGCTGAGCCCACCCCCGGCCCCGCCCGCCTGAACGGGAAGCTGAGCCCGCCTCGGTCGCGATCGAGCCGCCCGGGTCCTGTCCTGCCGTCGGCAGCGCCCGTTGCGGCAGCGCCCGTTCCGGCGGCTCCCCGAGGGTGGCTTCGAGCGTCGGGCGCGGGTGACCGAGGTGGCCGGCGACGACATGCCGGACTGGGGCGGCGGGACGCGTGTCGTCCACGCCGTCGGCTGACGTCAGCCGACCGGAGTGCCCGCCTCCAGGTAGAGCGCCGCCCCCCGTTCCCGGGCCCGCAGGGCCCAGCGCAGCCGCTCGTAGCGGACCGGGGGGAGCAGGCCGGCCGCCTCGTCCTCGGTGACGAACCGCCAGGCACGCAGTTCCGGGCCGGGCAGCAGCACCCGCGCCGCGTCGGCGGAGTCGAGCCGGCCCCCGTCGAAGAGCAGGCGCAGCCCTCCGTAGCCGGGGGGCACAGGCGCCTCCCAGTCGACGACCAGCAGGGCGGGTACGTCGTCGAGGCGCAGGCCGGTCTCCTCGGCGACCTCGCGCATTCCGGCGCGGGCGGGTGCCTCGCCGGGTTCGACGACGCCGCCGGGGAACTCCCAGCCGGGCTTGTACGTCGGGTCGACGAGCAGCACCCGGTCCTGTTCGTCGAAGAGGAGCACGCCCGCGGCGGTGGTCTCGGCGGTGGGCTCGGGTGTCTGCACGATGTCGCAGACCGGCACGGAGCCGGAGCCGACGGCCTCGGCGATCCGTGCGGCGGCCTGGCACGGGGTGAGGGCGCCGGTGTCGATCGGGTGGGCGTCGGCCGTCAGCCAGGAGGCGAGGGCGGTCCGGTACGGCTCTATGTGGTCGTACGACCACTGCCGTACGCGTACCTCGCCGTCGGGCGCGCCCTCCAAGGTCTCGCGGCCCGCTATCCGCTCCCGCAGGATCGTTTCCGCCGGAGCCAGCAGGACGTGCCGCACCGCGATCCGGCGGGCGGCGAGGCCGCCGAAGATCTCGTCGCGGTACTCCTGGCGCAGCAGGGTCATGGGCACCACGAGCGTCCCGCCGAGCTCGGCGAGCATCGCGGCCGCCGTGTCGATCACCAGGCGGCGCCAGATCGGCAGATCCTGGAAGTCCCCGACCTCGGCGAGGCGCTTGGGCGGCAGGAGATGCGCGAGTGCGCCGCCGATGACCTCGGGGTCGAAGAGTGTGCTGTTCGGGATCAGTTCGATCAGTTCCCGTGCGGTGGTGGTCTTCCCCGCACCGAACGCGCCGTTGATCCAGACGACGGTCACAGGTCCCCCTCTTCTGTTGGCCCCCTGTGGCTTGCCCGCTCCACCCTGCCACGGAAACCAGGCCCAGTTGAGGGCGCACGACAACGGCGCCGACGCCCCTCGGAAGGGCACCGGCGCCGTGCGGTCCGTGCGGGGCGACGCGGCCCGTGCGTCAGCCCAGCTGCTTCAGGGTGTCCTCGTCCACGCTCAGGCTCTCGACGGCGACGGTGTCCTGGACGGTCCCGACGGCGTCCTCGACACCGAGGTGGAGCGGGAGTTCGGCCGGGGCGGAGTGGGAGGGGCTGACGGCGGCGACGACGAAACCGGTGGCCAGGGAGGCGATGGCGAGCATGCTGCGCTTCTTCATGCCCTGCTTCAACTGCGTCGCGGCTCCGTGGTCACGGCCGGGGGCGCCGGAGCCGCAGAATCGGTCCCCCGCCGGCCCCGGCCGGGACCCCGCTCGAACCCGCCCGCATCAGCACCCGCGCTCGGCTCAGACCCCCGCCGGGGTCACGCCGGCCGTCCTCGTGAGTGCCGCGGCGGCAGCGCCCACCAGCCCCGCGTCCGTCCCCATCTGGGCCGGCACCACCGTCAGGCGCTGCACGAAGGACAGGGTCGCGTAGTCGGTCAGGGCCTTGCGCAGGGGGGCGAAGAGGACGTCCCCCGCCTTGCCCACGCCTCCGCCGATCACCGCGATGTCGATCTCGACGAGGGTCGCGGTGGCCGCGATGCCGGCGGCCAGGGCCTGCGCGGCCCGTTCGAAGGACGCCACGGCGACCGGGTCGCCCAGCCGGGCGGCGGCGGCGACCGCGGCGGCGGAGGTGTCGCCGTCCGGACCGGGACGCCAGCCGGCGTCCAGGGCACGCCGCGCGATGTTGGGGCCGCTCGCTATGCGCTCCACGCAGCCGCGCGCGCCGCACGGGCACGGGTCACCGTCCAGGTCCACGCTGATGTGACCGATGTGCCCGGCGTTGCCCGTGGGGCCAGGGTGCAGCCGTCCGTCCAGGACCAGACCGCCGCCGACACCCGTGGAGACCACCATGCACAACGCGTTGTCGTGCCCGCGGGCGGCGCCCTGCCAGTGTTCGGCCGCCGTGATGGCCACCCCGTCGCCGATCAGCTCGACGGGCAGGCCACCGGCGACGGCACGGACCCGACGGACGAGCGGGTAGTCGCGCCAGCCGGGCACGTTCACCGGGCTCACGGTGCCGGCGGAGGCGTCCACCGGGCCCGCGCTGCCGATACCGACGGCCGTGGCCCGTCCCCACAGCGGCGACGCCGCCAGCTCCCCGATCACGGCCTCGACGGCCCGCATCACGGTGTCGCCGTCCTCCCGGGCGGGCGTGGCGCGCTGCGCGCGGGCCTGGATGTGGCCGTGGCCGTCCACCAGCGCCCCGGCGATCTTGGTGCCGCCGATGTCCAGCGCTGCCACGAGATCGGTGTGCATCAGAGTCGGATCTCCCCGTCGGACCGAAAAAGAAGGAATGACGAACCCAAGAGCACGCAGCAGACCGGCCCCCGGGTGGGGGACGAGGGCCGGAGAGTGCGATGAACAGTGTCTCCCGCATCTGACAACGTTGTCCAGGCTCTATGCTCGACGCCACATCCTCATACAAACGCACGACCGACACATCCCCTCGGACGACACCGTGGACGACAGGAGCCGACGCACTCCCGTGGACGACAGGACAGGACACCGCATCGTGCCCCACACGCCCCGCCGCGCAGACCGCCTCCCCGGGAACCGTTACGGCAATCGGCCGACCATGAAGGACGTCGCCGCCCGGGCCGGGGTCGGTCTCAAGACCGTCTCCCGGGTGGTCAACGGCGAGCCGGGGGTCACTCCGGAGACGGAGCGCCGGGTCCAGGAGGCCATCGACGCGCTCGGCTTCCGCCGCAACGACAGCGCGCGGGTGCTGCGCAAGGGCCGTACGGCCAGCATCGGCCTGGTCCTGGAGGATCTGGCCGACCCCTTCTACGGGCCGCTCAGCCGTGCCGTGGAAGAGGTGGCCCGCGCCCACGGGGCCCTGTTGATCAACGGGTCCAGCGCGGAGGACCCGGACCGCGAACAGGAGCTGGTGCTGGCGCTGTGCGCGCGGCGCGTGGACGGCCTGGTGGTGATCCCGGCCGGGGACGACCACCGGTACCTGGAGCCCGAGCTCAAGGCGGGCGTCGCCACGGTCTTCGTCGACCGTCCGGCGGGCCGGATCGACGCCGACGTGGTGGTGTCCGACAACTTCGGCGGCGCCCGGGACGGTGTCACCCACCTCATCGCGCACGGGCACCGCAGGATCGGCTTCATCGGTGACATGCCGCGCATCCACACCGCCGCCGAGCGGCTGCGCGGCTACCGGGCCGCCATGGAGGACGCGGGCATACCGGTGAAGGACTCCTGGATGTCCCTGGGCGTCACCGACCCCGAGCGGGTGCGCAGGGCGGCGGAGGAGATGCTGGCCGATCCGCACCCGGTCACCGCGATCTTCACCGGCAACAACCGGGTCACGGTCACCGTGATCCGTGTGCTGGCCGAGCACACGCGCGCGGTCGCCCTCGTCGGCTTCGACGACATCGAGCTGGCCGACCTGCTTCAGCCGGGCGTCACCGTGGTCGCCCAGGACGCGGCGGCCCTCGGCCGGACCGCTGCCGAACGGCTCTTCCAGCAGCTGGACGGCACCCTGCTCACGCCCGACCGCATCGAACTGCCCACCAGGCTGGTCACCCGGGGTTCGGGCGAGCTGCGGCCGGCGGACTGAGCGGCCCCGTGACGGACGACCCCACGGACGGGCGCGACGCGGGCACACGAGCGCGGACCTCCGCCCGGACCGCACCGGATGCCACCGACAGCACGGACCGGACCCTGCGGAGCCTCGGGCTGGACGGGGTCCCGCGCGAGGAGCCGCTGCTCTACCCCGGCGCGTGGCCGCGGGAGTCGGGGCTGCTCGACGGGGACCGGCTGCTGCCGCTGGACCGGCTGACGTACGAGGACCGCGTCCCCGTACTGGCCATCGGCTCCAACGCGTCCCCGGCCCAGCTCCGGCACAAGATGGCGGAGTTCGGGGTCGACGCCCCGCTGCCCATGGTCCGGGCCCGGGTCACCGGCGTCGACATCGGCGTCTCCGCCCACGTGAGCCGCATGGGGTACCTGTCCGCCTCACCGGTGGGCGCCCCCGGCGTCGTACGGGAGCTGTTCGTCCTCTGGCTCGACACCGAGCAGCTCGCGGTGATCGACGCGAGCGAGGGGGTGCCGATGGCGGGCGGCAACTTCGACCGGGCCTGGCTCCCCGCGCCCGACGTACGCGTGGAGCCCGAGGAGGGCACGGTGCTGCGCGGCGCCTACGCCTACGTCAACCGGCACGGTGTCCTGCGCGGCGCTGACGGAGCGGTGCGCGGGCACCCCGGCGACCAGCGGGTGCTGATCGGCGAGCTGCTGGGCGGGTCGGCCCGGCTGCGGGGGCTGTTCGGGACGACGCCCGAGGAGTTCTGCGCGCGGGCCCGGGCCGACCGGCGGCTGTGCGAGCGGGGGACGCGGCTGTTCGCCGAGGAGGGCCGGGCGACCGCGTCCGGCCTGGAGCGCTACGTGCACTCCGACGGCCGGGCGGGCGGCCCCGCGCCGCTCCCCCGCACCCAGCCGCCGCCTACTGCGCCGATGCCGTGAGGTCACCGCGCCGCGGCGAGGAGAAGCCCTCCAGGTCGGCGCGGGTCAGCCCGGTCAGCCGGGCCACCTCGCCGATGTCGAGGGCGCCGCAGTCCAGACCGCGCAGCAGGTAGCCGCTGAGGGCCTTCGCGGTGGCGGGCTCGTCCATGACGTCGCCGCCGGTGCGGTTGGCGTAGCGGGCGAGGCGGGCGGCCGCCTGCTCGAAGCCCTCGCGGTAGAAGGCGAAGACGGCCGCGTACCGGGTGGGGATGTGACCGGGGTGCATGTCCCAGCCCTGGTAGTAGGCGCGGGCCAGGGCGCGGCGGGTCAGGCCGAAATGCAGGCGCCAGGCGTCGTGGACCTTCGCGGTGGGGCCGACCGGCAAGACGTTGGTGGAGCCGTCCGAGACGCGTACACCGGTGCCGGCGGCGGCGACCTGCATGATCGCCTTGGCGTGGTCGGCGGCCGGGTGGTCGCTGGCCTGGTGGGCGGCGGAGACGCCGAGGCAGGCGCTGTAGTCGAAGGTGCCGTAGTGGAGGCCGGTGGCGCGGCCCTCGGCGGCCTGGATCATGCGGGCGACGGCGGCGGTGCCGTCGGCGGCCAGGATGGACTGGCTGGTCTCGATCTGGATCTCGAAACCGATCCGGCCGGGCTCCAGGCCGCGCGCCTTCTCGAAGGCCTCCAGGAGCCGCACCATGGCGGTGACCTGCTCGGGGTACGTCACCTTGGGCAGGGTGAGCACCAGCCCGTCGGGCAGGCCGCCGGCCTCCATCAGGCCGCTGAGGAAGACGTCGAGGGTGCGGATGCCCCGGGCCCGCACCGGGGCCTCCATGCACTTCATGCGGATGCCCATGTACGGGGCCGCCGTGCCCCGGTCGTACGCCTCGGCGATCAGACGTGCCGCGCGGGCCGCGGCCTCGTCCTCCTCGGCGTCGGAACGGTTCCCGTACCCGTCCTCGAAGTCGACGCGGAGGTCCTCGATCGGTTCGCGCTCCAGCTTGGCGCGCACGCGGCTGTACACGGGCTCGGCGAGGTCGTCGGCGAGGCCGAGGACGGCGGCGAAGGAGGCGGCGTCCGGCGCGTGCTCGTCGAGGGCCGCGAGTGCCTGGTCGCCCCAGGTGCGGATCGTGTCGGCGGCGAAGACGTCGCCCGGGACGTAGACGGTGTGGACGGGCTGACGGGTGCCCGGGTCGCCGGGGTAGCAGCGCTCCAGTTCCGCGTCGACCGGCGCGAGGGAGGCACTGATCTCCTCGCTGACGGCGCCCGCGAGGCTCGTTGCCACCTTCTCCTGCTGACCCATCCCACACCCTCCTGTTTTCCGCTGAACGGAATCAATAATCCGTAGAGCGAAGTTATCTGCCGGTCACGCGCCGGTCAACACCCATCCTGCGCAGACACCGAGGCCCCCGCGACCAGGACGGTCGCGGGGGCCTCGGCCGGTGTCCGGGGGATGCTCAGCCCTTGCGGGTCTTCACTTCCTCGGTCAGCTGCGGGACGACGTCGAAGAGGTCGCCGACGACGCCGTAGTCGACGAGGTCGAAGATCGGGGCCTCGGCGTCCTTGTTGATCGCCACGATCGTCTTCGAGGTCTGCATGCCCGCACGGTGCTGGATGGCGCCGGAGATGCCGGAGGCGATGTACAGCTGCGGGGAGACCGACTTGCCGGTCTGGCCGACCTGGTTGGTGTGCGGGTACCAGCCGGCGTCCACCGCGGCGCGCGAGGCGCCCACGGCCGCGCCGAGGGAGTCGGCGAGGGCCTCGATGATCGCGAAGTTCTCCGCGCCGTTCACGCCGCGGCCGCCGGAGACGACGATCGCGGCCTCGGTCAGCTCCGGGCGGCCGGTCGACTCGCGCGGGGTGCGCGAGGTGACCTTGGTGCCGGTCGCGGCGGCGGAGAAGGTCACGGACAGGGCCTCGACCGCACCGGCGGCCGGGGCCGCCTCGACGGCCGCGCTGTTCGGCTTGACCGTGATGACCGGGGTGCCCTTGGAGACACGGGACTTGGTGGTGAAGGCGGCGGCGAACACCGACTGGGTGGCCACCGGGCCCTCGTCGCCGGCCTCCAGGTCGACGGCGTCGGTGATGACGCCGGAGCCCAGGCGCAGCGCCAGGCGGGCGGCGATCTCCTTGCCCTCGGCGGAGGACGGGACCAGCACGGCGGCCGGGGAGACGGCTTCGACGGCGGCCTGGAGGGCGTCGACCTTGGGGACGACCAGGTAGTCGGAGTACTCGGCGGCCTCGTGGGTGAGGACCTTCACGGCGCCGTGCTCCGCGAGGGCGGCGGCGGTGTCGCCGGCGCCGTTGCCGAGGGCCACGGCGACGGGCTCGCCGACGCGGCGGGCGAGCGTCAGCAGCTCCAGGGTGGGCTTGCGGACGGCACCGTCCACGTGGTCGACGTAGACGAGAACTTCAGCCATGGGACTTCTTCTCTCCTGCTTGCGAGATGTGAGGGGCGGTCGGCCGGGCGGGGCTCAGATGAACTTCTGGCCCGCGAGGAACTCGGCGAGCTGCTTGCCGCCCTCGCCCTCGTCCTTGACGATCGTGCCCGCGGTGCGCGCCGGGCGCTCCGCCGCGGAGTCGACCGTGGTGTAGGCGTTCTCCAGACCGACCTCGTCCTCGTCGATGTCGAGGTCCGACAGGTCCCAGGACTGAACCGGCTTCTTCTTCGCCGCCATGATGCCCTTGAACGACGGGTAACGCGCCTCGCCCGACTGGTCGGTGACCGAGACGACGGCCGGCAGGGACGCCTCCAGCTGCTCCGTGGCGGCGTCGCCGTCGCGGCGGCCCTTGACCGTGCCGCCCTCGACCGAGACCTCGGACAGCAGCGTCACCTGCGGCACGCCCAGGCGCTCCGCGAGCAGGGCCGGGACGACGCCCATGGTGCCGTCGGTGGAGGCCATGCCGGAGATGACCAGGTCGTAGCCGGCCTTCTCGACGGCCTTGGCCAGGACCAGGGAGGTGCCGATGGCGTCGGTGCCGTGGAGGTCGTCGTCCTCGACGTGGATGGCCTTGTCCGCGCCCATGGACAGCGCCTTGCGCAGCGCGTCCTTCGCGTCCTCGGGGCCCACCGTCAGGACGGTGATCTCCACGTCGTCGTCGGAGTTCTCCGAGATCTGCAGCGCCTGCTCGACCGCGTACTCGTCCAGTTCGGAGAGCAGACCATCGACGTCGTCGCGGTCGACGGTCAGGTCATCGGCGAAGTGCCGGTCGCCGGTGGCGTCGGGCACGTACTTCACGGTGACAACGATCCTCAAGCTCACGCCGGCTCTCCTACTGCGTCGACATTTCAGTGCTGCCTCTTGCAGGCAGCATAGGCGCCCCAAGCGGCCGATCCCGGTCGGGGCGACCCGCGCTCCGCCCGGAATATTACTCGTCAGTACATCCAGTTCTTTCCCGCTAAGCAAGCGCTTTGAACTGTGACCTTCGCAACGCAGCGTAACCGGAACCCGACGCCTCCGCAGAAGCGCCCCGGAGGACGGTCACTCCCGCAGTCCGTTGTATCGCCCCTGGTGGTAGAGGAGTGGACTGCCGAGGCCCGTGGGGTCGCCGAGCAGGACCTCCGCGAGCACGACCCGGTGGTCGCCCGCGGGCACGCGGCCGACGACGCGGCACACGAGCCAGGCGAGCACACCGTCCAGCACGGGCACGCCCTCGGGACCCTCGCCCCAGGCGGTGGGCGGCGCGAACCGGTCGGCGCCGCTGCGGGCGAACGTGGCCGCCAGCTCCTCCTGGTGCTCGCCGAGCAGGTGGACGCCGACGTGCTCCGCCTCGGACACCGCGGGCCAGCTCGAGGAGCCTGCCCCGATGCCGAAGGAGAGCAGCGGCGGCTCGGCGGAGACCGAGGCGAGGGAGGTCGCCGTGAACCCGACGGGGCCGGCGTCACCGCGCGCGGTGATCACCGCGACCCCCGCCGCATGGCGCCGGAAGGCGGACCGGAGCAGGTCGGCGCCGGCGAGCCGCGCCGCGGCCAGGTCGGGGGTGACCGTCATACGGGATGTCCTTCCGCGGGGCGCCTCGGTCCGGGGCGTGGGGATCGAGGACCTGGGGGCAGGCTGACGACGGGTGGCACACACAGTCAAATACGTCCCGGAAGCTGGAAGCCGTGGAGAACGCCTCACCGGTGAGGTGTCGGTCGTCACACCGCCTCGCCCAGCGCGGCGATGACGTCCGCCTTGCGCGGCTGCCCCACGGCGCGCCGTACGACACGTCCGCCGGCGTCGAGGACCAGCACGGTGGGGGTCTTGAGCACGCCGAGGGCGCGGACCAGCTCCAGGCGGGCCTCGGCGTCGACCTCGACGTGGACGACGCCCGGGACCATGCCGGCCACCTCCGCGAGGATCCGCCGGGTGGCCCGGCAGGGGGCGCAGAAGGCGCTGGAGAACTGGACGAGCGTCGCGCGGGCGCCCAGCTCCCCGTCCAGGTCGCTCGCGTCAAGGCGGGGGCCGTCCGGATCGAGCCGCCTGCCGTCGCCCTGCCCGCCCACCCGCGCACTCCGTTCCGCCGCCCCGCGGCACTCCCGGGCACGCCTCACACGCGTGCCACCAGTTCGGTCGTCCACAGGTGCAGCGCTCGGGGGACGGGTGAGATTCCCGGGTCACCGGCGTGTTTCGGCCATCGGAGGGCCGGGACGTGATGAGGATCTCGCCGTGGGCGGGCACCAAGGCTGGTACACCGGCCGTTCTTGGGGCACGATCTGCGACAAGCCGTAAACCTACGGCTGCGTAACTTTTGACTGGGAGCCCCTTCCCAGGCTGACAAGGAAGGGTTCGACCCGCCCATGGCTGAACTCGTCTACCGCCCGGTGGTCGGTCTCGCCCGCACGCTGTTCAAGGTGTGGGACCTCAAGATCGACTGCCAGGGTTCGGAGAACATCCCGCGCTCGGGCGGCGCCGTGCTGGTGAGCAACCACATCAGCTACCTGGACTTCATCTTCGACGGCCTGGCCGCGCTGCCCCAGAAGCGTCTGGTGCGCTTCATGGCGAAGGAGTCGGTCTTCCGGCACCGGGTCTCCGGCCCGCTGATGCGCGGCATGAAGCACATCCCCGTGGACCGCAAGCAGGGCGAGGCGGCGTATGCGCACGCCCTGGACTCGCTGCGGTCCGGCGAGATCGTGGGGGTCTTCCCGGAGGCGACGATCTCCGAGTCGTTCACGCTCAAGAGCTTCAAGTCGGGGGCAGCGCGCCTGGCGCAGGAGGCCGGCGTCCCGCTGGTCCCGATGGCGGTGTGGGGCACCCAGCGACTGTGGACCAAGGGGCACCCGCGCAACTTCAAGCGCAGCCACACCCCGATCACGATCCGGGTCGGCGAGGCGATGGAGGCCCCCCGCGACCAGTACGCGGGCGCCATCACCCGTCGGCTGCGCGAGCGGGTCCAGGAGCTGCTGGAGGCGGCGCAGCGCGCCTACCCGGTGCGCCCCAAGGGAGCGGACGACACCTGGTGGATGCCGGCCCACCTCGGCGGCACCGCCCCCACCCCGGAGCAGGTGCGCACGGCCGAGGCGCACTGAGCCCGCCCCGGGCCGCCTCCCCTACGACGGCAGCCCGGGCGGGAGCGTCGCCCAGAGGCGGGAGCGGTCGGTGGCGGCCTTCAGGACGTCCAGGACGACCGGGTGCGGCGCCGCGTACAGCTGCGGGTAGTCCTCCTCACCGGCCGCGGTGTCCGGCGTGAAGGCCAGCCGCTCCTGCCCGAGCGAGAATCGGGCGTCCACGCCGGGCTTGTTGCCCCGCGGGTCCTGCCGGTGCCAGGCGCCGTCGAGCCGGACGGCGACCAGCCCGTGCAGCACACCGAGCCGCTGGTAGCACAGGGCGGTCGGGATGTCCTCGGCCCGCAGCAGCGCGGCCAGCGCGTGCGCCTTGGCGTAGCAGATGCCGGTGCGCTGCTCCAGGACGTCCGAGGCGCGCCAGGTGACGCGCGGATCTCCGGAGTCGTGCGAGTGCGGGATGGTGTCGCGTACGAACTCGAAGGCCAGCCGTGCATAGGCATACGAGTCCTCGGCTTCCTTGGCCAGCCGCCCGGCCACGTCCCGCACACGCGGATGGTGGTGGTCGATGGCATCGTCGGCGGCAAGGTAGTCGGACAGATCGGGGGACTTCTGGATCAGCTCCATGCCCGCAGAGCATAGGAACACGATCACCCTCCGGTCAATGACTTTTCAGTTGAACGCATATCTATGCATGACCTGGGCACGCTCCCGCCGACCGGGTCACCGTGCGGCGGTCAGACCCGGTGCGAAAGGTCCGACAGGCGTACGCCGTGCAGTACGCGCAGGCGCCGCAGTTGCCAGTAGGCCAGGAGGACCAGCGTCACCGGACCGGTGAGGCCGAGGACCAGCCGCACCGGCATGGAGACCCGGTCGTACATCGGGTCCCCCAGCGTGGGGAGGGTCAGGCAGAGCATGTAGAGCGTGGGCAGCAGCACCGGAAGGCAGTCGTTGACGTCGGCGGTGCGCCCTCCGTTGAGGACGAGCAGGAACATGCCGTAGACACCGAAGAGACCGAGCCACAGGCCGCCGGCGGCCGCCACGGGTGATTCCGGCGGCCAGTCGGAGAGGCCGGTCTGAACGACGACCATCCATGAGGCGCAGGCGAGGACGTAGGCCAGGAGGGGGCCGCGCCACAGCTTGGTCGCGGCCCACTTCCGGCCCTTGGGAGCCATCGCGACCGCCATGCCGCAGAGGTTGAAGACCAACAGCATGGCGCCGCCCGTGTAGGCGAAGCTCTCCCAGAACCGGCCGGGGATCTCGCGCGCGGGCACGAGCCCGAGGACCAGCCAGGCGGCGACGGTCAGGGCGAGACCGAGTGCGCCGCGGAAGATCAGCGCCCTGTTCATCGCGCGGTCCCTGACCCGGTCGGGGCGAGTCGGTGAGCACAGGCGGTGGGCCGCGATCACCGGCACCAGCCAGCTCAGCCACCACAGGACACCGCGCCGCCCGCGGGGCGGGACCCGGAGGAGGGGCGCGGGAGTCGGGCGGGGGCGGGCCCCCGGGGGCGGCGCACTCGGACGTCTCGTACTCGGTAGCGCCATCGCTGCCCCCCAGGTCCGGTCTCCGCACCACCTTAGGGAGGGGCCGCCTCGGCGTCACCGGGGCGGCCCGAACGAGGACCGGCCCGGATCCGTCGTGCGGACCGGGCCGGCCGGAGGGAGCTGCGGGTGGCGGCGGGGTCTAGCGCGCCATCTCCTCCTTGAGGGCCGCCACGAAGGTGTCCACGTCGTCCTCGGTGGTGTCGAAGGCGCACATCCAGCGGACGTCGCCCGCGGCCTCGTCCCAGAAGTAGAAGCGGAACCGCTTCTGCAGGCGTTCGCTCACCTCGTGCGGCAGTCGGGCGAAGACCGCGTTGGCCTGCACCGGGTAGAGGATCTCCACGCCGTGCACGGCCCGCACTCCCTCGGCCAGGCGCTGGGCCATCTCGTTGCCGTGGCGGGCGTTGCGCAGCCACAGGTCCTTGGCGAGCAGGGCCTCCAGCTGCACCGACACGAAGCGCATCTTGGAGGCGAGCTGCATCGACAGCTTGCGCAGGTGCTTCATGTGGCGCACGGCGTCCTGGTTCAGGACCACGACCGCCTCGCCGAACAGGGCGCCGTTCTTGGTGCCGCCGAGCGAGAGGAGGTCGACGCCGACCGCGTTGGTGAAGGTGCGCATGGGCACGTCGAGGGAGGCGGCGGCGTTGGCTATCCGGGAGCCGTCCAGGTGCACCCGCATGCCGTGCGCGTGGGCGTGCTCGCAGATCGCGCGGATCTCGTCGGGCGTGTAGAGGGTGCCCAGCTCGGTGCTCTGGGTGATCGAGACGACCTGCGGCATCGCACGGTGCTCGTCGTCCCAGCCGTAGGCCTGCCGGTCGATCAGGTCGGGCGTGAGCTTGCCGTCGGGGGTGGGGACGGTGAGCAGCTTCAGGCCGCCCATGCGCTCGGGGGCGCCTCCCTCGTCGACGTTGATGTGCGCGCTCTCGGCACAGATCACCGCGCCCCAGCGGTCGGTGACCGCCTGGAGCGCGACGACGTTGGCACCGGTGCCGTTGAAGACCGGGAACGCCTCGGCGCCGGAGCCGAAGTGGCTGCGGATCACCCGCTGGAGGTTCTCGGTGTACTCGTCCTCGCCGTACGCGACCTGGTGACCGCCGTTGGCCAGGGCCAGGGCGGCCATCACCTCGGGGTGTGCGCCGGCGTAGTTGTCACTGGCGAAACCGCGGACCTCGGGGTCGTGGTGGCGACGCGCGTCGGTCTTCGGAGGGTTCACGGCTTCTCGGTCAGCCACAGACGGTTTCCGTTCACTTCCGCGGCGGACTTCTCCCAGACTCCGGCGACGGCCTCGGCGAGGTCGCGCACGTCCGTGAAGCCCGCGAACTTCGCGTTGGGGCGCTCGGCGCGCATCGCGTCGTGCACCAACGCCTTGACCACCAGGATCGCAGCCGCCGACGTCGGGCCCTGCTCGCCCCCCGCCTTGCGGAAGTAGTCCGCCATGGCCAGCGTCCACGCCTCGGCGGCGGCCTTGGCGGCCGAGTAGGCGGCGTTGCCCGCGGTGGGGTTGCTCGCACCCGCGGCGCTGATCAGGACGTAGCGTCCGCGGTCGCTGCGCTGGAGCGCCTCGTGGAAGGCGAGGGAGGTGTGCTGCACGGTGCGGATCAGCAGCAGCTCCAGCAGGTCCCAGTCGTCGAGGTTGGTCTTGGTGAAGCTCTGGCTGCCGCGCCAGCCGCCGACGAGGTGGACGAGGCCGTCGATCCGCCCGTACTCCTTCTCGATGCCGTCGGCCCACTCGCGGACGGAGTCCCGGTCGAGCAGGTCGACGGTCTCGCCGGTGACGGTGGCGCCGCCGTGCGCGTAGCGCGCCGCGTCGACCGCCTCGGCCAGCCGCTGCGGGTCGTTGTCCGCACCGACGACCGTCGCGCCCGCCTCCGCCAGCCGCAGCAGCGCGGCCCGTCCGGCGGGCCCGCCCGCTCCCGCCACCGCGATCACCGCGCCGTCGAGCGCCCCGTTCCCCATGGTCCTCGCCTCCCGAGCCTGTGCCTGTGCCTGCCTGTCCGTACCGTCGCTCACGCGGCGGCCCGCTCGGCGCCGTCCCTGGTGATGCCCCGGGTCGACGCGATCACGCCCTTGAGCTTCTTGGACAGGGCCTCGTAGAACATGCTGAGCGGAAACTCGTCAGGAAGCACGTCATCGACGAGTTTGCGCGGCGGCAGGGTCAGGTCCAGGGCGTCGGGGCCCTTGGCCCACTTCGAGCCCGGGTGCGGGGCGAGGTAGGTGGAGACCAGCTCGTAGCCGGCGAACCAGTGGACCAGCTTGGGCCGGTCGATGCCGTCGCGGTAGAGCGTCTCGATCTCGGCGCACAGCTCGTTGGTGACCTGGGGGGCGCGCTGCCAGTCGATGAAGAGCTTGTTGTCGGTCCAGCGGACGACGTCGTGCTTGTGCAGGTAGGCGAAGAGGAGCTGGCCGCCCAGGCCGTCGTAGTTGCGCACGCGCTCGCCGGTGACCGGGAAGCGGAACATCCGGTCGAAGAGCACCGCGTACTGCACGTCACGGGCCTGCGGGACGCCGTCGCCCTCCAGCTTCACGGCCTCCCTGAAGGCGGTGAGGTCGCAGCGCAGCTCTTCCAGGCCGTACATCCAGAACGGCTGGCGCTGCTTGATCATGAACGGGTCGAAGGGCAGGTCGCCGTGGCTGTGGGTGCGGTCGTGGACCATGTCCCACAGGACGAAGGCCTCCTCGCAGCGCTTCTGGTCGTCGACCATCGCGGCGATGTCCTCGGGCAGCTCCAGGCCGAGGATGCCGACGGCGGCCTCGGTGACGCGGCGGAAGCGGGCGGCCTCGCGGTCGCAGAAGATGCCGCCCCATGAAAAGCGCTCGGGGGCCTCGCGCACGGCGATGGTCTCCGGGAAGAGGACGGCCGAGTTGGTGTCGTAGCCCGAGGTGAAGTCCTCGAAGGTGATGCCGCAGAAGAGCGGGTTGTCGTACCGGGTGCGCTCCAGTTCGGCCAGCCAGTCGGGCCAGACCATGCGCAGCACGACCGCTTCGAGGTTCCGGTCGGGGTTGCCGTTCTGCGTGTACATGGGGAAGACGACCAGGTGCTGGAGGCCGTCCGCACGGCTCGCGGCGGGCTGGAAGGCCAGCAGCGAGTCGAGGAAGTCGGGCACCTGGAAACCGCCGTCGGCCCACCGGCCGAGGTCCTTCACGAGGGCCTCGTGGTAGGCGCCGTCGTGCGGGAGCAGCGGGGACAGCTCCTGGACGGCCCCGGCGACACGGCGTACGGCGTCCTCGGCGGCGGCCCGGTCCGGGGCGCCCTCGGAGTCGAAGTCGATCGACCCGTCCTTGGACTGCCATGGCCGGATCCGCTCCACGGCATCCTTGAGCACGGGCCACGCCGGGTGCTCCACCACCCTGCTTGCCGGAGGAACGTTCCCCTCCGCACCCACCTGCACAAGAATTTCCGTCATGTCCCATCCTCCACGGGAGAAGCTATCGTCAGGACACCGTATGCATACGAGGTTTCTTCCAGCAAGGGAGGCCTCCGTAAATTATCCTGCCCGACCCGGTCCTCGACCGCATTTTTTCCTGCGGGGTCCTGGAGTCGTATACCAGGCGCGGCAGAGGGGAAACGGTCCGGCAGGGCCGTTAGGCTGCGCCCTGCCATCGCCGCCGTCGACGGAAGCGAGTCGAGCCTTGAACTTCCTCACCATCGGTCACCGCGGAGCGATGGGTGTCGAACCCGAGAACACCCTGCGTTCCTTCGTCGCCGCCGAGCGGGCCGGCCTCGACGTCGTCGAGCTGGACCTGCACCTGAGCAAGGACGGCGCGCTCGTCGTCATGCACGACGCCGACGTGGACCGCACCACGGACGGCACTGGCGCGATCGCCGGCAAGACCCTCGAGGAACTGCGGGCGCTGGACGCGGGCCGCGGGGAGCGGATCCCGGTCTTCGAGGAGGTGCTGGACGCCGTCTCGGTGCCGTTGCAGGCCGAGATCAAGGACGCGGCGGCGGCGCGGACGCTCGCCGAGGTGATGCACCGGCGGGACCTGGTGGACCGGGTGGAGGTGATCTCGTTCCACGACGAGGCCATCGTCGAGATCGCCCGGCTGGTGCCGGGGGTGCGGACCGCCCTGGTCGCGCAGTACTACGGCCCCGAGGTCGTGGACCGTGCCGTCGAGGCCGGTGCCGGGACCCTGTGCCTGGACATCAACCGCATCACGCTGGAGATCGTGGAACGGGCCCGCAAGGCAGGCCTCCGCGTCCTGTGCTGGACGGTGAACACGCAGGACCAGCTGCGGCTGGTGCGGGCCCTCGGTCTCGACGGCGCGACGACCGACTACCCGGAGATCAAGCGCACCGGCCGCTTCACGGCGTGAGCCCCGTGCGCGTCACGCGGCGCGGACCAGTGACTTGACCAGCAGCTCGAAGCGCAGGTCGTCCCGCTGCGGTATGCCGAAGCGCTCGTCGCCGTACGGGAACGGGGTCGTCTCTCCCGTACGGCGGTAGCCGCGGCGCTCGTACCAGGCGATGAGGTCCTCGCGCACGGAGATCACGGTCATGTGCATCTCGCTCACGCCCCAGGTCTCTCGGGCCCGGCGCTCCGCCTCCGCGATGATCGTCTTGCCGAGTCCCCCGCCCTGGAGGGCCGGGCTGACGGCGAACATGCCGAAGTAGGCGTGCGCACCGCGGTGCTCCAGCTGGCAGCAGGCGACGAGCACGCCGTCGCGTTCCACGGTCAGCAGGCGGCTGTCCGGCGACTTGACGACCTCGAGCACGCCCTCGGGGTCCGTGCGCTGCCCCTGGAGGATGTCCGCCTCCGTGGTCCATCCGGCCCGGCTGGACTCGCCCCGGTACGCGGACTCCACGAGGGCGACGATCGCGTCCACGTCCGCGTCCGTCGCGTCGCGGTAGGTCAGTCGGCTGGCGGCGGTGTCCATGGAGGCTTCTCCGGTTCGTTCTCGGGCGCGGCGCGGGCACCGATGAGCGTAGCGCCGCCAGTAGGCTCGGGGCGCATGGTGCATGTACTCAGCAGCCGCATCCTGATCCGCCCCACCGACCCCGAACGCTCCCGGGCCTTCTACGGGGAACAGCTCGGCCTCGCCGTCCACCGCGAGTTCGGCACGGGACCCGAGCGGGGCACGGTCTACTTCCTCGGCGGCGGCTTCCTGGAGCTCTCCGGCCGCGCCGACACCCCGCTCTCGCCCTCGCTCGGGCTGTGGCTCCAGGTGGAGGACGCGGCGGCCGCCCACGACGAGCTGCGCGCCAAGGGGGTCGGGATCGTGCGGCCGCCGGTCCAGGAGCCGTGGGGGCTGGTCGAGATGTGGATCGAGGACCCGGACGGGACCCGGATCGTCCTGGTCGAGGTGCCCGCGGACCATCCGTTGCGCTACCGGCCCGGCATCTGAGCGGTCGGGGCGGATCGTGCCGGATGGCCCGGGTCCGGAGCCGGCCTTAGCGTGCTGGAGGGGGACGGACGGGTCTGCGGCCGAGCGGAAGGACGCCCCACACGATGAAGCTCCACGAACCGGTGACCGGCGGGCCCTGCTGGGCCGAGCTGGGGACCAGCGACCTGGCAGCGGCCGAGCGGTTCTACGCCGGACTGTTCGGCTGGCACTGCGGGACGGACGCCGGTACGCCGGCGGGCGGCCGCGCGATCGCCCGCCTCGACGGCGCGGCCGTCGCCGCCCTCGCCCCGCTGGACCGGCAGGGCCGGCCGGTCGCGTGGAACGTCTCGTTCGCCGTGCGCGACGCGGACGCCGCCGTACGGCAGGTGACGGCGGCCGGCGGGACGGTCGCCCAGGGCCCCGTCGACGTCTTCGACGCGGGTCGGTCCGTGGTGGCCGCCGACCCGACCGGGGCGGTGTTCCAGCTGTGGCAGGGGCGGTCCTTCCCGGGCGCGGAGCTGTTCAACGCGCCCGGTTCGCTGGGCTGGGTGGAGCTGCTGACCCGGGAACCCGGCCGGGCCGCCGACTTCTACACCACGGTGTTCGGCTGGACCGTGACCGCCTCCGACCGCTACCCGCAGTGGGGGATCGACGGCGCGGACTTCGGCGGGATGGTGACGATGGACGAGAAGTTCCCGCACGAGGTGCCGGCGCACTGGCTGCCGTACTTCGCGGTCGCGGACGTGGACACCGCCGCGGCCGGCACGACGGGTGCCGGCGGCACCGTACTGATGCTGCCCACCTCCGTGCCCGAGGGCCCGCGCATCGCGGTGCTGCGGGATCCGCAGGGGGCGATGTTCGGCGTCTACCGGGCGGGCGACGAGCGCTGACGGCCACGCGGGGGCCCGGGGGTCACGACCTCGGGCGGAACCGGGGGTCACGGCCACGGGCGGGGCCCAGAGGTCACGGTCCTGCGCGGGACCTAGAGGCCACGGCCACACGCAGGACCTAGAGGCCACGACCACGCGCGAGACCCGGGAGCGGCCTCGCCGGTACGGCATCGGGGCGGGGCGCCCGCGCGTCGTACGGGGGGCGGGCGGTCACCGGCCGGGGCGGGCCGGGTGTCACCGTCGCAGGGCGTCCAGGCGGCCCTCCAGCCGGCCCAGCAGCCCGCCGAGGAGCACCGCCAGCTCGTGCTGCTCGGCGCCGTCGACACCGGAGAGCACGGCGGACTCGTAGGCGAGCTGCTCGGGCAGGATGCCGTCGACGAGGTCGCGTCCGGCGTCCGTGAGGCGGACGTGGGCCACCCGGCGGTCGCGGGTGTCGCCGCGCCGCTCCACCAGGCCGTGCTCGGTGAGCTGCTTGAGGCGCTTGGTGACGGCCGCACCCGAGGAGAAGGTCTCCCGGGCCAGGTCACCGGGGGTCAGCTCGTGCCCGGTGCGGCGCAGCGCCCCGAGCAGGTCGAACTCGGCGCGGCTGAGGCCGGCCCGGCGCAGCGGGGCGTCCTCGGCCTGCTGGAGGAGGGCCGCGCAGCGGTTGATGCGGCCGATGATCTCCATCGGCCCGGTGTCGAGGTCGGGATGGACGGCCCGCCACTGCCGTACGACCGCGGCGACCGTGTCCCCGCCCGGTCCGCCCCTCGCGTCGTCCCCGGCCGCCGAGCCCCCGTCGGTTGCGGTCATGGCCGTACGTCCTCCACTCTCGTGCCCGTTTCCCGGTCCGCGCGCGCTGCCCGGCGTCGGACCGTTGCGGCGAGCGTACGGTGTCCGGACTGCTCGGCGAGCACGACCCTCTCCTGGGGAAGGGCGCGCCCCCACCATTCGCCGGCCGCCGCGTCGACGGTGGTCCGCAGGTCGGTCAGTGCGGCGGCCAGGCCCCGGCGGGCGGCTTCCAGAGCGCCGGGAGCGGGGTCCGGCCCGGCGAGGAGGCGGGCGGCGTGCTCGCGGGCGCGGTCGGCGGCGGTCACCGCCTGTCCGACGCGGCTCCCGGCGCGCCGGTCGGTGACGACGACGGCGGCCAGGAAACCGACGAGGGCGCCGACGAGGGTGTCCACGACGCGCTCCGTGATCAGCTCGCCGGGCGCCTGGTATCCGGTGAACTCGGTGATGAGCAGCGCCATCGGGGTGACGCAGACGCTGCCGAGCCAGTAGTTGCGGGTGATGAGCGCCTCGGCACCGAAGTTGAGGGCGAGACAGAACAGGACCAGCAGCGCCTGCCCGAGGTGGGCCAGCGGGGAGATGGCGGCGAACACCAGCACCCCCGCGACGTTGCCGACCACGCGCTGGACCGCACGGCTCCACGTCAGGGTCAGGTTGGCCTGGTACAGGGCGGCGGCGGTGACCAGCGCCCAGTAGGGGCGGCCGATACCGAGTGCGAGGGAGGCGTAGCCGGCCAGGGCGCAGCCGAGGGCGGTGCGCAGGGCGATCGGGGTCAGTGGACCGAGCCGCTGCCACAGGGGCGCGGGGCGGGCGGCGAGTTCGGCCTCCACGCCGAGGAGTTCCTCCACGGCCCCGGGGGCGTCGCCGGTGCGGGGGACGCGGCCGGTGCCGCGCAGGGCTCGGGCCCAGGTCCGCAGCCGCTCGGGGTCGGAGTCGGCGGGCGCGGCGAGCGCGACCTCGGCACGGACCACGAGGTGTTCCAGGGCGCGCCGGGTGGTGGCGCCCCTGCCGGTCGCGGGGAGGGAGAGCAGTGTCTGCCAGGCGGCCTGCACCGCGGCGTAACCGGCGGCACGGGCGGGATCGTGACCGTCGTCGCCGCGGGTGTCGGCGTACGCGGCGGCGGCGTGCAGGGCCTGCGCGGTGGCCCGGCGCTCGGGACCGTGCGGCCGGACGAGCGCGGGGGCCATGCCGACGATCCAGGCCCAGGCGCCGGCGGCGGCGCCCAGGGCCAGGTGCCCGGGGACCTGGCCGAGGGTCGGCGGGACGAAGAGGGCGGCGGAACTGATGAAGGTCAGGACCACGTTGCCCGGCGGACCGAGGCGGGTGGCGTCGCAGAGGGCCTTCTGCACGGCGGCCAGCAGGGCGCCGACGGTGACCAGCACGACGGCGTTGTGCGTGAGCGAGGCGGTGACCAGGGCGACGGCCATGCCGCCGAGCATGCCGAGCACCACCCCGGCCAGGGTGCGGGCCCGGGCGGCGTAGGGGCGGTTGTGGGCGTAGAGCGCGCACAGGGACCCCGCCATGGTGTACATCGCGAGGTCGAGCCGGCCGAGCGCCAGCAGGATCAGGTTGGGCGGGGCCACGGCGGCGACCGAACTGAGGGCGGGCTTGAACCAGATCTCGGAGGGACGGCGCAGGCGCAGCACGCCCGACAGGGACAGGCGTCGGCCGAGTGAGGGGCCGGAGGTGGGGGTCGCACTGCTCATACGAAAAGATTAACAGGTGTTTTACTTGTAAATGAAAGCTCGCTGTGTGAGCTGGACCTCGGCCATCTGCGGCGATCCGCCACGCTCCCCCCAGTACTCCCCGTGTACTTCCTTGCGCTCGCGTGTGCGCCGCACGGCCCGGGCAGGCCTTGACCGACCGGCGAGCGTCGAACGGGGAGGCACGCGTGCACGGACCGGCGTCGTCCGGATGGCTGCTGGTCGCGCTCTGCGCGGCGACCGGCGCCTACTGCCTGCTGCGCATGCGCAGCAGCGTCGAGGAGCAGCGCCGCGCGGCGGGCGGCGAGGCCCTCATGGGATTCGGCATGGCCGCCATGGCGGTGCCGGCGGCGGTCTTCACTCCGCCGCGGTGGGCCTGGCCCGTGTACGCGGTGGTGTTCGGGGCGGCCGGGCTGCGCGCCCTGTGGGCGGCCCGGTCCGGACGGCACCACCTGCACCATCTCGTCGGGGCCGCGGCCATGGTGCACATGGCGGCGGCGATGGCGGCCTCCCCCGCCCACGCCCACGGGCACGGCTCTTCCGGCGCTCCCGTTCTGACCGGGCTGCTGCTGCTCTACTTCACCGGGTACGTGCTGCTGACCGGCGTGCGCCTGATACCGGTCGCCGCCGTGGCCGGAGGCGTTCCGACGGCCGGCGGTCCGGCGGCGGGCGCTCCGGCGGCGGGCGTTCCACCGGAGGGCTGGGGCGATCGGCCGGAGCTGGCCCGGGCCTGCCGGCTCTCGATGGGGATCGCGATGCTCGCCATGCTGCTGACGATGTGACACCGCCGCGCGCCCGCCAGACCCCGCCGGGTCGGCGGGCGACCGGCGGGCGGCCGTTGCCTGCGTCACTTTGCGCCGCGGGCCGTACGCCCGGCCCCCAGGCGCTCATAGGCTGCTCCCATGATTCTCCCCGCGGCACTGCTGCTGCTCGGCGCCCTGGCCGCCGTCCTGGCCCCCAGGCTGCTCGCGCGGGCCGACTGGCCGGACCGCGAGCCGGTGGTCGCCCTGTGGGTGTGGCAGTGCGTCGTGGCGGCCGTGATCCTGTGCTGCGCGCTGTCGATGACGTTCAGCGCGGCGGCGGCCTGGCACGCGGTGGGCGGACACGTCTTCGCGACGGCTCCCGGCCCGGCGGTCGAGGCCTACGCGCTCGGTACGTCCGGCCCGTGGGCGGACGCCACCGCCGTGACGCTGGCCTGCGGCGGGCTGTGGAGCGTCGCGATGCTGGCCCGGGAGATCGTCCGGGCCAGGGCCCGGCGTCGCCGCCGCCGGGCCGAACTGCTGCTGCGCGCTCCGCTGTTGCCCGGCGAGGCGCCCCGCTCGGAGCCGCTGGTCGTCCTGGAGGGCGAGCGGCCCGACGCCTGGTGGCTGCCCGGCACTCCCCCGCAGCTGGTCGTCACCACCGCCGCGTTGCGCCGCCTCAAGGGCCGGCAGCTGGACGCGGTCCTCGCTCACGAGAAGGGGCACGCGCAGGCACGGCACGACTGGCTGCTGCACTGCTCGGCCGCGCTGGCGGACGGATTCCCGCAGGTCCCGGTGTTCGCGGCGTTCCGCGACGAGATGCACCGCCTGGTCGAGCTCGCCGCCGACGACATGGCCTCCCGGCGCTTCGGCCGGCTGACCACCGCCCTCGCCCTGGTCGAACTCAACGAGGACCGCGGTGTCTTCGGCCCCTGCCCGACCGCGCAGGCCCACGTCCCGCAGCGGGTCGACCGGCTGCTCACCCCGCCGAACCGGTTGACGGCGGCCCGGCGGCTGCGGCTGACCGCGGCGGCCGCGCTGGTGCCGGTCGTGCCGGTGCTGGTGGCGTTCGTCCCGGGACTGCGGGCGCTGGGGTAGGTCCCGCACCGCTCGCCCGTCCCGGGAATTGGCCCCGGAGCCCTCGAGTCCGCGAGTATCGCAGCATGCAGACGCCGCCCGTCGAATCCCCGCCCGGTCCCCCGCAGGCCCGCACCGCCCTCCACGTGACGTGGGTACTCGCCCTGTGCTCCGCGCTGTTGCTCACCCTGGTCGCGATCGAGTGGCACCCGCTGATCGCCATGGACGACGACATCGCCGGCACCACGCACCGCTGGGCGGTCGACGAGCCGGGCATCACACAGGCCATGCGGATCCTCACCGACTGGGTGTGGGACACCTGGACGATGAGGCTGCTGTGCGCGGTGGTCGTCCTGTGGCTGTGGCTGCGGCGCGAGGACCGGTGGACGGCCGTGTGGCTGGGGGCGACGTGTCTGCTGGGCAGCCTGCTGCAGCAGGCCCTGAAGGCGGCGGTGGACCGCCCGCGCCCGGTCTGGACCGATCCCGTGGACTCCGCGCACTACGCGGCCTTCCCCTCCGGCCACGCCATGACCGCCACCTTCGTGTGCGGCCTGCTGGTCTGGCTGGTCCATCACTACGGCGCACCCCGTGGCGCGCGCCTGGCCGTCCTGGCGGTGGCGGTGGTCTCCGTCGCCGGCGTCGGCGTGACCCGGGTGTGGCTCGGCGTCCACTGGGCCACGGACGTCGTCGGCGGCTGGCTCATGGGCTCCCTGGTCGTGGCCGTGGCGGTACTGGTCCACCGGCGCCGCCACCCCTGAGTGGCCGGCTCAGGCCCTCCACGGCCGTTGCGCGGACCGTCCCGGCCGCGACGGTCACCGTGCCGTACGAGCCGCACGGAGGGACGCCGCACGGCACCGCCCACCGGGGGGAGGGCGCGAAGGACGGGGGAACGAAGTCGTCGCCGGAGCAGCTTCTCCGGCGGACACGTGGCGGGAGCGGCCTCCCGCCGGGCACGTAGCCCGAGGCAACCAGCGGGACGAGCCGTCCGCCTCGGACGATCCCCCGTGTCGCCCGAGGCAGACGTGGCCGGACGGGACCCACCGGGGCCCGTCCGCCTGCGCTGAGTATAGTTGGCTGGCAGCCAGTCAACGCAGGAGTACAGCATGTCCCCGCGCAGCGCCTCGGTCAATGAAGAGTTGCGGCGGCGTTCCCAGGAGCGGCTCCTGCAGGCCGCGGTGGAGCTGGTGGGCGAGCACGGGTACGACGCGACCACGCTCGGCGACATCGCCGACCGGGCCGGTGCGGCGCGCGGTCTGGTCTCGTACTACTTTCCCGGCAAGCGCCAGCTGGTGCAGTCCGCCGTGCACCGGCTGATGCACCGCACGCTGGAGGAGGCGCTGGAGCGCGAGCCGCGCACGGTCGAGGGGCCGGAGCGGATGGCCCGGGCCATCGACGCGATCCTGGGCCTCGCCCGGGACCGGCCGGTGCTCATGCGGCAGCACATGGCGGGCCTGCTCCAGGCCGAGGTGGGTTTCGTGCCGTGCCCGGAGCAGCGGCGGCTGGCCGAGCTGCTGCGGGACACGGTGGCCCGGCACGGCTCCCGGAACGTCGACCACGACTACCCCATGCTGCGCGCCCTGCTGATGGGCGCCGTCTTCGCCGCTCTGGTGCCGGGCGCTCCGATGCCCGTGCCGGTGCTGCGCGCCGAGTTGTTCGGACGCTACCGGCTGGCCTGGGAGCTGGGCGTCCCGCCGGACGCCGAGGCGCCCGGCGGGACGGGGTGCGAGACGGACCTGTCGCGCTTCTTCGCGACCGGCGGGTCCCGCCGGCCGGCCCGGACGGACCGGGCCGACGGGACCGGCCGGACGGCTCAGTCGAAGTAGTCCGGCTGCGTCTGCGTGTTCAGCTCGCGCAGGTGGACCCGCTTGGCCGGGTCGGTGCGCCGGTCGCTGAGCTTCAGGACGTCGAAGCCCTTGGCGATGTCGTTCGAGTAGATGTAGCCGTTGTAGTAGTACGCCGACCAGGAACCGCCCGTGGTGACACCGTCCGTGGTGAGCGGGCCGCGCTCGAAGTAGGCGATCTCCTTGGGGCGCTTGGAGTCGGTGAAGTCCCAGACGGAGACGCCGCCCTGGTACCAGGCCTGGACCATGAGGTCGCGGCCCTTGACCGGGATCAGCGAGCCGTTGTGGGCGACGCAGTTCTCGGTGTCCGCCTGGTGGCGGGGGATCTTGAAGTAGCTGCGGAAGACCAGTTCGCGGTGGTCGCCCCGGCCGACGATGTCGTAGATGCCGTCGGCGCCGCGGTTCGGGCCGATCTCCGCGTTGCAGGTGGCGGCGCCGCCGCCGCCCAGCTCGTCGGTGAAGACGATCTTGTTCGCCTTCTGGTTGAAGGTCGCCGAGTGCCAGAACGCGAAGTTGACGTTGTCCTGGACGCGGTCGATCACCTTCGGGTGCTCGGGGTCCTTGATGGAGAACAGGATGCCGTCGCCCATGCAGGCGCCCGCCGCCAGGTCCTGGGAGGGCAGCACGGTGATGTCGTGGCAGCCGGTGGTCTTGGAGACGCCCGGGTTGGTGGGCCCGCCCGGGTTGCCGCCGCCGTCGGGGCCCTCACCCGGGAACAGCACGGGGAAGTCGACCACCGCCGCCCGCTCGGGCGCCTTGCGCGGCACCTTGATGACCGAGATGCCGTCGTGCGGCGGCTGGCAGTCCGGGTACGCGGCGTTCGGCGAGTACGAGGAGACGTACACGTAGACGTTCTTGCGCTCGGGCACCAGGGTGTGGGTGTGCGAG
This sequence comes from Streptomyces sp. NPDC045956, assembly GCF_056430705.1. NCBI lineage: Bacteria > Bacillati > Actinomycetota > Actinomycetes > Kitasatosporales > Streptomycetaceae > Streptomyces > Streptomyces sp. NPDC045956. Next base: position 239,209 of record NZ_JBWKKZ010000004.1, on the reverse strand, counting down.
CCGCAGGCCGTCTCGACGGCGGCGACGTACTTCGGGTTCCGCTTGTCGCTGATGTCGAAGACCTTCATGCCCTCCCAGGAGGACTTCTCGGTCGCCGGCTGCGTGGTGCTGTTGCAACTGCTGTCGCTGCGCGAGGAGTCCGTCGACAGAAACAGCAGGTCTCCGGAGACGGAGATGTCGTTCTGGGAGCCCGGGCAGAGCACCTGGGCGACGGTCTTCGGCTTCTTCGGGTTGCTGATGTCGAAGACGCGGAAGCCGTCGTAGTTGCCGGCGAACGCGTACCGGCCCTGGAAGGCCAGGTCCGAGTTGGTGCCGGGCAGCGCGTCCTTGGGGATGTTGGCCAGGTGCTCGATGTTGTCCGAGTGGACTATCTCGTCCTGACCGGGTATCTCGCCGCTCTCGATCGCCTCGCGGACCTCGGCGCGCGCGCTCTTGGACACCTCCTTGGAGGCGGCCGGTCCGTCACCCGGGTCGGGGGTCGCCATCGCCGGGCCGGCCGTCAGCAGCGCGGACAGGAGACCGGCGGCGGCCGCCGCAACTCCGAGACGTCTGCGCCGCGTTCGCGGGTCATTGAACAGGGTCACTGTTTCCTCCCTACGTCCGTTCCCTTCGGAACGGTTCACGCACCCCGCAGTATCGTCTTCACCATGCACATATCAACAGGGGGCAACAAACTCGCAATGAAGTTTTTTGATCAGTGACGCGCGGAACCGTGCTAAGACGGTCACGGCACTCACGAGGTGTTCCGCTTTCCTCCCCCACCGGGGGCCCAGCCACAGGAGGACGTTGTGCCCTTCCGTTCCGCGTCGACCCGCGCCTCGCTCGTCACGGCCTCACTGACCGCACTGGCCGTGCTCGGCCTCGGCGCCTGCGACTCCGGTTCGGACACCGGGTCGGCGGCCTCGGCCGGCCCTTCGGTGATCGCCCCCGGCAAGCCGGGCGAGGCCAACCGGACGCTCTCCGCGCAGGACGCGGAGGAGCAGCGCGCCGACGACGACTCCCCCAACTCCGCGGACGTCTCCTACGCCCGCATGATGATCCAGCACCACAGGCAGGCCCTGGAGATGACCGAACTCGTGCCGGAGCACGCCGAGTCCGGCCAGGTCCGCAAGCTCGCCGACCGGATCTCCGCGGCGCAGGGCCCGGAGATCACGGCGATGCAGGGCTGGCTGAAGACGCACGGCGAGAAGGAGACGGACGGCGGGCACGACCACGCCGCGATGCCCGGCATGGCGAGCGAGGCCCAGCTCGAGAAGTTGCGCGCGGCGAAGGGGAAGGCCTTCGACCAGCTCTTCCTCAAGCTGATGATCACTCACCACGAGGGGGCGATCACCATGGCCACGGACGTGAAGTCACAGGGCAACAACGTCCAGGTCGAGGAGATGGCGGACGACGTGGTCGCCCAGCAGACGAGCGAGATCTCGCGGATGCGCGGGATGCTCTGACGCGTCCGGCGGCGCCTCAGCGACGGGCGCGGCGCGGCGCCAGGAAGCCCTCGTCGCGCGCCTGCCCGATCAGCCGGAGCGACCTCCGCCGGCTGTGCCCCGTCGCGCACATCACCGCGAGCACGGGGTCGGCGCCCTCCGCGCGGGCCGCCCGGTACTCCTGAGCGACCAGCCGGCGCCCCTCCCTGCCCCGCGGCCAAGCGGGACGGGCCCGCCGGCCCGCGGCCCGGGCGGCGCCGACGGAGGCCGGCAGGCACGCCTCGAAGAGCGGACTCTCCAGCCACTCGGCGAGTGCCGCAAGGTCGTCGAGGGACAGGGGTGGTTCGGCCCGTACGTCCTCGACCAGCACGCCCTGACCGGAGAGCACGGCGAGCGCCTCCACCCGGGCGCCGTCGGTGAACGTCAGCCGGACGTCGAACCAGGAGGTCGTGTCGCCGCCCTCGCGCACCACCCAGGTCTGCCGTACGGACATCGCCCCGTCGTCCGGACAGCGGTCGGAAAGCTGAAGAGAACGATCAACGAAGGATGCTTCGAGCACACACGCAACGTAACCGCATGATCACATTCCATACGAACGGAACACGCACGGAACAAGTGCCGTTCACCGGGCGCAGCACCCTGTCAGCGGAGCGGCGCGGCGAACCTAGCCGCACGAAGGTCCGGGCGGTGCGGCACCCGCTCGGTCCCGGGCCGGCGGCGGCTGCGCGCGGCACGGCGGAACTCCCGCCCCGGACGGACGGAGGGGCGCCGGGCCTCCCGCATCACGAGGTGCGCGCCGACGCCCCGGGCCCCGCCGTACGGGCCGGCGACGCTGCCCGACGGGGAGTCGCCGCCGGCGGCGGCGCGTACCGCCGCGGGCCGGGCAGGTCCGGCCGACCGAGGGTCAGCCGGCGCCGAGGCGGGCGGCCTGGCGGGCGGCGGCGGCGAGGAGGGCGTCGAGCAGCCCGGGGAACAGCGCGTCCAGGTCGTCCCTGCGCAGGCCGTTCATCTTGGCCGTGCCCCGGTAGACCTGCCGGATCACCCCGCTCTCCCGCAGCACCCGGAAGTGGTGCGTGGTGGTGGACTTGGTCACCGGCAGGTCGAAGTACGAGCAGGAGAACAGCTCCGCGCTGTCCGCGGCGAGGGCGCGCACGATCCGCATCCGCACCGGATCGGAGAGCGCGTGCAGCACGCCCTCCAGCCTGATCTCGTCCCGCGCCGGGTGCGGCAGGTCACGGGTGCCGGCGGCGGTCGCGGCGGGGGTCACGGCGGCTCCAGTCGTCCGGGAGGGCCCACCGTCCGGGAGGGGCCTCCGTCGAGAACCTCCATTGTACGAAGGACACCGTAGTTTGACACTCACCGTACTACGAGGTCTATCGTACGAGACGTCCCGCCCCGCCCTCGACCTGGGAGCAGCCCTCCATGAGCGCCCTTTTCCAGCCTCTCCAGCTGCGCGGCACCACGATCCCCAACCGGGTCTGGATGTCGCCGATGTGCCAGTACTCCGCCGCCCCCCAGGGCCCGGCGGCCGGGGTGCCCGGCGACTGGCACTTCGCGCACTACGGCGCACGCGCGGTCGGCGGCACCGGCCTGATCGTCGTCGAGGCCACCGGCGTCACACCGGAGGGCCGCATCTCCCCGCAGGACCTCGGCCTGTGGAACGACACCCAGGTCGAGGCCTTCCGCCGGATCACCGGCTTCCTCCGGGACCGGGGCACGGTGCCGGCGGTCCAGCTGGCCCACGCCGGCCGCAAGGCGTCGACCGCGCAGCCGTGGAAGGGCGGTGCCCCGGTGGGCCCGGACGCCTACGGCTGGCAGCCGGTGGCACCGAGCGCGCTCGCGTTCGACGAGCGGCACCCGGTGCCGACCGAGCTGACGGTCGCACAGATCCAGGAGCTGGTCGGCCGGTTCGCCGACGCGGCCCGCCGGGCCCTCGCCGCCGGCTTCGAGATCGCCGAGCTCCACGGCGCCCACGGCTACCTGATCCACGAGTTCCTGTCCCCGCACTCCAACCACCGCACCGACGCGTACGGCGGGTCGTACGAGAACCGCACGCGGTTCGCCCTGGAGGTCGTCGACGCCGTGCGGGAGGTGTGGCCCGACGACAAGCCGCTGTTCTTCCGGGTCTCGGCGACCGACTGGCTGGAGGAGGGCGGCTGGACGCCCGAGGACACCGTGCGCTTCGCCGGCGACCTCCAGGCGCACGGCGTCGACCTCCTGGACGTCTCCACCGGCGGCAACGCACCGCGCGTCCGCATCCCGACCGGGCCGGGCTACCAGGTGCCGTTCGCCGCGCGGGTGAAGTCGGGGACCACCCTGCCGGTCGCCGCCGTCGGAATGATCACCGACGCCGGACAGGCCGAGAAGATCCTCGCCAACGGCGAGGCCGACGCGATACTGCTGGGGCGCGAGCTGCTGCGCAACCCCTCCTGGGCCCAGCACGCGGCCCGGGAGCTGGGCGACGAGGTCCCGATGCCGGACCAGTACGGCTGGGCCATGTGACGGGGAGCGGCCGGGGCACGGGGCGGGATCTTCGCGGGAAGCGTTGACTAGAAAGCGCTTGCCCTCTACGGTCCGTTCATCAGCATGACCGCCGCGGACGCTGACGACCGGCGCTGACCGCGCAAGTCGTTCGGCGTCCGCGCGGATGCGGACAAGAGCAAGCACAACGTTCACGTACATGTTCCGTTCCAGCCCCCACTCCCTCCGGAAGGGACCAGAACATGACTCCTGCGACACGGCTCCGCACCCACGGGCGCGCGGCGACCGGCGCGCTCGCCGCCCTCGGCCTCTCGATTGGCATGCTCATGTCATTCGGGAGCACCGGCGCGCACGCCGCGACCTGGCCGACCCCCAACGGCAGCCAGGGCGTCTCCTCCACCATCGCGGTCTCGGGCACCAAGGACTACGGGATGAAGCGCCTGTACGGCACCGGCGACCTCGGCTCCGGCGGCCAGGACGAGGACCAGGGGCCGATCCTCGAACTGGCGCCCGGCGCCGTCCTCAAGAACGTGATCCTCGGCGCCCCCGCCGCGGACGGCGTCCACTGCAAGGGCAGCTGCACGCTCCAGAACGTCTGGTGGGAGGACGTCGGCGAGGACGCGGCGACCTTCCGCGGCTCCTCCTCGTCGAACGTCTACACCGTCTCCGGCGGCGGCGCGAAGGAAGCCGGCGACAAGGTGTTCCAGTTCAACGGCGCCGGGACGCTGAACGTGTCCAACTTCGCCGTCAAGAACTTCGGCACCTTCGTCCGCTCCTGCGGCAACTGCTCGACGCAGTACAAGCGGACGATCAACCTCAACACCATCGAGGTGAGCTGGAAGGGCAGCCGGATCGCCGGCATCAACACCAACTACGGCGACAGCGCGACCCTGCGCAACATCACGATCGTCGGCGACAGCAGCAAGAAGATCGTCCCGTGCCAGAAGTACATCGGCAACGACGACGGGGACGAGCCGGACTCGAACGGCTCGGGCCCCGACGGCACGCACTGCAAGTACGCGTCGTCCGACATCACGTACAAGTGAGCCGCGGATGACGTGCGGGTGATCCCGCCCCGTCAGGTCCGGGTGCTCCGCGTCCGGACCTGACGGGCCTGCTCCCGCTGGTACGCCGTGTAGGCCTCCCGCAGGGCCCCGCCCGGCCAGTGGGCCGGGAGGAGTTCCGGGGGCAGGACCGGGTCCGCGAGCAGATGGCGCACGACGGCCGCGAAGGCGGTCAGGCGGTCGCCCGCGCTCCCGGCGCGGTCCACCCGGGCGAGCAGCGCCGCCGCCGTCGCGGACCAGTCCGCCAGCGGCCAGAGCCTTGCCGCCAGTTCGCGGGACGGCCGGCCGGGGCGGGCGTCGAGGCGCTCGGCCACCCGGTCGAGCCCGGCGGGCAGCGGGCGGCGCAGATTGGCGGGGCGCATCCAGACGCCCTCGCGCAGTTCGGCGAGGCGCAACGCGGTCAGCCGGGCCCGCAGGTCGGCGCGCTCGCCGGGCTCGCGCCCGGTGGCGGTGATCACGAGCGTCTCCCAGTCGCCCTCCCACGCGCGCGTGCGCGGGTGCACGGCCTCGTCCTGGCGCCGCTGGCGCTCCAGCAGCCGCTCGCTGAGGCGGTAACCGCCGTCCGTGCGCCGCAGGTCCCCGGTGGCGGCCATCCGGCTGAGCGCGGCGCGCACGGTGGACCCGCCGATCCCGAATCCCTCCACCAGGCGCACCAGCTCCCGGACCGGCAGCTCGGGGGGATGGGTGCCGAGCAGCAGGCTGAGGACGACCGAGCGCGCGGACAGCGGGCGCAGCGCGAGATCGCCCGGGTATGCCGGAACGTTCATCCGGTCCCTCCGTTCGAGCACGAGTCGTCCGTCCGCATGGAGGACGTACTGTACGTGCGCCCTTGATGTTGCACTATTGCTGCGGCCGTAGCGCGAGTGCAACACTCGGTCCATGACGACACGCGCGCAGGAGCCGTACGAGGAGTCCGTCGGCCCTTCGGAGGGTCACGCCACGCACGACGTCACCAACCAGCCCCCTCCCCTGGCTCCCTACGACGCCTTCGACGACACGGCCCTGCGCGAGGGCCTGCGGCGGGAGGGCGCCGGGTGGGCCGAAGAGGAGCTGCGGCGGCTGGGCCGGCGGGCCGGGAGCGTGGCGGCGCAGGAGTGGGGCGATCTGGCCAACCGCCACGAGCCCGTGCTGCGCACCCACGACCGGTACGGCAACCGGGTCGACGAGGTCGAGTACCACCCGAGCTGGCACCACCTGATGCGCGTGGCGGTCGGCGAGGGGCTGGCGGGAGCGCCCTGGGCCGACGACCGCCCGGGCGCCCATGTGGCGCGCACGGCGGGTGGGCTGGTCTGGGGGCACACGGAGGCCGGCCACGGCTGTCCGACGTCCATGACCTACGCGGCCGTCCCGGCGCTGCGCGCCCAGCCGGATCTCGCGAAGGTCTACGAACCCCTGCTGACCAGCCGGGAGTACGAGCCGGGGCTGCGCCCGCCCACGGAGAAGCGGGGCCTGCTGGCCGGGATGGGGATGACCGAGAAGCAGGGCGGCTCGGACGTCCGCACCAACACCACGGCGGCCACCGCGACCGCCGAGCCCGGCGTGTACACGCTGCGCGGGCACAAGTGGTTCACGTCGGCACCGATGTGCGACGTCTTCCTGGTCCTGGCCCAGGCGCCCGGGGGCCTGTCCTGCTTCCTGGTGCCGCGCGTGCTGCCCGACGGCAGCCGCAACACGTTCCGCATCCAGCGGCTGAAGGACAAGCTCGGCAACCGCTCCAACGCCTCGTCGGAACCCGAGTTCGACGGCACGGTCGGCTGGCTGGTCGGGCCCGAGGGGCAGGGCGTGAAGACGATCATCGAGATGGTCAACTGCACCCGGCTGGACTGCGTGATGGCCTCGGCGACGCTGATGCGCAAGACACTCGTCGAGGCAGGACACCACGTGCGGCACCGCAGCGCCTTCGGCGCCCGGCTGGTCGACCAGCCGCTCATGCGCAACGTCCTGGCCGACCTGGCGCTGGAGTCGGAGGCCGCGACGACGCTCACCCTGCGGCTGGCGGGCGCGGCGGACCGGGCGGCGCGCGGCGACGCCGGGGAGGCGGCGTTCCGGCGGATCGCCACCGCCGTCGGCAAGTACTGGGTGACCAAGCGGGGCCCGGCGTTCACCGCGGAGGCCCTGGAGTGCCTGGGCGGCAACGGCTACGTGGAGGAGTCGGGCATGCCCCGCCACTACCGCGAGGCGCCCCTGCTGTCGATCTGGGAGGGCTCGGGGAACGTCAACGCCCTCGACGTGCTGCGGGCACTCGGCCGCTCCCCCGCCGCCGCGCACGCCCTCTTCGCTGAACTCGCCCTCGCGCGCGGAGCGGACGCCCGCCTGGACGCGGCCGTGGCGCGGCTGGAGTCCGGGCTGGCCGAGGCGTCCGAGCGCGGTGCCCGCCGCCTGGTGGAGCTGATGGCGCTCGCCCTCCAGGCCTCCCTCCTGGTCCGGCACGCCCCGGCCGCCGTCGCCGACGCCTTCTGCGCGAGCCGGCTCGGTGGCGACTGGGGGCACTCCTTCGGCACGCTGCCGGCCGGGGCGGACCTCGGCGGCGTCCTGGCGCGGGCGCTGCCCGGCGAGGGCTGAGCACGCCGGAACCCCGTGTCGGACCCGACGCCACCGCCCCGACCTGCGGCGACGTGCCGTGCAGGGGTGACTGTCAGTGCCTGGGTGCAGACTGGCCCGTGTCCGAGACGAAGGCGTCGACGACGCCGCGGAGGTGATCGGCATGACCGAGGTACTGCTCGCCGTGGGCACCCGCAAGGGCCTGTTCATCGGGCGCCGGCAAGGTGGCACCTGGGAGTTCGACGAGAGTCCCTACTTCAACGCGCAGGCCGTGTACTCGGTCGCCCTGGACACCCGCGGCGACACCCCGCGGCTGCTGGCCGGCGGCGACAGCGCGCACTGGGGCCCGTCCGTGTTCCACTCGGACGACCTGGGCCGCACCTGGACCGAACCGGCCCGGCCGGCCGTGAAGTTCCCCAAGGAGACCGGCGCCTCGCTGGAGCGCGTGTGGCAGCTGCACCCGGCCGCCGCCGAGCCGGACGTCGTCTACGCGGGCACGGAGCCGGCCGCGCTCTACCGCTCCGAGGACCGCGGCGAGAGCTTCGAGCTGGTCCGGCCCCTGTGGGAGCACCCGACGCGGTCCCAGTGGGTACCGGGCGGCGGCGGCGAAGGCCTGCACACCGTGCTCACCGACCGGCGGGACCCGAAGTCGGTGACGGTCGCCGTCTCGACCGCGGGCGTGTTCCGCACGGTGGACGGCGGCGAGAGCTGGGCACCGTCCAACTCCGGTGTCTCCGCGGTCTTCCTGCCCGACCCCGACCCGGAGTTCGGCCAGTGCGTGCACAAGGTCGCACGGGACGCGGCCACGCCGGACCGGCTCTACCTGCAGAACCACTGGGGGGTGTACCGCAGCGACGACGCGGGCGCGCGGTGGACGGACATCGGCGAGGGGCTGCCGTCCACGTTCGGCTTCGCGGTGGCCGCCCACCCGCACCGCGGTGACACGGCCTACGTCTTCCCGATCAACGCCGACGCGGACCGGGTCCCGGCGGACCGCCGCTGCCGGGTCTTCCGCACGGCGGACGCGGGCAAGAGCTGGGAGCCGCTCTCCGCGGGGCTGCCGCAGGAGGACCACTACGGCACGGTGCTGCGGGACGCGCTGTGCACCGACGACGCGGACCGGGCGGGCGTCTACTTCGGCAATCGCAACGGCGAGGTGTTCGCCTCCCCCGACGACGGGGACAGCTGGGAGCAGTTGGCCTCCCACCTGCCGGACGTGCTGTGCGTGCGCGCGGCGGTCGTGGGGTGATCCGGACCGGGGGGGCCGGCCCGGGCCACGGGTTGATCCACGTCACCCGTACGGCAGTAGGGTGACGCCCGTGGCACCACGACCCTTGAACGAAATCGTCGAAGCGGGCTGGGCGAAGGCCCTGGAACCCGTCGCCGGGCAGATCACCTCGATGGGTGAGTTCCTGCGCGCGGAGATCGCCGCCGGACGCACCTACCTGCCCGCCGGGGCCAACGTCCTGCGGGCCTTCCAACAGCCCTTCGACGACGTCCGGGTCCTGATCGTCGGACAGGACCCGTATCCCACCCCGGGGCATGCCGTGGGGCTGTCGTTCTCGGTCGCGCCCGAGGTGCGGCCGCTGCCCGGCAGCCTCCTCAACATCTTCCGGGAGCTGAACACCGACCTGAACCTCCCGCAGCCGTCCAACGGGGACCTGACCCCGTGGACCCGTCAGGGCGTGCTGCTGCTCAACAGGGCGCTCACCACCGCCCCGCGCAAGCCCGCCGCGCATCGCGGCAAGGGCTGGGAGGAAGTCACCGAGCAGGCGATCCGGGCGCTGGTGGCGCGCGGCAAGCCGATGGTGTCCATCCTCTGGGGCCGCGACGCCCGCAATCTCCGCCCGCTGCTGGGCGACCTGCCCTCGGTGGAGTCCGCGCACCCCTCCCCGATGTCGGCCGACCGGGGTTTCTTCGGCTCGCGCCCCTTCAGCCGGGCCAACGACCTGCTGGTCCGGCTGGGAGGTCAGCCGGTCGACTGGCGCCTGCCGTGAGCGGCGGCTTCCTCGCCGTGGACTCCGGCGGTTCGGGTCTGCGGGCCGTCGTCGGCAGGACCGGTGACGGCGGTGGCGGCGCGGAAGGGCTGGCGCGGCGTTCGTCACGGGAGCCCGTCCGCACCGGGGAACGGGGTATCGATCCCGCGCACCTGCTGGCGCAAGTGCTGCCCATGGCCAGGGCGTTGAGCGCGGAGACCGGCGTGGACCGGCTCGGCACCGTGGTCGTCGGGGCCGCGGGACTGGCCACCCTGGGCGACGCCCTGCGGGCCGAACTGCCGGGCGCGCTCGCCCGGGAGCTGGGGGTACGGACGGTCGCGCTCGTCGCGGACGCCGTCACCGCGTACGTCGGCGCCCTCGGCCCCCGCGCCGGGGCGGTGGTCGCCGCGGGCACCGGGCTGATCGCCACCGGCACCGACCTGGTCCGCTGGCGCCGGGCGGACGGCTGGGGTCATCTGCTGGGCGACTGCGGCGGTGGCGCCTGGATCGGCCGGGCCGGCCTGGAGGCGGCGCTGCGCGCCCACGACGGGCGCCAGGGCGGTTCCCCGCCGCTGCTCGCCCGGGCCGAGGAGCGGTTCGGGCCGGTGGCCGGGCTGCCCGGCCGGCTGTATCCGCGGACGGACCGCCCCGCCGTCCTCGCCTCCTTCGCGCCCGACGTGGCCGCCTGCGCCGCCGACGACCCGGTCGCCGCGGACGTCCTGCGGGCCGCCGCCGGGCACATGGCCGACTCCGCCGCCGCGGTGTGCCCCCCGGGCGGGGAGCCGCGCGTCGCGGTCACCGGCGGCCTGCTGAAGCTGGGCGACCCCCTGGTCGTCCCGCTGGAGGAGGCACTGGCGCGGCGGCTGCCGCACGCGCGCCGGACGGCCGCGGAGGGCGATCCCCTGCGGGGCTCGGTGCGCATCGCGACGGACCTGGCGGCCGGCTCGCTCACCCTTCCGGGCGATGACCGGATGCTGTGGGTGACGACCGTGCCGGGCGGCCGGTAATCGCCCTCCGGTGAGGTGAATCGTGCCGATGTCAGCCGATCCGTACATCACTCTTCCGACAAAACCGGACGGATACCGCTCACCTGCACCCTCCCCGAACAGGGAAACCCGGGAAACCAGTAACATGCGGCGCCATGAGCTCCCCCACTGGGCCCGCCGGCCTGCCAGTACGAATGCCGCGCCCCCGCCAGCCCGGACGGCACCGCCGTCCCGAACCGCTGGTGGCTCCCGAGGGCGCGCCGGCGCTCGTCCTCGCGGTGCCGGGGACGCCCAGCAGCGCCACCCGAGGCCTCGCCGACGAGGTCATCAGCATCGCCCGCTCGGAGCTTCCCGGCCTCGACGCGCGGATCGGCCACCTCGACGGGGACGACGAGGAGTTCCCCTCCCTGTCGACCGTGCTCGTACACGCCGCCGAGGAACGCGCGGCACGCTACGAGCAGGCGGTCGCCGCCGGTCTTGACGTGAAGGAGCCCGAGGGCCCCGTCGCCGTCGTCGTGCCCCTGCTCGCCGGCCCGGACAACGCGCTGCTGCGCCGCATCCGGCAGGCCGTCATGGACAGCCGGATCGCGGCCGAGCTGACCGACGTGCTCGGCCCGCACCCGCTGCTGGCCGAGGCGCTGCACGTGCGGCTCTCCGAGGCCGGACTGGCCCGCGCCGACCGTGCCCGCCTGTTCACCGTGGCGACCGCCGCGGACGGCATCATCCTGGCCTCCGTGGGCGGTGACGAGGCCGTGCAGGCGGCCGGGATCACCGGCATGCTGCTCGCCGCGCGCCTCGCGGTGCCGGTGATGGCGGCGGCCCTGGACGACGAGGGCTCGATCGCCTCGGTGGCCGAGCAGCTGCGTTCCTCCGGTTCCCAGCAGCTGGCGCTCGCGCCGTACCTGATCGGCCCGGAGATCGAGGCGAGCCTGCTGGCGGAGGCGGCCCAGGAGGCGGGCTGCTCCACCGCCGAGCCCCTCGGCCCCTACCCGGCCATCGGGAAGCTGACGCTGGCCAAGTACACGACGGCGCTCGGCATCTCGCCGCAGCAGCCGCAGGGCACGCCGGTCCGCTGACGCGCGCGGCGGGCGCAGGCGCGACCCGTACGACGGAAGGGGCCCGCTCCGTTGCAGGAGCGGGCCCCTTCCGTCGTACGGTCGCGTGGTTCGCCGGGGCCACCGTGTGACCTGCGGCGCGTGGCCGCCGGGGTCCGGCGGAACCGGCGAAGGGCCGCCGGCCGCGCCGGTCAGCCGAAGACCACGCAGGACGCCGCGGGCACCGCGAGCGAGCCGGCCCGCCGGGGGACGCCCGTCTCCGGGTCCGGGACGAACCAGGTCACGTCTCCCGAGCGCTCGTTGGCCGCGTACAGGAAGCCGCCCGACTCGGTGATCTCCCGCGGCCAGTGCCCGCCGCACGGCACGGTCCCGGACAGCCGCAGCCCGTCCGTCTCGACGGCGAACACGGACAGGACGTCCTCACCGCGGGTCGCGGTCCACACGAAGCGGCCGTCGGACGAGACGACGATCCCGGACGGGTAGGCGTCACCGGACGGAGCCCCGGGCAGCACCGGCACCTCGCTGACCGGCTGAAGGACGCCGTCGGCGGCGTCCCACTGGCAGACGGTGACCGTCGGCGCCAGTTCGTTGACCACGTAGGCGCGGGAGCCGTCCGGGTGGAACGCCAGGTGCCGGGGGCCCGAGCCGGGGCGCAGCGCGATCTCCCGGTGCACGGCGAGGACGCCGTCCGTCAGGGTGCAGACCCGCACCGAGTCGGTGCCGAGGTCCACGCTGACCACCCACCGCCCGCTCGGGTCGGGCCGCACCTGGTGGGCGTGCGGTCCCTGCTGGCGCTGGGCGTGCGGGCCGGAGCCGGTGTGCCGGAGGACGCCGGACGGGGTGCGGGCGAGGGTGCCGTCGGGCCGGACCGGCACGGCGGTGACGCTGCCGGAGCCGTAGTTGGCGGTCAGGACGTGTCCGGCGTGCAGGCTGAGGTGGGTCGGCCCGTCGCCCCCGACGGACACCGGCCGCCCGGCGGGCTCGGGTTTGTCCCCGCTCACCCGGTAGGCGGCCACCGCGCCCTCGGCCGTCTCGCTGACCGCGTAGAGCGTGTCCCCGTCGGGCGCCAGCGCCAGGTAGGAGGGGTCGGGCAGGCGGTCCGTGCCGTTCAGGACCGTCAGCGCACCGGTGTCGGGTGCGACGGCCGCCATGACGATGCCGGGCCCGCCGGCCGCCGTGAACGACCCGATGAACGCCCGTCGCTGCCGCCTGCCGCCGTCTGCCACCGCTGGCCCCTCTCGTGTCGGCTCACGCCGCCTCGTACGCCTCGCGCCGCTCGTGCGGCTCCTGGTCGAGCGCCGACTGATCGTCTGCCCCGGGGCGACGGTAGCAGTCGATCAGCTGCGGTCTAGACCAAACGGGTGACGCGGGGCCGGGCGGGATCAGGCGCCGGCGATCGGTGAGCGGGAGGGGGCGTGCAGTGGCGCGGCGAGTTCGGCCAGGGCGCGTTCCACGCCGTGGAGGTGGACCAGCGCGGGTTCGGTGGCACCGGGTCCCTCGGCCCGGGCGGGGACCGCTCCGCCTCCGGTGAGTGCCTCGACGGCGTGCTCGACCCGCCAGCAGGCGGCGGCCAACCGTGCGTCGTGCGAGGCCTCGGGGTCGGCGGCGACGGCGACCAGGCCGCGGATCTCCCGGGCGCAGTCGTCGAGCAGCGCGAGGACCCGGCGGGCGCGGCGCTTGCGGCCGTACATCGGGTTCAGCGGGTGCACGAGCGGGGCGAGCGACAGCCGTACCCGGCCGAGGAGCTGCTCCAGCTCGGCCACCCGCGGTGCCGGGTCGGCGCCCTCGGTCCCGGCGAGGCGTGCGGCCGCCTCGGCGGTGCAGGCGTGGACGCAGCGCAGGGCGCGCTGGATCCAGGCGTCGTTGACGGCGTGCGTGGTGACGGGCAGGACGAACAGCACCGCGAGCGCGGCTCCCAGCGCGCCCACTCCGGTCTCCACGAGCCGCAGGGCGAGCAGCCCGGGGGTGAGGACGCCCAGCAGGCCGTAGAGCAGCTCGGCGAGGAGCGTCACGCAGAGCATCATCCAGGTGTAGGAGACGGCGGCGGTGTAGAAGATGCCGAAGACGCAGGCGGCGGCGAGCACGGCGGTGGGCACCGCGGACCCGGCGACCGGGACGGCGACGAGGAAGCCGAGACCGATGCCGACGACCGTGCCGAGGACCCGGCGGAAGCCGCGGACCAGGGTCTCGCCGCGCGAGGTGGTGTTGACGAACACCCACCAGGTGGCACCGACGGCCCAGTACCAGCGCTCGTCGGACACCAGCTGGCCCACGACCAGGGCGAAACCGGCGCCCGCCGTGGCCTGGACGGCCTGGCGGGTGGTGATGCGGTGCCCCCACGGCGGCGCGGGGACGGCGGGCGGGGGCAGGCGTCGCTCGTAGCACCACATGCCGAAGCGCACCGCCGCGGCGACGGCCACGGACAGCAGGACGGCCGCGAACATCTCGGGCAGCCGGTCCGTGGTCGCGTGCAGGAACTGGGCGACGAAGAAGGTCATGAAGGCGAACACGCCGAGGCTGTGCCCGCGCGGACCCCAGCGCCGGGCGTACACGCCCACGCCGACGACGGCGAGGAAGGTGAGGTCCCGTGCCACGGGGAGGTCGTGCAGTGCGGCCGCCGCGGCGAGCACGGGCAGTCCGGTGGCCGGCAGCAGCGCGGTGGTCAGCGCCTGCCCGCGCACGGTGGCGTCGGTGACGGTGAACAGGGCGAGCAGCGCGGCGAGCCCGCCGATGACGGCACCCACCAGGGAGGTGCCGGCCAGACCGCAGACGACGACGGCCAGACCGATACCGAGGACGGCCCGGGCGGCGAACCGCAGCCGCGTCCGCCCCGGGTCCGGGCTCACGAACACCCTCTTCAGCACTGATTACCGCCCCCTTCTACCGACCCGGACGTCACCGGCACGAAAAAGGCGCCGCGGGATCCGCAGCGCCATCGACTCGTCTATAGGAGCATCTCTTCCACCACTGGCTCAACAGGCCCGCGCACGAGTGGGCCATTGGTACAGTTTCCGCGGCACTTCCACGGCCACCGAAGAGCCAATGGCCGACGAAGGGAACCGGCACCATGGCGGTCGACGAACTCGACACCCGCATCCTCCGGCTGCTGCTGGAGCGGCCGCGCACCAGCGTGCGCGAGTACGCGCGCCTCCTCGGGGTCGCCCGGGGCACGCTCCAGGCCCGGCTGGACCGCCTGGAACGGGACGGTGTGATCACCGGCACCGCACCCTCCCTCTCCCCCGCCGCCTTGGGCCACCCGGTCCTCGCCTTCGTGCACATCGAGGTGACCCAGGGCCACCTGGACGAGGTCGGCGAGGCGCTGGCCGCCGTCCCGGAGATCGTCGAGGCCTTCTCCATCACGGGCGGCGGTGACCTGATGACCCGCGTGGTGGCGCGCGACAACGCACATCTGGAGGACGTGGTCCAGAAGCTGATCAGCCTGCCCGGCGTCGTGCGGACCCGCAGCGAGGTGGCGCTGCGCGAGCGCGTCCCGCACCGGCTGCTGCCCCTGGTGGAGTCGATCGGGCGGACGGCGCGGAAGTGACCCACGGCCCCTTGGCATGCTGGGCACCATGAGCACTCTCGGCGGCATCTCGGTCATCTTCGATCTCGACGGAACGCTCGTGGACAGCGAGCCGAACTACTACGAAGCGGGCCGTCGGACCCTGGCCGAGTACGGCGTGCCGGACTTCGGGTGGGCGGACCACGAGGGGTACGTGGGCATCAGCACCCGGGAGACCGTCGCCGACTGGAGGCGGCGCTACGGCCTGCGGGCCCCGGTGGAGGAACTGCTGGCCGTCAAGAACCGCCACTACCTGGAACTCGCGCACACCTCGGTCCGCGCGTACCCGCAGATGCGCGCGTTCGTCGAACTGCTGGCGGACCACGGGGTGCCTCTGGCGGTGGCGTCGGGTTCGTCACCCGAGGCCATCGCGGCGATCCTGGCCCGCACCGGGCTGGACGCGTGGCTGCGCACGGTCGTCTCGGCGGACGAGGTCAGCGAGGGCAAGCCCGCCCCCGACGTCTTCCTGGAGGCGGCCCGCCGGCTCGGGGCGGACCCGGGCGACTGCGTGGTCCTGGAGGACGCCGCCCCCGGAGCCGCCGCCGCGCACGCGGCCGGAATGCGCTGCATCGCGGTCCCGTACCTCGCGGCGCAGGCCGATGCCCCGGAGTTCGCCACCGCCGGCCTGCTGGTGCGCGGAGGGCAGGCGGAGTTCACGGCGCGGGCGGCGTACGAGTGGCTCGTACGGGCGGCCCGGACCGCCTGACCGTACCGGACGCCGAGATTTTGCCCGGGGAGGTGATCGGTTCGCCGCCCGCGTCCGTACCTCCTGGTGTCCGAGTCTGCCCTCGCCCCAGGAGGCACGATGCGCATCACGCGCACCACGGCAGGGACCGCCTTCGTGGCCGGTGCCCTGGTCCTCACCCTCACCGCGCTCGCGTATCCGACCATGCTCGGGGTGCAGAACACGTCCAGTGCCCAGGACCGCGTGATCACCAACACGCTGTACGGGCCGGTCACCGAGGCCGACCGGGACTTCGTGGTGAAGGTCAGGGCCGCGGGGCTGTGGGAGCACCCGCTGGGGCTGATGGCGATGGAGCGGGGGACGACCCCGGAGATGAAGGAGGCCGGGGAGCACCTCGTCGTCGGGCACTCGCGGCTCGACGCGACCTGCCGCAAGATCGCGCCCGAGCTGGGGATCACCCTGCCCAACCTGGCTTCCCCGCAGCAGCAGCAGTTCGTGTCGACCGTGGACGGGACCACGGGCAAGCAGTTCGACACGACGGCGGTCAACATCATGCGCATCACGCACGGCCAGATCTTCCCGGCGATCGCCAAGATCCGCGCCAACACCAAGAACTCCCTGGTGCGGCAGCTGGCCGACCAGGCCAACGACACGGTCCTGGATCACATCACCGTGCTGGAGAAGACCGGCCTGGTCAATTTCGACCAGGTCAACTTCCAGCAGTCTGCCCCGCCCGGCCTGCCCAAGGTGCAGCTCACGCCACCGGCGCCGCAGCCGGGTGAGCCGGTGCTCTCCCTCACCCAGCCGCCCGGGCTGGACGTCAACACCTCGGCGCCGACGCCCGGTCCGACGGTCCGCTGACGCGGCCGCCCCTCCGTGTCACCGCTGGCGGGGCCTGCCGCGCCGCCCGCCGCCCTTGCCGGCACCGCTTCCCTTGCCGCCGCCCCTGGCTCCGCCCTTGGCGCCGCTCCTGGCTCCGCCCTGGGCGCCGCCTTTCCCTCCGCTCTTCCCTCCGCCGCCGGCCCGTCCCCCCGTGGTCGGCTTGCGCCCGGCGTGGGCCGCTCCGGTGCGCTCGCCCTGCTGTGCCGTGGCGGCCGGCCTGCCGCGGGTGCTGTTGACGGTCCGGCCCCGGACGATGCCGATCAGGTCCTCCACGCGGTCCGTGTGCGCGTCCTCCGGCCAGCACAGCGCCACGCCCGACTCGGGCGCGTCCGTGACCGTCCGGTACGTGAGGTCCTTGCGGTGGTGCAGCCGGGCCAGGGACAGCGGCACGAGCAGCACACCGATCCCGGCCGCGACCAGCTCGACGGCGTCCGCCGTGGTGGCCGGACGCTCGAGCGCGGGCCGGCCGGGCGGCCGCTCCCAGCCGAGGACGTCGTCCAGGGGGTGCAGCACGATCTCGTCGCCCAGGTCCTCGACGGTCACCTCGTCGGCCGCGGTGACGAGGTGGTCCTTGGGGACCACCACGACCGTGGTCTCGGTGTAGAGCGGGATCGCGCTGAACACGGTCCGGTCGACGGGCAGCCGGACCAGTCCGGCGTCGGCGTCACCGGCCAGCAGCACGCCGCCCGCTTCGGCGGGGGTCGTCTGGGTCAGGGACAACGGGACGTCGCGCACTCGCTCGTTCCAGATGCGCACCCATTTGTCGGGCGTCACCCCCGGGACGTAGGCGAGCCGGAACGAGGGGGGTTCTACCGAGCCAGTCACCCGGCCAGGTTACCGGGCGTGGTCGCGGAGCGCGGTCGAGGACCGGGGGCGAGAGAACCGGGGGGCGAGAGCCGGGGGACGAGGGACCAGGTCGACGCCCGTGGCCGAGGACGTGGTCGCCGGGGGGCCGGGTTCCGCCGTCACCCGGCGTGGTCGGCGGTCGCTCGCACGCTCGATACCCTTGTCACCATGACGTCGCACCAGAACACCCAGACCATGAAGCCCGCGACCGCGGCCAAGAAGCTGGGTGTGTACCTCGAGGCCACACCCGCCGAGTTCCGGGAGGGCGTCGTCACGCGCGCCGAGCTGAACGCGCTCCAGACCGATCCGCCGTCCTGGCTGCGGGACCTGCGGCGCGACGGTCCGCACCCGCGGCCGGTGGTGGCGGCCAAGCTGGGTGTCTCCATCGCGGGCCTGCACCGGGGCGGCGTCTCGGAACCGCTCACCACGGACCAGATCGAGGCGCTGAAGCAGGAGCGCCCGGAATGGCTGGAGCGGGAGCAGAACGTCCAGGCCGACGTGCGCAAGGAGACGGCCCGCGTGAAGAAGCTGCACGCCGAGCGCGCGGAGCGGGCCGAGCGCGACTGACGTACGCGACGGACGTGCTCGCGGGCACGGGACCGGTCACCGTCACCGTCACCGTCTCACCGTGCGCGCCGGCTCGCGGCCGTCCGCGGCCCACCGACCTATCGGCCCGCCCCCCTGCGCTCACTCCTCGGCGCTCACTCCTCGGCCTTCTGCTCCGTCAGGCTCCAGGCGTACTGCAGCCAGTCCGACACGGCCACGGCGCTCAGACCCGCGCTCAGCAGCCGGGCGGCCCGGGGAGCGACGGCGTAGGTGCCGACGAGCCCGCCGGCCACCCAGGCGGAGGCGCAGAACGGGCAGGTCACGAGGTCGCCCACGGCCCGGCGCAGGCCCTTCCCGCGCGGCGTTTCCCCCACCACGGCCTCGTCGCCGTCATGCTCGTGCCGGGTGAAGGGAGCCCGCAGGAAGCCGGTGACCTTGTCCTTGGTCAGCAGCCGTGAGGCCTTGAACGTCGCCGTCCCGAGCAGGGCCAGGTCCCAGGGCGGGACGGTGTCCGGCAGTCGCAGCCCGCGGCGCCGGGCGGTCGCCGCGAAGACCGCGACGCCTGCCGCGAAGGTCGTCGCGAGCGCCGCGTACCCGCCGAGCGGAGTCTCCTCCTCCGCGCCGTCGTGGCGCTGTTCACCGTCCGTCATGGATGCCTCCTCCTGAACCGCCTCTCGGACGGGAGCCGGGTGCCCGGTTCCCGCCGTCCACACGCGTGGAACCGGGTCCGTCCGTCCACACGCATGGAACCGGGTCGGTCTCAGCGCTCCGCGGTCCGGCCGAAGAGATCGGCGCAGTCCGCGGGCAGGTGGGTCAGGAGACGGTCGACGCGTTCGTCGGGGACGGCTTCGGTGAGGGTCGAGAGTACGGCGCCCGCGTCCCACTCCGCGGTGCGCGGCCGGGCCCCGGTCTGCTGGGCCACGCGTCGGAGGAACTCCTCGCGGCCGAAGGTCTCCGGGTGTCCGCGTTCCAGGCGCAGCGCGTCGCCGAGCGGTGCCGGCAGGTCGGAGGCCAGCGCGGCGGCCTCCTCCGGTCCCACCCGGGACGCCACCGCCCAGAGGACGGCCGCGCTGACCTGCTCGGCCTCGTCCTCGCTGTGGTACTCGCCGCGGTCACGGACCAGGGTCAGGAATGCGTCGAGCCGCACGGCGTGCCTCCTTCCACCGGTGCTCCTGCGGGCCGGGTGCCCGTGGCCCGGTGGCGGAAACGGGCACGGGACGGCGATCGGGGCGGAGGGGGAACGGGCCTCGGGATCGCTCGGGCTCGGCGCGCCCGGACGCCCGGGCACGTGACTCCACGCCTGACGTGGACGCGCGGTCCGTGGCGGGCCGGTCGCGGCGCGTCGGTCGCCTCACCGGCTCGTCCGCCGGGCGTCGGTGAGGGCCAGCAACCGGGTCACGGCGTCGTCGGTGAACAGCGCCCGTCCGGCGGCGATCCGCTCCCGCCGGGCCGGGCCGGGGGCGGTGAGCCGCCGCAGCGCGCGGAGCAGCGCGGTGTCGTCCTCGGCGAGGTCCGAGACGCCCAGTGCGGCCATCCGCCGGACGCCGTCCGCACCGTGGCCGGGGATCGGGCGGTGCCCCACGACCGGCAGGCCGGCGGCGAGTGCCTGTACGGCGGTCTGGCCGGCCGCGTTGTCGACCAGGGCGCGGGCGGCGTGCAGCAGACCGGGCATGTCCGTCACCCAGCCCAGCGCCAGCACTCCCGGGGTCCCGGACAGCGCACGGCGCAGCCGCTCGTTGTCCCCGCAGAGCACGACCGGCAGGAACCCGTGGTCCGCCAGGAACCGGACGGTGGGGCGCAGCCGCGAGCCGACCCCCCAGGCGCCGGCGGACAGCACCACGGCGGGCCGCCCCGGACCGAGCCGGTCGAGAAGACCACGCCATCCGGCCGCCCCTGGAGGGTCGGCGAAGAACTCGGGCGCCACGACCGGACCGCACGTCGACGCGCGTGTGCCGGTGCTCTCCCGCACCTCGCGGGCCGCGTCCGGGGTGAGGCACAGGACGTGGTCGTTGCCGGCGTGGAGCCACTGCCGGTGGACCGCGAAGTCGATCACGAGGACGACGCTGGGCACGGGCAGCAGGCCCCGGGCCCGCAGGTGGCCGGTCAGCTGGGCGCCGAGGTGGAAGACGGGGACGACGACGTCGGCGCCCGTGCGCTCGGTCAGCTCCCGCAGCCGGCCGCCGGCCAGCCGGGCCAGGGGCGTGCCGCCGGGGCGGCGTCCGGTGCCGGGGCGCAGGAACAGGCGGTACAGGAGGGCGTACGCCCAGGGGAAGTGGCGGACCGACCCGCGGTAGAAGCGTCGCAGCGCCCCGCCCAGGCCGTACGGCAGCAGCGTGAGGACGTCGACGGTCACGGCCGTCTCACCGCGCTCCTCGGCCCGCCGGACGATTTCGGCGGCGACCGTGTCGTGCCCGGCGCCCATGCTCGCGCTGAGCACCAGCAGGCGCCGTCCGTCCGGCGGACCGGGCGGGGGGTCCGCCGCACGGCGGGACATCGATGAACTGCGAGGACGCACGGCGGCCCGGGTTGCCCGTGCGCCACGATCCAAACCGCCGCACAACCGGGCGTTTCGGGCGCGCTGTCGGGGATACTCCGTGATCGCCCGTCCGGCCGGACGCCGGAGCCCGACCGCCCGGTCAGCCGCTCGCCGGTGTCCGCCCCGAGCCAAGGTGGTCCTCATGGTCCATGCCTTCTCCCACCCCCGGTCGGCCCCCGGACCGCGGGTCGTCGCGCCCGACGCGGATCACGCCAGGCCCCGGCGGGAGCCCGTCGGCGGCCGGGGCACGCGGACCCGCACCGCGCTCGTGACCGGGGCGTCCTCCGGCATCGGCGCGGCCGTGGCCCGCCGGCTGGGCGACGAGGGTGACTGGCGGCTGGTGCTCAGCGGACGCGACCCGTCCCGGCTGCGTGCGGTCGCCGAGGACGCGTCGGCCACCGCCTTCGCGGCGGACCTGACCCTTCCCGGGGCCGATCGGCAGCTCGCCGACTTCACGCTGGCGACGGTGGGCCCCGTGGACCTCCTGGTGGCCGGGGCCGGGGTCGGCTGGGCCGGGGAGTTCGTGGACATGCCGCCGCACACCATCGACGAGGTGCTGGAGATCAACGTGCCGGCCACTCTGCGGCTGGTACGGCTGGTGCTGCCGGGGATGGTGGAGGCCGGGTCCGGGCGGGTGGTGCTCATCGGATCGCTGGCGGGCAGCGTGGCGGTGCGCGACGAGGCCGTGTACTCCGCCGCCAAGGCCGCGGTCGGCGCCTTCGCGGACGCCCTGCGCTACGAGTTGCGGGGCACCGGGGTGGGGGTGACGCATGTGGTGCCCGGTGTCGTCGACACGCCGTTCTTCGAGCGCCGCGGGACGCCCTACCGGCGGTCACGGCCCCGTCCCGTGTCCGCCGAGCGGGTGGCCGAGGCGGTGCGGACCGCGGTGGTCCGGGGCCGGGACGAGGTCTACGTCCCCGGCTGGCTGCGGCTGCCGTGCCGGGTGCGGGGTGCGGCTCCGGGTCTGTACCGGCGACTGGCCTCGCGGTTCGGGTGAGTTCCGGATGAGCGGGAACGCGCGGCGGTGAGTGTCCTCACCGTCGTCCTCGCCCTGTTCGCGGCGCTGTCCAACGCCGCGGCATCGGTCCTGCAACGCCGGGCCGCGGCGCAGGACGAGGACCGGGCGGGCGCCGTCCACACGGCGGTGCGCTCGCTGCTGCGGCTGGTGCGCGACCCGTACTGGGTGGGCGGCGCGGCGCTGCTCGCGCTGACCACGGTCCTCCAGGGGGCCGCGCTGTCGGTGGGCAGCCTGGCCGTCGTCCAGCCGCTCATGGCCACGGAGCTGCTCTTCACCCTGATGGTCGGCAGCGTCGTCTTCCACCGGCGGCCCGACCTGCGGACCTGGCTGGCCTTCGTGGCCCTGGCGGTGGGGCTCGCGCTGTTCCTCGGTGCCGCCAGCCCTTCGGCCGGTCAGGACACCGCCACCCCGGGGCGCTGGGGCTGGGCGGGCCTGGTGCTGTTCGTCCTGGTGACGGCCCTCGCCTCGGTCGGCGGCCTGGTGCGGGGCGCGCCCCGCGCCGCGCTGTTCGGATCGGCGTCCGCGGTGGCGTTCGGCGGTACCGCGGCACTGCTGAAGGAGGTCACCGGTCGCCTGCCCCAGGGGGTGGGCGCGGTGCTGACCCAGTGGCCCCCGTACGCCACGGCGGTCGTCGGGGTCGTCAGTTTCCTGCTGCTCCAGAGCGCGCTGCGGGCGGGAACCCTCGCGGCGTCGCAGCCGGCGCTGACCCTCGGCGACGCGCTGACCAGCGTCGCCCTGGGCTGGGCGCTGTTCGGCGAGGAGATCGCCCTCGGGGTGCGGGTGGTGCCCGAGCTGATCGGCGTGGCACTGATCGGCCTCGGCAGCATCGGACTGGCCCGGGCGCCGTCGGTCCACGGGGCGTGGGACACGGCCCCCGCGGCGCGGGACGGGCCTCGGCCGGGCGGACGACGGGCGGAGCACGGGCCGGGACGTGAAGGGGAGCGGGAGCGTGACGGCGGTCGGGAACGGGATCGGCAGGAGGACCGGGATCAGGACCGCTGGGGGGCATGAGGGGTCCGCGCGGCCCCGGGACAGGAGGCACACGATGCGCAGGAGACCGGCCATCGGAGCGGCGGTGTGCGCCGCCGCTCCGATGGCCCTCGCGCTGGCCCACATCGGCCCGGCCGCGACCTGGCTGCCGGGGTTCCGCCGGCGCGCGTTCCCGGGTCTGGCGGGACTGGGCCGCCCCGGCCACGTCGCACTCACCTTCGACGACGGCCCCGATCCGGCGTCCACCCCGCGCTTCCTCGACCTGCTGGACGAGCTGGGCGTACGGGCCACGTTCTTCCTGCTCGGCGAGGACGTCGTCCGCCACCCGGCGACGGCCCGTGAGCAGGCCCGGCGGGGACACGAACTCGCCGTCCACGGCTGGTCGCACGACCGCCCCTGGACACCGGCCCCGGCGCGGGACGCGCGCGAGCTGCTGCGGGCGGCCCACGCGGTGGGCGAGGTCGCCGGGCACGTGCCGTTCTGGTACCGCCCGCCCTACGGCATCCTCACCTCCGGACGCTGGGCCGCGGCACACCGGGCGGGGCTGCGGCCGGTGCTGTGGACCGCGTGGGGGAAGGACTGGCGGCCGGACGCCACGCCCGCGTCGGTCCGGGCCGCCGTCGCGGCGGACCTGCGCGGAGGCGGCACGGTCCTCCTCCACGACACCGACCACGCCTCCGCCCCCGGCAGCTGGCGGTCGGCGCTCGGCGCGCTGCCCGGCATCGTGCGCGACTGCCGGGAGGCGGGGCTGACGGTGGGGCCGCTGGGGGAACACGCGGTGGGCCGGCCGGACGCGCGGCCCGCACCGGCTCCGGCCCGGTGACGGCCCCGACCGGGCAGCCACCACCGGCCGGCAGGCGTCAGGCGGCCACGCCCGTGAGGTCGCGGTGGATCGGTGCCGCCCCGCCCGTGAGGGGCGCGCCCGTTCCGCCGCGCCGGGTGGCGACGATCTCCGCCGCGATGGAGAGCGCGGTCTCCTCGGGCGTCCGGGCGCCGAGGTCCAGGCCGATCGGTGAGCGGAGCCGGGACAGCTCCCGTTCGGTCAGGCCCGCCTCGCGCAGCCTCCGGTCGCGGTCCTCGTGGGTGCGGCGCGAGCCCATGGCACCGACGTACGCGACCGGCGTCCGCAGGGCCTCCGTCAGCAGCGGTACGTCGAACTTGGCGTCATGGGTGAGGACGCACAGCACCGTGCGTTCGTCGGTCGGCGTGCTCCGCAGGTAGCGGTGCGGCCAGTCGACGACCACCTCGTCGGCCTCGGGGAAGCGGGCCGCGGTGGCGAAGACGGGCCGGGCGTCGCACACGGTCACGTGGTGGCCGAGGAACTTGCCGGCCCGCACCAGCGCCGCGGCGAAGTCGACCGCCCCGAAGACGATCATGCGGGGTGGCGGCACCCTGGACTCGACGAGCAGCGTGAGTCCGCCGGGGCAGTGCGAGCCGTCCTCCGAGAGGCCGACCGTGCCGGTGCGGCCGGCCTCCAGCAGGGCCCGGGCCTCGGCCACCGCCGTGCGGTCCAGGTCCGGGTGGCCGCCGAGCCCTCCGTCGTACGAGCCGTCGGGGCGGACGAGCAGGGCCCGGCCCAGCAGCCCGGCCGGGCCCTCGACGACCCGGGCGAGGGCCGCGGTCCCGCCCCGGGCGGCGGTCGACAGGGCCCCCCGGAGGACCTCCCGTACGGGCGCGTCCGCGCCGACCGGCGTGACCAGTACGTCGATGACCCCGCCGCAGGTCAGTCCCACCGCGAAGGCGTCCTCGTCGCTGTAGCCGAACCGCTGCCGCACGGGCTCGCCGTTCCGCAGTGCCTCGGCGCACAACTCGTACACCGCGCCCTCGACGCAGCCGCCGGAGACCGACCCGATCGCCGTGCCCGCGCTGTCGACGGCGAGGGCGGCGCCGGGGCCGCGCGGCGCGCTGCCGCCGACGGAGACGACCGTGGCGACCGCGAAAGCCCGACCCTCGGTGAGCCATCCGTCCAGCTCGTCGGCGATGTCAAGCACCGTCCGCTCCCCCGCCGTCGGGTGCCGGGGCCGAGAGCACGCGGTCGGGCCGGATGGGCAGGTTCCGGTGGCGCACCCCGGTGGCGTGCCGGACGGCGTTGGCGACGGCCGCCGCCGCGCCGACGATGCCGATCTCACCGACGCCCTTGATGCCGACCGGGTCGTCCGGGTCGGGGTCGTCGACCCAGTCCGCCTGGACGTCCTGGACGTCCGCGTGGCTGGCGACGTGGTAGCCGGCGAGGTCGGGGCCGTAGAGGCCGCCGCTCACCCGCTCCCGGACCGCCTCCTCGTGCAGGGCCATGGAGATGCCCCAGACCATGCCGCCGACGAGCTGGTTGCGGGCGGTGAGCGGGTTGACGATGCGCCCGGCCGCGAAGATGCCGAGCATCCGGCGCACCCGCACCTCACCGGTCGCGGTGTCCACGGCGACCTCGGCGAACTGCGCACCGAAGGAGTGACGTTCCTTCTGCGCGAGGGCACCGAGCGCCTCGGTGGTGTCGGAGCGCACGGTGATGCCCTCCGGCGGGACGGCCGTGCCGAGGGCGAGCCGCTCGCGCAGTTCACCGGCCGCCGCCGTGATCGCCCACGCCCAGGACCGCGTGCCCATGGAGCCGCCCGCGATCATCGCCGGCCCGAAGTCGCTGTCCCCGATCCGCACCCGGACCCGCTCGGGCGCCACCTCCAGCGCGTCGGCGGCGACCAGGGTCAGGGCGGTACGGGCACCGGTGCCGATGTCGGCGGCGGCGATCCGCACGGTGAAGGTGCCGTCGGCCTCCGCGGTCAGCAGGGCCGTGGAGGGACCGGCGCCCGCTCCGAAGGAGGCGGCGGCCGTACCGGTGCCCAGCAGCCAGCGCCCGTCCCGGCGCACACCGGGGCGCGGGTCGCGCTCGGCCCAGCCGAACCGCCGGGCTCCCTCGCGGAAGCAGGCCGCGAGGTTGCGGCTGCTGAACGGCAGGCCGGAGACCGGGCCGACGTCGGGCTCGTTGCGCAGGCGCAGCTCGATCGGGTCGACGCCGCAGCGCTCGGCGAGTTCGTCGAGCGCCACCTCGATCGCGAAGGATCCCGGCGCCTCGCCCGGCGCCCGCATGAAGGTCGGGGACGGCACGTCGAGCCGTACGACGTGGTTGGCGGTGCGGTGGGCCTCGGCGTCGTACATCACCCTGGCGACGCCGGCGCCGGGCTCGACGAACTCGTAGAAGGTCGACGTCTGGTTCAGCGAACGGTGCTCCAGGGCGCGCAGCCGGCCGTCGGCGTCGGCGCCGAGCCGTACGCGCTGGGAGGTGGGGCTGCGGTAGCCGGCCAGCGAGAACATCTGCCGCCGTGTCATCACCACCCGCACCGGGCGTTGCAGAAGGGTCGCCGCCATGACCGCGGACACCTGGTGGGCGCGCAGGCCCTTGCTGCCGAAGCCGCCGCCGATGTGCTCGGAGCGCACCCGTACCGCGGACTCGTCGAGGGAGAACATCTTCGCCAGCTCGCCCTGGACCCAGGTGGCGCCCTGGTTGGAGTCGACGACCTCCAGCCGGCCGCCGTCCCACCGGGCCGTGGCCGCGTGCGGCTCCATCATGCTGTGGTGCTCTTCGGGAGTGGTGTACTCCTCGTCGACGACGACGGCGGACGCGGCCAGCCCGGCCGCCAGGTCGCCCTTCTCGGTCTCCGCCGGCATGTGTCCGTCGGCCGGGTAGGCGCCGGGGTGGTCCGCCGTGAGCGCGATGTCGTGCGGCTCCGTGTCGTACGTGACGGCGAGGGCCTCGGCCGCCTCCCGCGCCTGCTCGGGCGTCTCGGCGACGACCAGGGCGACCGGCCAGCCCGCGTGCGGCACCCGCTCGTCCTGGAAGACTGCGGCGGTCGGGTCCGGCGGGATGCCCAGCATGCCGATGTAGTCGGTGTCGAGGCGCGGGGCGTTGCCGTGGTGCAGGACGGTGAGTACGCCCGGCATGCCGAGGGCGGCGTCGGTGTCCATCGAGCGGATGCGGCCGCGGGCGACGGTGGACAGCACCAGCCAGCCGTGCGCGAGGTCGGCGAAGGGGATCTCGCCGGCGTAGCGGGCCGCTCCGGTGACCTTGTCGCGGCCCTCCACGCGCGTGTGCGAGGTGCCGACGGCGCCCTTCACCGTCGCGGGGCCGGTGGTGGCGGTGCTCATCGGGCGGCCTCCTCGGTGAGTTCGGTCAGGACGGCCACCACGAGGTTGCGCATGAGGGTCACCTTGTATCCGTTGTCGGGCAGCGGCCTGGCGGCGGCGAGTTCGGCGTCCGCGGCGGCTGCGTAGGTCGCGCCGTCGGCCGGGGCGCCGATCAGCACGGCCTCGGCGGCACGGGCCCGCCAGGGCCGGGAGGCGACCGCGCCGAAGGCCAGCCGTGCGTCGCGTACGACGCCGTCCTCGACGTCGAGCGCGGCGGCGACCGAGCCGATCGCGAAGGCGTACGAGGCGCGCTCGCGGACCTTGCGGTAGCGGGAGCGGGCGGCGACCGGGGCGGCCGGCAGGGTCACTCCGGTGATCAGCGCGCCGGGCGGCAGGGCGGTCTCGCGGTGCGGGGTGTCGCCGACGGGGAGGTAGAAGTCGGCGAGCGGCGACTCGCCCGGTCCGTCCGGTGTCTCGTAGGAGACGACCGCGTCGAAGGCGGTGAGGGCGACGCCCATGTCCGAGGGGTGCACGGCCACGCAGTGGTCGGAGGCGCCGAGTACGGCGTGGTTGTGGTGCTCGCCGGTGACGGCGGGGCAACCGCTGCCGGGGACGCGCTTGTTGCACGGCTTGCTCACGTCGGTGAAGTAGCCGCAGCGGGTGCGCTGGAGCAGGTTGCCGCCGACGGTGGCCATGTTGCGCAGCTGCCCGGAGGCGCCGGCCAGCACCGCCTGGGTCAACGCCGGGTAGCGGCGGCGCACTTCGGGGTGGGCGGCGAGGTCGCTGTTGGTGACGGTCGCGCCGATGCGCAGGCCGCCGTCGGCGGTCGGTCCGATGCCGTCCAGGGGGAGGTCGCGGACGTCGACGAGGCGGGCGGGGCGCTCGACGCCGGACTTCATCAGGTCGACGAGGTTGGTGCCGCCGCCGAGGAAGCGGGCGTCCGGGTCGGCGGCGAGCAGTGCCACCGCGCCGGAGACGTCGTCGGCGCGCTGGTAGCCGAACTCCCTCATGCCGCCGCCCCCTCGGTGGAGCCCTCGCGGGCACCGTCGCCCTCGTGGGCCGTGGCGTCGTGGGCCTCGGCCGCGCGGGCGACCGCCTGGACGATGGAGACGTAGGCACCGCAGCGGCACAGGTTGCCGCTCATGCGTTCGCGGATCTCCTCCGGTGTCAGGGGTGGGGGTCCCGCCTCGGGGCGGACGTCCTCGGTGGCGGCGCTGGGCCAGCCGGCCGCGTGCTCCTCGATGACGGCGACGGCCGAGCAGATCTGGCCGGGCGTGCAGTAGCCGCACTGGTAGCCGTCGAGGTCGAGGAAGGCCTGCTGCACCGGGTGCAGCCGGTCGCCGTCGGCCATGCCCTCGATGGTGGTGATCTCCCGCCCCTCGGCGGCGACGGCGAGGTTCAGGCAGGAGACGGCGCGGCGCCCGTCGACCAGGACGGTGCAGGCGCCGCACTGCCCCTGGTCGCAGCCCTTCTTGGTGCCGGTGAGGTCGAGGCGCTCGCGCAGGGCGTCGAGCAGGGTGGTGCGGTGGTCGACGGTCAGCTCGTGCTTCTCGCCGTTGATGGTCAGGACGACGGCGCTGGACGTCGACGAGGGCGCTGGGGCCATGATCAGCCTTCTTTGTGTCTGGTGACTGCGTCTGGTGACTGGGTCCGGTGACTGGGCTGTGGGCTGTCGGCTGTGTCCGGTGAGGCGGAAGAGGGACCGCGGAGAATGGTTTCGCCCGTGTTCGAGCGCACCTGCGGGTCACGCCGACCCGTTCCGCCGCTATCGTGGCCAGCAACCGGACAACTGTCCGCTCATGAAAACGTAACGGACAGTTGTCCGCTTAGCAAGGACGGTATTCGGCCATGACCGTGGAAGGAGGAGGAGTGCCTCACCCGGGCAGGGACAAGAAGGACGCTCCCCTGCGCTCGGACGCCCAGCGCAACCGCGAGCGCATCCTGGAAGTGGCCAGGGAGGAACTGACGCGCTGCGCGGACGCGCCGCTGAGCGCCATCGCCAGGAAGGCGGGCGTGGGGCAGGGCACCGTCTACCGCAACTTCCCGCACCGCGAGGCGCTCGTCCTGGAGGTCTACCGCTACGAGATGCAGCAGGTGGCCGAAGCCGCGCGACAGTTGCTGGCCACCCGGGACCCCGAGCGGGCCCTGCGCGAGTGGATGGACCGCCTGGCCCGGTTCGCCATGACCAAGGCCGGGCTGGCGGACGCGATCAGGCTGGTCACCTCCACACCCGGAGGGCCGGTCAAGCCGGGCCCCACACCCGTGGTGGACGCGGCCGAACTCCTGCTCCGCGCCAACGAGGAGGCCGGGACCATCCGCCCCGGCGTCACGGCGGACGACTTCCTTCTCGCCATCGGCGGCCTCTGGCAGGTCGACCCGCGCGAGGACTGGCAGCCGAGAGTCACCCGGCTCCTGGACCTGGTGATGGACGGACTGCGGGCGGGCGCGCCCGGCCGGTGAGCGCGCCGGCCCCGCCTGCCCCGCCTTCCGCACCGGACGGGCAACGCTCGGGCTGTTCCGTCGTGCCGTCCTCCCGGCTCCCGGTGCGCGCTCACCGGCCCGGCGGCCGGGCACCGGGCGCGGCCCCGGCCGTCCCGAGCCCCGCGGGACGCTCCCGGAAGCGGTAGCGGCGTTCCGGCCGCCCGGCCACGCCGTACCGCAGGGACACGTCCGCGCTGCCGACGGTGTGGAAGTACTCCAGGTAGCGGCGGGCACTGACCCGGGACACGCCGGTCAGGGCCGCGCACTCGCTGGCGGACAGGGTGTCGTCGGCCGCACGCAGGGTCCGTTCGACCAGCTCGGCGGTCTCCACGCTCATGCCCTTGGGCAACGCCGGCACCGCGGCGGCCGGTGCCGCCGCGGCCAGTACGCGGTCGACGTCGGCCTGACTGCGGACCACCGTGCCGAGCAGGCGGCCCCGCTGGACGGCGTAGCGCTCCAGCCGGACCCGCAGGTCCTCGAACTCGAAGGGTTTGAGCAGGTAGTCGACCACGCCGTGCCGGACGGCGCCGCGCACGGCGTCCGCCTCCCGGGCCGCGCTGATGACCATGACGTCGCAGTCGTGGCCGGCGGCGCGCAGCCGGGGAATGACGTCGAGGCCGAAGACGTCCGGCAGGTACAGGTCGAGCAGGACGAGGTCGGGGCGCAGCTCCCCGACCGCCGCGAGGGCCTCCTCGCCGGTGCCGGCCACGCCGACGACCCGGAAGGGCTCGACGCGTCCGACGAAGGCCCGGTGGACCCGGGCCACCATGAAGTCGTCGTCGACGACCAGCACGCCGATCGGGGCCCCGGCGTCGTGGGCCGCCGCTCCCGTCGCGGCGGCGGGGCCGCTGGTACCCGTCATGGTGCTGCTCCTTCCGCCACCGCTTCGGTGTGCTGGCCGACGGTCATGCGTGCGGTGAACATGGCGCCCTCGGGGGTGTTGGTCACCGAGATCTCACCGCCGTGGCGTTCGCAGACCAGCCGGGTCAGTGCCAGGCCGATGCCGCGTTCGCCCTGCCGGGCGGCCTTGGTGGTGAAGCCGTGCGAGAACACCTCACGGGCCAGCTCGGGGGCCACCCCCGGCCCCGAGTCGCGCACCACGATCTCGACGCCGGTGGCGTCCTGCCGCAGCTCGACCTCCACCCACGCCTCCTGGCCGTCGCCGGGCGCCGCGGCGGCGTCCACGGCGTTGTCGACGAGGTTGCCGACCACGGTCGCCACGTCGGCGGCGTCCGCCGGGGCCAGCCGGTCGAGCGCCGTGCGGTCCGAGACGCGCAGGGCGACCCTGCGCTCGGCCGCGAGCGAGGACTTCGCCGTCAGCAGCGCGGCGACGGCCGTGTCGCGGACCCGGCGGCTGAGGGTGACGTCCAGGGACTGGCGGCGCTGGTTGAGCGCGCGGATGTAGCGCACCACCTCGTCCTGCTCGCCGATCTGGATGAGGCCGGAGATGGTGTGCAGCTGGTTGGCGAACTCGTGGGCCTGCGCCCGCAGCAACTCGGAGGTGCTGCGGAAGGCACCGATCTCCCTTTCCAGACGGGCCAGTTCGGTGCGGTCGCGCAGGGTGGTGACGGAGCCGAGGGGGCGGCCGTCCTTCGTCACCGTCATGCGGTTCATCACCAGGACCCGGCCGTGGCGGACGACGACCTCGTCGCCCCGTCCCGCGTCGCCCGGCTCCGCGTCAACCCGTCCCGCGTCGCCCGCGTCCGCCGCGTCGGTGGCGCCGGCCAGGACGTCGCGCAGGCGTCCGTCGATGCCGAGGCCGTCCAGGCTCTGGCCCACGCAGTCCGCCGGCAGGTCGAGCAGGCGCCGGCCCATCTCGTTGACCAGGGTGAGCCGGTGCTGCGGATCGAGGGCGACGACGCCCTCGGCGATGCCGTAGAGCATGGCCTCCCGGTGTTCGGCGAGTCCGGCGATCTCGCGCGGTTCGAGGCCGAGGGTCTGCCGTTTGACGCGCCGGGCGAGGAGCCAGGAACCGGCCACTCCGAGGCCGCTCGCGATGCCGAGGTAGGCCAGCAGGTAGGAGGAGGCGCCGCTCAGCCGCTGCCACACCGTGGGATCGGCCTCGCCGACCATCACCGTGCCCAGGTGCCGGCCGAGGGTCTGCCGGGTGGCGCCGAGCACCGGCACCTGGGCGACCAGTTCCCGGCCGCCCCGCACCGTCAGCGGCCCCGACCAGCCGCGCCCCTCGTCGGCCCCCTCGCCGCGCGGCAGACGGCCACCGATCGCCGTGGGGTCGGTGGAGCTGACCACGCGGCCGTCGGCGTCGGCCACCGTGACCGAGGTGACGCCGGACTGGGTCTGTGTGGAGTTGACCAGCGGGGCCAGGGCCTCCTGCGGCACGGGACGCAGGAGCTGGCTGCGGACCAGCGGAGTGGCGGCCAGCTGTTCGGCCAGGGCGGTGACCCGGCGCCCCTCGACGCGGTTGAACGTGGCCTCGGACTGGGCGAGCGAGACGGCGGCGACCGCGAGCAGGACCACCACGACGATGGCGAGCTGGAGGACCAGCATCTCGCCCGCGAGGGTCTGACGGCGGAAGGTGGGGGCCACGGCGGACTCGATCTCGACGGACGGGCGGGGACTGGAGAGCGGGAGTACGGAGGTGGGGGGTGCGGGGGCGGGAGTACGGGGCGAGACGGGGGGCGCGGCGCGAGGGCGGGGCGCCCGGCGGCTGTGCCGGGTCGCCATCATGGCGCCCACCTGCGACGAAGGAAAGGGATGTGTTGTCTTCGCAATAAACCGGCGATGAACCGTCGATGAAGCGGCGACCCTTCGGAGACGCACCGCGGGGCCCCGGCACCCGCACGGCCGTGACCGCAAAGACCACAACCTCCCTTGGTTCCGCAAGGAAGACAGGGAGCGGGGGCACGGGCACCATGTGGCCCACGTCACCCTCCCCACAGGGCTCTCCCTACCGATCTACCCAACCGACAGGTGGTGTCATACGTGCGCCTGCGCACCCCCCTGGCCCTGCTCGGGGCCGCCGTGCTCGTCCTCGTGGGACCACCGTTGCTCTCCACGGGCAGCGACGCCGGGAACGGCACACAGATCCCCGGCCTGCGCTTCATGGTCCCCAACACGCCCGGCGGGGGCTACGACATCACCGCCCGCACCGCCGCTAAGAACGCCGAGGACGCCGGACTGACCCACAACATCGAGGTGTTCAACCTGCCCGGCGCCGGTGGCACCGTGGGGCTGAGCCGCCTGGTGAGCGAGCACGGCAACGGCAAGCTCGCCATGTCCATGGGCCTCGGTGTCGTCGGCGCCGCCCGCTCCAACCACGCGCCCAAGACCCTCGCCGACACCACGCCGATCGCCCGCCTCACCGAGGAGCAGGACGTCGTGGTGGTCGCCAAGGACTCGCCGTACCGGACCATCGACGAGCTGATCGGCGCCTGGAAGGAGGACCCGGGCAAGGTCCCGGTGGGCGGTGGCTCCTCGCCGGGCGGCCCCGACCATCTCGCGCCGATGCTGATGGCCCAGGCGGCCGGGATCTCCCCCCGGTCGGTGAACTACATCCCCTTCGACGGCGGCGGCGAGCTGCTCGCCTCGATCCTCGGCGACAAGGTCGGGTTCGGGGTCTCCGGTGTCGGCGAGTACCTGGACCAGATCAGGGCGGGCGAGCTGAGGGTGCTCGCGGTGACCGGCCCGGAGCGCGTCGACGACCTCCCGCAGGCGCCGACGCTCAAGGAGTCCGGCTACGACGTGGACTTCACCAACTGGCGCGGCGTCGTCGCCCCGCCCGGCCTGTCCGACGCGGAGCGGGACAAGCTGATCCGCCTGGTCGAGGAGCTGCACGCCTCCCCCGAGTGGAAGAAGTCCCTGGAGCAGAACGGCTGGGACGACGCCTTCCTCACCGGTGAGAAGTTCGGCGCGTTCCTGGACGCCCAGGACAAGCGTGTGGTGTCGGTACTCAAGGAGCTGGGACTGTGACGACGCGGACCGAATCGACTCCCGCCCCGGAACCGTCGCCGTCGCCGTCGCCCGAGCGGCGCTCCTGGCTGCGCGAGCACTCCGAACTGGGCGTGTGCGTACTGCTGTTGGCGCTCGGCGCCGTGGTCCTGACCGACGCGTTCACCATGGACGTCGACCTCACCCAGCGCGGGCCGGTCGGCCCCAGGACCGTTCCCGTCTTGGTCGGCGCCGGCCTGCTGCTGATCGCCGCGCTGCTCGCCGTGGACGTCCTGCGCGGCGGCCGGGGCGAGGCCGAGGGCGGCGAGGACGTCGACCTGTCCGAACCGGCCGACTGGCGCACCGTGCTGCTGCTCGCCGGGATCTTCCTCGGCTCGGCGGTGCTCATCGAGCCGGCCGGATTCCCCGTCGCCGGTGCGCTCCTGTTCTGGGGCGCCGCCTTCGCCCTCGGCAGCCGCCGGACGGACCGCGATCCACTGATCGCCGCGGTGCTGTCCCTGCTCACCTACGTCGTCTTCGACAAGCTGCTCGGAGTTCCGCTGCCCGGCGGTCCGCTGATGGGAGTGCTCTGACATGAACGCCCTGAACTCCCTCATGGACGGCTTCGGAACGGCCCTCACCCCACTCAACCTCCTGTGGGCCGCACTCGGAGTGCTGCTGGGCACGGCCATCGGCGTCCTGCCCGGCATCGGCCCGGCGATGGCGGTGGCGCTGCTGCTGCCGGTCACGTACGGACTCGACCCGGTCGCCGCGTTCATCATGTTCGCCGGCATCTACTACGGTGCGATGTTCGGCGGTTCGACCACGTCCATCCTGCTCAACACGCCCGGCGAGAGCGCCGCCGTGGTCGCGGCCATGGAGGGCAACCCCATGGCCAAGGCCGGGCGCGGGGCCCAGGCCCTTGCGGCCGCCGCGATAGGTCACTTCGCCGGCGGCATGATCGGCACGATGCTGCTGGTGGCCCTGGCACCGGTGGTCGCCGACCTGGCGGTGGACATCGGCGCGCCGGACTACTTCGCCATCATGGTGCTCGCCTTCATCGCCGTGACGTCCGTGCTGGGTTCGTCGCGCGTCAGAGGCCTGGCCTCCCTCCTGATCGGCCTGACGATCGGCCTGGTGGGCCTGGACCAGATGACCGGCCAGCAGCGGTTGACGTTCGGCTCCCTCCAACTCGCCGACGGCGTCGACGTGGTGATCGTCGCGGTCGGTCTGTTCGCGATCGGCGAGGCCCTGTGGGTGGCGGCGCACCTGCGGCGCGGTGCGGCCGAGCCGATCCCGGTGGGCCGTCCCTGGCTCGGCCGGGGCGACGTGCGGCGGACCTGGAAGGCCTGGCTGCGCGGCCCGTTCATCGGCTTCCCGTTCGGCGCCATCCCGGCGGGCGGCGCGGAGATCCCCACGTTCCTCTCGTACGTCACGGAGAAGCGCCTGTCCAAGCACCAGGACGAGTGGGGCAAGGGCGCGATCGAGGGCGTGGCGGGTCCCGAGTCGGCCGCGTCGGCCTCGGCGGCGGGCACGCTGGTGTCCATGCTGACCCTGGGCCTGCCGACGACGGCGGTCGCGGCGGTCATGCTGGCCGCGTTCCAGCAGTACGGCATCCAGCCGGGCCCGCTGCTCTTCGAACGCGAACCGGAGCTGGTCTGGGGCCTGATCGCCTCCCTGTTCGTCGGCATGGTGCTGCTGCTCGCCCTGAACCTGCCGCTGGCACCGGTCTGGGCCAAGCTGCTGCGCATCCCGAGGCCCTACCTGTACGCCGGGATCATGTTCTTCGCGGCCGTCGGCGCGTACGCGGTCGGCGGCGAGGTCATCGACCTGGTGACCCTGCTCGTTATCGGCCTGGTCGGCTTCGGCATGCGGCGCTACGGCCTGCCGATCCTGCCCGCCGTGATCGGCGTCATCCTCGGCCCCAACGCCGAGCAGCAGCTCCGCCGCGCGCTGCAGATCAGCGACGGCAGCGCGACGGGCCTGGTCGACACGCCGTTCGCGGTGACGGTCTACGCGGTGATCGTGCTGCTGCTGGCGTGGCCGCTGGTGAAGCGGCTGGTACGGAGGGTGCGCCACTGACGGCCCGGACACCGGCGCGTCACCTCCGGGCCCGGTCGCCGGTGACGCGCCGGTGACGCCGCCCGACCGGCCCCACCGCTCCCGTTGCCGTAGGCGGTCAGCGGCTCCCTCGCCGGACCGGACACACGGTGTGACGGCGGGCGGGAAGAGGGCCGACCCGGTCGTGCGATCAGGTCCGGAGGCCGGAACGAGGCGACCCGCGTCGCCGGGCCCGAGGGAAACCTCACCCACGAGGTGCCCCGGTTCGGCGGCCACCTCTCCCCCTGTCCGCCGTCCACGGACCGCCTGCCGCGGTCCGCATGCGAGCGACATCCGCTGATGCGGGACCATGGGGCGTGGGGCCTCCCACACGCCGGCCTCGTCGCACGCCGAACCAGGAGCCACCGTCTTGCCCGAGCGCACCCCGAACGCCGCCCGACCCGACCTGCGAGCCGACTGCGGCGACTGCTTCGGTCTGTGCTGCGTGGCGCTGCCCTTCTCACGTTCGTCGGACTTCCCGGTGGACAAGTCCGCCGGCACACCGTGCGGCAACCTCCAGGAGGACTTCCGCTGCGGGATCCACGAGCGGCTGCGCGACAGGGGTTACGGCGGCTGCACGGTGTTCGACTGCTTCGGCGCGGGCCAGAAGGTCTCCCAGATCACCTTCAAGGGCGTCAGCTGGCGCGAGGAGCCGGACTCGGCCCGCGCGATGTACGAGGTCTTCGCCGTCGTGCGCCGGCTTCAGGAACTCCTGAAATACACCGCGCAGGCCCTGGACCTGCCCTCGGCCCGGCCCGTCCACCGGGACCTCCGCCGCGCGTACGAGCGGATCGACGCGCTCACCCGGGACACGGCCCAGACCCTGCTCGCCGTCGACGTGGACGCGCTGCGGGGCGAGGTCAACCCCCTGCTCCTGCGCGCCGGCGAACTGGCCCGCGCGGCGGTCCCGGGGCGCAAGAAGAACCACCGGGGCGCCAACCTGATCGGCTCGCGGCTTCGCGGCGCGAAGCTGCGCGGCGCCAGTCTGCGCGGCGCTCTCCTCGTCGCGGCCGACCTGTCCGACGCCGACCTGCGCGACGCCGACCTGATCGGCGCGGACATGAGGGACACCAACCTGTGCGGGGCAGACCTGCGCGGCGCGCTGTTCCTCACCCAGCCTCAGCTGAACGCCGCGCGGGGCGATGCCCGCACGAAGGTCTCCGACCCCTTGCGGCGCCCGGCACACTGGGCGGTCTGAAGCGGGTCGCGGAAGGCCGCGTCCGGGCG
The DNA here is from genome assembly GCF_056430705.1 of Streptomyces sp. NPDC045956. Lineage (NCBI taxonomy): Bacteria > Bacillati > Actinomycetota > Actinomycetes > Kitasatosporales > Streptomycetaceae > Streptomyces > Streptomyces sp. NPDC045956. The sequence continues at coordinate 202,808 of NZ_JBWKKZ010000004.1, read as the reverse complement.
TCCTTCGGGGCAGGTCCGGGAAGCGGGCAGCGCCGCTCGCGACAGCCGCACCTGCCGGTCGGCGTTGTCCACGTTCGTGTCCGCCGAACTCCGTCGAGGCAACCGTCACGTTGCCGGGGGCGGGCACGCGAAGGACCCCGGCACGTTCGCCGGGGCCCTGACGAGAGGTGGTGCGCCGATCCGGAACGGCGGACCGCCGGCTGTGTTTCGGCGGTCCGCCGTCCCTCTAGACGAGCGTCATCGCGTAGACCTCGACGCGGGAGTCGTCCGGCAGCGAGACCGAACGGACCGTCTTGTCCCCGTCGAGCTCGGCGGCCGTACCGAAGAGCCGGATGGACGGCCCGTCGACACCGCTGCCCCGCTTGATGCGGTGGGGCATGTCGAGGACGACCGTGCCGCCGTCCGGCGCGGAGCCCGCCCAGTCGCCGAACGTCACCGGTGCCTCCGTACTGCTGCCGTCCGTGTAGTGCACGGTCAGCGTGGTGGTCACGGGACCGTTGTGCGCCGAGCCGACCAGCCGCAGCGCACTGTGCCGCCCCGCGGGCAGCAGGAGGGCCTGCCCGCTCGCTTCGAGGAAGTTGTCCGCCGTGCCGGTGGGGTCCGGCGCGTCGTACGTCACCCCGTCCCAGGTGACCGGCCCCGCCTTCGGCAGCAGGTCGCCGTCATAGCTCCAGCCATGTCCGTCGAAGTCGCCCTCGTCGGAGTGCGCCACCGTGGCCGTGCCGTCGTGGCCGAGGTCCGCGCGCAGGTCCACCGCGCACTGCCCGTTCTCCTCACTCGCGCAGGTCGTGGCGGCTCCCACCGCGACAGTGGCCTTGCGGACGACCGGGTCCGCCCCTCGGCCCGCCACCTTCACCTCCACCGGGTAGGACCCGGCGGCGACGCCCGGCGGTACGGTGATGTCGAGTGACACCTTCCTCTGCACCGGAAGGTGTCCGGAATCGATCACCAGTGGTGAACGCGGTGCCGTCGTGGCCTTCCAGCCGTTGGGCACCTTCGCCGTGACCGACACGCCCAGCTTGCCGGGTGCCTGCCCGAGGACGTCCAGCGTGAACTTCGCGGTCTGCGCGGTGTCGCCCGTGGGGACGACCGCCGATGCGGGCCGCAGCGACGCGTCGACGTGCTTGCGGCTGTCGGGGGACGCCTGGTTGACGGAGGGCGGCTGGGCGCCCTTGCCCGTGCCCCACGAGGAGGGGGAGGTCCCGAGCCGGTGGGCCAGCTTCCCGCCGTGCGCGAGCCTGCCCCAGCTCAGCCAGGTCTGGGGTACGTCCTTGCCGTTCAGGGCCACGCTCCGCACGTACCGCTTCGTGTCGCTCGCTCCGGGTGCTTCGATCGTCAGCGTGCCGCCCTGGCCCTTGGTGCCGGACGCCTTGGGGTAGCTGCCGATCCGGACGGTCGCCGACTCGAACTGCGGGCTGGACAGGGCCAGGAAGTCGCCACCGCTCATGGTCGGGTAGAGGCCGAGGGAGGAGAAGACGTACCAGGCCGACATGGTGCCAAGGTCGTCGTTCCCCGTCATCCCGTCCGGCCCGTTGGTGAACAGCGTCATCGCCGCACGCACCACGGTCGCGGTCTTCGCCGGGGCGCCGACCCAGTTGTACATGTACGGCGCGTGCAGGTCCGGCTCGTTGTTCGGGTTGTACGTCGGCTTGCCGTAGTAGTCGTACGGCTGGGAGATCCAGTCGTTCCGAGCGGTGCCCACCGGGTCGGTGAGCAGCTTGTCGTGGACGAAGAAGGAGTCGAGCCGCTTCTCGGTGGCGCTCCGGCCGCCCATCAGGCCGACGAGGCCGGCCGGGTCCTGCGGTACCAGCCACTGGTACTGGTACGCGCCGCCCTCATGGAACTGGTGCGCCGCCTCGACCGGGTCGTAGGGCGTGAGCCAGGTGCCGTCGGCCGTCCGCGGCCGGAACTGCTGGATCGAGGAGTCCCACAGGTTCCGGTACCACTGCCCGCGCGCGGCGAACATCCTGGCGTCCGCCTTGTGTCCCAGCCGGTCGGCCATCAGCGCGAGCGACGCATCGGCCGCGGAGTACTCCATCGTCGCCGACGCCGGGTGCTTGCAGTCGTTGTCGCCGCCCTTGTCCGCGCAGTCCTCGCCCAGGTCGAGACCTGACGGGATGTAACCGCGCTCGGTGTAGTGGTCCGATCCCGAGCGTCCGTTGTACGGCGAGTCGGCGGGCGGGGTGCTGGTCGCGTTCTTTCTCAGCAACGCGTAGGTCTCCGCCTCGTGTCCGGCGAGCAGACCCTTCGACCACGCCTCCACGAGGAAGGGCGTGACCGGGTCACCGGTCATGATGTTGGTCTCGCTGTTGGCGAGCGCCCAGCGGGGCAGCCAGCCGCCGTCCCGGCCGGCCGCGACGACCGACAGCGCGACGTCCCGGGCGACCTTCGGCTCCAGCATCTGCAGGAGCTGGTTCTGCGGCCGGTAGGTGTCCCAGAGCGAGAAGTTCTGATACGGCGTGTAGCCCTTGGCCCGGTGCGTCTTGTTGTCGAATCCCCGGTACATGCCGTCGACGTCACCGGCGAGGTTCGGGTGCAACTGGCTGTGGTAGAGCGCGGTGTAGAAGGCCTTCTGCCGGTCCGCCGAGCCTCCGCGGACCCGGATGGAGTCCAGCTGCTTCTTCCAGGTGTCCTGCAACGCCGCACGCGTGGCGTCGAAGTCGAAGGACTCCCCGGTCTCGGCGGCCAGGTTCTTGCGGGCGCCCTCCACGCCGGTGTAGGACAGCCCGACCTTCAGGACGGCGTCCCGGTCGGTGGTCGCGTCGAAGGTCACCCAGGCGCCGTTCTGGCCGTCTCCCTCGGCGTCGCGGGTGCCGGGCTCGGGGTCCGCGCCGTCCCATGTGCCGTATGCCTTGAAGGGCCGGTCGAAGGTGGCGCTGAAGTACACCGTGTGCTCGTCGTGTCCGGCGCAGAAGCCCCCGGCGTGCACACGGCCCTCGATGGTGCGGTCACCGACGACGTGCACCTCGGAGTCCAGCACGGACTGGTTGGCCTTGCCCGTGTTGAACAGGACGTTGGCCGAACCGGTGGAGGGGAAGGTGTAGCGCTGCCACCCGGTGCGCGCGGTGGCGGTGAGTTCCGCGTCGACGTCGTACTTCTTCAGCCCCACCCGGTAGTAGCCGGGAACGGCCTGCTCGTCGTCGTGGCTGTACGGGGAGCGGTAGGCGTTCGGGTCCACGGAGTCGACCGCGCCCGTGGTCGGCATGACGGGCAGCTCACCCATGACGCCGCAGCCGACGCCGGACAGGTGCGTCTGGCTGAAGCCGTGGATCGAGTCCTGCTTGTAGTCGTAGCCGCCCTGGCCGCCGGTGTCCGGACTGACCTGGACCATGCCGAACGGCGCGCTCGCCCCGGGGAAGGTGTTGCCGAAGTTCTGGGTTCCGACGAACGGATTGACCAGATCGATCGGTTCAGCGTCCGCGGCGGCGGCGGGCTCGGCCATGCCGACCACTCCACCACTCACGAGCACGGCGGCCATCAGACCGGCTGCTATCCCGGAAGCACGTGGACGGAACGGTCTGAAAGCAAACCGCATGGGTTGTTTCCCTTCGAGTCCTGACACGACTGACAACGTTGTCACCCTGTTCGTGGGCACCGTAACCCCCGACCGCCCTGGATGTCACTGGGTCAACGGGAGGCAACTTCCGACGCGTTGCAGCGAGCCGGCCGCCGCGGGACCCTCGGTGAGGCGCGATGCCTGCCGGGCCGAGGCTCCGATCCCTACCCGAGGAACGACAACCGCACCGTGCGGTCGTGATTCGAGACGTTCGTGTCCACCAGGCACACCGACTGCCAGGTTCCGAGTTCCAGCCGTCCGCCGATCACCGGGAGGGTCGCGTGGGGCGGCACGAGGGCGGGGAGGACGTGGTCGCGGCCGTGGCCCGGGGTGCCGTGGCGGTGCTGCCAGCGGTCGTCGGCGGGGAGCAGCGTGTGCAGGGCGGCCAGCAGGTCGTCGTCGCTGCCCGCTCCGGTCTCGATGACGGCGATCCCGGCGGTGGCGTGCGGCACGAAGACGTTGAGGAGGCCGTCGCGGCCGGCGGCCGCCTCGCGGAGGAAGGACTCGCAGTCGCCGGTGATGTCGGCGACACGCTCCGCCGAGCCGGTGGCGAGGTTCAGGACCCGGGTGGTGAAGGCGTCAGGCATGCCTCCCATCCTGACGTACCCGGCGGACCTGACGCGGGCCCGGAGGGGGGCGGGTCGGGGGAAGATCGGAGCCCTCGGCCCGGTTGGTAGAAGCGTGAACAACACACGCGAGGTCGAGGTCGTCGTCATCGGTGCCGGTCAGGCGGGGCTCGCCGCCGCCCACCACCTGCGGCGCACCGGGTGGGAGCCGGACCGCGACTTCGTCGTGCTCGACCACTCCCCCGGCCCCGGCGGCGCGTGGCAGTTCCGCTGGCCGTCGCTGACGTACGGCAAGGTGCACGGGATGCACTCCCTGCCGGGCATGGAACTGACCGACGCCGACCCGGCGCGGCCGTCCGCGGAGGTGGTCGGCGAGTACTTCGCGGCGTACGAGCGCGTCTTCGACCTGCGGGTGCGGCGGCCCGTCGACGTGCGCGCGGTGCGCGAGGGCACGGACGGGCGGCTGCGCGTCGAGACCTCGGCGGGCGTCTGGTCGACGCGGGCGCTGATCAACGCGACCGGCACCTGGGACCGGCCCTTCTGGCCGCGCTACCCGGGGCAGGAGACGTTCCGGGGGCGGCAACTGCACACCGCGCGGTACACCGGCCCCGAGGAGTTCGCCGGGCGCCGGGTCGTCGTGGTGGGCGGGGGCGCCTCGGCCACGCAGCACCTGCTGGAGATCGCTCCCTACGCCGCCGCCACGACCTGGGTGACCCGGCGGCCTCCCGTCTTCCGCGAGGGCCCCTTCGACGAGGACGCGGGCCGGGCGGCGGTTGCGCTCGTGGAGGAACGGGTACGGCAGGGGCTGCCGCCCAAGAGCGTGGTGTCGGTGACCGGTCTTCCGCTGAACGACGCGATCCGGGCCGGGCTGGAGTCGGGTGTGCTGGACCGGCGGCCCATGTTCGACCGGATCACGCCCGAGGGGGTCGAGTGGAGCGACGGGCGGCGCGTGGACGCCGACGTCATCCTGTGGGCGACCGGCTTCCGGGCCGCCATCGACCACCTGAGACCGCTGCGGCTGCGGGAGGCGGGCGGCGGCATACGCGTCGAGGGGACGCGCGCGGTGGCCGACCCGCGCGTGCATCTGGTCGGCTACGGGCCGTCTGCCAGCACCGTCGGCGCCAACCGGGCCGGGCGCGCGGCCGTACGGGACATCAGACGGTTGCTGGCCGAAGGGAAGCAGCTCGCCGCGTGACGTCCCGCCCGGTCACGTGGCCAGGTCCTCCTTGGCGGCGTCCTGCCGGACGCGGTTGAACTCGGCGACGTTGCGCTGGTGCTCGGCGTGGTCGGCGGTGAACCGGGTGTCGCCGGGCTTGACCGTGACGAAGTAGAGCCAGTCGCCGGGGGTCGGGTTGATCGCGGCGCGCATCGCCTCGTCGCCCGGGTTGGCGATGGGGGTGGGAGGCAGGCCCATGCGCTGGTACGAGTTGTAGGGGCTGTCGATCCGGGTGTCCTTCGTGGTGGTGTGCAGCGTGGAGCGCCCCAGGGCGTAGTTGATGGTGGAGTCCATCTGCAACGGCATGCCGCGTTCCAGCCGGTTGAAGATCACCCGGGCGGCCTTCGCCATGTCGCCTTCGGTGGCGACCTCCGCCTGCACGATGCTGGCGATCGTGACGGCCTGGTAGACGTTCAGGGCGTTGCGCTGGGCGCCCGCGGCGACCGGCGCGCCGGTGAACTTCTCGTTCGCCTTGTCGACCATGGCCGCCAGCAGCTTCTCCGGGGTCGGGGCCTCGCCGAGCGGGTAGGTCGCCGGGAAGAGGTAGCCCTCCGGGTTGCCCTCGGCGTCGTTGGGCAGCTTCAGTTCGGCCTTGGCCAGGGACTTCCTGGTGGTGCCGGCGGGCAGGGCCAGGGCCTTGTCGACGGCCGCGTAGACCTGGGTCGCGCGCCAGCCCTCCGGGATCACCAGGGACGTGGGTTCCGACCCGCCCTCGTCGTCCGTCGTCAGCAGCGGCACCGCCACGGCGGTACCGGCGACGACGGCGCCGGTCACGATCAGGGCGATACGGCCCCGGCGCGTCAGTCGGATCGTTCTCCTCGTGCCTCTCGCACCGCGTGGCGGAGTGTTCGTCTGCATGCGGGCACGGTAACCCCCATCTGCATACAAACCCGGCATATCTTCATCTTGTCGGCTCCAGTCGGGCGTCCCGGCGCACCAGTGCCGCGTACCTGCCCTCCTGCGCCAGCAGCTCCTCGTGCGTGCCCTGTTCCGCCAGGCGCCCCGCGTCGAGGACCACGATGCGGTCGGCGTCCCGGACGGTGGACAGGCGGTGCGCGATGGTGATGGTGGTGCGGTTGGCGGACAGGGCGTCGATCGCCTCCTGCACGGCGGCCTCGGTGCGCGTGTCCAGGGCGCTGGTGGCCTCGTCGAGGACGAGTACGGGCGGGTCGCGGAGGATGGTGCGGGCGATGGCCAGGCGCTGCTTCTCCCCGCCGGAGAAGCGGTGGCCGCGCTCGCCCACGACCGTGTCGTACCCGTCGGGCAGGGCTGCGATGTGGTCGTGGATCTGGGCCGCCCGCGCCGCCGCCTCCAGCTCCGCGTCGGTGGCGTCCGGCTTGGCGAAGCGCAGGTTCTCCGCGACCGAGGCGTGGAAGAGGTACGTCTCCTGCGAGACGACGCCGACCGCCCGGGCGAGGGTGTCGAAGTCGAGGTCGCGCACGTCGGCCCCGTCCAGGGTGACCCGGCCGCCCGTCACGTCGTACAGCCGCGGCACGAGGTGGCCGAGGGTGGACTTGCCGGCGCCGGTCGGGCCGACGACGGCGAGGCTGCTGCCCGCGGGGACGGTGATGTCGATGCCGTCGAGGACCGGGCGGTCCGTGCCCTCGTAGCGGAACTCGACGTTCTCGAACCGGACCTCGCCCTTGATGTGGTCGAGGTGGCGGGGGGCGTCCCGTTCGGTGATGTCGATCGGCAGGTCCAGGTACTCGAAGATCCGCTGGAAGAGCGCGAGCGAGCTCTGGATCTGGACGCCGGTCGACAACAGGCTCACGGTCGGGCGGAAGAGTCCCTGCTGGAGCGAGACGAAGGCGACGATCGTGCCGAGCGAGACCTCGGGGCCGCCGAACCGGAAGGCGATGCCGGCGGTCCAGTAGATGACGGCCGGCATGGCGGCCATGACGATCGTGATGACCGCCATCCGCCAGCGGCCCGCCATGTTCGACCTGACCTCCAGGTCGACCAGGCCCTCCGACTCGTCGGCGAAGGCCCGGGTGAGCGAGTCGGAACGCCCCATGGTGCGGCCCAGCAGGATGCCGCTGACGGAGAGCGACTCGGTCACCGTGGCGGCCATCGCGGCCATCTGCTTCTGGCGCCGGGTGGTGATCTTCCTGCGTTCCCGGCCGACGCGGCGGCTGATCCACACGAACACCGGCAGGAGGAGCAGCGAGACGACGGTGAGTCGCCAGTCCAGGACGACCATGGCGGCGATCGTGGCGATCACGCTGGTGAGGTTGGAGACCAGGGAGGTCGCCGTCGACGTGACGGTGGCCTGCATGCCGCCGATGTCGTTGGCGATGCGGGACTGGACCTCGCCGGTGCGGGTGCGGGTGAAGAAGGCGAGGGACATCTGCTGCAACCGGCCGTAGACGGCGGTGCGCAGGTCGTGCATGACGCGCTGGCCGACGGTCGTCGAGATCAGCGTCTGCAGGACACCGAAGACGCTGGTGAGGACGGCGCCGAGGATCATGCCGAGGGCGAGCAGGCTCAGCAGGCCCGTGCGTCCCTCCGGGAGGGCGACGTCGAGGATCTCCTTGAGCAGGAAGGGGGTGGCGACCGACACGAGCGACGCGGCGCCGACGAGCAGACCGACGATCGCCAGCCGGCCGCGATAGGGGCGGAAGAGTCTCAGAATGCGGCGCACCTGCCGCGGCTGTTCCTTCGCCTCGGCGGGTGCGGTCCAGGCGGACTCGTGGTCGGGATGCATGGGCTCCTACGGGGGTCGGCGAGCGGAAAGCCGGGACGGCAGAGGTCGGGGACGGCGGAGGTCGGGGGCGCGGGGCCGGGGGAAGCCTGTCGGATCACGGGCCCCGGGCGGACTGCCGGAGACCTCGCGTATGCGATCCAGGGGATCAGACCCTGCGGATCAGACCCTGCGGATCCGACCTTGCGAATCAGACGTGGCGGACCCGACTCACCGGATCTTAGCTCATTGTTACCTATACTCACAATGAACGTCATCCTGATATTGTTCCCGTATGACCGCCCCCGATCCCGACGGCCTGCTCGCCGAGCAGTTGCTGCGGCTCACGCGCCGGGTGCACCGCATCCAGAAGCGCCATCTCGAACACCGCGACCTCGGCATCACACCGGCCCAGTCCCGGCTGCTGCGCACGCTGGCGCACTACGGCTCACCGCCCCGCATGGCCGACCTGGCGGAGCGTCTGGAAGTGGTGCCCCGGGCGGTGACGACGCTGGTCGACGCTCTGGAAGCCGCGGGGAAGGTCCGCCGCGTCCCGGACCCGGCCAATCGCAGGGTGATCCGGATCGAACTCACCGACGACGGACACGCGGCCCTGCGAGAGCTGCACGGCGCGCGCCGCTGCGCCGCGGAGGAGATCCTGGCGCCGCTGACGGGCGAGCAGCGTACGGTGCTCGGCGGGCTGCTGGACACGCTGGTCGACGGCCCCGGCGTCATGCCGGGCGACCGGACCGGGTGACCGGGGAGGCGTACGCTCAGCGCCGCAGGTGCTCCCTGTCCCCCATGACCACCACCGGGTGCAGGTCCGGATCCAGCGTGCGCAGCAGATGCTCCATGGCCGGCTTGGGCAGGCTCACGCAGGCGGACGTGCCACTGCCGTGGTCCATGTGCAGCCAGATGCCACCCCCCTCGGACGCACCCCGCGGACGGGTCGGGTCGTTCGGCGGGGTGCCCTTGACCCGGTTGTAGTCGATGGCGATCACGTAGTCGAAGTCGTGCCAGTAGGACTTCTTCCACCACCTCGGTGCCGCGAAGGCGGCGGACCGCGTGTAGGGCAGGCCGGCGCCGGGTGCCGGGGCGGGGTCCGGGAGGACGCCGCCGGCGTCGCTGAGCGTGAAGACGCCGACGGGGCTGCGCCGGTCGTTCTCGCGGTGGTCCGTCGTCCACCCCTTCGTACCGTTGTGCGCCGCCCAACTGCGCACGCGCTGCCAGCCGGAGCCCCGCTTCGTGTACAGCACGACCGTGGAGGCGGCGGAGTCCTCGCCCTGCCCGTACACCGCGACGACCTGCCGGGAGTCGGCGGGAACGAGCCGCTGGAGACGGTCGCCGACGCCGGGAATGCGGGTCGGGTCGGCCGTCGCGCCGCCCGCCCCCGTCCCTCCGGCGGGCCCGCTCGCCCGGGCGCCCGCCCCGCCGCCCGCGCCGGGCCCGGACGGGCCGCCGCAGGCGGACACCGTCGCCAGCAAGGATCCGAGGACCGCCAGAGCGACCGCCGTACGCCGTGCACCACCCCTACGCATCGGTCCATGGTCGCACCGGCGCGGCGCCCGTCGAAAAGGGGTGGGGCGGAGGGCCGCCGGATTCATGTCCCCGCGCGGAAAACCGCTTGATTTTGGGCATGCCGCGACGCGAACCTTGCACGGTTTGCAGTCTCTTGCCGCCGTATCGCAACGGCACCCCCTGACACGAGCCACTGGGACGTCATGCAGATCCAAGACCTTCCGTATCCCGACCCGGGCGTGCCGGACGCGCGCTCGGGCCCCCGCTTCCTGTGGTGGCTGTTCCGCAACCAGCTGGGAGGCCAACTCAAGGCCCTGGCCTGGGGCATGTTGCACTTCGTCTCCGTCTCCGCCCTGCCGTTCTGCGTGGGTGTCGCCGTCCAGGCCGTCATCGACCGGTCCGGCGCCCGACTCGCCCTCGCGGGCGGCCTCCTGGCCCTGTGCTGCGTCGGCAACGCGCTCGGCGACACCTTCCTGCACCGTGCCGCCGTCACCAACTGGATCACCGCGGCGGCCCGGGTCCAGCAACTGCTCGCCCGCAAGACCGCGGTGCTGGGCTCCGCGCTGACCCGCCGGGTCGCGGCGGGCGAGGTCGTGGCCGTCTCCACCGGCGACGTCGAGAAGATCGGCTGGTTCGTGGAGGCCCTCTCCCGCTTCACGGCGGCGGCGCTGACGATCGTGCTGGTGTGCGTCGCCCTGGTCGTCTACGAGCCGGCGCTCGGCATAGTCGTGATCCTCGGTCTGCCGGTACTCGCCCTCGCCGTGCTGCCCCTGCTGCCGCGGGCCACCCGACGGGCCGACGTCCAGCGGGAGAAGGCCGGGCGTGCCACCGAACTCGCCTCGGACACCGTGGCCGGGCTGCGGGTGCTCCGCGGCATCGGCGGCGAGGAGCTCTTCCTCGACCGCTACCGCAGCGCCTCCCAGGAGGTGCGCCACGCTGCCGTGCGCAGCGCCCGCATGTGGTCCCTGATCTCCGCGATCCAGGTGCTGCTGCCGGGGCTGCTGCTGGTCGGCGTGGTCTGGCACGGCGTTCATCTCGCCCGCCAGGGCCGCATCGGGGTCGGCGAACTGGTCACCGTGTACAGCTCCGTCATGCTCCTCACCTATCCTCTTCGGCACTTCGAGGAGATCGCCATGGCGTACTCCTTCTCCCGGCCGTCGGCCAAGCGGGCCGCGCGGGTGCTCGCCCTGGAGCGGGCCACCGACACCGCCGGCTCCCGCGCCGCCGAGGTACCGACCGGGGATCTGTACGACCCGGCCACCGGTCTCCTGGCGCCGAGGGGCCGGTTCACCGCCGTGGTGTGCGGCGACCCGGACGCGGCAGGACGGCTCGCGGAGCGGCTCGGTGGGCATCCCTCGGAGCAGGGCGAGTCGGCGCTGCTCGGCGGTGTGCCGCTCGACGAACTGCCGCTGGAGTCCGCCCGCACCGCCGTGCTGGTCCAGGACAAGGACCCGGTCCTGCTCTCCGGCACGCTGCGGGAACTGCTCGACGTGCCCGCCTCCGGCACGGTCGCCGCGCGGGACGCGCTGGCCGCGGCCCAGTGCGACGACGTCCTCGCGGCACTCACGCAGGGGTCACCGGGCGTGCACGACCCGATGGACGCCCGCATCACCGAACGCGGACGCTCGCTGTCCGGCGGCCAACGCCAGCGACTGGCCCTGGCCCGGTCACTGATCACGGACCCGGAGGCACTCGTTCTGGACGAGCCGACGTCGGCCGTGGACTCGCACACCGAGGCGCGGATCGCGGAAGGCGTGCGGACGCTGCGCGACGGTCGGACCACCGTGGTGTTCACCTCCTCGCCGCTGCTGCTGGACCGCGCGGACCGGATCGTCTTCCTGCACGACGGCGAGGTCGTTGCGGTCGGCGGCCACCGGGAACTGCTGCACACCGACCCCCGGTACCGCGCGGTGGTGACCCGTGAGACCGACGAGGAGACCGCGGCGCGCGGGGAGACGGTCCCCGCGGCCGGAGGCGGCCCGGAGCCGGCCCCGAACGGTCGGCCGGCGCTGAACGGTGAGCACCGGCGCGACCGCGAGAAGACCCCGGACGACGGCGCCCTCGTCGACGACGACGTGCTGCGCCGACTGGAAGAGATCGAGGAGACGGCATGATCGGCGTCGCGCCACCGTCGTACGACCCGGCGGCCCCGACCACGGCGAGCACCCTGCCCGTCGGAGCCCCCGCCACCGTACGCGCGTACACGGGAGAACTGCTGCGCCGGCACCGCCGGGCGTTCCTCCTCCTGGTCTCCGTCAACACGGTCGCGGTGATCGCCTCCATGGCGGGCCCCTACCTGCTGGGCGGGCTGGTGGAACGGGTGTCGGACGAGTCGCGTGAGCTGAACCTCGGGCTCACCGTCTCGCTGTTCGTGCTCGCGCTCGTCGTCCAGGCCGTGTTCGTGCGGGAGGTGCGGCTGCGCGGGGCCGTGCTGGGCGAGCGGATGCTGGCCGATCTGCGGGAGGACTTCCTCGTGCGGTCGGTCAGGCTGCCGCCCGGCGTGCTGGAACGGGCCGGCACCGGTGATCTGCTCTCCCGGATCACGACGGACATCGACCGGCTCGCCAACGCCATGCGCGAAGCCGTGCCGCAGCTGGTCATCGGGGCCGTGTGGGTGGTGCTGCTGCTCGGCGGGCTCGTGATCACGGCGCCGCCGCTGGCGCCCGCGGTGCTGATCGCCGTGCCGCTGCTGGTCGTCGGCTGCCGCTGGTACTTCCGGCGGGCGCCCGCCGCCTACCGCTCGGAGGCCGCCGGGTACGCCGCCGTCGCCGCCGCGCTCGCCGAGACCGTGGACGCCGGCCGCACCGTGGAGTCCCACCGCCTCGACGCCCGTCGCATCGAGCTGTCGGAGCGGCGGATCACCGAGTGGACGGCCTGGGAGCGCTACACGCTCTGGCTGCGGTCGGTGCTCTTCCCGGTCATCAACGTCACCCATGTGACCGTGCTCTCCTCCGTCCTGCTGATCGGCGGCGTGTTCGTCCTGCAGGGCTGGATCGGGGTCGGTCAGCTGACCACGGCGGCGCTGATCGCGCAGATGCTCGTCGACCCGGTCGGCCTGATCCTGCGCTGGTACGACGAGCTCCAGGTCGCGCAGGTGTCCCTGGCGCGGCTGGTGGGAGTGCGGGACATCGAGCCCGAGGCCGGTGACCCCTCGCTGGCCCCCGAAGGACGGCACGTGCACGCCGACCGCGTGCACTTCGGCTACGTCGAGGGCGTGGACGTCCTGCGCAGGGTGTCGCTGGAGGTCGCTCCCGGCACCCGGCTGGCGCTGGTCGGGCCCTCGGGCGCCGGCAAGTCGACGCTGGGCAGGCTGCTGGCCGGCATCTACGGCCCCCGCGACGGCCGGGTCACCCTGGGCGGCGCCGAGCTGTCCCGGATGTCCGCCGAATCGGTCCGCTCGCACGTCGCCCTCGTCAACCAGGAGCACCACGTGTTCGTGGGCTCCCTGCGCGACAACCTGCGCCTCGCCCGGACCGGAGCCACCGACGCCGAGCTGTGGGCGGCGCTGGGCGCGGTCGACGCGGACGACTGGTCCCGGGGACTCGAGGAGGGCCTGGACACCGAGGTCGGCTCGGGCGGCTCCACGCTCAGCCCGGCCCAGGCCCAGCAGATCGCGCTGGCCCGCCTGGTGCTGGCCGACCCGCACACCCTGGTCCTGGACGAGGCGACGTCCCTGCTCGATCCCCGGGCGGCCCGCCACCTCGAACGGTCCCTCGCCCGGGTCCTCGACGGCCGGACGGTCGTCGCGATCGCGCACCGGCTGCACACCGCCCACGACGCGGACGTCATCGCCGTCGTCGAGAAGGGGCGGATCAGCGAGCTGGGCAGCCACGACGAGCTGGTCGCGGCGGGCGGGGCCTACGCGGCGCTCTGGCGCTCGTGGCACGGCTGACCGGGCCCCGACGGGCACCCTCCGGCCGGACTCGGGCCACCCCGCCGCTCGGCTCCGGCCGGGCGGCGGGCCGGGCGGACGCGGGGCGGGCGGCACCGGCACGGTCGGCGTCGCGGGCCGGAGTGCGGGGTACCCGGTCGACGGCTGTGGCGTTGCGCGGTCCCGAACGGGAGTGGAAGGCTGGAAGCAGGCACCGGCTCGGGGTAGGCCCGGGAACCGTGCGGTTCGTGACGGGTGACGCCTGTGCCCCGTGCAGCGGCGGCCCGCCGCGGTCCACGGTGAGAAGGGGCCCGTCCCCACCCCCTGGAGGTACCCGTGAACAGCGCCGACGGATGGGGAGACGACGTCTACCAGCCCGACGGATCCGAGCAGCGGGAGGACACCGGGCTGCTCGACGGGGAGGACACCCTCGAGAACGACGGTGTCGACGATCCGCTCGACCGTGGCTGGTCCCCGCCGGAGCGCCCCTGGGCGGTGGAGCACACCGGAGTGACGGCGGCCGAACGGCAGGCCGGCGAGACGCTGGAGCAGCGGCTCGCCGAGGAGCGGCCGGACGTGCTCGCCCCCGACGGTGACGGACTGGGAGACTCCGACGGCACCGACGGAGAACTGCTAGACAACGAGGTCGGCGCGGACCGCTCCGGTCGGCTCGTGGCGCCCGACGAGGGGGTTCACGAGGACGAGGAGCCGGCGCTGGTCGCCCTGGACGTCGGGATCGACGGGGCGGCGGCCTCCGCCGAGGAGGCCGCGATGCACGTCGTCGACGAGGACTCGCTGCCCGGCTGACACCCCCCGTGGCGGTGATCCGCCGCCGACCCGACGATCCGCGCCGTACGAGGAGCACTCATGCAGCAGGACAAGCACCCCGAGTACCAGCCCGTCGTCTTCCGTGACCGCAGCGCCGGGTACGCCTTCCTCACCCGGTCCACGGCCACCAGCGACCAGACCATCGCGTGGGACGACGGCGAGACCTACCCGGTGGTCGACGTGGAGATCTCCTCGGAGAGTCACCCCTTCTACACGGGCAAGGCCCGGACGGTGGACTCCGAGGGCCGCGTGGCGCGTTTCGAACGGCGCTACGGCGGAGGCGAGGGTCAGGGCTCGGACACACCGGGCTGAGCAGGCAGGGGCGGCGGCCCTCAGATGAAGTTCAGCGCGGCCGCGCCGCCGACTCCCCCGAGCAGCATGAACGCCGGCATCAGCACCTTCAGCTCGACCCAGCTGCCCGCCCGGAACCGCATGGCCTTCGGCGGACCGATCGGATACCAGCGCTTGCGGCCCACCGGTATCGGCCAGAGTATCGGGCAGCCCGAGACGGTCAGCGCGTCCCCGATGTCGTGGACGAGGGCGCCGAGCACGATCGGCAGCCCGAGCCACAGGTACTCCTGTCCCGGCGCGGTGAAGAGCCAGTCCGAGCCGCCCTCCGACTTGTCCAGTATCCCGGCGATGATCCAGGCACTGGTCCCGGCGAGCAGCCAGACCAGCACGTCGCTGCTGGAGCCGCGGGTCGCCCGCCAGAGCAGGCCCTCGATGGCGAGCACCATGTGCACGAAGAGGAGCGCCAGCACGGCCCAGCGGCCGCCCGTGACCGCCAGCGCCGAGGCCCCCGCCCCGATCAGGACCGCCCAGAGCCAGGTGTGGGTCAGCGTCCGGTGTCCGCCGGAGCGCCGTGGGTCGCCCTGCTTCTTCGTGGCCTTGTAGACGGCGTAGGACAGCTTGTCGACGATCTCGCACAACCCCCGTGAGACGGGTCCGAAGGCCCGGGAGATGGTGGCCGCCTTGTGGTCGAGGTCCGGGGCGAGGGCCGCTCCCGCGCAGATCAGGGCTCCGGCGAGCAGCACCGGCCAGGGCATCGGGTACCCCGCGGCGGTGGTCGCCGCCCCGACGCCGAGCCATGCCGCGGCGCCCGAGAGTGAGTGTGCTGGTCCCATCATCGCCGTTGCCCGCCCCATTCCTCGTGTGCCGCTGTGCAGTTGTCCGGGTCCGCTCGTGCCTCGTCGGCGACCCAGCGTAGCGTTCGTGATCTTCACGCGGACAGCCGATTCCCCCATCGCGACCGAGGCCAGGCAAGATGGGGGCGTGACCCTCATCGATCAGCTGCCGCGGACCGCCGACCCCGATGCCCTGTACGAAGCCTTCGAGGCGTGGGCGCAGGAGCGCGGTCTCACGCTCTACCCCCACCAGGAGGAGGCGCTGATCGAGGCGGTCTCCGGTGCGAACGTGATCGTGTCGACGCCCACCGGGTCCGGCAAGAGCATGATCGCGGCAGGCGCCCACTTCGCCGCGCTGGCCCGGGACGAGGTCACCTTCTACACGGCTCCGATCAAGGCACTGGTGTCGGAGAAGTTCTTCGAGCTGTGCAAGATCTTCGGCACCGAGAACGTCGGCATGCTGACCGGCGACGCCTCCGTGAACGCCGACGCCCCGGTCATCTGCTGCACCGCCGAGGTCCTGGCGTCGATCGCCCTGCGTGACGGCAAGCACGCGGACGTCGGGCAGGTCGTCATGGACGAGTTCCACTTCTACGCGGAACCGGACCGCGGCTGGGCCTGGCAGATCCCCCTGCTGGAACTGCCGCAGGCCCAGTTCGTCCTGATGTCGGCGACGCTCGGTGACGTCTCCTTTTTCGAGAAGGACCTCGCACGCCGAACCGGCCGTCCCACGGCGGTGGTCCGCTCGGCCACCCGGCCGGTGCCGCTCTCCTACGAGTACCGCTACACGCCCATGACCGAGACGCTCACCGATCTGCTGGCGGCGCGGCAGGCCCCCGTCTACATCGTGCACTTCACGCAGGCGCAGGCCGTGGAGCGGGCGCAGGCGCTGATGAGCATCAACATGTGCACGCGTGAGGAGAAGGAGCGGATCGCCGAGCTGATCGGCAACTTCCGCTTCACCACGAAGTTCGGCCGCAACCTCTCCCGTTACGTCCGGCACGGCATCGGTGTGCATCACGCGGGCATGCTGCCCAAGTACCGGCGACTGGTGGAGAAGCTGGCGCAGGCCGGCCTGCTGAAGGTGATCTGCGGGACGGACACGCTCGGTGTGGGAGTCAACGTCCCCATCCGGACGGTGTTGTTCACCGCCCTGACCAAGTACGACGGCAGCCGGGTGCGCACGCTGCGGGCCCGTGAGTTCCACCAGATCGCCGGCCGGGCCGGACGCGCGGGCTTCGACACGGAGGGCTTCGTCGTCGCCCAGGCGCCCGAGCACGTCGTGGAGAACGAGAAGGCCCTCGCCAAGGCCGGTGACGACCCGAAGAAGCGGCGGAAGGTCGTCCGGAAGAAGGCTCCCGAGGGCTTCGTGGCCTGGTCGGAGAGCACGTTCGACAAGCTCATCGTCTCGGAGCCGGAGCCGCTGACGTCCCGGTTCCGGGTCACGCACACCATGCTCCTGTCGGTGATCGCCCGGCCCGGTGACGCGTTCGCGGCGATGCGGCACCTGCTGGAGGACAACCACGAGCCGCGCAAGCAGCAGTTGCGGCACATCCGGCGGGCGATCGCCATCTACCGCTCGCTGCTGGACGGCGGCATCGTCGAGAAACTCGACCGGCCGGACGCCGAGGGGCGCATCGTCCGTCTCACGGTGGACCTGCAGCACGACTTCGCGCTGAACCAGCCGCTGTCCACGTTCGCCCTGGCCGCGTTCGAGCTGCTGGACCCGGAGTCGCCTTCGTACGCGCTGGACATGGTGTCCGTCGTGGAGTCCACCCTGGACGACCCGCGGCAGATCCTCGCCGCCCAGCAGAACAAGGCGCGCGGTGAGGCCGTGGCCGCGATGAAGGCGGACGGCGTCGAGTACGAGGAGCGCATGGAGCGCCTCCAGGACATCACGTACCCGAAGCCCCTGGAAGAGTTGCTCTTCCACGCGTACGACACGTACCGCAGGAGTCACCCGTGGGTCGGTGACCACCCGCTGTCGCCCAAGTCCGTCATCCGCGACATGTACGAGCGGGCGCTGACCTTCACCGAGTTGGTCTCGCACTACGAGCTGGCCCGCACCGAGGGCATCGTGCTGCGCTACCTCGCGAGCGCGTACAAGGCGCTGGACCACACCGTGCCGGACGACCTGAAGTCCGACGATCTGCAGGACCTGATCGAGTGGCTCGGCGAGATGGTGCGCCAGGTCGACTCCAGCCTGCTGGACGAGTGGGAGCAGCTCGCCAACCCGGAGGAGATGACCGCCGAGGAGGCGCAGGAGAAGGCCGACCAGGTGCGGCCGGTCACCGCCAACGCGCGTGCCTTCCGCGTCCTGGTCCGCAACGCCATGTTCCGCCGTGTCGAGCTCGCCGCCCTCGACCAGGTCGAGCAGTTGGGCGAGATGGACGGCGACGCCGGCTGGGACGCCGACGCGTGGGGCGAGGCCATGGACAAGTACTGGGACGAGTACGAGGACCTCGGCACCGGCCCGGACGCCCGCGGCCCGAAGCTGCTGGTGATCGAGGAGGAGCCGCAGAACGGGCTGTGGCGAGTCCGGCAGATTTTCGACGACCCGAACGACGACCACGACTGGGGCATCAGCGCGCAGGTCGACCTCACGGCCTCCGACGCGGAGGGCCGGGCGGTCGTCCGCGTCACCGATGTAGGCCAGCTGTGAGCACAGGAGAAGCCCACTCATGACGAATCCGGCCGAGAGCCTCGTGTCCCTGCTCGACCTGGAACAGATCGAGGTCAACATCTTCCGCGGCCGCAGCCCCGAGGAGTCGCTGCAACGGGTCTTCGGCGGCCAGGTCGCCGGACAGGCCCTGGTGGCCGCGGGACGCACCACGGACGGCGAGCGCCCGGTGCACTCGCTCCACGCGTACTTCCTGCGCCCCGGGCGACCGGGTGTGCCGATCGTGTACCAGGTCGAGCGGGACCGGGACGGCCGGTCCTTCACGACGCGCCGGGTCACGGCCGTGCAGCAGGGCCGCACGATCTTCACGCTCACTGCCTCCTTCCACAAGCCTGAACAGGGGAGTTTCGAGCACCAGCTGCCGCCGGCCCGCAAGGTTCCGGACCCCGAGTCACTGCCGACGGTCACGGACGAGGTGCGGGAGCACCTGGGGGCGCTGCCCGAGCAGTTCGAGCGGATGGCCCGCCGCCAGCCCTTCGACATCCGCTACGTGGACCGGTTGCGCTGGAGCGCCGAGGAGGTCGAGGAGGCCGAGCCGCGCAGCGCCGTGTGGATGCGCGCGGTCGGGCCGCTCGGTGACGACCCGCTCGTGCACACCTGCGCCCTGACCTACGCCAGCGACATGACGCTGCTGGACGCCGTGCGCATCCCGGTGGAGCCTCTGTGGGGGCCGCGGGGCTTCGACATGGCGTCTTTGGACCACGCCATGTGGTTCCACCGGCCGTTCCGTGCCGACGAGTGGTTCCTCTACGACCAGGAGTCGCCCATCGCCACCGGCGGGCGGGGTCTGGCACGGGGCCGGATCTACGACACGCAGGGGCGCATGCTGGTCTCCGTCGTCCAGGAAGGGCTCTTCCGGGCGCTGTAGGTCATGGGCCCGCGCGCCACAGCCTGCTGAACATGGTGCGGATCCGTCCGGGGGCCTCGGCCTCGGACGGGCGGGGCTCGGGACCGGGTGGGGGCGGGACCTGCGGCACCGGGTGGAGTTCCGGGTGCGGCGCTCGGCGCGATGGGTGCGGGTCCCTCGGTGTCCGGCCGTGTCCGGCCTCTCCCGGAACCGGGCGCGGGAGCGGGCGAGGGGCCGGGTGCTGCCCGCGAGCGACGTCCAGCGCACCCGTCAGGTCCACGCGGAGCCAGTCGATCTCGTCGGGGTCGGTCGCCGTCATGATCTCCTCGGCCAGTTGCGCGGCCGGGGAGCCGGGGGTCCCGTGGAACGGCTGGGCCGGTCGGAACCGCAACAGGTGGGAACGTTCGTAGGGGTCCCTGACGACCTCCGACACCGACACCGGGTCGAGCAGCGACGCCACGGCCGCGGCACGGGACCACGGGTCGTCGGCCCGGCGGAGCAGGAACCCCAGATGCCGGCCCCGCCAGTTGCGGGGGCGCAGGTCAAGGCCCTCCGTCAACTGGTCCCGCAGTCCTTCCGGTGTACGGCCCTTCAGAAGTGCGGCGTTCCCCTCGTCGGAGGCGAACTGCCGCAGGTCGTCGGCCAGGTAGAGCCAGACGACGGCGCGGTAGCGGTTGACGTAGAACGACACGGGGGCCAGGAGGCCCAGCCGGGCGAGGCGGGTGAAGCGGGCCCTGGTCACTTCCAGGAGAGCCGCGCCCTCCGCGGTCCCGACGCAGCGGACGCTCTGCCGCAGTCCGTCGGGGAAGCCCTGCTGCGCCCGGATCCGCTCGATCTCGTCGCGGGCCACCCGCCCGCCCCCTCCCCCTTCGTCGGGCAGCGTGCGGATGCGGCCGAGGTGCACCGCGAGAGCGAACTCGCTGCGCTTGAGGCCGAGTTCGCGTGCCGCTCGGCCGGGCGTGAGGGACGTGCCGCCGCGGGTGGTGCCGATCCGGTCTACGGAGGCCGTCGTTTCGTGCGTGAGGATGTTGCCGGACATGCTCGTCTCCCCCGTGGAGTGTGCGGCCGGCGCCGTCCGCGCCCGCCTGACACAAAACCGTAGCCGCCGGCGCGGACTCGGCGGCGGGCCTGTGGAAAACTCTCCGGACGACCTCACCCGAGGATGAAAACCCCAGGTCAGAACTCTGTCGGTGCTATGCGACCCGGCTGTCGCGCGTCGACGTCGAGGTGTTCACCGACCCGGTTCACGAGCAGCGTCATCTCGTAGGCGATCTGCCCGATGTCCGCCTCGGCACCGCTGAGCACGCACAGGCAACTGCCCGAGCCGGCGGCGGTGACGAACAGGACGGCGTCGTCGAACTCGACCATCGTCTGCTGCACCTGCCCGGCCCCGAAGTGCCGGCCCGAGCCCTTGGCCAGGCTGTGCAATCCGGACGAGACGGCGGCGAGATGCTCGGCGTCCTCCCTCCGCAGCCCCGTACTCGCCCCGGTCACCAGCCCGTCGTTGGACAGCACCAACGCGTGCCGGACGTGTTCCACCCGCCCGGTCAGGTCGTCCAGCAGCCAGCCGAGTCCCTGGTTCTGCACCATGGTCCGAACTCCCCGTGTTGTCCCCGTATGCATGGTCTCCCCCTGGCCGGAGGATCTGCCCGCCAGCCTTCCCCACGCCCGTGCTCCGGGCAAGGAGGATGGGGGCATGGCAGAGAAGATGACCGATGAGGAATGGCGGGCGTTCGTCATGGACGGCACCCGCACCGCGAAGCTGTCGACCGTCCGGGCGGACGGCAGCCCGCACGTGGCCCCGATCTGGTTCCTGCTCGACGGGGACGACGTGGTGTTCAACACCGGCAAGGACACGGTGAAGGGACGCAACCTGGTCCGTGACGGGCGTGTCGCCCTGTGCGTGGACGACGACCGGCCGCCCTTCGACTTCGTCGTGCTGCAGGGGCGTGCGCGGATCTCGGAGGACCTCGCCGACCTCCGGCTCTGGGCCGAGCGCATCGGTGCCCGGTACATGGGCGAGGAGCGCGCCGCGGAGTTCGGGGCCCGCAACGGCGTCCCGGGCGAACTGCTCGTCCGCGTCACCGTGGAGAAGGTCCTGGCGCAGCGGGCCGTGGCGGACTGAGGCCCGTCCGGTCCGAGGCGTGGCGCGGTCAGCGCACGGAGTCGAGCAGTCGGGCGGTGTGCATCCGCCCGGCGTACTCGACGAGCCGGATGAGCACCTCCTTCCCCGAGGCGCGGTCCCGGGCGTCGCACAGCACCACGGGCGTCCCCCGGTCGAGGTCGAGGGCGCGCAGCACGTCGTCGGCGTCGTAGCGGCGTGCCCCCGTGAAGCAGTTGACCGCCACGACGAACGGGATGCGCCGGTGCTCGAAGTAGTCCACCGCCGGGAAGCAGTCGGTGAGGCGCCGGGTGTCCGCGAGGACGACGGCGCCGAGCGCTCCCTGGGAGAGTTCGTCCCACAGGAACCAGAAGCGGTCCTGACCCGGTGTCCCGAAGAGGTACAGGGAGAGTCCGGAGCGGATGGTGATGCGCCCGAAGTCCATGGCGACGGTCGTGGTGACCTTGCGGTCGACGCGGTCCTTGTCGTCCACCAGCCGGCCGGCCTCGCTGAGTTGTTCCTCCGTACGCAGCGGCCTGATCTCGCTGACCGCCCCCACCAGGGTGGTCTTGCCCACGCCGAACCCTCCGGCGACCAGGATCTTCAACGCCAGAGCGCCCGTGTCGCCGTCCGCGGCGTCGGAGTGTTCGGAGGCCATTGCTCACTTCTTCCCGTCCGGGTGGTCGTGCACGGTGTTGCCGGTCATGGTTCTCGGCCTCCGCTAGAGGGCGCGGAGCCCGTCGATCACTTCGCGCAGGATCCGTTCGTCGGGCAACTGCGCGGGTGGTACGGGACGGCTGACGGTGACCGAGCCGAGTTCCACCAGGTCGCCGAGGAGCACTCGGACGACGCCCACGGGCAGGTCGGCGCCGGCGGCGAGTTCGGCGACCGACTGGGTCTCCGTGCGGCACAACCCGAGCAGGGTCCGGTGTTCCGGTCCCAGCGCGGGGTTGTCAGCGTCCGGTGCGCCTGGGGCACGCGTCACGAGGGCGATGAGGTCGAACGCCGTGCCCGCGGGGCCCGGGCGGGTGCGTCCGCCGGTCATGGCGTAGGGACGCACCAGCGGTCCGGCCTCGTTGTCGTACCACTGGCTGCCCGGCCGCTCCCGGCCGTGGCCCGTGGTGTCTCCGTTCATCCGCGCGCCCTTCCCGTTCATCCGCCGGCGGGCGGCCGTGCGGCGGCGCGCGGGGCGGTGCGGAGGTGCTCGCCGACGCGTCGCACCATGCGTGCCATCTCGTAGGCCACCAGGCCGATGTCCACGGTCACGGCGGTGAGGACGGCGAGACAGGAGCCCTCGCCGGCGGCGGCGACGAAGAGGAAGCCGTCGTCCATCTCCACCATGGTCTGGCGCACGCCCCCGGCACCGAAGTGACGGCCGGCACCTTTGGCCAGGCTGTGGAAGCCGGAGGCGACCGCGGCGAGGTGCTCGGCGTCCTCGCGTCCGAGGCCGGTCGAGGCGCCGACGGCGAGGCCGTCGTTCGACAGCACCACGGCGTGTCGCACTTCGCCCACCCGTATGACGAGGTCGTCCAGCAGCCAGTCGAGTGCGCGGGTCCGCCGGGCGGTTCCCGGGCCGGAGTCGTGGATCATGCGGGGTCTCCTTCATCGCTGTTGCCGCCTCCCGTGGTGCCCCCCGGTGCACCGCGGCCGGCTCTCCGGCCCCCGCCCCGCGCCCAGCCGTCCCGGTAGGCCGTCATGCGGTCCCGGGCGGCCTCGGGGGTGCGTTCGTCGTCGCGCGGCGGCGGCTGTGCGCGGCCCGCGGGGCGTCCGTCGCGCAGTTGCGGCGCGAGACTGGCCTGCCGTGTGCGCCGGGGGAGGCCTTCGGGCTCTTCCGGCACGGACCGCAGAACGGGCTCGTCGGAGCCGGCCGAGTCGCCGGGAGAACGGTGCAGTCGCAAGGCGGGGGCTCCCGGGTTCCGGGTCGGTGCGGTCGGTTCCGGCCTGACCGGTGCGAAGGCCGCCAGGGCAGGCCGGTCGGCCGGTGCCGAGACGGTCTCCTGGTGTTCCGCGGGGCCGGGCACGCACGCGCGGAGGTCCTCCTCGGTCCGCGGTGCCTCGTGCGCGGCCCTGGGTGACGGGGTCGCCGCTTCGCCGTGCAGGAGCGCGGTGGGCAGCAGGACGACGGCGGTGGTGCCTCCGTAGGGGGAGGTCCTGAGGTGGACCTTGATGGCGTGCCGGGCGGCGAGCCGGCTGACCACGAACAGGCCGAGCCGGTCGCTGTCGAACAGGTCGAACGTCTCCGACCGGGCGATGCGGTGGTTGGCCTCGGCGAGGCTGTCCTTGCCCATGCCGAGCCCACGGTCCTCGACCTCGATCGCGTATCCGTTGCCGACGGGCTCGCCTGTGACGCGGACGCGTGTGTGGGGTGGGGAGAACTGGGCGGCGTTCTCGATGATCTCGGCGACGAGGTGGGTGAGGTCGGCGACGGCGGCCCCGACGACGGACGCCTCGGGCAGCTGCCGTACCTCCACGCGCGCGTAGTCCTCGACCTCAGAGACGGCCGCGCGGACGACATCGGTGAGGGAGACCGGCATGCGCCAGGCCCGGCCGGGCGCCGCGCCGGAAAGGATGATCAGGCTCTCGGCGTGGCGCCGCATGCGGGTGGTGAGGTGGTCGAGGCGGAAGAGGTCGCTCAGTTCGTCGGGGTCCTCGGAGCGGCGCTCCATGGTGTCCAGGAGGCTCAGCTGGCGGTGGACGAGGATCTGGCTGCGGCGGGCGAGGTTGACGAAGACGCCGGAGATGCCACTGGCCAGTTCGGCGCGTTCCACCGCGGCCCGCAGGGCGGCACGGTGCACGGTGTCCAGGGCTTCGGCGACCTGACCGGGCTCGTCCTCGGCGGGTGGTCCGGGCGGCGCCTCGGAACGGATGTCGATCTCCTCTCCTTCGCGCAGTCTGCGCATGGCCTCGGGCAGCTTGCGCCGGGCGATCCGCAGGGCGCTGTCGCGCAGGCCGACCAGGTCGACCACGAGGCCGCGGCCGATGCGCACGGAGACGACGAGCGACGCGGCCACGGAGAGCAGACCGAGGAGGACCGCGGCCCCCGCCGGTGTGAGCAGGCCGCGCGTGAACGGGTCGGCCCGGTCGGCGACCTCCCGCCCGGCGTTCCGTTCGATGGTCCGCATCCCGTCGCGTACGCGCGCGTACGCGTCGTCCCAGGTGGCCCGTGGCGCCGTCGCGTCGATGCCCCGGGGTCGCGCACCGCGGGCGAGCAGCCTGTCCTCGGTCGCCCCCAGGGACGCGTAGGCGCCGCTTGCGGCGAGTTCCCGCCAGGCGGCGCGTTCGGGGCCTCGCAGGTCGGCGACGGAGGAACCGGTCAGTGTCCGGCGGCGGTCGACGGCTCCGGTGAGCAGCCGCAGCCGCTCGCCGTCGAGGCCGTCGGCGAGGCGGGCGCCGGCGAGCAGGGCGTCCTCCTGGGCCAGTGCCTCGCCCGCGCGGGCGAACTCGACCAGTACGCGCGCGTCGGAGCCGAGATCGGCGTCCTGGACACCGCTCAGCGCGCCGCCCACCGGGAAGGCCGCCGCGATGGCCACCGTGTACCGGCGGTACACCTGCTCCCAGTCCGTGCGGCGGTCGAGGACCGCGTCACGCAGTGGCCCGAGCCGTTCGACGCCGTCGACGAAGGCGTCGAGGCGCCGGGCCACATCGGCGGGGAGGTCCTCGCTGTCGGCGACGGTGTGGCGGTCGCCGAGCCGCAGTCTCGCGACCGCGCTGTCGGTGCGCGCGAAGAGTTCCCGGTAGTCGCCGCTGGGCGCCGCCGACGGATCGGTGGTGTGGCGTACCGCGGAGAGCCGTTCGGCCTGCAACGCGGCGACGGCGGCGCTCACGGGGGACCTGACCTGGCCGTCCACACGCTGCACCTGCCGCAGCCGGGCGATGTCCTGGGCGGTGGTGACGGTGGCGTACGCCCACAGACCGAGCAGGGAGACGACGGGCACCATCAGCAGGCAGACGACTCTGGCGCGCACGGTGCGCGGGCGTATCCCGCGGCGGGCGCGGGTGAGCACCGGGTCGGGTGTCTCGCTCACGGGGTCCGTCCGGTCCTCGTCGGCCGGTGGTCCGGCGTGCGCGCGACGGCCGCGGACGGCCGGCTCGGGCGGCGACGTCCCGGCGCGGGTCGCGGTGGTCGTACGGGTTGTGCGCATGGCCTCCTCGCTCGGTGAGGATCGGTCGGTGCCTCGGGTCGCCGGACTTCGTGGTCCGGGGCCCGTCACCGGGTGCTGCTCCCCACGGGCCGCCGGGCCGGGACGGTAGCCTCCCGCTCCCCTGCCGTCGGCGACAGTGCGACGAAGGCCGCGGTCAGGAAGAGGTAGGACCCGAGGCCGACGGCGAGGGGGAAGACGAACTGCATCGCCGTGGCCCCGGGCAGTGCCGCGCCGGAGGGCGTGACCCGCACGCTCACCGCGGACATGCCGGTGTAGTGCATGCTGCTGACCGCCGCTCCCATGATCAGCGAGGCGCCGGTGACGGCGAGGGGCGAGCTGATGTCGAGCGCCGCCCACAGGGCTGCTGTGGCCGCGGCGACGGCGACGAGGACGGAGAGTCCGACGCGCGTCGGGTCGTAGCTCACGTCGCCGTGCAGGCGCACGGCCGCCATGCCGAGGTAGTGCATGCCGGCCACGCCGAGACCCGTGGTGAGCCCGCCGAGCAGGAGTGACCGCCCGCGGTGGCGACCGTAGCCCACCGCGAAGACGCCGGCGCAGACCACGATCATGGCGACGAGGAGGCTCACGAAGGTGAGCGGTACGTCGTAGCGGATGTCGGTGCCGTGGACCCGGAAGCCGAGCATGGCGACGAAGTGCATCGTCCAGATGCCCGTGCCGATCGCCGAGGCGGCGGTGAGGAGCCAGTTGCGGCGCGCCCGCCCGGTGGCGGCGAGGGCGCGTACGGTGCAGCGCAGTCCGAGGGCCGCGCCGGTACAGGCCATCGCGTACGACAGCGCGGGGGTCAGCCAGCCGAGGGCGGCGTGGTCCAGGTGTCCCATGGCCCCGGGACGCTAGTCCCGGCCCGGGCGCACAACGGGGGCGCATTGCGAAAGGTGTTGTTATCTGACGCAGAGAAGCGCTGGAACGATCGCGTCATGCTCGAACGTGCGCACTGCGGCGTCCTCCCTGCGCTTGGGGGATCATGCGGACCATGAGCGACGACCACACACACGTGCAGGACTTCTTCGGCGCCCGCGCCGCCGACTGGGACAGCCGGTTCCCCGACGACGGGCCCGCCTACGAGGCGGCGGCCGCACAGCTGGGTCTGCGGGAGGGGGACCGCGTGCTCGACGCGGGGTGCGGTACCGGCCGCGCCCTGACGCCGCTTCGGGCGGTCGTGGGGCCGTCGGGCCTCGTGGTCGGGGCCGACCTGACACCTGCGATGCTCCAGGCCGCCGTACGGGCCGGCCGGGATCGTGACGGGCGGCTGCTGCTGACCGACGTCGCCGCGCTGCCGCTGCGGTCGCGTTCGCTCGACGCCGTGTTCGCGGCGGGTCTCGTCGCGCACCTGCCCGATCCCGCGCGCGGTCTGCGGGAGTTGGCACGCGTCGTGCGACCCGGCGGGGTGCTGGCCCTGTTCCACCCGATCGGCAGGGCGGCGCTCGCCGCACGGCAGGGGCGGCGGCTCACACCGGACGACCTGCGGGCCGAACCCCGTCTCCGCCCCCTGCTGGCCGGTTCCGGGTGGTGCATGACGTCCTACGTCGACGAGGACGACCGCTTCCTGGCGCTGGCCGTGCGCGAGGACTGACCGCTCAGCCCCGGCCCGCGACCGCGGCCGCGAAGACGTCGGGCCGGTCGAACATGACGTTGTGCCCGGCCCCCGGCACGGTGATCACGCGCACGCCCGCGTCTTCCAGCGCCTGCCGGCCCGCCACTTCACCGCTGAGTTCGCCCTGGAGGTACACCCGGTCGACCGGCAGCCCTTCGAGGAGGGCGCGCATCACGGGCCGCGACCCCCGGCGCAGCCCCACGGCGGAGCGGTGCAGGGCCCGGGGGTCGGCCAGCCGCATCGTCGCCGCCCACACCGGTCCGACGTGCTCCAACACGCGCGCGTGGCCGCCGTCGACGAAGTCGTCCTCCTCATGGGCGGCTATGCCGCTGCTGCCGGCGGACGGTGGCGGGCAGGCGTCGAGGTTGGCCTCCGTGAGGACCAGGCGGGAGACCAGCTCGGGCCGCCGGTGGGCGAGGACGACGGCGACGGCGCCACCCATGCTGTGCGCGATCAGCTCGGCCCCGGACAGGCCGGCCTCGTCCAGCGCGGCGGCCAAGGCGTCGGCGTGGTCCTCGAGGGTGTAGCCGAAGCCCGCGGGCCGGTCGCTGATGCCGTGACCGGGCAGGTCCACGAAGAGGCTGCGCCGTCCCGCGAGTTCGCGACGCGCCGCGATGTGCGCGTGGTACACGGACGACATCGCGCCGAGACCGTGCACGTACACCCGCGCGGGTTCCTCCCCCGGCGTCTCCGTCCAGCGGATGCGGCTTCCCTCGCTGTCGAAGCGGGCCTCTCGCATTCCGTCCTCCCTCGGTGGGCCGCGGCCCTCGCCGCCCCTCCAGGAGAATACATCGGGACCGATGTATTGGGTAAGCGGAGTATCACACGCTCGATGTACAGCGGTCGTGCGCGAGAATGCGGGCATGCTGGAACTTTCCATCCTCGGATTCCTCTACGACGCCCCCCTGCACGGCTACGAGCTGCGCAAACGCATCAGCGCGCTCACCGGGCACGTCCGGCCCGTCGCCGAGAGCACGCTCTACCCCGCGATCAAGCGCCTGGAAGCGGCGGGCCTCCTCGCGCGCGCGACGCAGCCGGGCTCCGTGGCGGCCCCGCGCCATGTGCTGACCCTCACCGAGGAGGGACGGCAGGAGCTGCGCCGTCGGCTCGCCGAGCCGACGAAGCGTGACATCACCGACGAGAACCGCTGGTTCACGGTCCTCGCCTTCCTCCGGCACCTGGACGACGCCGACGCGCAGGCCGCCGTACTGCGCCGCCGACTGGCCTTCCTGGAGGAACCGGCGAGCTTCTTCTACGACGGTGACCGGCCGCTGCGCGCCGAGGAGCTGGACGACCCCTTCCGGCGGGGCGTCCTCACCATCGCCCGAGCCACGTCCCGGGCCGAACTGGGCTGGCTGCGCGAGACCCTCGGCTCACTCGGCGGCTGACGCCCCGATCCGACGGACCGGGCAGCCCCGGACGCCGGGGGTCGGGTGGGTGCCCAGCTCCGCCAGCCGGTAGCCGTCCGGGTAGCCCTTGATCTCCCTGTTCTGCCGGGCGTGGTGCGGGGCGCGCCTCGGTGGCATCAGGCGGACCGCACGCCCGCGCAGGCGCACCGCGCGGCGCACGATCGCACGGCTGGTGGCGCTCGGCGGCGTGTACCGGAACGCGCTCAGGAGGGGCTCGTCGAGCAGGGCGAGGGTGCCGGTACGCAGGAGCGGTGCGAGGGCGCCGGGGTACCAGGAGGCCATGAGGTCGAGGGTGCCGTCGGCGACCCGGCGTGCCTCCTCGTCCCACGCGAAGTGGGCCTCCTCGTAGGCGTCGAGGCAGGCTTCGAACTCCTCGTACGAGGCGGGCACCTCCTTGATGCCCATGTGCCGTCCCAGCGTGCGGTGGTGGACGGCGGAGGCGACGGTCTCGTGGCGCGACAGTCTGCGCCAGCCGTAGGCGTCGATCCACCGCTTGGGGATCACCACGAACGTGCACAGGACGTAGCGCATGTCGTCGTTGGTGATGTCGTAGGCGCGGTGCATCTGGTTGATGCGCCGGATGGCCGTGCGGCCCTGCTCACTGCCGAAGCCGTGCTCGACGACGGCGTCGAGCAGCAGCGCCGTGTCGTCGTAGCGCTTCTGCGCCCGGTCCGTGAACTCCTCGGTCCGCGCCAGCAGTCGGCCGATGCTCGGCACGGCGTAGGTGCGGTACAGCGCCAGCTCCAGGGCGCGGGCGAAGTCCCACGGGAACTCGTAGGCCGAGGCCAGCCGATAGATCTCCGACGCGTCCTCGTTAGGGTCCATCCGCCGGATCTGCCGCAACCGCTCGTAGCGCTTCACAGTCCCCGTCCCCTTCTGCCGTAGGAGCTTCAACTCTACTTTGGGGAGCGGGAGATGCACGGTCGCCGACCGTGGTATCCGGCAGGGGAGGTGGTCCGCTTGTTCGGCAGGATCCGCGAGAACTGGGGCAGGTCCCGCACCGTCCGGCGCACCGGGGGCAGCGGCGGAGGGGGGCCGCGTTCGCGCAATCTCTTCGATGCCGCCGCCGCCTACGTCTCGGCGGCCGCGGAGAACGACCAGGAGGGCATCGACGAGGCGGCGGGCTGGGTGTCGCCGGAGGCCCTGTCGTTCGGGGTGAACGAGCTGGCCTGCCGGGCCGTGATCGCGCTCGCGCGGGAGCGCGGCGAGTCGCCGCGGGAGGTGGCCCGGGACCTTCTGGGGCTGCCCGCGTCCTGACCCGGCCCTGCGGGGGCCGGTGGTCGATTCGCCCCGACCAGCCGGAAAGCTGCAGCTAGGGTGCGTCTGGGAGTCGTGACAAGGGCTTCCCGGTCGCACTAGGGTGCGCGCCATTGGACCAACCGATGGGGAGGCTGGGATGGCCGGGACGGACGAGGACACCGTCGCCGCCGCGGAAGATGCGCTCTACGTGCTCACGGCGGTGTTGCTGACGCCGGCGAAGTTCCCGAGTGTGCTGGGCGACGACTACGTGGAGGCGTGCGCGGCGCTCGGTCTCCCGCCGCTGGCCGACGGCTACGGCCTGGTGCTCGGCCAGGACGGCGACGGTGCGCGGTGGACGGTGGTCATCGACGACGCGTCGCTGGTCGCCGTGGCCGTGGCGTCCTGGGACTGCGGGATGGAGTACGAGCTGTCGCCGGACGAGCGTACGGTCGTCACCGCGCTGCCCGGCTGGCCCCTGGCGGTGGCCGTGGCGGCCCCGGGCGTGCCCGCGCCGCACGATCCCGGTCCCGAGTCCGTCGACCAGCCCGCGTTGACGCCGCCGGACACGTCCGTGTGGGGGCCGGCGCAGCGACGGCTGGGGGCCGACGAGATCGCCCAGCAGTGGGCCCGGTGGCGGGAGCAGATCGACGACGCGGACTTCCCCGTGCCGGACGGCGGGCCCGCCGCGGACGGGCGCGTCCCGAACGATGACGATGACGCCGCCGCCGACGGGGACCGGGCCGCCGGCGCCGACGAGGGGGCGCCGGCCGGCGGCACGGACCGGGCCGCCCCCGCGGACGGCACCGGCACCGGCACCACGGACCGGGGCGCCACGACGGATCAGGCCGGCGCCGTGGGCCCGGTCGATGCCGGGTCTCCCGGGCACAGCGGTGTCCGGCGCGTGCTCGCGGAAGCGCGCGCCTACCTCGACACGCCCCCGCCACTGGGACGGGTCCGTTCGTCGTTCGCGTCGGGGGACGCCCGGACACTGCGGGCCGACGGTCCCGGCTGGTCGCTCGTCGCCCGCACCGACGACATCGCCTTCATCCTGCTCGACGAGGAACCCGGGGAGGTTCTGCCGGTCGGCCGGGGGCCGTCGCTGCCCGGGCTCCTGGAAGCCCTCGACAGAATGGCGGTACGGCCGAGCTGATCGGGTGGCGGAGGGCCCGGCAACGGTGCGGGACCGCCCCGGGCCGCCTTCCCCCCCATACCTGGCCGTTCCCTCATGTGGTTCGAGCACATGGATACGGTCGCGGTGGGCCCGCACGATGGGGCAGCCCTGAGCTCCGCCCCACAGCGCCTGGAGGCCCTGATGCGTCTGCCCCGTGGTGTCCCCTTCCTCGCCGCCGCCCTCACCGCGGTCGCGCTCACCGGGCCGGCCCCCGCGGCCGCGCAGGCCGACGGCGGAGGGGGGCACTGCTCCCGCCAGGACCGTGTGCGGGTGCCGGGCGCGGCCGTGCAGCGCAGCGCCTGCCTGGACGATCTGACCACCACCGGGCTCGCGGGCACCCCGTACACCGACATGGCCGACCAGGCCGGGCTGACGGCCGGTGGCACCGAGGTGCCGTCCGGTGTTCCCGGCGTCCAGGTGGACGGCTACTTCCCGGACTCCTCCCGCTTCAACGCCACGCACGGCTGGCGGCACGACGCGCAGTTCGTGATCCGGCTGCCGGACCGCTGGAACGGCGGCCTCGTCGTCACGGGGGCGCCGGGCACGCGCAAGCAGTACGCCACGGACAAGGCGATCTCCGACCGCGTCCTCGCCCAGGGGTACGCGTACGCCGCGACCGACAAGGGCAACAGCGGCGCGGACTTCTACCGGGACGGCGCACGGCCCGGAGACGCGGTCGCCGAGTGGAACACCCGCACCACGCAACTCACCCGCGCCGCACGGC
This sequence comes from Streptomyces sp. NPDC045956, assembly GCF_056430705.1. NCBI lineage: Bacteria > Bacillati > Actinomycetota > Actinomycetes > Kitasatosporales > Streptomycetaceae > Streptomyces > Streptomyces sp. NPDC045956. Next base: position 171,524 of record NZ_JBWKKZ010000004.1, on the reverse strand, counting down.
GCGTGGTCGCCCAGCGCTACGGACACGCACCGCGTCACACGTACATCACCGGGATCTCCAACGGCGGCTACCTCACCCGCTGGCAACTGGAGAACCACCCGGAGCTGTACGACGGCGGTGTGGACTGGGAGGGGGCGCTGTGGACCGCGGACGGCCCCAACCTGCTCACGTCCCTGCCGGTGACGGTGGCCCGGATGCTCGGCGGGGCACGGGAGGAGGACCTGTACACGGCGGGCTTCGCGCGCGGATCCGAGTTCCTGTGGCCCTACCACGAGAAGGCCTACTGGGGGCTGACCCAGAAGATCTACCGCGCCGAGTTCGACCCGGGCTACGACCCCCGCTGTCCAGGACCGACCGCCGGGACCGCGCTGGAGGAGATCCTGGCGCCGTGCCCCTCCGACGCCGTCTACGACTACGCGGCGCGCCCCGCCTCCGTCCACCGCGCGGTGGCCCGGGTCGCCCTGACCGGACGCGTCGCGAAGCCGCTGATCACCCTGCACGGCGATCTCGACGCGCTGCTGCCCAAGGCCGCCGACTCCGACGTGTACGCGCGCATGATCGACGCGAACGGCCGGGGGAGGCTGCACCGTTACTACACGATCGGGGGCGGCACCCACGTCGACGGGCTGTACGACACCCATCCCGACAGGCTGCGACCCATCCTGCCCTGCTACCGGTCGGCGTTCGACGCGCTGACCGCGTGGGTGGAGCGGGGCACCCAGCCGCCCGCGGACCGCACGGTCGGCAGGCCCGCGGACGGCGACGTGGTCAACTCCTGCTCGCTGCGGGAGCCGGCCGCGACGGGGCGTTAGCGCCTCATCGGCCTATCTCCCTGCGGGTCGTACGGCGCAGTCTGCGCCGCTGCGAGGGGTCCAGGGTGAGGTATGCGGCGGCCGGGACTCCCAGAACGATCAGCAGGGCGGCCCACCACGGGAGCCAGATCAGCAGGATGAGCCCGGCCGCCACACCTCCCGCGGCAACCTTGGCGTTCTTCGACATGGTCTCGCCTCCTTCGCGGCCACTGCCGCTCTCTGTCCTGAAAACGGGCCCGCGCTCCCGGCAGTTCCGTGCGGCGCCCCTGAGACCTCCCTGAGGCTCGACCCCTACGCGACCCTGAGACGGCGCACGGCGGCGTTTCCTCCCGGCGCTTCGTCCGAGGCGTCGTCCGGTACTGCCACTCTCCTCCTCGAACAGTGTCGCAAGCCACACCCGGGGCGCACCTCACGGCAACGGAAAGCAGGTAAGCTCTGCGCTCGCGACCTTGGCTAGTCAAATTTGAGGAATACATCATCGCCGCACGGACCGTCCTCCCGGCCGCACCCTCCGCCCTCTCCGACCTCTCCGACCTCGCTCACTGCCGTGCCGTCTTCCTGCCCGGCGATCCCGCCCGCGCCGGGGCGGTCGCCTTCTGGCACCCCGACGCCGAGGACCCTCCGGGCGTCGCCACGGGGCTGCCCGCGGAGCGCCTGACGGTCGTGCTGCCCGAGGGTGACGGTGTGCGTCCGGTGAGCGTGTCGGCGACGCTGCTTCCGGTGGGGTCGGCACTGCCGGTCCTCACGCGCGCGCGGGTCCGCGCGGAGGGCCATCGGGCGACGGAGTTCTGGGGCGCGGTCGCGGTCGAGGCCCTCCACCTCGTGGCGCGCGGGCTGCTGCTGCCCGGCCTGTCCGCGGCCGACCACGAGGCCTGGCGCGCGGGCCCGTTGGGCGCCGACGACGCCGAGCGCGTGCGCCATCTGGCGGCCGCTATGCCGCCCGAGGCACACGCGGTCCCGATCGACGGCGTCGAACCGCTGCGGCTCCCCGACCCGGAAGGGCTGGTGCGCGCCTTCCTGGACGCCGTCGCCGACACCCTGCCCCGCTCCCCCGCCGCCCCGATGGTGACGGCCGGTCCCGCCTACGCCTCGCGGGAGCCCCGGCGGATGCCCGAACTGCGCGAATGGGCCGCCGACGTCGCCGCGGGTCACGACGCGGGCGTACGCCTGTCCCTGCGCGTCGAGGTCCGGGGGCTGTCGGACGCGGCGCCCTCGGAGGCTCGGCCGGCGTTCCGGGCGGTGGTCCAGGTGCACAGCGTGAGCGATCCGGCGCTCGTCGCGGACACCGCCGAGGTGTGGGCCGGATCCGCGGTCGCCGCGTTCGGCACCCGCGCGCGGCTGGACGCCCTGCTCGCCCTCCGCCGGGCCGCCCGGGCCTGGCCCGCCCTCACGCCGTTGCTGTCGGCGGCCGTGCCGGACGCGGTCGAACTGGCCGACGAGGAGGTCACCGAGCTTCTCGGGGCGGCTTCCCGGGCGCTGGCCGGCGCGGGAGTCGACGTTCACTGGCCGAGGGAGCTGGCCCGTGACCTGACGGCTCACGCGGAGGTCGGACCGCCCGAGGAGGAGTCGGCGGGGCGCACGGCCTCGTCCGACGCCGGTCCGTCGTTCCTGTCCGCCGACGCGCTGCTCGCCTTCGACTGGTCGTTCGCCCTGGGCGACCAGCGGCTCACCCGTGCGGAACTGGAACTCCTCGCTGAGGCCGACCGCCCCCTGGTGCGCCTGCGTGACCAGTGGGTGCTCGTCGCCCCGGAGGAGGCGCTGCGCGCCCGGAGCCGCCGGGAGCACAAGGTCACGCCCGTCGACGCGCTCGCCGCCGCCCTGACGGGCTCGACGGAGGTCGACGGCGAGCGCGTCGAGGTGCGCCCCACGGGGTGGCTGGCCGAGCTGCGGGAACGCCTCGCCGATCCCGAGGCGCGGGAGGCCGTGGGACAGCCCGCGGCGCTCGACGCCACGCTGCGCGACTACCAGCTACGGGGACTCGGCTGGCTGGTCCGCATGACGTCACTGGGGTTGGGGTGCTGTCTCGCCGACGACATGGGTCTCGGCAAGACCATCACCGTGATCGCGCTGCACCTGCACCGGCAGACCGATCCGACCGCAGCCGGGCCCACGCTCGTGGTCTGCCCGACCTCCCTCATGGGCAACTGGCAGCGGGAGATCGAGCGGTTCGCGCCCGGCACCCCCGTGCGCCGCTTCCACGGCGCACGACGTGACCTGGAGGGCCTGGCGGACGGCGCGTTCGTGCTCACCACCTACGGCACCATGCGCCTGGACGCCGGACGGCTGGCCGCCGTCCCGTGGGGCCTGGTCGTGGCGGACGAGGCACAGCACGTGAAGAACCCGTACTCGGAGACCGCGCGGCAGCTGCGTTCCCTCGGCGCGCGCGCACGCGTGGCACTCACCGGCACCCCGGTGGAGAACAACCTCTCGGAACTGTGGGCGATCCTCGACTGGGCCACCCCGGGTCTGCTGGGGCGGCTCGGCAGGTTCCGCGAGCACTACGCGCAAGCCGTCGAAGGGGGGCAGGACCCGGCGGCCGCTGAGCGGCTGGCGCGCCTCGTCCGGCCGTTCCTCCTGCGCCGACGCAAGTCGGATCCCGGCATCGCTCCGGAACTGCCGCCCAAGACGGAGACCGACCACCCGGTGTCGCTGACCGCGGAGCAGACGGGCCTGTACGAGGCGGTGGTGCGCGAGGCGCTCGAGGAGATCTCCGGGGCCGACAGCATGGCGCGACGCGGCATGATCGTGAAACTGCTGACGAGCCTCAAGCAGATCTGCAACCACCCGGCGCAGTTCCTCAAGGAGGACCGTCCCCGGATCGCCGGACGTTCGGGGAAGCTGGAACTGCTGGACGAGTTGCTCGGCACGATCCTCGCCGAGGGGTCGAGTGTGCTGGTCTTCACGCAGTACGTGCAGATGGCGCGCCTCCTCGAACGACACCTGGCCGCCCGCGGCGTGTCGTCGCTGTTCCTCCACGGGGGGACGTCCGTCACGGCGCGGGAGTCGCTCGTGCGGCGCTTCCAGGACGGGGAGGTCCCGGTGTTCCTGCTGTCGCTGAAGGCGGCGGGCACCGGACTGAACCTCACGCGCGCGGAGCACGTCGTGCACTTCGACCGCTGGTGGAACCCGGCCGTCGAGGCGCAGGCCACCGACCGCGCCTACCGCATCGGCCAGACCCGCCCCGTGCAGGTGCACCGGCTGGTCGCCGAGGGGACGGTCGAGGACCGCATCGCCGCCCTGCTGAACCGCAAGCGGAAACTGGCCGACGCCGTACTGGGAGCCGGCGAGGCGGCGTTCACGGAGCTGACGGACACGGAACTCGCCGACCTGGTCGAGCTGCGAGGGGGTACGCGATGACACGGTACGACGACGACACGCAGCGGACGTTCGCCGCACTGCCGCCCGCACCGGGCCGGGGCTTCGCGCAGACCTGGTGGGGCCGCTCCTGGCTGAAGGCCCTGGAGGACGCCGCGCTGGACACGGCCCAGGTGAAGACGGGCCGCCGGCTCGCACGCGCGGGAGCCGTCGGGGCGGTGTCGGTACGGCCGGGCCGTATCACCGCCGTCGTCCAGGACCGGGACGGCACCGCGCACCGTGCCGACGTCCTGCTCGAGACGCTGTCCGACGCCCAGTGGGACCGCTTCGTCGACATGGCGATCGAGCGGTCCGGGCACGTGGCCGCCCTGCTGGACCACGACATGCCGCCGCACCTCGTGGAGGACGCCGCGACCGCGGGGATCGACCTGCTGCCGGGCCTGGGCGACCTGGAACCGGAGTGCGACTGCGACGCCTGGGACCACTGCGGGCACACCGCCGCGCTCTGCTACCAGGTGGCCCGGCTCCTGGACCAGGATCCCTTCGTGCTGCTGCTGATGCGGGGCCGCGCGGAGAGCGCCGTACTCGACGCCCTTCAGACGCACGGCGGGACGTCCGCGGAGGGACGCGCCTCGCGTCCGACGGGGGTGGACCCCGCCGAGGCCTACGCGGCGGGGCACGTGCTGCCTCCGCTGCCCGCGCTGCCCGCTCTGGGCAAGGAGCCGGGCGTACCGCCCTCCCTGGAGACCGAGGCGGTGCCACCCGCCGGCATCGACCCCGCCGCGCTGGCCTACGTGGCCGCGCAGGCCGCGGCGGAGGCGCACCGGCTGCTCGCCGAGGCCCTGCGTTCGGGGGTCCCGGGTGACGGGCAGACCGGGTCCGCGGAGGCGACCGCAGCGCAGGACGCGGTACGGCTGGCGGCCGGCGACCCCGGACCGGAAGTGACGCGACGCCTCGCCGAGGGCTCGGGACGTGACGGGGAGGAACTGGCCGTCGCCGTGCGCGCGTGGCGGCTCGGGGGAACGGCCGCCCTGTCCGTGCTCGAGGAGGAGTGGACACCGCGGGGCGACGCCTACGCACGCGCGCGTGCCGCGCTCGGGTCCGCCTGGGACGAGGACGAGCGGCCGTCGCTGCGGGCACGGGCCAACCGTTGGACCGTCGTGGGCGCGCCGCATCAGCTCCGGCTGGACCGCGACGGCCGCTGGTGGCCGTACCGCAGGGAGCGGGGCCACTGGCTCCCGGCGGGCGGTCCGGTCCGGGACCCCGCGACGGCCCTGGCCGCGGCGGCGCTCGCGGCGGACGAGGGAGCGTGACGCCCGTCCCCCCGACATCACGCCGGGGGGCGGGCGGTCGAACGGGCTCCGGCCCCACCCGTGCGACGGGGGGGGCCGGAGCCGTCGGTCAGCGGACCGCTCAGCGGGCGCCGAGGAGGTGGTCCATGGCGAGCTGGTCGAGGTGCTCGAAGGCCATGCCGCGGGCGGCGGCCTCGTCCACGTCGAAGGTGTCGTAGGCGGTCGGGTCGGCCAGCAGCGCCGCGAGGCCGTCCTCGGCGGTCGGACGGGCCAGCTCGTCCAGCCGTGCCGCGGCGAGCGCCTCCTGCACCTGCGGGTCGGCGCGGAACGCGGCCGCCCGGTCCTTGAGGATGAGGTAGTTGCGCATGCAGCCGGCCGCCGACGCCCACACGCCGTCGAGGTCCTCGGTGCGCGGCGGCTTGAAGTCGAAGTGCCGCGGCCCCTCGTACCCGGCCCGCTCCAGCAGGTCGACCAGCCAGAACGCGGCCCTCAGGTCACCCGCGCCGAACCGGAGGTCCTGGTCGTACTTGATGCCGGACTGGCCGTTGAGGTCGATGTGGAACAGCTTGCCCGCCCACAGTGCCTGCGCGATGCCGTGCGGGAAGTTGAGCCCCGCCATCTGCTCGTGGCCGACCTCCGGGTTCACCCCGTAGAGCTCCGGCCGCTCCAGCCGCTCGATGAACGCCAGCGCGTGGCCCACCGTCGGCAGCAGGATGTCGCCGCGGGGCTCGTTCGGCTTGGGCTCGATAGCGAACCTCAGGTCGTAGCCCTGCTCGGTGACGTACTCGCCCAGCAGGTCGAAGGCCTCCTTCATGCGGTCCAGCGCGTCCCGCACGTCCTTGGCCGCACCGGATTCCGCGCCCTCCCGGCCGCCCCAGGCGACGTACACGCTCGCCCCCAGCTCCACCGCGAGGTCGATGTTGCGGATCGTCTTGCGCAGCGCGTACCGGCGCACGTCGCGGTCGTTCGCGGTGAACGCGCCGTCCTTGAAGACCGGGTGCGTGAACAGGTTCGTCGTCGCCATCGGGACCTTCAGGCCCGTCGCGTCCAACGCCTGCCGGAACCGCTTGACGTGCTCCTCGCGCTCGGTGTCGCTCGACCCGAACGGGATCAGGTCGTCGTCGTGGAACGTGACCCCGTACGCGCCCAGCTCGGCCAGGCGACGCACCGACTCCGCCGGGTCCAGTGCCCGCCGGGTGGCGTCACCGAAGGGGTCCCGGCCCTGCCAGCCGACCGTCCACAAACCGAACGTGAACCTGTCCTCGGGAGTGGGCTGGTAGTTCATTCCGCGGCTCCTCACTCGCTGCCGATCACTCGCTGCCGACTATTTCGTCATGGCGCTTTACAAATTAGTATGCACACACGCTCCTGGGAAGGGACAAGGTGTCCCCCGACGGGTACGAGCAGTCCGGTCGGACCCCGCGGAGCCGCGGAAGAGGGAGAAACCCGATGTCAGCAGCCGAGGGTCCGCTCGTCGTGGGTGTGGACACGTCCACCCAGTCCACGAAGGCACTGGTCGTCGACGCCGCCACCGGCCGGGTCGTCGCCAGTGGCCAGGCGCCCCACACCGTGTCCTCCGGGGCGGGCCGCGAGAGCGATCCGCGTCAGTGGTGGGATGCCTTGCGCGAAGCGCTGCACCAGTGCGGCGACGCCGCTCGCGAAGCGGCCGCGGTGTCGGTCGGCGGACAGCAGCACGGACTGGTCACCCTGGACGCCCAGGGGGATCCGGTGCGCCCGGCCCTGCTGTGGAACGACGTGCGTTCGGCCCCGCAGGCCCGTCGGCTGATCGACGAGCTGGGCGGCCCCGGGACGTGGGCGGAGCGCACGGGCAGCGTGCCGAGCGCCTCGTTCACGGTCACCAAGTGGGCCTGGCTGGCCGAGCACGAGCCGGATGCGGCCCGCGCGGTCAAGGCCGTTCGACTCCCCCACGACTACCTCACCGAGCGCCTCACCGGTGAGGGGACCACCGACCGCGGCGACGCGTCCGGAACCGGTTGGTGGGCCTCCGGTACGGAGGCGTACGACGAGGACATCCTCGCGCGCGTGGGGCTCGATCCGGCGTTGCTGCCCCGTACGGTGCGGCCCGGCGAGGTGGCCGGCACCGTGCGCGACGGTCACGACCTGCCGTTCTCCAGGGGCACCCTGGTCGCCGCGGGCACCGGCGACAACGCGGCCGCCGCTCTGGGCCTCGGGCTCCGCCCCGGCGTCCCGGTGATGAGTCTCGGCACGTCCGGCACCGTGTACGCCGTGTCGCGGCACAGGCCCGCCGACCCGACCGGCACCGTGGCGGGCTTCGCCGACGCACGCGGAGACTGGCTGCCACTGGCCTGCACCCTCAACTGCACGCTCGCCGTCGACCGCGTCGCTGCCCTGCTGAACCTGGACCGGGAAGCCGTCGAACCGGGCACCGAGGTCACCCTCCTGCCCTACCTCGACGGCGAACGCACACCGAACCTGCCGCACGCCTCCGGCCTCCTGCACGGCCTGCGCCACGACACGACCGCCGGCCAACTGCTCCAGGCCGCCTACGACGGTGCGGTGCACTCGCTGCTCGGGGCGCTCGACCTCGTCCTGGACTCCGACGCGGACACCTCGGCCCCCCTGCTGTTGATCGGCGGCGGCGCCCGCGGGAGTGCGTGGCAGCGGACCGTACGACGGCTGTCGGGCCGGCCCGTGCAGATCCCCGAGGCGAAGGAACTGGTCGCACTCGGCGCCGCCGCACAGGCGGCCGGCCTGCTGACCGGCGAGGACGCCGCAGCGGTCGCCCGGCGCTGGAACACGGCCGCGGGGCCGGTGCTGGACGCCGTGGAGCGGGACGAGGCGGCGCTGGCGAGGATCTCCGGGGTGCTTTCCGACGCCGCACCCCTGCTGGAGCGGACCGCGGAAACCCGCTGACGGCGCGCTGCACGTGGGCGCCGCCGACGAGCCCCCAGCCGTTTCCCGGCATGCGGCGCGCGCCCCGAGCCCGCCGGCGCAGGCCGTGCCCGCGGACGGCCACCGGCGGAGCCGCCCCACGGCCGACGGGCGGCAGGCGGCAGGCGACAGGCGACAGGCGACAGGCGGCAGGCGGCAGGCGGCAGGCGGCAGGCGGCAGGCGGCAGGCGGCAGGCGGCAGGCGGCAGGCGGCAGGCGGCAGGCGACGGGAGGTTCGCCGACGGGACGTTCGCCGACGGGACGTTCGCCGACGGACACATCGGACGATGGCGGGGATCACACAGACTGCCGTCGGTCCGCGGGCGCGGGCGTGTGACGATGACCGGACCGGCCGAGGACCGGCCGCTTCTGCCGAGCCCGGCCAGACCCACCGGACCGACCGAAATCCACTGGACCCGACCAAGGCTCAGCGGACCCGACCGCCCTCGACCGATACTGACAGGAACCGACCGGGACCGACCAAGGACTGACGGAGGCATGACCGCACCCCCGCACGAAGACCGTCCGGCACGCGCCGGGCGCCCGCTGCCGGACACCCAGCAGGGCATGCGTCGCCGCAACCTCGCCCGGGTGATGCACACCGTCAGTGCCGAGGGCCCGCTGTCCCGAGCCGCCGTCGCCTCACGCATCGGGCTCACGCGGGCCGCCGTGTCGACGCTGGTGGACGAGCTCATCCGCTCGGGCCTCCTGGAGGAGCTGGGCCCCGAGCGGCCCGGCCGGGTGGGGCGGCCCGGGTCGGCGCTCGCCGTCAGCGCACAGGGCCCGGCGGGCATCGGTGCCGAAGTCGGCGTCGACCACCTCGCGGTCTGCGCGGTCGACCTGCGCGGCCGGGTGCGGTCCCGGGCCGTGCGGTACGGCAGCAACCGGGGCCGTTCGCTGGAGCCGGTGGCCGAGCAACTCAACGGTCTGGTGCGGCAGGTCGTGTCGGAGGCCGAGTCGGAGGGGCTGTGGCCCGCCGGTCTCGCGGTGGCCGTGCCGGGTCTCGTGGCCCGGGACGCGCGGACCGTCGTACGCGCTCCGAACCTGGACTGGCACGACGCCGACCTGGGCGTTCTGCTCCCCGCCGACCTGCCGCTGACCGTGGACAACGAGGCCAACTTCGGCGCGCTCGCCGAGCTCTGGCTCGGGGGCGGCACCCCGCGGGACTTCCTGCACGTGTCGGCCGAGATCGGCATCGGTGCCGCGGTGGTCGTCGACGGGCGGCTGCTGCGCGGTACCCGTGGGTTCGCAGGGGAGCTGGGCCACGTCCCGGTCCGGCCCGACGGACCGGAGTGCGCCTGCGGCGGGCGGGGGTGCCTGGAGCAGTACGCCGGCGAGAAGGCGGTACTGCGCGCGGCCGGGGTGGAGCCGGGCGAGGACCGCGTGGGACTGCTCGCAGGGCGCGCGACGGAGGGCGACGAGGCCGTGCGGCGAGCCCTGAGCGACGCGGGCAGGGCACTCGGCATCGCGCTGACCGGCGCGGTGAACCTGCTGGACCCCGAGAGCGTGGTGCTGGGCGGGGCACTGGCCGGACTCGCCCCCTGGCTGCTGCCCTCCCTGCGCGACGAACTCGCCCGCCGCACGGCCGGACCGGCCTGTCCGGTCTCCGTGTCGGAGCTGGGCCCCCAGGGCCCGCTGCTCGGCGCCGCGCACTCGGTGGTACGGGCGGTCCTGGACGACCCGGCGGTGGTGGCGGAGCGGGCCTGAGCCCTATCCGAGAACGGGGCTCCCTCGCCGGCCCCGGCCCCCTGCTCCTGCGCCTGCTCCTGCGCCTGCTCCTGCGCCTGCGCCTGCTCCTGCGCCTGCGCCTGCGCCTGCGCCGACCCGACACAGGCCGCTCGCCCTCCCCGCCCCGTCCCGCGCCGCCCCGCTCAGCCGTCCCCCGCCACGCCCTCTTCACTCGATCGAGTGAGCGAGATGTCCACAAGGAGGCGTCCGTCCACGGAACGGCGCGGCGCTCTCCTGCGCAACCTCCGCCGCCCGTACGGTGATTCGCACCGACAGATCTCACACGGGGGCCGCGCTCGCCCCCACCCCACGAAAGGGCAGCCCCATGGAAAGGGAAAGGACCACACCTGTTCCGACCAGGCGGAGGCTCCTGAAGGGAGCCGCGCTCGCCACCGTCCCGTTCGCCCTGCTCTCCGGCACCCGGGCCGCCGCCCGACCCACCGCCGTCGACTACCCTGCCGCCGAGTGGCAGCCGGCGAGCACCTCCAACCACACCCCGTCGAGCCGGCCCACCACCTATCCCGTCGACTACGTGGTCGTCCACGTCACGCAGGAGACGTACGCCGACACCCTCTCCATCTTCCGCAACCCGGAGAAACAGGTCTCCGCGCACTACGTCGTCCGGTCCGCCGACGGGCACGTGGCCCAGTGCGTCCGTGAGGCGGACGTCGCCTGGCACGCGGGGAACTGGGACTACAACACCCGCAGCATCGGCATCGAGCACGAGGGGTGGGTGGACCGGCCCGAGTACTTCACCAACGCCCTGTACGAGGAGTCCGCCCGGCTCACCGCGGCGATCTGCACCAGGTACGGCATTCCCAAGGACCGCAGCCACATCATCGCCCACCACGAGGTACCGGGCAGCGATCACACGGACCCGGGGCCCCTGTGGGACTGGACCCGTTACATCAGACTGGTCAACTTCGCCTGACTCGGGCGCTGTTCGCCGCCTCGTCGCCACCTGTTCCGCGTCCGGTGTCCCCATCCGGGTGTGATGGCGCTGGTCGAAAAGGTTGTCCGCGCCTGCCCACGGAGTGACGATGTCCCCACCGCATCACTCCCCGGGGAGGCCGAGTTGACCGATTCGTGGCTGGCTCTGGAGCCGGGGGCCGACCCCGTCGAACGCGCGCGGGCGCTGCGGCGGGCGCACGCGACCTTCACCGAGGCGGGGACCGTGCCGCGTCCCGTGCGCCCGGTCGTGGCGGAGTCGTGGCGGCGCTCGGTCCGGGCGGGCGTCGGCCCGGACAGCAGCGCGCACGTGGAGCTCACGGACGGCGATCTGGGCGCCTACCGGGCCGAACATCCGCTGGCGCGGGTGATGCCGCTCATCCGCGAGCTGCTGGGCGCGTTCGCCTCCGACGGCGAGCATCTGCTCGCCGTGTGCGACGCGCACGGCAGGCTGCTGTGGGTCGAAGGTCATCCGGCCACGCGACGCCTGGCGGGGCGGATGAACTTCGTGCCCGGCGCCCGGTGGGCGGAGTCCGCGGTCGGCACGAACGCACCGGGCACGGCGGTGGCGGTCGGCCGTCCGGTCCAGGTCTTCGCGGCCGAGCACTTCGTCCGGCGGGTCCAGCCGTGGACGTGCGCCGCGGCTCCGGTGCACGATCCCCGCACCGGGCGGGTGCTCGGCGCGGTGGACATCACCGGCGGGGACGGCTTGGCGCACCCGCACAGCCTGGGCTTCGTCCAGGCGGTCGCCCGTGCCGCGGAGTCGCAGCTGGCGCTGCTGGCCCCGGAGCCACCGGAGGACCGGACGGCTCAGCTGACCGCGCTGGGCCGGGACGAGGCGCTGCTGAGCGCGGGAGGCCGCACCGTCCGGCTGAGCCGGCGGCACAGTGAGATGGTGCTGCTGCTGGCCCACCACCCGGACGGCCTGACCGGCGACGAGTTGCTGTGCGCGCTCTACCGGGACGAGGCGGTGCCGCCGGTGACCTTGCGCGCCGAACTGGCGCGGCTGCGTGCGCTCCTGGGGCCGGGTCGGCTGGCTTCACGGCCGTACCGGCTCACGATGCCCGTCGACTCCGACGCCGCCGTGGTCGAACGGCGCCTGCGGGCCGGTGCGGTGACGGCGGCCGCGACGGCGTACGCCGGGCCGCTCCTGCCCGGTTCCCAGGCCCCGGCGGTGACCCGGCTCAGGCGCCGGCTCGCCGACGGTCTGCGCGCCGCGCTGATCGCCTGCCGCGATCCCGACCTGTTGGCCGACTGGGCGCACGCGCCCTGGGGCGAGGACGATCTGGACGTCTGGCGGGCGCTGGTCGCGGCCCGGCCGACGGCCGCGGCCCTAGCCCGGCTGGCCGCGCTGGAGTCGGAGCTCGCGGCGCCCGGGGCGTGGTGAAACGCTCACCGGGCGCGGCGGGCCGCCGCCCTCGGAGGGAGTCGCCGCCGCGCAACGTCCCCGCAACGTCCCGCCTCCTAGCCTCACGGGCGGAGCTGTCCAACGGCGGGCAGCGCTGGACGAGGGAGGCACAGGATGACCCGTTACGCGGCGCCCGGCACCGAGGGCGCGATCGTCTCCTACCAGTCGCGCTACGACCATTTCATCGGCGGCGCGTACGTCGCGCCGGCGCGGGGGCAGTACTTCGAGAACCCCTCGCCGGTGGACGGCCGGCCCTTCACGGAGGTCGCGCGCGGTACGGCGGAGGACGTGGAGCGCGCACTCGACGCCGCGCACGAGGCCGCGCCCGGCTGGGGCCGCACATCGGTGACCGAACGCTCCGACATCCTGCTGCGGATCGCCGATCGCATGGAGGTGAACCTGGAGAGCCTGGCGGTCGCGGAGAGCTGGGAGAACGGAAAGCCGGTGCGCGAGACGCTGGCGGCCGACATCCCGCTCGCCATCGACCACTTCCGCTACTTCGCGGGCGCGGTCCGCGCCCAGGAGGGCTCGATCGGCGAGATCGACGACGACACGGTCGCGTACCACTTCCACGAGCCGCTGGGGGTCGTCGCGCAGATCATCCCGTGGAACTTCCCGATCCTGATGGCGGTCTGGAAGCTCGCGCCCGCTCTCGCGGCCGGCAACGCGGTGGTCCTGAAGCCCGCCGAACAGACCCCGGCCTCCATCCACTACTGGCTGAGCCTGGTCTCCGACCTGCTGCCGCCCGGCGTCCTCAACGTCGTCAACGGCTTCGGCGTGGAGGCGGGCAAGCCGCTCGCGTCCAGCCCGCGCGTGGCGAAGGTGGCGTTCACCGGGGAGACCACCACCGGGCGGCTGATCATGCAGTACGCGTCGGAGAACATCAAGCCGGTCACCCTGGAGCTGGGGGGCAAGTCGCCGAACATCTTCTTCGACGACGTCTGGGCGCGGGACGACGACTTCCGTGACAAGGCACTCGAGGGCTTCACGATGTTCGCGCTCAACCAGGGCGAGGTGTGCACCTGCCCGTCCCGGGCCCTGATCCAGCGCGGCAACTACGCCGACTTCCTCGAGGCCGCCGTCGCGCGCACCGAGCTGATCAGGCCGGGCCACCCCCTGGACACCGACACGATGATCGGCGCTCAGGCGTCCAACGACCAGCTGGAGAAGATCCTCTCCTACCTGGACATCGGCCGCCAAGAGGGTGCCAAGGTCCTCACGGGCGGCGAACGGATCGAGTACGACGGCGAGTTGAAGGGCGGCTACTACGTCCAGCCGACGATCTTCGAGGGCCACAACCGGATGCGGATCTTCCAGGAGGAGATCTTCGGCCCGGTGGTGTCGGTCACGTCCTTCGACGACTTCGACGACGCCGTCAGGACCGCCAACGACACCCTGTACGGGCTGGGTGCCGGCGTGTGGACCCGCGACATGAACACCGCGTACCGCGCGGGCCGCGCGATCCAGGCGGGCCGCGTCTGGACGAACTGCTACCACGCCTACCCGGCGCATGCCGCCTTCGGCGGCTACAAGCAGTCCGGGATCGGCCGGGAGAACCACAAGATGATGCTGGAGCACTACCAGCAGACGAAGAACCTCCTGTGTTCCTACAGCCCCAAGAAGCTCGGCTTCTTCTAGCACCTCATGTCGGGTCGCCGGGAGGGGCGTTCCCCTCGGCGCGGTGTCGGCGCCGGGCGAGAACGGCGGCGGTCGTGACGAGCGCGACCGCGACGGCGAGCAGGGTGAGCGGCGCCGTGACCGTCATCAGGGTCAGCAGCCGGCCGGCCGTGGACGCCTCGTCCGCGAGGTCCGCGGAACTGTCGGGGGTCACCTCGAAGGTGAGGGCGGACACCGGCAGCAGAGGCGCCGTCGTCGCGCCCGGTGTCCCGGTGGCCGCCAGGATCGTACGGTCGACGGTCTGGTCGATGGCTATCCCGGTCTGCCGGTCGATGTGGGCCACCAGCTTCGACCGGCAGACGTAGGTGAGGGGAACGGGGTCCGGCAGCGCGGCCAGGGCCTCGGGGGTGAGGCGGGCCCGGGCGGCGGGATCGAGCGCGGGCCCGAGGCCGGCGACGAGCTTCCTGGGCAGCGCCTTCGGCAGCGGTGCGAGCACTTCCGGGTCCTTGACGGGTGCCGAGACCGTGATCTCGTAGACGTTCACCGTGCGGCCCTCGCGCTGCGCGGAGCCCGTGTAGCGAACGGGCACGATCGAGCGTGTCGTGGAGTCGTAGTAGGTGTGGGAGTCGTCCCGCGCCGCGTCCGGCGGGAAGGCGGAACTCAACGCGCCCCGCGAGGGCTCGACGGGCGTCGCGGACGGTGGGGCCGTGCCCTCCCTGCTCCGCCGGTCCACGGCGTAGGTCTTCGAGCTGGGGAGGGACCGTCCGTCGGCGGTGACGGTCAGCGTGTCCTCGACGAGCGCGGTGTCACCGTGGGTGGAGACGGCGCGCACGCGCCGCTCGACGCTCACGGGGACGTCCGGTCTCAGCGCGTGCGCGGTGTCCCCCGTTCCCAGGGCCTCGGCGTCCAGCAGGGTGGCGCGGCCCGCGTAGTGGACCGTCTGGTCGGTGTCGTCGGGCAGTTTCGTCGCGGCGGGGGCGACGACGAAGCGCACGATCGCCGCCGCCGCGAGCAGTACGGCGGCCACGGTGACGAGTACGAGTGGTGTACGGCGGGCGGACACGGGGCCCTCCCTCTCTGTCGGGTCTCTGTCGGGTCTCCCGCTGCGGGTCACATGGCGCGGGCGCCTGCCCTGATCGCTTCACGGATGCGGGGGTAGGTGCCGCAGCGGCAGATGTTGCGGATGCCGTCCAGGTCTGCCTCGGTGACCGAACGGCCCTCCTCCCGGACGCGGCGGACCAGCGCGACGGCGGCCATGATCTGGCCGGGTTGGCAGTAACCGCACTGCGCCACGTCCAGGTCGATCCACGCCTCCTGCATGGGGTGCAGGTCCGCCCCCACCGTGGCGGGCAGGCCCTCGATGGTGGTGACCTCGTCGGTGGGCCGCAGGTCTTTCACGGGGATGGCGCAGGGGTTGGCGGCCCGGCCGTTGAGGTGGCTCGTACAGGCTTTGCAGACGTTGATGCCGCAGCCGTACTTCGGCCCGGTCACGCCGAGGATGTCCCGGAGGACCCACAGCAGCCGTTCGTCGTCCGCGGCCTCGACGGTGACCTGCTCGCCGTTGAGGAGGAACGTGTGCTCAGGCACGGGAACTCCCAGGGGTTCAGCGGACGTGGTCCAGGCCGTCGGTGGGTGAGGCCGGGACGGGCGGGACGGTGGGTTTGGGGACGAAGGAGAGCGTGCCGTGGTTGACGGGGAAGACCGTCGGCATCGTCCCGGTGGCGCGGCCGTACGCGCAGGCGACCGCGGCCGTCGAGGCGGCCACGCCGAGTTCACCGGCGCCGCCGGGCCGGTCGCCGGTGGCCGGCATCACGATCACCTTCAGCTCGGGGGGCGTGTTCCACTGGCGGGTGTAGAAGTAGTTGTCCCAGCTGGCCTCCAGGAAGGCGCCGTCGCGCAGGTGGAGGCTGGAGGTCAGGGTCAGCGCGATCCCGTCCATGAGGCAGCCCGTCATCTGGGCCTCGAGCCCGCGGGGGTTGACGGCCAGACCGACGTCGACGACGATCACCGCCTTGGTGACCCGGGGGCCGGTGACGCCGTCGCGGACAGGCCGCTCGACCGTCTCGGGGCGGCAGTCGATCTCGACGAGCACGGCGCTGGCGGAGTGGTACTCGGAGTGGAAGGCGATGCCCTGCGCCGTCCCGGCGGGCATGCTCCTGCCCCAGTCCCCCGCCTCGGCGGCCTGGTCCAGTACGGCGCGGGCGGCGTCGTCCCGCAGGAAGTCGCGGCGGAACCGGTAGGGGTCCTTGCCCATCCGGCCGGCCAGCCGGTCGACGAGGAGTTCGCGGGCGCAGGTGACGTCCGGGGAGTAGACGTTGCGCATGCTGCCGGTGTTGAAGCCCCTGTCCGTCTCGCTCAGCAGGCGGCTGTTGACGCCGAAGTCGTAGGGCATCGACTGGGAGAGCTGGAAGAAGGTCTCCGCGAAGCCGATGTCGCCCACCGGCAGTTGCGCGGCCAGGGCGGTGAAGATCTCCCCGAGGCCGTGGCCGAGGTCGGTGGCGACGCTGGTGTGCCGCTGCCGGTAGCCGAGCACGGTGCCGCCGAGGTAGGCGATGCGCACCCGTGAGGTCGCCATGGGGTGCGTCCGCCCCTGGCGGGAGTCGTCCGCGCGGTGCCACATGAGCTTCACCGGCTTGCGGATCCGCTGCGAGACCTCGGCGGCCTCCAGCGCGGCGTCGAAGAAGAGCTTGCGGCCGAACGAGCCGCCTCCCTCGGTGACGTGCACCTTCACCGCGCTCGGCGCCAGGCCGAGCCGGGCGGCGATGGCCTGCTTGGCGACGATCGGGGCCTTCAGACTCGACCAGATCTCGGCGCGGTCGGCGCGGACGTCGGCTATCGCGGCGTTCGGCTCCAGCGCGCTGTTGCTGCGGAAGTGGAAGGTGAACTTCTCTTCCACGTACGGCGTCAGCGGCGGTGGCCCGAGCGGCAGTTCGGCCGCCGCCAGCGACCTGAGCACGGACGCGTCGGACTTGCCCTCGGCGCTGCCGGGCCTCCACTGCACCCGCAGCGCCCGTACGGCGTCGATGCACCGGCCGAAGGTGGTCGCGCGCACCGCGACCCCGGTCGTGAT
The DNA here is from genome assembly GCF_056430705.1 of Streptomyces sp. NPDC045956. Classification (NCBI taxonomy): domain Bacteria; kingdom Bacillati; phylum Actinomycetota; class Actinomycetes; order Kitasatosporales; family Streptomycetaceae; genus Streptomyces; species Streptomyces sp. NPDC045956. The sequence continues at coordinate 154,421 of NZ_JBWKKZ010000004.1, read as the reverse complement.
CGCCACGACGTCGGTGACGCCGGGCAGGGCGAGGACCTCGTGCAGGTTGGACACCGTGCCGACCCTGCCGTTGATCGTCGGGGGCCGGCACACCATGGTCGGCAGGGCGTCCGGGACCTCCAGGTCCAGCGTGAACGTCTTGCGTCCGGTGACGGCCGCCAGGGCGTCGAGGCGGCCGTGCGGCTTGCCGATGACCGTGAACAGGTCGCGTGGCTTCAGGGTCACGGCGACCTGCTCGGTCCGCACGCCGGCGGCCTTGCGGGACAGGGGCCCGATGTCGGTGCTCCGGTTGCCGGGGCCGGTGACGCGTCCCCCCTTCAGGGTCAACCGGGACGCGGGGACCCCCCATTCCGCGGCCGCCGCCGCGAGCAGCCGGTTCCTGGCCAGGGCGGCGGCGACCCGGATCGGGGTGTAGGTGGAGAAGGTGGTGTTCGATCCGCCGGTGAGCTGGTTGAAGAGCAGTTCCGGCCGCGCGTCGGCCAGGGTGATGTGCACCTGTGCGAGCGGTACGCCGAGTTCCTCGGCGATCAGCATGGCCGTCGACGTGGTGATGCCCTGCCCCACCTCGGTCCGCGGCAGGGCGAAGGAGACGGTGGAGTCCTCGTTCACCTCGACCCTGATCAGGCCGGACGTCGGCAGGGCGGCGGCGGTCATCACGTCGTTCAGGTCGATCAGTTCCGTGATCTCGGGCGAGGGGATCCCGGGTGAGGGGGTCTCCCGGGAGGCGGCCGCCGGTGGCGGGGCGCCCGCCGCGCCGGCCCGGGGGGCGGGGACGAGGTGGGCCGCGGTCGTCAGGGTGGGCGCGGCCAGCACCCAGCCGAGGAAGCGCCTCCTGGCGAACGGCTGTGCCTCCGAGCCCTGCCGCGGCGCACGGTCGGCGGCGGTCACCGGCGGGCCCCCGCGCTCCGCGTCGACGGCCGTGCCCGCCCGCCGGCCCGGTCGGGGCGCGACCCGCACGTTCGGGTGGTGCGCGACCCGCACGTTCGGGTGGTGCGTGATGTCGTCATCGTCTCGACCCCGGATTCGTGGTGAGGAGTCACGCCGGCCCCCGAGTGGGGCGACCGGTGGCGGCGGACTCGGCGGTGGCCAGTGCGGTGGTGCGCGGGGAACGTCGCGACGACATGCCCCGCGCACCGGTGGTCAGGCTCAGGAAGGACGGTTGGCGTCGGGTATCTCCAGGTCGATGGGCCGCCCCTCGGAGAGGAAGAGCAGGACGAACTTGCGGATCGCCTCCTCCACGGCCCAGGCCGCCTGCGGGATCAGCGGCAGGGGGATGAGCCCCTCGCGGAAGGCCACCAGCAGTGGCCAGGCGCCGCTGATCACCGGCTGCCAGAACGGCTCCCGGTCCAGCCCGATCAGGTCCCCGGTCCGGTCGCCCAGCGTGTACCGGGAGAACGCGTTGATCAGCGGCCGGGTGAGGCCGGCGTCGAGTTCGGCGACGATGTCGAGGAGCACGTCGGTCAGCTCGATGCCCTCCGGCGTGGAGGCCAGGATCGGGTCCAGCACCTGCCGGGACTGGGCGTCGGCCTCGTCCCAGGACGCGGGGATGTACTCGTCCAGGACACCCAGCATGTGCGCGGTGACCTGCCACACGTGCAGGAAGCCGTCCGACTCCGCGGAACTGACCGGCACCCGCCAGTCCTTTAGCTTGCTCATGACAAACGTGGAGAGGCTGTGCCAGGTCACCATGATGTCGGCCTGGCTGATCGGGATCGTCTGCCCGCCGCTGGTACGGGACCAGCCGGGCGACTGCGGCAGCAGGTGCCGTACGGCCGCGTGCACCATCCGGGTCTTCACCGCGGTGACGATCATCCCGCCCCGCGGCTGGTAGGCGTCGAGGTCCCCGACGTCGTAGCCGAGCCGGGCGGTCTTCGCGATGCGGTCCTTCATGTCCGCACCGCCCTTGGAGTAGTAGACGGCGCGCGCCTCCCGCGGAATGGCCGTGCTCATCAGCCCGCTGCCGAGCCCGTACAGGGCGCCGGTGTAGATCCCCTTCTTCTTGGTGAACCGCGCCGCGGCGTCGAGCTTGCGCGGGTCGGTCCAGGACGGCAGCCGGCGCGCCTTCTCCATGAAGTCGCGCAGGTCCGCGGGGAGTCCGGGCGGCAGCGGCTGGTCGTTGCGCGTCCACTGCCGCAGCGCCGCGTTGACCTTGGGCACGTCGCCGCGGTCGATCACGGCGGCGAGGACCGGATCGGCCTCCTCGTCCCAGACCCACTCGGGATCGACACCTGCACCCTTCCCCGCGACCGAACCGCTGGGCGCCCAGGTCCACAGGGCCCGCGCCCGGGCCGGCGAGGCGGCTCCGACCGCCCCGAGCGCCCCGAGCCCACCTCCCATGATTAACATCTTGCGCCTGCTGAGATCGTCCATCGCTGCGAACTCCTCGAGTTCTGGGGGACCGACGTTCGGATTGATACGATGAAACAGTCAGTGCGTCGTTGTTGCATCAGGGGAGCACAAAGGCGCGTTGATCGCCAGAGGCTGCGCAGAATCGGGGAGGCGGCCGTGGAACCTGACCTGTTGGCCCTCATGGGGTCGCCCGGCGCTCCGTCCGTCCTGGAGAGCGCGTTCGCCGAGGCCGTCGAGGGGGCGGAGCGCGACGACGAGGTCTCCGCGCGACTGCTCGACGCGGCGTACGAGCAGTTCTGCCGCATGGGCGTCAAGCGCTCGACGATGGTGGACGTGGCGCGCCTGGCCGGTGTCTCCCGGATCACCGCCTACCGTCGTTTCGCCACCAAGGACCAGTTGGTGGCGCAGGTCGTACGGCGTGAGTTCAGGCGGTACTTCGACCGCTTCATCGTGGACATCCAGGAGGCCGAGACCGTCGCCGACCGAGTCGTCCTGGGCTTCGTGAGTTCCCTGCGCGCCTTCCGCGGCAACCGTCTCATCGGGGGCCTCATGACCGTCGAACCGGATGCCGTCGTCCCGTCGATGACCGGCGACGGCGGCCGCACCCTGGCCGTGGTGCAGCGCTTCGTCGCGTCGCGGCTGCGGCGGGAGCAGGCCGCGGGGCACGTCACCGACGACGTGGACGTCGGCCTGGTCGCCGAGATGATGGTCCGCGTCTCCGCTTCCTTCCTGGTCATCCCCAGCCAGGTGGTCGACCTCGACGACGAGGCGGAACTGCGCGCCGTGGCCCGGCGTTTCCTGGTACCGATGCTCGGACCACCGCCCCGGCCGACCCCGTAGCGCTCACCCCGGCCCACGAGGCCGTCGGGTCTCCGCGGTACGGAGATCTCGACGACGTCCCCGACCCTGGAGGCCGCCGTACCTTTCAGCCGGCACCCTGCTTCCGTGCACCCGCGATCAGCCGGGCGGGCCGTCCCGCCGCCTCCGTGCGGTGCCGCCCCACGGATCCGTACCGCGCCGTACCGCGTCCGGCGCCGCACCGAAGGACTCCTCCTTGGACACTCACGCGTCGGGCTCGGAGCCCGCTTCCGGCTCCCCCGCCCTCCTTCCCACCGTCCTGGCGTCCGCCGGCGTGTCCCGCGGCGACCTGGCACGGATCGTGCCCCTCGCCGGCGGCACCTACAACACGGTTCTGCGGGTCGTTCTGCACGACGGCCGGGACTGGGTGCTGAAGGTACCGCCACGCCGGGACACCCCGGGACTGCGGTACGAACGCGACCTGCTGCGTTCCGAGGCCGCCTTCTGCGCGGCCGCCCGCTCCGTGGGGGACACGCACGTCCCCGAGGTCGTACGGGCGGACCTCGTCCCCGGCCCCGCCGGCGGACCGTGGCTGCTCACGACCACGCGGCCGGGCACACCGTGGTCGGACCTCGCCGGAGACCTCACGGCGTCGGAGCACTCCCGGATGCGGGAGGAACTGGGCCGGGTGGTCGCCCGCCTCCACACCGCCACCGGACCCGGCTTCGGCTGTCCGAGCGGCGCCCTCGGCCCGCTCGCCCCCACCTGGCGCGAGGCCTTCACCGCGATGACCGACGCCGTGCTCGACGACGCGGCGCGCTACGGCGTCCGGTTGCCGCAGCCGCCGGAGCGGCTCCGGAAACGGCTGGCCGCGGTCGCGGACGTGCTCGACGACGTGGAACGGCCCGCCGCGGTGCACTTCGACCTGTGGAACGGCAACCTGCTCGTCCACGGCGCGCCGGGCGAACGGGCCGTCGGCGGCGTCGTCGACGGCGAGCGCATGTTCTGGGGAGACCCGGTCGCCGACTTCGTCTCGCTCGCACTGCTCGGCGACATCGAGACGGACCGGGACTTCCTGCGCGGCTACGCGGCGGCAGGGGGTGTCGCACGGTTCGACGCCTCGGTGCGTACGCGGCTGGCCATGTACCGCTGCTACCTGTACCTGATCATGCTGGTCGAGACGGTGCCCCGCGCCGCCTCGCCCGAGCAATGCGCCTGGGTCCGCGAGCATGTGACACCGTGTCTACTCGACGCCCTCGACGCCCTCGACGCCACGGAGGCCACCCCCTGACCACGGGCCCCTGACCACGGCCACGGGCCACGGGACCCGTCACCGGCCACCGGGGCGTGGTGCTCGGCGCGACCCCGTTCCCCCACGGCACCGGGCACGAGTTGTGCGGCGTCTGTCCGGCCTGCTGCCGGGCGGGCCGAAGAGGCTCTCCCGCTCCCCGCCTCCTCGTGCCGGCACGTCCGGGCCGCGGGCCACCGCACCCGCGGCAGCCCGCAGGCCACTCACGCGGACTCGCGCACCACGAGCTCGGGGTCGAAGATCACGGCGGTGGGCTCGGTGCGGGGCGCTCCCTCGATCTCCTCCTGGAGGAGCCGCGCCATGGTGGCCGCCATCTCCTCCAGCGGCTGGCGGACCGTGGTCAGCGGCGGCTGGGCGGCGACCGCCGCGCTGGAGTCGTCGAAGCCGATCACCGCCACGTCGTCCGGGATCCTGCGGCCCTGCTCCCGCAAGGCGTCGCAGGCGCCCCGGGCCATCACGTCGTTGGCCGCGAACACGCCGTCGACCTCGGGGTGCTCGGCGAGCAGCCGGGTCATCGCCGCCGCACCGCTGGCGGCGGTGAACCCGCCCTCCGCCACCGGGACGTCGGTCCGGCCGTGCCGTTCCATCGTCTCCCGGAACCCGGTCAGCCGGTCCTGCGCGGCAGGCAGGTCCAGCGGCCCCGTGATGGTGGCGACGCGCCGGCAGCCACGCGCCAGCAGGTGCTCGGCGGCCAGCCGGGCGCCCTCCCGGTGGGCCAGGTCCACGTAGCTGACGGGGACCGGTGAGCCGGGGCGCGCGAAGAGCACGCAGGGCAGCCGCTCGGCCGCCAGCAGCGCGGGCAGGGGGTCCTCCGCATGGGTGGAGAAGATCAGCGCGCCGTCCGCGCCGCCCTGCCGGAGGTACGCCGTCACCTCCCGCCGGGCGGCCGCGGTCTCGGCGAACATCAGGACCGGGTACATCGACCGGGGCCGCAGGAACCCGACGACCCCGCCGACGATCCGGCCGAAGAAGGGGTCGGTCAGCACGCGGGAGGCGAACGTCTGCTCGTCCCCGGCGTCGTCCGCCGCGCCGGAGATGACCAGGGCGATGGTCTGGGCGCGCCGGGTCACCAGGGCACGGGCGGCGCTGTTCGGCGCGTAACCGGTCCGCTCGATCGCCTCCCGGACCACTTCCTGGATGGCGGGGTCCACGTTGCGGATGCCGTTGACCACGCGGGATACGGTCGCGCGGGAGACACCCGCCTGCCTCGCGACATCCTCGAGTGTCGGGGGGCGTCTGATCATGCGGACACCCTACCGGCGCGTTCCGAGGCACGACCGGCGGCGGGCGGACCGGCTCCGGCGGGGCGTCACGACCCGGGACCGGGCACCTCGACGACGATGCGCAGGGGCAGCTTCGGGGAGCCGCGCCGGGGTGGCCCGGGGCGCGGGTGTGACCCAGGTCGTGGACGTGGATCGCGTCGAGGTTGACCCTCGACCTGGTCAAGGGCCCAAGGTCACGGATGTGGAGAACGAGATGCGCAGCATCGGGGAGACGGCCCGCGCCAGCGGCCTGGGCGTGAGCGCCCTGCGGTTCTACGACCGTGCCGGGGTGCTGGTCCCCGCCCGGGTCGATCCCGTGACCGGGTACCGCTGGTACGCCCCGGAGCAGACCGACGACGCCCGGCTGCTGGCCGGACTGCGCAGGGCGGGCATGCCGCTTGCGGACGTCCGCCTGGTGCTGGCCGGGTGGTCCGGCGCCGACACGGGCCTGGTGCGGGGCCTCCTGGAGGCGCACCTGCACCGCCTGGAACGAGGGCTGGCCGATGCCCGCGGCGAGATCTCCGCACTCCGAGCGCTACTCGACCAGAGGGAGAATCCCATGACCACGTCCTCGTCCACCGCCTCCGTGCGGCTGTCGGTCCCCGCCCCGGCCCTGGCCGCGGGGCTGGACGCCGTGCGGTTCGCCGCGGGCACCGACCCCGGCCTGCCCGTGCTCGGCGGGATCCTGTTCGACCTGGAGGGCGACGCGCTCCACCTCGTCGCCACGGACCGCTACCGGATGGCCGTCGCCCGCGTGGACGCCGGCACACACGACGCACCGCGCGTCCAGGCCGTCGTGCCCGTCCCGCTCGCCGACGCGATGCGTGCCCTGCTGGGCCGCGACGAGCCGGCCGGCCTCGCCGTGGACGGCGGCAGCGTGACGCTGGAGACGGCGGGTGGGCGCACCACCGGGCAGTGCCTCGCCCACGACTTCCCCGACTACCGCCGGCTCGTCCACCTGCCGGCCGGGCGGCGGACGCTCGTCGAGGTGCCGGCCCTCCGTGAGGCGCTGGAGTCCGGCCCGGTGCGCGCGGGCGAGGGGCGCGAGCAGGACGGCGCGCCGCGCGACGTCAGCGTGGTGCGGGTGGCCGACGACGGCACGGTGACCGTCCGCGGGGACGGTGACGACCACCCCGACGACGTCGCGGTCGACCGCGGGTATCTGCTCGACGCGCTGGCGGCCGGCGGCCGGGAGCGGCTGGCCCTGGAGTTCGGCGCTCCCACGGCGCCGCTCGCCATCCGCAGGCCCGACGACGAGTCGACGTTCTCGCTGCTGATGCCGGTCCGCCTGGACGGCTGACGGCCGGGCAGCCGACGCCCACGGGCGACGCCGGCCCGGGTGGCCCCCTCCGAGCGGGTGCGGTGAGCCCTCGGGCTCGGCGTGTCGCTCGCCGGACGGTCCCGCTCCACCCCGACCACCCCGCACGCTCTCCGGTCCACCCTCGCGATCGGCCCGCCGAACCCGAGCGGGTCGCCGTAGTATCGAACGATCTCGTGAGGGGGAGGCGGACGTGGGCAGGCAGCGACCCGGTACCCCGACGCTGGAAGAGGTGGCAGCGCTCGCCGGCGTCGGACGGGGCACCGTCTCCAGGGTCATCAACAACGCGGCCGGCGTGCGGGATTCGACACGCCGTGCCGTGCAGCAGGCCATCGTCGAACTGGGGTACGTCCCCAACCTCGCGGCCCGTTCCCTGGCCGGGCACCGTGCGGACGCCGTCGCGCTGGTCATGACGGAGCCGGACTGGCGGCTGTTCGGCGAACCGTTCTTCTCCGAGGTCGTCCACGCCGTGGGCGACGCCCTCACGGACACCCCGGTGCAGTTGCTGCTCACCCTCGTCCGTACGGACACCGAGCGGCAGCGCTTCGTGGAGTACGCCCGCGGTGGCCGGGTCGACGGCGTGCTGCTGATGTCCGTGCGCGCCGAGGACCCGCTGCCCGACCTGCTCGCCAAGGCGGGGCTGCCCACCGTCATGCTGGGGCGGCGCTCCGGCGACGAGAGCGTCACCTACGTCGACGCGGACAACGCCGGCGGCGCACGCGGCGCGGTCACCCACCTGCTGAACGGCGGCCGGACGACGATCGGCGCCATCAGCGGACCGCTCGACATGTACGTCGCGCAGTGCAGACTGCGCGGGTACCGGGAGGCGCTGGAGCTGGCGGGCGTGGAGGCCAGGGCCTCGCTCGTCGTCGAGGGGGAGGACTTCACGGAGGAGAGCGGCCGCCGGGCGACGGCCGACCTGATCGCCCGCCACCCCGAGCTGGACGCGGTCTTCGCGGCCTCCGACACGATGGCGGCCGGGGCGCTGAACGCGCTGCGCGCGGCGGGCCGGCGGGTCCCGCAGGACGTCGCCGTGATCGGCTTCGACGACTTCCATCCGGCCCGGCCCACCGATCCGCCGCTGACGACGGTCCGTCAGCCGCTGGAGGAGATCGGCCGCACCATGGTGAGGTTGCTGCTGGAGGAGATGGAGCAGCGCGAGGAGTCGTCCGTCGCCTGGCGGCACGTCATCCTCCGTACGGAACTGGTCCTGCGCGACTCCGCGTGACGCGGGTTGCCGGGAGCGCTCCCGGCAACCCGCTCCGGCCCACGCCTCCCACCTGCGGCTTCGAAAATCCTTCGACGGCTCCTGCGCGCACAGTCTTGTCAGGAACATGAACCGCTTCTACAGTCCCCAATCAACCGGTAAGTGGGAGCGCTCCCATCAGTGGGGAGTTGGGAGCGCTCCCGCCCCGGCCCTCCCTTCCCCCCGCACCCTCCGGAGAGGCCCCCATGCGACCGTTACGGCCCCAAGTACGCACCGCGCGCGGCCTTCTCGGCGTGGTCGTCGCGACTCTCGCCGTCGTCGCGTCCCTGGTGACCGCGGCGGCGCCGGCCCAGGCCGACACCACGCTGTGCGAACCGTTCGGGACGACGACGATCCAGGGACGGTACGTCGTCCAGAACAACCGCTGGGGTTCCAGCGCGACCCAGTGCGTCACCGCCACCGACACCGGCTTCCGGGTCGCCCAGGCCGACGGTTCGGTGCCGACCAACGGAGCGCCGAAGTCGTACCCGTCGGTCTTCAACGGCTGCCACTACACGAACTGCTCGCCGGGCACCAACCTCCCCGCCCGGCTCGACACCATCTCCAAGGCGCCCTCCGGCATCTCCTACGGCTATGTCGGCAACGCCGTCTACAACGCCTCGTACGACATCTGGCTGGACCCGACCCCCCGGACCGACGGGGTCAACCGGACCGAGATCATGATCTGGTTCAACCGGGTGGGCCCGATCCAGCCCATCGGCTCGCCGGTCGGCACGACCACCGTCGGCGGACGGACCTGGGAGATGTGGACGGGGAGCAACGGCGCCAACGACGTGCTCTCCTTCGTGGCCCCGTCGGCGATCTCCAGCTGGAACTTCGACGTCATGGACTTCGTCCGGGCGACCGTGGCCCGCGGGCTCGCCGAGGACGACTGGTACCTGACGAGCGTGCAGGCGGGCTTCGAGCCCTGGCAGAACGGCGCCGGCCTGTCCGTCAACTCCTTCTCCTCTTCCGTGGAGACCGGCGGCGGCCCGGGGAACCCCGATCCCGGCAACCCCGGCGAGCCGGTGGCGTGCGCGGTGACCTACGGGACCAGCGTCTGGCAGAACGGCTTCACCGCGGACGTCACCGTCAAGAACACCGGGCAGTCCCCCGTCGACGGTTGGCGGCTCGCCTTCACCCTGCCCTCCGGCCAGCGGGTCACCAACGCCTGGAACGCCTCCGTCACCCCGTCCACGGGCTCCCTGACCGCCACCGGCCTGGGACACAACGCCCGGATCGCACCCGGCGCGAGCCTGTCGTTCGGCTTCCAGGGCACCCACGGCGGGGCGTTCGCCGAGCCTGACGGTTTCCGGCTGAACGGCACCGCCTGCGCCGTGTCGTAGCGGCCGCGCCGAGGGCGCCCCACCGCCCCGCCCCACCGCCCCCCTCGCCCGTCCGGACGAAGCGCCTTCCCGGACGGGCGAGGGGCTCCACCGCGCCACCCCCGCGACGGCGGAACCGATCGGCACGCCCTGATTGTCATGCCCTGATCATTAACGACCGGAAGACTCGGCACCTGAAACAGGAGATTCCATGGCACTACGCAGCAGATACATCTCCCTTGCGGCGATCCTGGCCACCTTGCTCAGCGCGCTCGGCGTGACCTTCCTGCTCGGGCAGGGGCGGGCCGAGGCGCACGGCGTGGCGATGATGCCCGGCTCACGTACCTACCTCTGCCAGCTGGACGCCAAGACCGGCACCGGCGCCCTGGACCCGACGAACCCCGCGTGCCGGAGCGCCCTCGACCAGAGCGGCTCGACGGCGCTCTACAACTGGTTCGCCGTCCTCGACTCCAACGCGGGCGGACGCGGCGCCGGTTACGTGCCGGACGGCACCCTGTGCAGCGCCGGCAACCGGTCCCCGTACGACTTCCGGGGCTACAACGCGGCCCGTGCCGACTGGCCGCGGACGCACCTGACGTCCGGCCGGACGATCCAGGTGAACTACAGCAACTGGGCGGCCCACCCGGGTGACTTCCGGGTCTACCTGACCAAGCCCGGCTGGTCCCCCACGTCCGAGCTGGGCTGGGACGACCTGGAGCTGATCGAGACGGTGACCAACCCGCAGCAGCGGGGCTCGGCGGGTGCCGACGGGGGGCACTACTACTGGGACCTGGCACTGCCCTCGGGGCGGTCGGGTGACGCCCTGATCTTCATGCAGTGGGTGCGTTCGGACAGCCAGGAGAACTTCTTCTCCTGCTCCGACGTCGTCTTCGACGGCGGCAACGGCGAGGTGACCGGCATCCGCGGTGCGGGCGGCACGCCGAGCCCGACGCCGACGCCGACCACGCCTCCGACGACTCCCCCGCCCACGCACTCCGGTTCGTGCATGGCCGTCTACACCGTGCAGAACTCCTGGAGCGGCGGCTTCCAGGGCTCCGTGGAGGTCATGAACCACGGCACCGAGCCCCTGAACGGCTGGGCCGTGCAGTGGAAGCCGGGCAGCGGGACCACGCTCGGCGGCGTGTGGAACGGATCGCTGACCCGCGGCACCGACGGCACGGTCAAGGTCCGCAACGTGGACCACAACCGGGTCGTCCCACCGGACGGCAGTGTGACCTTCGGGTTCACCGCGACGTCCACGGGCAACGACTTCCCGGCGGGGACGATCGGCTGCGTGGCGCCGTAACACCTTCGGGGGAGGCACCGTACCCGGTCGTACGGCGTCTCCCCCGCACCCCGAACGTGCCGCACGACCTCACGTGCCGGTTACGAATCGCTCAACCTCTGGTTGCGGGGCGGTGATCGGGCGACGATGGGGTCATGACTCTGGCCCAGCGCGCCCTTGAGCGGCTGCAAGCCTGGCCCGACCTCACCGCGGGTCAGGCCAGTTGCGGAACCGGACGGGCGCTGCGCTCCGTCCGCGACGAGATAGTCCACTTCCACTCGGACCGGGACGTGGACCTCCACCTCACCCACCGGGCCATCCAACGGTTCCAGTACGACCTGGGCGGCTCCACCGCCATCCGCATGGTCCCCGGCTCCCGGTGGGTGACCGTGCACCTGGACTGCGACGCCGATGTCGACCTGCTGCTGAGCCTGGTGAGCATCGCGCTCAAGGCCCACCAGACCAGGCCGCCCTCGGACCAGCCCTCGGGCTGCAACTACCACCGGGTCACGGTGCTCCCGCGCACCGCGGCCGGGGACTTCTGAGACCACCGTCGGCGGCGCCCCTCGGCTCGCGGGGCACCGCCGTACCGTTCCTCAGTGCTCCGCCGGCCGCTCCGCGGTGCGCCGGACACCGGTCGCGGCGAGGACCGCGCCGAGCACGCAGAGCACGCCGGTGACGACCACCGCCACGTGCACGCCGTTCATGAAGGCCTGCCCGCTGCCCTCCACCACGGCCGCCCGCAGGCCGGCCGGCATGTCGCCGGAGACCGGCGCCACGCCCATGGCCACGGCGTCCTTCGCCTCCAGCAGACCGTGGGCCATGGCCGGGGGCACGCCCGCGCCGGTCAGTTCGCCGGTGAGGGTGGAGCCGACCTTGCCGCTGATCAGGGAGACCAGCACGGACGTGCCGAGCGCGCCGCCGATCTGGAGAGTGGTGGCCTGGAGACCGCCGGCCACACCGCCGTCCCGTACGGGGGCGTTGCCGACGATCGCGTCGGAGGACGCGGACATCACCATGCCGACGCCGAGACCGAGGGCGATGAACGGCGGCCACATCGTGGCGTAGGAGGAGTCGGTCTGCCAGGCGAGCATGCCGAAGCAGGACGCCGCCTGGAGCAGCATGCCCAGCGGCATGGTCAGCCGGGGTCCGAAGCGCTGGGTCAGGGCCGCGCCCAGGGGCGAGGCGACCAGCGAGGCGAGGCTGAGCGGGAGTGTCCGCACCCCTGCCTCGACCGGCGTGAAACCGCGTACGTTCTGCAGGTAGAGCATGACGAAGAAGATCACGCCGAGCATGACGAAGAAGTTCAGCGCGGTGATGATCGCGCCGATCGTCAGCGCGCGGTTGCGGAACAGGCGCATCGGCAGCAGCGGGTGCTCGACGCGGGTCTCGTACCAGCCGAACACGAGCAGGAGCACGAGGCCGGCGGCCACCGAGCCCAGGGTGCCGGCGGACGTCCATCCCCAGGTCTCGCCCTTGACGACGCCGAAGACGACGGCCGGCAGACCGAGCGCCAGCAGGACGAGGCCCGGGACGTCGAAGCGTTCCCGGCCGGCCGCGTTGCGGCTCTCCGGGAGGACCAGGGCGCCGAAGACGATGGCGACGATGCCGATGGGAGCGTTGATGTAGAAGACGGACTCCCAGTCGACGTGCTCCACGAGCAGACCGCCGACGATGGGCCCGAGCGCCGTCGCGACGGCGGAGACCATGGCCCAGATGCCCACGGCCATGCCGAACTTCCTCGGCGGGAAGACGGAGCGGAGCAGACCGAGGGTGTTGGGCATCAGCAGCCCGCCGAAGGCGCCCTGGAGGGCGCGGAAGGCGACGACGCCCTCGATCGACCCGGACAGGCCGATGGCTATCGAGGCGAGGGTGAAGCCGGCGACGCCCACGAGGTAGTAGGTGCGCCGGCCGAAGCGGTCGCCGAGCTTGCCGCCCAGGATGAGCGTGGCGGCCAGGGCGAGCAGGTAGGAGTTGGTCACCCACTGCAACTGGGCGGTGGACGCCTGGAGGTCGCTGCCGATGGCGGGGTTGGCGATGGCGACGACGGAGCCGTCGAGCTGGACCATGAACAGTCCGAATGCGACCGCGAGGAGGGTCAGCCAGGGGTTGGACCGCAGGCGGCCGGCCGCGGGCGGGGCGGGCGGGGCCGCGGGCGCGGCGGGGTGGTCCACGGACGTGGGCGGCATGGGTGTGCCTTCTCTTCCAGGTTCAGGGGTGGTGCGAGGGGCCGGAGCGGCCCGTTCAGCAGTGCCGCGGAGGGCCGGAACGGCCTTCGGGAGCACGGCGGGCCGGCCGCGGGCACGTCGGTGTGCCCGCGGCCGGCGGGAGCGGCCGGTACCGCCCGGTCAGCGGGCGGGGTGGAGGTGCCGCGTCAACGCGTCGAGTGCGTCCAGGGCGGAGCCGAGCGCGCCCTGCTGGCCCTCGGTGAGGGAGGTCAGGGCGTCACGGATGAACGCGGTCTCCAGGTCCCGCACCTCGGACAGCCGCTGCCGGGAGGTGGCCGTGAGGTGGAGGTGCGCGACGCGCTTGTCGGCGTCGTCCTGCCTGCGCTCCAGGTCCCCCCGGTCGGTGAGCTGGGAGACCAGGGCGCTGACGTTGTTGGGCTTCATCAGCAGGGCCTCGGCCGCCTCACGCACCGTGGCGCCTTCGCGCTGGGCGACGAACCGCAGCAGGGCGAGCTGGCTCTCCGAGGGCTTGGGATGCGGGTACCGCGCGGCGACCTGTCGGTCCAGCGCCCGGTGCAGCGCGGGAAGGCACGCCGCGAGCCCGGAGGCCACACGGTCGAGGTCCCGGCGAGGGGTGCTGGAGTCGGTCACCCGACAATATTAGCTATGGGAAAATAGGTATGTCAAAAGATGTAATCGGTTCGTGCGGGAGGGTCCGGGTGGGGCGGGCGCAACCCTCACGCAACCTTCGCCGTGCTGGCATGTGGGGCATGCCCGACACACACGAGGAGACGCCCCGCGTCGCCGTGACGCCCGACGCGGCCGTCCTGCTGCGGCGGCTGCGCGAGGCACACGGTCCGCTGATGTTCCACCAGTCCGGCGGCTGCTGCGACGGCAGCGCCCCCATGTGCTACCCGGCCGGCGAGTTCCGCACCGGCGCGGCCGACGTGCTGCTGGCGGAACTGGTGATCGACGGCGTCGAGGAACCGGTGGCGTTCTGGATGTCACGCAGTCAGTACGAGGCGTGGCGCCACACCCGGCTGACCGTGGACGTCGTCGCGGGCCGGGGCAGCGGCTTCTCGCTGGAGGCGCCCGAGGGGGTGCGGTTCCTCATCCGCTCCCGCGTCGTCGACGCCTAGCCGCCGCGGCGCCCGGCCCGTCCGTCACGGCCTGAGGCCGCTGACGATGTCCGCCGTCGCGGTCAGGCCGCTGTTGATGGTCGGCGCGATGCTCGTGCCGGCCAGGTAGAAGCCGAGCAGCAGGCACACCAGGGCGTGCGAGACCTTGAGCCCGCCGTTCCGCAGGAAGATCACCGCCAGGACGGACAGCAACAGCACCACAGAGATGGAAACGGCCATCGTCAACCTCCTCCGCCACGTCCGCTTCGCGGCGTTCGGCCGCAAGTGTGGCGTAGCGGAGGGTTCGTCCGGGCGGCTGACCTGTCCGCCGAACGAGTGGTGTCCCGCGGCGCCGACCGATGTCCCGGGCCGCCGGTCCCCCGGCCGCCCGGGCGTCCTAGGCGTCCCGGCGGGCGTCCAGGAACGCCTCCAGGCCGGCGAGGTCGTCGGTGTTGAGGTGGTCGACGCCGGCGGCGAGCAGTTCGGTCCACACGGCGTCCCGGGCGGGCCCCGCCAGATCGGGGGTGGCCCAGAACCGCACGCGCTGCCCGCGGGCGTGTGCCGCGCCGACGATGTCCCGCAGCCTGCGCCGCTCGGCGGCCGGGAAGGCGCCCACGCCCCGCCAGGTGAAGTGGACCGTCCAGTTGTCGCTGATCAGCGGTACGAGGGAGGCCGGCGCGGAGGTGCCCAGGTCGGTGAGGCGACCGTCGTAGAAGGCTAGGCGGGTGCGCTGCTCCTCCATCGGCGCGCGGGCCGCGCGGTCGCCCGAGATCACCGCGGTGACGGCGCCGTGGAACACCCGGCCGTGGGCGTACGAGGTGAACAGGTGCCGGTAGCGACCCAGCCGGCGGTCGAGTTCCCGGTACGTCGACGCCCCCTCGGTCTTGATGTCGATCAGGAGTTGCAGGGCCCGGCGGTCCCGTGGGTGGACCCGGCCGTGGTGCGCGCGGACCCGGGCGGCGAGGGGGTCGAGGTAGAGGGACTCCAGGGTCCTGCCGGGGTCGAGGTCCTCCGGGTCGTGGGCGACGAGGAGTTGACCGTCGACCAGGTGGATGTCGGCCTCGACGCTGCCGAAACGGTGGTCGAGGGCGTCCAGGAGGGGGCGCGGGTGCAGGTAGTCGTTGTGGGCGTGGGCCCGCCACAACGGGCGCGGTCCGCGCCCGCCTTCGCCGGCCAGCGCGGTGCCGGCGGGCAGGGCGACCGCCCCCGTGAGGGCGGCGCCGAGGGTGGTGAGGGCTCTGCGTCGGGTGGTGAGGGCCATGCTCTGCCTCCCTGGAAGGGCCGTACGGGACGCCTGTGAGTATGGGGTCCCGACACCCCCGGGAAGCAGGGCCCTGCGCGGAGTTGGCCGGACTGCCGCCGGTCGTTCACTTCGGCGGAGCGGTCGGTACGCGAACTGCCCGCCCCCGGAGGGGCGGGCAGGCCGTGTGCCGGACGGCAGGCGTCAGGGGGCTTGCAGCTCGACCAGCCCGGCGAGCGCCTCCCGGTGGGCCCCCGCCGTCCCGTACGCGATCGAGTCGGCCTTGGCCCGCTTCAGGTACAGGTGGACCGGGTGCTCCCACGTCATGCCGATACCGCCGTGCAGTTGCAGTGCCTCCTCCGCGGCGTGGACGGCGACCCGGCCGGCGTACGCCTGGGCCACGGCGACGGCGACGTCGGTGTCCGCACCGGTCGCCAGCGCGTCGGCGGCGTTGCGCGCCGCGGCGCGCAGGCCCGCGACCTCCAGCCACAGCCCGGCGAGCCGGTGCTTGAGCGCCTGGAAGCCGCCGACCTGCCGGTTGAACTGCCTGCGTTCCTTGAGGTAGCGGACCGTCTCGGTCAGCAGCCAGTCGGCGAGGCCCAGTTGCTCGGAGGCGAGCAGCCCGGCGCCCGTCCGCAGGGCCCGTCGCACCGCGTCCTCGGCGTCGCCGAGCCGGCGCCCGGTGGCGCCGTCGAGGGTCACGCGGGCGACCGGCCTGGTCAGGTCCAGGGAGGTCTGCGGGGTGACGGTCACCTCGGCGGCGCGGACCGCGTACAGGCCCCCGTCGTCCGCCGGGACCAGCAGGACGTCGGCGACGGCCGCGTCGGCGATTCCCGTCAGCTCGCCGCGCAGGACGCCCTCTTCGAGCCGCACCCGGTCGACGGCACGGCCGGGCGCGCCGTGCAGGCCGACGGCGAGCACGGCGATGGCCGTCGCGGACGCCAGCTCGGTGAGGAGGTCGTCGGCCCCGCAGGCGAGCAGGGCCTCGGTGGCGACCACGGCACTCGTCAGGTACGGCACGGGAGCGACCGCGCGCCCCAGCTCCTCCAGCACCACCGCGGCTTCCCGGTGGCCGGCACCCTGACCGCCCAGCTCCTCGGGGATCAGGAGGCCGGCGAGGCCCATCTGCCCGGAGAGCGCCTTCCACAGCGACACGTCGTGCGGTGCGGCCGACTCGGCGCGGGCGATGACACCGGCGGGCTCGCAGTGGTCGGTGAGCAGGTCCCGGACGGCGGCGCGCAGCGCCTCCTCCTCCTCCGAGTAGAGCAGACCGGGTTCCGACTGTGCGCTCATCGGGCGAGGTCCTTCCATGCGACGTCCTTGTCGGTGCGCGGCTCGGCGGGCAGGCCCAGCACGCGCTCGGCGACGATGTTCAGCAGGACCTCGCTGGTCCCGCCCTCGATGCTGTTGCCCTTGGACCGGAGGTAGCGGTACCCGGCCTCGCGGCCGGTGAAGTCCACCAGCTCGGGACGGCGCATGGTCCAGTCGTCGTACAGCAGGCCCTCCTCACCGAGGAGTTCGACCTCCAGGCCGCTGATCTCCTGGTTGAGTCGGGCGAAGTTCAGCTTCATGCCGGCGCCCTCGGGGCCCGGCTGGCCGGCCACCAGCTGCTGGCGCAGCCGTACGCCGGTGAGCCGTGCGACCTCGGCCTCGACCCACAGGCCGAGCAGCCGCTGGTGGAGGTCGTGGGTGCGCAGGTCGGGGCGGTCCCGCCAGGTGGCGGCGATCTTGCCGATCATGCCGCCCTCGCGCGGGATCGGGGTGCCGCCGATGGCCACGCGTTCGTTGTTCAGCGTGGTCTGCGCGACCCGCCACCCGTCGCCGATCTCGCCGAGGCGGCGGGAGTCGGGGATGCGGACGTCGGTGAGGAAGACCTCGTTGAACTCGGCCTCGCCGGTGACCTGGCGCAGCGGCCGGACCTCGACGCCGGGGTCGGTCATGTCGCACAGGAAGTAGGTGATGCCCCGGTGCTTGGGCACGTCCGGGTCGGTGCGGGCGATGAGGATGGCCCAGCGGGCGCTGTGCGCGCTGGAGGTCCACACCTTCTGCCCGTTGACGATCCAGTCCTCGCCCTCGCGCACCGCCCGCGTGCCGAGCGCGGCCAGGTCGGACCCGGCGCCCGGCTCGCTGAAGAGCTGGCACCAGACCTCCTCGCCGGTCCACAGCGGGCGCAGCAGCCGCCGCTTCTGCTCCTCGGTGCCGTAGTGGAGGATGGTCGGGGCGGCCATGCCGAGGCCGATGCCGATGCGCCGGGGGTCGTTGTCGGGGGCGCCCGCGGCCTTCAGCTCGGCGTCCACGACGGCCTGGAGGGAGCGGGGGGCGGCGAGTCCGCCGAGGCCCTCGGGATAGTGCACCCAGGCGAGTCCGGCGTCGAAACGGGCCCGGAGGAAGTCCAGGCGGTCGGTGGTCGCCGGCGGACTGGCGGCCAGCAACTCCTTGGTGAGACGGCGCAGTTCCGCTGCGTCGGTCATGCTGCGGCTCCCTTCTGAGGGACGACGGCCACCCGGCCGGTCGTCGTGCCGTCGGCGACGCGCTGGACGGCGTCCGCGGCCCCGTCGAGCGGTACCCGCTCGCTCACCAGGGGCTTGATCGCGCCCCGGGCGGCCAGCTCGGTGAGCTGCTCGTGGCAGTGCTGGACCAGCTTGGGGTCCTTGGTGTTGTACAGGCCCCAGTGCAGGCCGAGGACGGCGTAGTTCTTCACCAGGGCGTGGTTCAGCGCGGGGCTGGGGATGGTGCCGCTGGCGAAGCCGACGACGACGATCCGGCCCTCGAAGGCGACGACCTTGGCGGACTGGGCGTAGGCCTCGCCGCCCACCGGGTCGTAGACCACGTCGGCGCCCCGGCCGCCGGTGGCCTCCTTCACCGCGGCGATGACGTCCTCGCCGCGCCGGTCGACGACCACGTCGCAGCCCAGCTCGCGGGCGACGGCCGCCTTCCCGGGGCCGCCGACGACACCGATGACGGTGGCGCCGGCGGCCTTGCCGAGCTGCACGGCCGCGCTGCCGACCCCTCCGGCGGCAGCGTGGACGAGCAGCGTCTCGCCGGCCTCCAGCCGGGCCCGGCGGTGCAGGCCGAACCACCCGGTCTGGTACCCGATGTGCAGGGCCGCGGCCTCGGCGTCGTCCAGGGCGTCGGGGGCGGGCAGCAGGGCGCGGGCGTCGGCGACGGCGTACTCGGCGAAGCCGCCGTGCGGCAGCGCCGGGTTGGCGAGGACACGGCGTCCGTCCTCGGTCTCGCCGCAGATCTCCACGCCCGGCGTGAACGGCAGCGGCGGCCTGACCTGGTAGTGGCCCCGGCACATCAGGGCGTCCGGGAAGTTGATGTTCGCGGCGCGGACCCTCAGCAGCACCTGGCCCTCGCCGGGGGTCGGCGGCGCCACGTCCGCGAGGCGCATCACCTCGCGCGGCTCGCCGTTCTCGTGCACCTGCCATGCCTGCATGCGGGGCCTCCACCGACTGCGTCGTCCGTCCGGGTCCACCGCATACTAAGCGGTCGCTTGCCGATCAGGGAACAGGTGCGCGCGGTCGTCGCCCGTGGCCGCAGGTCAGGACTGGGACGGCCGCGCCCGGACGTGCATGCGCTCACCCTGCGGTCCGAACAGGCTCAGGAACTCGACCGGCCCCTCCCCCGTCGACCCGAACCAGTGCGGCACCCGGGTGTCGAACTCCGCGGCCTCGCCCGCCGACAGCACCACGTCGTGATCGCCGAGCACGAGCCGCAGCCGGCCGGAGAGGACGTACAGCCACTCGTACCCCTCGTGGGTCCGCGGGTCGGGTTCCTCCTTGCGCCGGGGCTCCAGCACCTTGAACGCCTGGAGTCCCCCCGGCTGGCGGGTGAGGGGCCAGTGGGTGCGACCGTGGCGTTCGATCGGCTTGGCCCGCACCCGGGGGTCGCCGACCGGCGGGGCGCCGACCAGCTCGTCCAGCGGCACCTGGTGGGCCTGGGCGATCGGCAGCAGCAGTTCGAGGCTGGGCCGGCGCAGGCCCGACTCCAGCCGCGACAGGGTGCTCACCGAGATGCCGGTGGTCTCGGAGAGCGCCGCCAGGGTCACCTCCCGCTCCTTGCGCACCTGGCGGAGCCTCGGTCCCACACCGGCGAGGACGTCGTCTGCAGTGGTCATGCACTTATTGCAGAACCGGCAAGTTCATTTGTCAATACCGACGGGTTCGAGGGACCTTGCGGGTGGAGGTGGTCACCATGACCCGGAACAAGGACCTGTCGGAGAAGCATCTGGCGGAGACGGCGGAGACGGCGCAGGAGGACCTGTCGGGCACGTACGACGTGGTCGTCGTCGGTGGCGGCGCGGCCGGGCTCTCGGCCGCGCTCGTCCTCGGCCGCTCGCGGCTGCGCACCCTGGTCGTCGACGCCGGTGAGCCGCGCAACGCGCCCTCGGACCACATGCAGGGCTACCTGACCCGCGACGGCATGCCGCCCGCCGAGTTCCTCGCGCTCGGCCGGGAGGAGATCGCGCGGTACGGCGTGCGGCTCGTGCGCGACCGGGCCGTGGACGTGACGCGGGGCGAGGAGTTCGCCGTGGAGCTGGCCGGTGGCCGGACCGTCCACGCCCGCCGGCTGATCGTCACCACGGGGCTCAGGGACGAGCTCCCGGCGGTGCCCGGTGTGGCCGAGCGGTACGGCCGGGACGTACTGCACTGCCCGTTCTGCCACGGCTGGGAGGTGCGCGACGAGCGCTTCGGCGTGCTCGCCACCAGCCCGCTCGGCGTGCACCAGGCGCTGATGGTGTCCCACTGGTCGGACGACGTGACGCTCTTCCTCGACACGGTCGCCGAGGCGGAGCTGTCCGACGAGGACCTGCGCCGGCTCGCCGCGGCCCGGGTGAAGGTGGTGCCGGGTGCGGTGGCCGGCCTGCGGGTCGAGGAGGACCGGCTCACCGGGGTCCGGCTGGCGGACGGCACGGTGCACGACCGCTCCGTGCTGTTCGTCGCGCCCAGGGCCGTACCGCAGACCGGCCTGATGGAGCGGCTGGGTGCGGAGCTGCGGGAGACCCCGTTCGGCGCCTACCCCGTGGTGGACCCGACCGGCCTGACGACCGTGCCCGGCGTGTGGACCGCGGGCAACGCGATGGGCTTCGCCGAGCAGTTCGTCCACGCGGCCAGCGGCGGCTACCGCGCGGCGACGGCCGTGGTCGGCGACCTGATCATGTCCCGCCTGGACGCGGCGATCGGGGGTTAGACCGGGCGGGCGGACGGGCGCGGGGCGGGCGGACGGGCGCGCAGTGACCGGACTTCCAGGGGTGGCCCGGACCACCCCGCGATGGCCGGCCCACCGGTGGCCGAACCGCCACCGGACGCCCCGGCCGGCCGGGTCCGCCGGACGGAGACCGGCGCCACCGGGGTGTGGCCCCGCCCTTCCCGGTGCACCATGACTGCATGCTGCTCGCCCGGTTGGCCCAGGTGTCCCGGGAGGTCGCCGCCACCTCGGCGCGGTCCCGGAAGACCGCCCTGCTCGCGGAGCTGTTCCGGGAGGCGGAGGCGGCGGACGTGCCGGTCGTCATCCCGTACCTGGCGGGACGCCTCCCGCAGGGCCGGATCGGCGTCGGCTGGAAGGTGCTGAGCCGCCCGGTCACGCCGGCCGCCGGGCCGACCCTGACCGTGCGCGAGGTCGACGACCGGCTGACGCGGCTCGCGGCGGTCTCCGGAGCGGGTTCGCAGGCCGAGCGGGCACGCCAGGTCGGCGAACTGATGGGCGCGGCCACCGAGGACGAGCAGCGCTTCCTGATCGGGCTGCTCACCGGCGAGGTCCGCCAGGGCGCCCTGGACGCGGCGGCCGTCGAGGGCCTGGCGGCGGCGACCGGCGCGCCCGCGGCGGACGTACGGCGCGCGGTGATGCTCGCGGGCTCCCTCCAGACGGTGGCCGAGGCCCTGCTCGCCGACGGCCCCGGCGCCCTGGACGGCTTCCGGCTCACCGTCGGGCGGCCGGTCCTGCCGATGCTCGCCCACAGCGCCTCCTCGGTCGCCGAGGCGGTCGGCAAGCTCGGTGCCGCGGCCGTCGAGGAGAAGCTGGACGGCATCCGCGTCCAGGTCCACCGCGACGGCGGTACCGTGGGGATCTACACCCGCACCCTGGACGACATCACCGACCGGCTCCCCGAGGTCACCGCGACGGCCCTCGCGCTGCCCGGGGAGCGCTTCGTCCTGGACGGGGAAGTGATCTCGTTCGACGAGGGCGGGCGCCCCCGCTCGTTCCAGGAGACCGCCGGACGGGTCGGCTCCCGCACGGACGTCGCCACGGCCGCGCAAGCGGTACCCGTCTCCGTCGTGTTCTTCGACGCGCTGTCCGTCGACGGCCGTGACCTGCTCGACCTGCCGCTCACCGAGCGGCACGCGGAGCTGGCCCGGCTGGTCCCCGAGCCGACGCGGGTGCGGCGCAGGCTGGTGCCGGGGCCCGAGGCAGCACGGGCGGCGGAGGAGTTCCTCGCCGAGTCGCTGGAGCGCGGCCACGAGGGCGTCGTGGTGAAGGGCCTCGACGCCGGGTACAGCGCGGGCCGGCGCGGCGCCTCCTGGCTCAAGGTCAAGCCCGTGCACACCCTCGACCTGGTCGTACTGGCCGCCGAGTGGGGCCACGGCCGCCGCACGGGCAGACTCTCCAACCTCCACCTGGGCGCCCGCACCGCGGACGGCTCCTACGCGATGCTCGGCAAGACCTTCAAGGGCATGACCGACGCCCTGCTGGCCTGGCAGACCGAGCGCCTCGGGGAACTGGCCGTCGAGGAGCACGGCTGGGGTGTGACCGTCCGCCCCGAACTGGTCGTCGAGATCGCCTACGACGGCCTCCAGCGCTCCACCCGCTACCCGGCCGGCGTCACCCTCCGCTTCGCCCGCGTGATCCGCTACCGCGAGGACAAGCGCCCCGAGGAGGCGGACACGGTGGAGGCGCTGCTCGCCGCGCACCCGGGGACGGCCCGTTGAGACGCAGCGCGGGCCTGCTCCTGCACCGCCCCGGCGCGGAGGGCCGCGAGGAGGGCCGCGAGGTGCTGCTCGGACACATGGGCGGCCCCTTCTACGCCCGCCGGGACGCCGGCGCGTGGACCGTCCCCAAGGGCGAGTACGGCCCCGCCGAAGAGGCCTGGGACGCGGCCCGGCGCGAGTTCGAGGAGGAGCTGGGGCTGCCGCCGCCCGAGGGCGAGGCGGTGCCGCTCGGCGAGGTGCGGCAGGCGGGCGGGAAGGTCGTCACGGTATGGGCCGTGGAGGCCGACCTGGACCCGGCGACGGTCGTGCCCGGCACCTTCCGCATGGAGTGGCCGCCGCGGTCGGGCCGGATCGAGGAGTTCCCCGAGCTGGACCGGGTGGCGTGGTTCCCGGTCGACCGGGCGCGCGAGGTGATCGTCAAGGCGCAGGCCGCGTTTCTCGACCGGCTGGCTGAGCACTCGCACGGACGGAAGTGACGAGGAGCGACGAGAAGCTCGGGCGGCGCCCGCGGGGCCCGTCCGCGTTGCGGCACCCCGCGCCGCGCGCCAAGGTCGAAGCACGAGACCGCACCAGGGAGGTCGGCCATGCCCATCGCGACGGTGAACCCGGCGAACGGCGAGACGCTCAAGACGTACGAGGCCATGGGCGAGGAGGAGATCGAGCGCCGGCTCCAGCTCGCGGAGGCCACCTTCCGCACGTACCGGACGACGGGCTTCTACGAGCGGGCCGGACTGCTGCGCCGGGCCGCCGACCTCCTGGAGGCCGATCAGAACGAGATCGGCGAGGTCATCACCACCGAGATGGGCAAGCCGGTCAAGCAGGCCCGCGCGGAGGCCGTCAAGTGCGCCAAGGCGATGCGCTGGTACGCCGACCACGCGGCGGAGCTGCTCGCCGACGAGGAGCCCGCCCCGTCGGACGTCGAGGACTCCGGCGCCTCCCGGGCTCTGGTCCGCTACCGGCCGCTCGGCCCGGTGCTCGCCGTGATGCCGTGGAACTTCCCGCTCTGGCAGGTGATCCGCTTCGCGGCGCCCGCGTTGATGGCGGGCAACGTGGGGCTGCTCAAGCACGCCTCGAACGTGCCGCAGACGGCCCTGTACCTGGAGGACCTGTTCCACCGGGCGGGCTACCCCGAGGGCTGCTTCCAGACCCTGCTCGTCGGCTCGGCGGCGGTGGACGACATCCTGCGCGACGAGCGGGTGCGGGCCGCCACCCTCACCGGCAGCGAGCCGGCCGGCCGCGCGGTGGCCGCCACCGCCGGAGAGATGATCAAGAAGACGGTGCTGGAGCTGGGCGGCAGCGACCCGTTCGTCGTGATGCCGTCGGCGGACGTCGACCGGGCCGCCGAGGTCGCGGTGACCGCACGTACCCAGAACGCCGGGCAGTCCTGCATCGCCGCCAAGCGGTTCATCGTGCACACGGACGTCTACGACGCCTTCGCCGAACGCTTCACCGAGGGTATGCGGGCGCTGAAGGTCGGCGACCCGATGGACGAGGGGACGGACGTCGGCCCGCTCTCCAGCGAGCAGGGCGTCGAGGACCTGGTGGAGCTGGTGGAGGACGCGGTACGCGGTGGCGCGACCGTGCTGTGCGGAGGCGAACGCCCGGAGGGCCCCGGCTGGTACTACCCGCCGACGGTCCTCGCCGGTGTCACCCGGGAGATGCGCATCCACCGCGAGGAGGCCTTCGGCCCGGTCGCCACGCTGTACCGCGCGGCCGACCTGGACGAGGCCGTGCTGATCGCCAACGACTCCGACTTCGGGCTCAGTTCCAACGTGTGGACGCGCGACGACGCCGATGTGGACCGTTTCGTGCGGGATCTGGAGGCGGGCGGCGTGTACGTGAACGGCATGACGGCGTCCCATCCGGCGTTCCCCTTCGGCGGGGTCAAGCGGTCGGGGTACGGCCGTGAGCTGTCCGGGCACGGAATCCGGGAGTTCTGCAACATCACCACCGTATGGCACGGAGCGTGAGCCTTCCGCGACTACGATCCCCTTTGTGAACCGCGAAGTGACCCTGCCTCTGATCGTCGACGACCGCGGTACCTTGCAGGTCGCCGCGTCCGACGTGAGCAAGCTGCTGCGCACGGTGGGCGGGAGATGGCTGCGGCTGGTGGAGGCCGGCGAGGAGAGTCTGGACGAGGACACGGTCGCGGCCCTCACCATCGAGCTGGCCAAGCTCGCCGACCGGATCGACGTGGCCTGCATCGCCCACAGCAGCGGTCAGTCCTCCTGACCCCACGCCCACCGGCCACCGGTCACCAGCCACCGGCCACCGGCCGGGGTTCCCCGGGACGGAGCAGCCCGGCGGGAGATCGCCGCTCCGGTGAGTGATCGTGGGTGAGCACCCCTGGGAACGGCGGGCGAGCGCCCCGCCCGCCCGCGTGCGACGGGTCCCGGCCCGCTGGCCGGGGCAGAACGGCGTGAGGCGAGCGTGAGCGAAGAGACCCTCGACCGGGCCGGGAGCGCCCCGCCGGTCCGCGACTGGCCGGCTCTCGACCTGCCCGGCACCGACTTCGACCCCGTCCTGCGCGAGCTGATGCGCGAGGGGCCCGTCACCCGCGTCTCGCTGCCCGACGGTGAGGGCTGGGCCTGGCTGGTGACCCGCCACGAGGACGTCCGCATGGTCGCCACCGATCCCCGGTTCGGCCGTGCGGCCGTCGTGGACCGGCGGGTCACCCGGTTCACCCCGCACTTCGTCCCGGCGCGCGGCGCGGTCGGTTTCCTCGACCCGCCGGACCACACCCGGCTGCGCGGGGCGGTGGCCGCCGCGTTCACGGCCCGGAGCGTGGAGTGCCTGCGCGACCGGGCGCGCGGCGTGCTCGGCGAACTGGTCGACGCCCTGCTGCGGGCCGGTCCGCCGGCCGACCTCACCGAGGCGGTGCTGAGGCCCTTCCCCGTGGCGGTGCTCTGCGAGCTGATGGGCATTCCCGGCGCCGACCGGCCCGGCATGCACACCTGGACCGGGCTGGTCCTCTCCGCGTCGCACGGCGCGGAGGTCAGCCAGCGGGCCAAGCAGGAGATGGGCGCCTACTTCGCCGACCTGATCGGAGCCCGGTCCGACGGCGCCGGCGAGGACGTCACCTCGCTGCTGGGCGCCGCCGTGGGCAGGGGCGGGATCACGACCGAGGAGGCGGTGGGGCTGGCCGTGGCGCTCCAGCTCGGCGGTGAGGCGGTCACCCACAACAGCGGACAGATGTTCTACCTGCTGCTGACCCGGCCCGGACTCGCCGAACGCCTGCGCACGGAACCGGAGATCCGGCCCGGGGCCGTCGACGAGCTGC
Source organism: Streptomyces sp. NPDC045956 (assembly GCF_056430705.1). Lineage (NCBI taxonomy): Bacteria > Bacillati > Actinomycetota > Actinomycetes > Kitasatosporales > Streptomycetaceae > Streptomyces > Streptomyces sp. NPDC045956. The sequence goes on along the minus strand of NZ_JBWKKZ010000004.1, from coordinate 128,794 downwards.
TGCGCTGGATCCCCCACCGCAACGCGGTCGGGCTGTCCCGGATCGCCCTGGAGGACGTGGAGACCAGGGGGGTCAGGATCCGGGCGGGCGACGCGGTGTACGTGTCGTACCTGGCCGCCAACCGCGACCCGGCGGTCTTCCCCGACCCGGACACGATCGACATCACACGTGCCCCCGGCCCGCACGCGTCCTTCGGTCTCGGCCCGCACGCCTGCCCGGGCGGCGCGCTGGTCCGGCTGGAGTCGGAACTGCTGGTCGGCACGGTCCTGGACCGGCTGCCGGGCCTGCGGCTCGCGGTGGCGCCGCCGGACGTGCCCTTCCGGAAGGGCACCCTGATCCGCGGCCCCGAGGCGCTGCCGGTGACCTGGTGAGCGACCGCCGGGCCGCCCGTGCCGCCGCCAAGGAACCGACGGGCGGGCCCGCCGGGATGTCCTCCCCGGCGGGCCCGCCCGCGGCCCACGACGCCTTCGGCCCTCCGGGGCCCGGCTGACGGCTCCCCGCCCGCCGGGCGACGACGCACGGTGTCCGGCGGGCCCTAGCGGATCGGCATCCCCGCCAGGGTCCGCGCGATGACCAGCCGCTGGATCTCGCTCGTGCCCTCGAAGATGGTGTAGATCGCGGAGTCCCGGTGCATCCGCTCCACCGGGTACTCCCGCGTGTAGCCGTTGCCGCCGAGGATCTGGATCGCCTGGGCGGTCACCTTCTTGGCCGTCTCGCTCGCGAACAGCTTGGACATCGACCCCTCGGCCGCCGTGAACGGCTTGCCGTTGATCGCCATCCACGAGGCCCGCCACACCAGCAGCCGCGCGGCGTCGATGGACGTCCGCATGTCCGCGAGCTGGAAGGCGACGCCCTGGTTGTCGATGATCGGCCGCCCGAACTGCTCGCGGGTCTGCGCGTACTCCAGGGCCACCTCGTACGCGGCGCGGGCGGTGCCCACCGCCATCGCGCCGACCGCCGGACGGGAGGCCTCGAAGGTGGCCATGGCGGCGTTCTTGACCCGCTCGCCGCCCTTCCGGGCCTTCTCGCGGGCCCGGGCCAGCCGTGCGTCGAGCTTCTCCTTGCCGCCGAGCAGGCAGTGGCCGGGGACCCGCACGTTCTCCAGGACGACCTCGGCGGTGTGCGAGGCGCGGATGCCATGCTTCTTGAACTTCTGCCCCTGGGACAGTCCCGGGGTGGCCGGCGGGATGATGAAGGAGGCGTGGCCCTTGGAGCCCAGCTCCGCGTCGACGACCGCGACCACGACGTGGACGTTGGCGATGCCGCCGTTGGTGGCCCAGGTCTTGGTGCCGTTGAGCACCCACTCGTCCTTGGCCTCGTCGTACACCGCGCGCGTGCGCATGGAGGCGACGTCGGAGCCGGCGTCGGGCTCGGAGGAGCAGAAGGCGGCGACCTTCACGTCGTTGGCGTCGCCGTACATCTGGGGGATCCAGGTGCCGATCTGCTCCTCGGTGCCGTTGGCGAGGACGCCGACGGCGGCGAGGCCGGTGCCGACGATGGACAGGGCGATGCCCGCGTCGCCCCAGAACAGCTCCTCCATCGCCATGGGGATGCCGAGGCCGGTGGAGTCGAAGTACTGCTGGGCGTAGAAGTCGAGGGAGTAGATGCCGACCTTGGCGGCCTCCTGGATGACCGGCCAGGGAGTCTCCTCGCGCTCGTCCCATTCGGCGGCCGCGGGGCGGATGACGTCGGCGGCGAAGCCGTGCAGCCAGTCCCGGACCTCCTTCTGTTCGTCGCTCAGCTCCATGGTGAACTCGGCCATGTCCCCTCCAGTGACGCACCTGCGTGTTACTTGCGGTAACACGAGTCTGTTACCGACGGGTAGGAAAAGTCAACTCCCGGGGACCCGTCGCCCTCCCGTTCGATGCGCGGTGTCCCGTGGGTGTTAGTTTGCGCAGGCGTCACCGAACCAGCACGGGTGGGGAGAGCACATGAACACCACGCAGCGCACCGATCAGCAGCGGTCCGCCGACCGCAGACGGCGCGAGCTGCTGGAGGCCGCCGACCGGGTGGTGCTGCGCGACGGCCCGCAGGCCTCGATGAACGCCATCGCCGCCGAGGCCGGGATCACCAAGCCGATCCTCTACCGCCACTTCGGCGACAAGGGCGGACTCTACGCCGCCCTCGCGCAGCGGCACACGGACGCCCTCCTCTCCTCGCTGCGGGCCGCCCTGGACGCTCCGGCGGACCGCCGGGAACGCGTCGAGGCCACGCTGGACACCTATCTGGCGGCCATCGAGGCACGCCCGCAGGTGTACCGCTTCCTGATGCATCCGGCGGAGGGGGCCACCGCGCCGGGCGACCAGGCCGAGCAGGGTTTCGACGTCGGCAAGCACTCGGCGCCGCTCCTGCGCCGCATGGGCGAGGAACTGGGCACGGTCATCGAGGAGCGCCTCGACATGGGGCCGGACAGCCGGCAGCTGTCCCGCGTGTGGGGGCACGGCATCGTCGGCATGATGCACGCGGCCGGCGACTGGTGGCTGGGCGAACGCCCCTGTTCCCGCGCCGACTTGGTCCGCAGCCTCGCCGACCTGCTGTGGGGCCGGCTGGCTGCGGCCGGCGACAAGGTGGGCGGGCCCGGCTTCTGAGGTCCCGCGACCCCGCCGGGACGGTCCGCGGCCGCGGAGAGCACGGCCGGGACCGGCGGGCGGGGCCGGGGAAGCCCGCCCGGACGCTTCAGCGGCTCCAGGACGCCCGGGCCGCCTGCCGGAGCACCTTGCGCCTGCGCCACCCCGTGAGGCGGTCGACGTAGAGGCCGCCCTCCAGGTGGTCGCACTCGTGCTGGAGGCACCGGGCGAAGAACCCCGTCCCGCGCACGGTGACCGGCTCCCCGGTCGCCGTGAAGCCGGCCACGACCGCCTCGTCGGCGCGTTCCGTGCCCGCCTCCAGCCCGGGCAGCGACAGACAGCCCTCCGGCCCGCGCACCACCACCCCGCCGGTCTCGACGAGCCGGGGGTTCACGATGTGGCCGAGGTGGCGCTCGTCCTCGTCGTCCGGGCAGTCGTACACGAAGACGCGTAGCGGCTCGCCGATCTGGTTCGCCGCCAGACCCACTCCGTGGGCGGCGTACATGGTCGCGAACAAGTCCTCCACGAGCGCCGCGAGTTCCGGGCCGAAGTCCGTCACCTCCTCGCAGGGAGCGTGCAGGACGGGGTCGCCGAGGATGCTGAGGGGCCGGACGCGCCCGTGGGCGCCCGGGATGGAGCCGTGTCGCATGGCGGCAAGAGTAAGGTCCCTGTGTCCCCCGGCGGCTCGCGCCCACCGCCGGAACCCGTGGCCGGTGCCGCGATTCGGGAGTGCGAACGGATCTCGATAGGCTGAGGTCCACACCACGTGGCCGTCAGGCTTCAGGCGCGGCGCGTACGCAAGGAGGATCGAGAACTGATGGCAGGCAACTCGGACCCGCTCACGCCCCGGGCCAAGATCGCCGTGACCGCGGGCAAAGCGGTCGCGGCGGCTTCGCGCGCCGCGGGGCGCGGCAGCGGTTCGGTGATCGGCGGCAAGGTCGCGCTGAGACTCGATCCCGATCTTCTCGCCCGGCTCGCCCAGCACCTTGATGTGACGCTGGTCTCGGCGACGAACGGCAAGACCACCACCACCCGGCTCATCGCCGAGGCGCTCAAGGCGGCCGGTCCGGTCGTGTCCAACGCGCTCGGCGCCAACATGCCGGCCGGCATCACCTCGGCGCTCGCGGGCGGTTCGGAGGCCCGGTTCGGTGTCATCGAGGTCGACGAGAAGTACCTCGCGGGCGTGGCCCGGGACACCGACCCCAAGTGCATCGCCCTGCTGAACCTCTCCCGCGACCAGCTCGACCGCGCCGCCGAGACCCGGATGCTCGCCGAGAACTGGCGCGAGGGCCTCGCCGGTTCGAAGGCCGTGATCGTCGCCAACGCCGACGACCCGCTGGTGGTGTGGGCCGCGTCCTCCTCCCCCAACGTCATCTGGGTCGCCGCCGGGCAGATGTGGAAGGACGACGCCTGGTCCTGCCCGTCCTGCGGCGGTGTGATGCAGCGTCCGGGCGACGACTGGTTCTGCGGCGAGTGCGGCTTCCGGCGTCCCACGCCGAGCTGGGCCCTGTCCGGCGACCACGTCCTGGACCCGCACGGCTCCGCCTGGCCCATCCACCTCCAGCTGCCGGGCCGCGCCAACAAGGCCAACGCCGCCTCCTCGGCCGCCGTCGCCGCCGTCTTCGGGGTGCCGCCGCAGGTCGCGCTGGAGCGCATGTACCAGGTGCAGGCGGTCGCCGGACGCTACGACGTCGTGCAGTTCCAGGGGCGCGACCTGCGTCTGCTGCTCGCCAAGAACCCGGCGGGCTGGCTGGAGACCTTCTCCCTGATCGACCCGCCGCCCACCCCGGTGATCCTCTCGGTGAACGCGCGCGGCGCCGACGGCACCGACACCTCGTGGCTGTGGGACGTGGACTACACCCGGCTCACCGGTCACCCGATCTGCGTGATCGGCGACCGCAAGCTGGACCTCGCGGTGCGGCTGGAGGTCGCGAACCAGCAGTTCCAGGTGTGCGAGAACCTCGACCAGGCGATCCAGCTGTGCCCGCCGGGCCGGATCGAGGTCATCGCCAACTACACCGCCTTCCAGGACCTGCGCCGCCGCGTCGGCAACTGACCGCGAGACTTCAGGGGACTTTCGTGAGCGACAACCAACTGCGGATCGTCTGGATCTACCCGGACCTCCTCAGCACCTACGGCGACCAGGGCAACGCCCTCGTCGTGGAGCGCCGGGCCCGCCAGCGCGGCCTCGACGTGGCCCGGCTCGACGTGCGCAGCGACCAGCCGATCCCGACCTCCGGCGACATCTACCTGATCGGCGGCGGTGAGGACCGTCCGCAGCGGCTGGCGGCCGAGCGGCTGCGCCGGGACGGCGGCCTGCACCGGGCGGTGGGGAACGGCGCGATCGTCTTCTCCGTCTGTGCCGGGTACCAGATCCTGGGCCACGAGTTCATCAACGACCTGGGCCAGCGCGAGCCGGGCCTCGGCCTGCTGGACGTGGTCTCCACGCGCGGTGAGGGCGCGCGGTGCGTCGGCGACGTCCTCGGCGACATCGACCCGCGCCTCGGTCTGCCCCCGCTGACCGGCTTCGAGAACCACCAGGGCGTCACCCATCTGGGCCCCGGTGCCCGTCCGCTCGCCCAGGTCCGCTTCGGCAACGGCAACGGCACGGGCGACGGCACCGAGGGCGCGTACAACGACACGGTCTTCGGTACGTACATGCACGGCCCGGTGCTGGCCCGCAACCCGCTGATCGCGGACCTGCTGCTGAAGCTGGCCCTCGACGTGAACGCACTGCCGCCGACCGACGACCGCTGGTACGAGGCGCTCCGCAACGAGCGCATCGCGGCGGCGCAGCAGCCTGCGTAGACACCGCGGCGCGGCAGCCTGCGTGAGCACTGCGGTGCGGCAGCCTGCGTGAGCACTGCGGCGCGGCAGCCTGCGTGGGCACACGGCGCCGGGACGGTGCGGAAGGCCCGTCTGATGGGTCATCCGCACAGGTGAGCGGGCACGTCCAGTAGGCGGACGCACGGTTCGGTCCCGCCCTCCGATGCCGCTAGGGTGGCGGGGATCGAGCCGGACAGCGCGGTCCGGACCCGTGCCACTTGAGAAGGTATTTCGGGCTATGCGCATTGGTGTCCTCACGTCCGGCGGCGACTGCCCCGGCCTGAACGCCGTCATCCGGTCCGTCGTGCACCGCGCCGTCGTCGACCACGGCGACGAGGTCATCGGCTTCCGGGACGGCTGGAAGGGCCTCCTGGAGTGCGACTACCTCAAGCTCGACCTGGACGCGGTCGGCGGCATCCTGGCCCGTGGCGGCACCATCCTCGGCTCCTCCCGGGTCCGTCCCGAGCACCTGCGGGACGGTGTGGAGCGCGCCCGGGGGCACGTCGAGGAACTGGGCCTGGACGCGATCATCCCGATCGGCGGCGAGGGCACCCTGAAGGCGGCCCGGCTGCTGTCCGACGGCGGCCTGCCGATCGTGGGCGTGCCGAAGACCATCGACAACGACATAGCGGTCACCGACGTCACGTTCGGCTTCGACACGGCCGTCACCGTCGCCACCGAGGCCCTGGACCGGCTGAAGACCACCGCCGAGTCCCACCAGCGGGTGCTGATCGTCGAGGTCATGGGGCGTCACACCGGCTGGATCGCGCTGCACTCGGGCATGGCGGCGGGCGCCCATGCCGTCGTCGTCCCGGAGCGGCCCTTCGACATCGAGGAGCTGGCCGCCAAGGTCGGCGAGCGCTTCTCGGCGGGCAAGCGGTTCGCGATCGTGGTGGCCGCGGAGGGCGCCAAGCCGAAGGCCGGAAGCATGGACTTCGACGAGGGCGGCAAGGACGTCTACGGTCACGAGCGCTTCGCCGGGATCGCCCGCCAGCTCTCGATCGAGCTGGAGGAGCGGCTCGGCAAGGAGGCCCGGCCGGTGATCCTCGGGCACGTCCAGCGGGGCGGGACGCCCACCGCCTACGACCGGGTGCTGGCGACCCGGTTCGGGTGGCACGCGGTGGAGGCCGTGCACCGCGGGGAGTTCGGGATGATGACGGCGCTGCGCGGGACGGACATCACGATGGTGCCGCTCGCCGACGCGGTCGAGTCGCTGAAGACGGTGCCGGACGCGCGGTACGCGGAGGCGGAGTGCGTGCTGTGATCGCCGGGCGCCGCTGAGAGCTCGGGTCCGCCGGTTCGTCGCGGGCTGCGGGTCGTGTGTGGGTGCTCGCGCTCACGCGGCGGAGCCGCATATTGATACAGCCCCGCGCCCCTGACGGGGCGCTGTGCCGCCCCCGGTGACGGAAGTCGCCGGGGGCGGTTCTAGTCTTGCTTCGGACAGACGGCGCTCAACCCCCACGAAACAGGAGCCGGCGGATGGATCACAGCGGGCACGGCATGACGATGGATCTGCCGCCGTTCACGCTGGGGCGAGGGCTCGCCTGGTCGGCGGACCCCTTCTTCCTCGTCGCCTGCCTCCTGGGGCTCGCGCTGTACGGCTGGGGCGTGCTGCGGCTGACCCGGCGCGGCGACAAGTGGCCGGTGGGACGGACCGTGTCCTTCGTCGTCGGTGTGCTGAGCATCGGGCTGATGATGTGCACCAAGCTGAACGACTACGGCATGGTCATGTTCAGCGTGCACATGGTGCAGCACATGATGATCAGCATGGTGTCGCCGATCCTGCTGCTGCTCGGGGCTCCGATCACGCTGGCCCTGCGCGCGCTGCCGACGGCCGGCCGCGGCCGCAAGGGGCTCCGCGAGCTGCTGCTGATGCTGCTGCACAGCCGCTACATGCGGATCATCACCCACCCCGCGTTCACCATCCCCCTGTTCATCGCGAGCCTGTACGCGCTGTACTTCACCCCCCTCTTCGACTTCCTGATGGGCTCCCAGGCCGGGCACATCGCGATGATGGTGCACTTCCTCGCCGTGGGCGTGGTCTTCTTCTGGCCGATCATGGGGGTGGACCCGGGCCCGCACCGGCCGGGCTACCTGATGCGGATGCTGGAACTGTTCGCGGGCATGCCGTTCCACGCGTTCTTCGGCATCGCGCTGATGATGGCGTCCTCGCCCATGGTCGAGACCTTCCGCAATCCGCCCGCCTCACTCGGCATCGACGCGCTCGCGGACCAGAACGCGGCCGGCGGCATCGCCTGGGCCTTCAGCGAGGTGCCCTCCGTGCTCGTGCTGCTCGCCCTGCTGTTCCAGTGGTACGCCTCGGAGGAGCGGCAGGCCCGGCGCACCGACCGCGCCGCCGACCGCAACGGCGACAAGGAGCTGGAGGCGTACAACGCCTACCTGGCCTCGCTGAACACCCGCGGCGGCTGAGTCCGGGACGGACACCTTTCTCGCCGTCCGAGTCCCCTTCGGCCCGAACCGGGGCACCATGGAGGGAACGGACCATGAGGAGGGTGTCGCGATGCCCGGTTCCACGGACAGTTCCACGAAGACGATGGGGGCGCTGACCATCGGCGGCCTGGTCGCGGTGACGGCCTACACGGTGGCGCTCGGGAGCAACGGCTGGCTGTGGTTCGGCTGGGTCGTGCTGGGCCTGATCACCGTGGGGATGGTGGCCACCCGCAGCGCCTGAGCCCCGACGGGGCGCAGGACGACTCACTCGCGGCCGAGCCGGCCCGCCGAGTGCACGCCCGGCTGGTACTTCGGCAGCCGGACGGTGATCTTCATGCCCGCGCCGACGGCCGTCTCGATGACGAGGCCGTGGTCGTCTCCGTAGACCTGGCGGAGGCGGTCGTCGACGTTGGACAGCCCGATGCCGCCCGACGGGCTGACCTCGCGCGCGAGGATGCGGCGCAGCAGGTCGGGGTCCATTCCGGCGCCGTCGTCCTCGATGACGACCAGGGCCTCCGCGCCCGCGTCCTGCGCGGTGATCTGGATGCGGCAGCGGTCGGCCTTGCCCTCCAGTCCGTGCTTGACGGCGTTCTCGACGAGGGGCTGGAGGCAGAGGAAGGGCAGGGCGACCGGCAGCACCTCGGGCGCGACCTGGAGGGTGACGGCGAGCCGGTCGCCGAAGCGGGCCCGCACCAGCGCCAGGTAGTGGTCGATGGCGTGCAGCTCGTCGGCGAGGGTGGTGAAGTCGCCGTGCCGGCGGAACGAGTAGCGGGTGAAGTCGGCGAACTCCAGCAGCAGCTCGCGGGCGCGCTCGGGGTCGGTGCGGACGAAGGACGCGATCACCGCGAGCGAGTTGAAGATGAAGTGCGGGGAGATCTGGGCCCGCAGCGCCTTGATCTCGGCCTCGATGAGCCGGGTGCGGGACTGGTCGAGGTCGGCCAGTTCCAGCTGGACGGAGACCCAGCGGGCGACCTCGCCGGCCGCCCGGGCCAGCACGGCGGACTCGCGGGGCGCGCAGGCGACCAGGGCGCCGTGCACCCGGTCGTCGACGGTGAGCGGGGCGACCACCGCCCAGCGCACCGAGCAGTCGGGGGTGTCGCACGAGAGCGGGAAGGCCTCCCCGCGGCCGGTCTCCAGCGGACCGGCGAGGCGCTCCATGATCTCGGCGCGGTGGTGGGCGCCGACGCCGTCCCAGACCAGCACCTCCTCGAGGTCGGTCAGGCACAGCGCGTCGGTGCCGAGCAGGGAGCGCAGCTTGCGGGCCGACTTGCCGGCCGTCTCCTCGGTGAGACCGGCCCGCAGCGGGGGTGTGGCCAGGGAGGCGGTGTGCAGGGTCTGGAAGGTGGCGTGCTCGACCGGCGTGCCGAGCCCGCCGAGGTGCTGCGTGCGGGCCGTGCGCCGGCCCAGCCAGAAGCCCGCGGCCAGCAGGGGCAGCACGGCGACGGCCAGTCCCGCCAGGAAACCGCTCACGGAGCCGCTCACGGGGTCGCCTCCTTGCGCAGTCCGTCGGCGTGCAGCTCTTCCGGCAGGTGGAAGCGGGCCAGGATCGCCGCCGTCCCGGCCGGCACCCGGCCCGGGGTGGCCAGGGACACCAGCACCATGGTGAGGAAGCCCAGCGGCACCGACCACAGCGCCGGCCAGGCCAGCAGCGCGTGCAGCGCCCCGCCGCCGCCGGGGAAGCCGCCCATGGTGGCTGCGACGGCCAGCAGCGCGGAGCCGCCGCCCACCAGCATCCCGGCCGCCGCGCCGGGCGGGGTCAGGCGCCGCCACCAGATGCCGAGGACGAGCAGCGGACAGAACGACGAGGCGGACACGGCGAAGGCGAGCCCCACCGCGTCGGCCACCGGCAGCCCTCCGACCAGTGCGCTCGCCGCCAGCGGGACGGCCATCGCGAGGACGGTGCCGAGCCGGAAGTGCCGTACCGCGCGGGAGGGCAGCACGTCCTGGGTGAGGACGCCGGCGACGGCCATGGTGAGCCCCGACGCGGTGGACAGGAACGCGGCGAAGGCACCGCCCGCGACCAGGGCCCCGAGCAGGTCGCCGCCCACTCCGCCGATCACCCGGTCGGGCAGCAGCAGGACGGCGGCGTCGGCGTCGCCGGTGAGGGTCAGCTCGGGTGCGTACAGGCGGCCCAGGGCGCCGTAGACGGGCGGCAGCAGGTAGAAGGCGCCGATCAGACCGAGGACGGCGACGGTGGTGCGGCGGGCGGCGACGCCGTGCGGGCTGGTGTAGAAGCGGACCACGACGTGCGGCAGGCCCATGGTGCCCAGGAAGGTGGCGAGGATCAGGCCGTAGGTGGCGTACAGCGGGCGTTCCGTGCGGCTCTCGGCGCGGGAGGGCGACAGGGCGTCGTCGGCGCCGCGTCCGGCGGCCGGGACGGAGGTGCCGCGGGCGAAGGTGAGGCGGGTGCCGGCCTCGATGTGCCGGGTGCCGGCGGGCAGGACGGTCCGGGTGCCGTCGTGGGCGCGGCCGTCGACGGTGCCGTCCACGGTGACGGTCAGCGGCTCGTCGAGCTTGAGGGTGAGGCTGTCGTCGACGCGGACGGAGCGCTGCTCGCGGAAGGCGGCCGGTTCCTCGAAGGGGTGGCCGGGGGCGCCGTCGCCCTGCCAGGCCAGCACCAGGAAGAGGGCGGGGACGAGCAGGGCGGTGAGCTTGAGCCAGTACTGGAAGGCCTGGACGAAGGTGATGCTGCGCATGCCGCCGGCGGCGACGATGGCCGTGACGACGACGGCGACGATCACCCCGCCGAGCCAGTCGGGCGCGTCGCTGAGCACGGTCAGGGTCAGTCCGGCGCCCTGGAGCTGGGGCAGCAGGTACAGCCAGCCGACGCCGACGACGAAGGCGCCCGCGAGACGCCGTACGCCCTGGGAGGCGAGCCGGGCCTCGGCGAAGTCGGGCAGCGTGTAGGCGCCGGAGCGGCGCAGCGGGGCGGCGACGAAGAGCAGCAGGACCAGGTAGCCGGCGGTGTAGCCGACCGGGTACCAGAGCATGTCGGGGCCCTGGACCAGGACCAGGCCGGCGATGCCGAGGAAGGAGGCGGCGGAGAGGTACTCGCCGCTGATGGCGGCGGCGTTGAGGCGGGGGCCGACCGTGCGGGAGGCGACGTAGAAGTCCGAGGTGGTGCGGGAGATGCGCAGGCCGAAGGCGCCGACGAGGACGGTCGAGACGACGACGAGGGCGACGGCGGGTATGGCGTAGGTGCTGTTCACGGTTCCTCGGGGACGGTCAGCGGTCCTCGACGAGGCGCACGAAGTCGCGTTCGTTGCGCTCGGCGCGGCGGACGTACCAGCGGGCGAGGAGGACGAGCGGGGCGTACAGGCCGAAGCCGAGGACGGCCCATTCCAGGCCGTGGGCGTCCGGCATCGCCGCGAACAGCAGGGGCAGCGGCCCGACGAGGAGCCCGAGGACCGCGAGGGCGGCGAGGCCGGCGCGCAGCTGGCTGCGCATGAGGGAGCGGACGTAGGTGTGCCCGAGGGTGGTCTGCTCGTCGATCTCGGTGCGCGGGCGGTAGTAGCCCGAGGCTCCGGGGGCGCGCCGGGGTGGTCCTGTGACGGTGACGCGGCGGTCGGTGGGGTCCTGGGGCACGGTCACGGCCTCCGCATGAGCAGGTCCCGCAGTTCGCGGGCGTGGCGCCGGCTGACCTGGAGTTCCTCGGTGCCGACCAGGACGCTGACGCTGCCCGCGTCCAGGCGCAGCTCGCCTATGTGGTGCAGGGCGACGAGGTGGCGGCGGTGGATGCGGACGAATCCGCGGGCGCGCCAGCGTTCCTCCAGAGTGGACAGGGGGATGCGGACCAGGTGGCTGCCCCGGCCGGTGTGCAGGCGGGCGTAGTCGCCCTGGGCCTCGACGTGCGTGATGTCCTCGACGGGGACGAAGCGGGTGACGCCGCCGAGTTCCACCGTGATGTGGCCGGGGTCGGGTTCGTGCACGGGCACGCGCGGGGCGGTGGCCGGGGTGCCCCGCTGTTCCGCGGCGCGGCGGACCGCCTCGGCGAGCCGTTCCCGGCGGACGGGCTTGAGGACGTAGTCGACGGCCTTGAGGTCGAAGGCCTGGACCGCGAAGTCCTCGTGCGCGGTGACGAAGACGACCAGCGGCGGCCGGGCGAAGCCGGTCAGCAGCCGGGCGAGGTCCAGCCCGTCGAGGCCGGGCATCTGGATGTCGAGGAAGACGACGTCGATGGCGTCCGGACCGTCCGGGCCCGACTCCAGGGCCCGGTTGATGCGGCGCAGCGCCTCGGTCGCGTCGCCCGCGCCCTCCGCCGTACCGATGCGGGGATCGGCGTTCAGCAGGTACACGAGTTCCTCGAGCGAGGGGCGTTCGTCGTCGACAGCCAGGGCGCGCAGCATGAGGCTGGAGTGTAGGGGTGATCCGTACGCCTGAACACGGGCCCGACAGGGACGTACCCGCTGGATACAGTGCCCGCATGAGCAGCAGGCCCACCCCGTTCGACGAACTCGACCGGAAGATCGTCACCGCCCTGACGGCGAACGCCAGGTCGTCCTTCGCCGAGATCGGGGCGGCGGTCGGCCTGTCCTCGACGGCGGTCAAACGCCGGGTGGACCGGTTGCGCGAGACCGGCGTGATCACCGGGTTCACCGCGACGGTGCGGCCCTCCGCGCTGGGCTGGCGGACCGAGGCGTACGTGGAGGTGTACTGCGAGGGCGCGGCGCCGCCGCGGCGGCTGGCGGAGGTGGCGCGCGGCTATCCGGAGATCACGGCGGCGATGACGGTGACCGGGGGTGCGGACGCCCTGCTGCACGTGCGGGCGCGGGACGTGGAGCACTTCGAGGAGGTCCTGGAGCGGATCCGGGCCGAGCCGTTCATCCGCAAGACGATCAGTGTGATGGTGCTGTCCCACCTCATCCCGGACAGTCCGGAGGCCGGCGCGGGCCTGCCCGCCGCACAGGACGCGGCCGAGGACGCAGCGGACATGCGCTGACCGGTGGGACAACGCAGCATTGCTGCGGAAGCGCGCAGCTTTCCGCGCTTGTCGGGCGGGCTCGCCACTTCCTACCGTGGTGTCAACCCCTCGTCACACACCGTGAGGAACGGAGGTACCCCTCTGTGCCCGACTCCCGTGTGCCGCGCCGGCGGCGCTTCCTGGTCTGCGAACCCAGACACTTCGCCGTGCAGTATGCGATCAACCCGTGGATGAGCACCGGCCGGCCCGTCGACGTCATCCGCGCCCTGGACCAGTGGCAGGCGCTGGTGGACGCCTACCGCGCGCACGGCCACGCCGTGCACACCGTGCAACCGGTGTCGGGCCTGCCCGACATGGTCTTCGCCGCGAACTCCGCGGTCGTCGTGGAGGGCCGGGTGTTCGGCTCCCGGTTCCACGCCCCCGAGCGCCGTCCCGAGTCCGTGCCGTACGCGGCGTGGTTCAAGTCGGAGGGCTTCGAGGTGCACCAGCCCGAGGCGGTCTGCGAGGGCGAGGGGGACCTGGTGCCGGCGGGCCGCTGGATCCTGGCCGGTACGGGTTTTCGCACCACGCGGGAGGCGCACCGCGAGGCGCAGGAGTTCTTCGGTGTGCCGGTGATCTCGCTGACCTTGGTGGACCCGTACTTCTACCACCTGGACACGGCACTGTTCGTGCTGGACGACGCGGGCGACGGAGGCGGCGGGAACGTCGCCTACTACCCCGGGGCGTTCTCGCCCGGCAGCCGTGAGGTGCTGGAGCGGCTCTACCCGGACGCGGTGCTCGCGACCCGCGAGGACGCCCTGGCCTTCGGGCTCAATTCCGTCTGCGACGGACGCCACGTGTTCATCTCGCCCGGGGCGCGGGGACTCGCCGATCGGCTGGCCGGCCTCGGTTACGTCCCCGTCCCCGTCGACCTGTCCGAGTTCCACAAGGCCGGAGGCGGCATCAAGTGCTGCACCCAGGAGATCCGGGAGATCCGCTCATGACCGCACCCGCCCGCACCCGCGGCTCCGAGGAGCTGATCCGCGCCGAGGAGCCCGTCCTCGCGCACAACTACCACCCGCTGCCCGTCGTCGTGGCCCGCGCGGAGGGCGCCTGGGTCGAGGACGTGGAGGGGCGCCGCTACCTGGACATGCTGGCGGGGTACTCGGCGCTCAACTTCGGCCACCGCCACCCGGCGCTGGTCGAGGCGGCCCACCGCCAGCTGGACCGGCTCACGCTCACCTCGCGGGCCTTCCACAACGACCGGCTCGCCTCCTTCGCCGAGCGGCTGGCCGCGCTCACCGGCACGGACATGGTGCTGCCGATGAACACCGGCGCCGAGGCGGTGGAGAGCGGCATCAAGGTGGCCCGCAAATGGGCCTACGACGTGAAGGGCGTCCCGCGGGACCGGGCGACGATCGTGGTCGCCGCGGACAACTTCCACGGCCGTACGACGACGATCGTGGGCTTCTCCACGGACGAGACGGCCCGCGCGGGCTTCGGCCCCTTCGCCCCCGGTTTCCGGATCGTGCCGTACAACGACCTGGCGGCGCTGGAGGCGGCGGTCGACGAGACGACGGCGGCCGTGCTGATCGAGCCGATCCAGGGCGAGGCGGGGGTGAACATCCCGGACGACGGCTACCTGGCCGGTGTGCGGGAGCTGACCCGGCGGGCCGGGTGCCTGTTCGTCGCGGACGAGATCCAGTCCGGTCTCGGCCGTACGGGGCGCACGCTGGCCGTCGAGCACGAGCCGGTCGTGCCGGACCTGGTGCTGCTCGGCAAGGCGCTGGGCGGCGGGATCGTGCCGGTGTCGGCGGTGGTCGGCAGCCGGGAGGTGCTCGGGGTGCTGCGTCCGGGCGAGCACGGGTCGACCTTCGGCGGCAATCCGCTGGCCGCCGCGGTCGGCACGGCGGTGGTGGAGCTGCTGGAGACCGGCGAGTTCCAGCGCCGGGCGACCGAGCTGGGCGCGGTGCTGCGCGAGGGCCTCGCCGCCCTGGTCGGCAAGGGCGTCGTCGGTTTCCGTGCGCGCGGGCTGTGGGCGGGCATCGACGTGGACCCGGCGCTGGGCACCGGGCGTGAGGTCAGCGAGCGGCTGATGCGCGAGGGCGTCCTCGTCAAGGACACGCACGGCTCGACGATCCGCCTCGCCCCGCCGCTGACCGTCACCCGCGCGGAGCTGGAGGGGGCGCTCGGGACGCTGGAGAAGGTACTGACCTCCTGAGCGACGCGCCCGGCCGGGTCAGGGAGTGGTTCGACCCTCGTCGAGCCGCTCCACCTGCGTCACACCGTCCCGGTCCTCGGCGTCCTCGCTGGGCGCGCCCGCGAACCAGGCGTCGAGGATCTCGCCCAGCAGCGGCCCCGAGGTCAGCCGCAGGCTGAGGGCGAGGACGTTGGCGTCGTTCCAGCGGCGGGCGCCGTCCGCCGTGCCGGCGTCGGTGCACAGGGCCGCCCGTACGCCCGGCACCTTGTTGGCCGCGATGGACGCGCCGGTGCCGGTCCAGCAGCACACCACCGCCTGGTCGGCCGTGCCGTCGGCGACCTCGCGCGCCGCACGCGCGGAACACACCGCCCACCGGGCGTCGGCGCCCGGGCTCAGGGCGCCGTGCGCGAGCACCTCGTGGCCGCGTCCGCGCAGCTCCTCGACGAGGAGCCGGGCGACGGGTTCGTCCATGTCGGAGGAGACGGAGATCCGCATGGGCGAAGCCTATCCAGCACGCCCGCTCACCTCATCGGCCCAACCGCATGACCGAGGTCACGGCCATACGCAGCATGATCGGGGGAACGGTACGACCTGAGAATCGTACGACCGAGCAGTTTCCCCGCCCGGGGTTCCTGCGTGGAAAAGGGAGGCCGCCACGTCCCCCAACGACAACGGCCAGGAATCCGACGCCGCGGCGGTCCGCCGCCACCCCGCCCTGTTCCGGGCCATCAGACGTCGGCAGAACCCCCGACTGCGCCGGTCGGACATCACCGTCACCGACGAGGCCGCGGTCAAGCGCGCCGTGAAGGCCGCCTCGCTGGGCAATGCCATGGAGTGGTTCGACTTCGGCATCTACGCCTACCTGGCGGGCACCATCGGCCGGGTCTTCTTCCCGTCGGGGAGTGACACGGCGCAGCTGCTCTCCTCGTTCGCCACGTTCGCCGTGGCGTTCCTGGTGCGTCCGATCGGCGGCATGGTCTTCGGGCCCATGGGTGACAAGATCGGCCGCAAGAAGGTGCTCGCGCTGACGATGATCCTCATGGCGATCGGCACGGCCGCCATCGGGCTCATCCCGAGCTACGACTCCATCGGCTTCTGGGCCCCGGTCCTGCTGATCGTCTTCCGCCTGCTCCAGGGCTTCTCGACCGGCGGCGAGTACGGGGGTGCCTCCACCTTCATCGCCGAGTACGCGCCCGACAAGCGGCGCGGCTTCTTCGGCAGCTTCCTGGAGCTGGGCACGCTGGCCGGGTACACCGGCGCCGCGAGCCTGGTGACCGCGCTGACGGCCTGGCTCGGCAGCGACACCATGGACGCCTGGGGCTGGCGCATCCCGTTCCTGGTCGCCGCTCCGCTCGGCGTCGTCGGCATCTACCTGCGGATGAGGCTGGACGACACCCCCGCGTTCCTGAAGCTGGAGGACTCCAACGTCCACGTGTCGGAGGCGGCGACCGCGGTGGAGACGACCGCACGGGGCGACCTCGCGAAGATCTTCCGCACGCACTGGCGGGCGCTGCTCCTGTGCATCGCGCTCGTGGGCGCGTACAACATCACGGACTACATGCTGCTGTCGTACATGCCGACGTACCTGTCGGACGAGCTGCACTACAGCGAGAGCCACGGACTGATGATCCTGGTGGCCACCATGGTGCTGCTGATGCTGATCATCAACCAGGTGGGCCGGCTGTCCGACCGCTTCGGCCGCAAGCCCCTGCTGATGACCGGCATGATCGGCTTCTTCGTCCTGTCCGCGCCGGCCTTCGTGCTGGTGCAGGAGGGCAGCCTGCTCGCCGTCTCGGCCGGCATGCTGATGCTCGGCCTGTCCCTGGTGTGCCTGCTGGGCACCATGTCGGCGGCGCTGCCCGCGATGTTCCCGACGAACGTGCGGTACGGCTCCCTCTCGGTCGGCTACAACCTGTCGGCGTCCCTGTTCGGCGGCACGACCCCGCTGGTGATCACGGCGCTGATCGGTGTGACCGGCTCCGACATGATGCCCGCCTACTACGCGATGGCCGCGGCCCTGGTCGGCATCGTGGCGGTGGCCTGCATGAAGGAGACGGCCCAGCAGCCCCTCGAGGGCTCCCCGCCCTCGGTGCAGACCGACGAGGAGGCGGCGGAGCTGGTGGAGGCGCAGGCGCCGACGCCGAAGTTCTGACGCTCCGAACGGCCCGCGCGACGGCCGTGCCGCCCCCGGCCAGGGGTGCGGCACGGCCGTCGCCGTGTCCGTGCGCGCCGCCCGGCCCGAGGTTCCCCGTCGGCCGCGGCCCGGGCGGGCCTCAGCGTCCGAGCCGGCCGTCCAGCCAGGCGCGGATCTCGGGGGTCACGGGGTCGGTGATGTCGTCGAAGTCGTGGTGCTTGGTCAGGTACTTGGCGACGTAGGGGCAGACGGGCACGATACGCAGTCCCTGGGCGCGCACGTCGGTGAGGGCCTGCCGGACCAGCTGTCCGGCCAGGCCCTGTCCGGCGTAGGCGTCGTCGATCTCCGTGTGGAAGAAGACGCGCTGCTCGCCGCGGTCGCGGTAGGCGGTCAGGCCGGCCTGCCGCCCGTCGACCAGGATCACGTAGCGGTGGCGTGCGTCGATCCGCTCGACGGTGGGCGCGGGGGCGGGCTGGTCGGTCACGGGGTTCCTCTCGTGGGAGCGGTCAGCGGCGCGGCGGGTTGCCGCGCGGGGTGAGGGACGCGTTGGGCAGGGCGGGAGCGGGCAGCCGCTCCCCCGGATAGCCCTCGACGGCCCCGAAGCGGTCGGAGGCGTTCTGCCAGTCGGTCCGGGCCCGGACGATGTCCTCGTGGCTGCGGCCGATGAAGTTCCACCACATCACGATCTCCTCGTCGAAGGGGGTGCCTCCGATCAGGACCGCCCGGGCCGGGGTGCCGGACTCGTTGACGAGGGTCAGGGTGTCGCTGCCGGCGTCGAGGAAGCCGAGGTGGGCCGGGCGCAGCACCGTGCCCGCCATGCGCACCTCGCCCCGGTCGATCAGGAGGCCGTGCTCGAAGCCCGGGTCGACGTCGAGCGTGACCGCGGCCCCCGGCGCCAGCGCGATCTCCGCGCCGAGGAGGGGTGAGAAGGTCTGCACGGGCGAGGTGGAGCCGGCCAGGGAGCCCAGGAAGACCCTGATCTCCGCGCCGTCCAGGGCCACCGGCTCGGGGGCGTGGTGCTGGAAGTCCCGGGGGGCGTTCCGGTGCTCCCGCGGCAGCGCCACCCACAGCTGCACGCCGTGCAGGACGGTGGTCCGCGGGGTGGAGACCTCGGTGTGGCTGATGCCGTGGCCGCCGGTCATGAGGTTCAGTTCGCCGGGCCGGACGAGGGCGTGGCTGCCGAGGCTGTCGCGGTGCTCGATCTCCCCGCTGAAGAGCCAGCTCACCGTCTGCAGCCCGGTGTGCGGATGGGGGGCGACGTCCATGCCTCCGGTGTCCGCCACGTCGTCGGGGCCGTAGTGGTCGGCGAAGCACCAGGCCCCGATCAGGGTCCGGGAACGCTGCGGCAGGGTGCGGCGCACGGTCATGGCGCGCGGTCCGCCCAGGGGCACGTCGCGCGGCGCGAGGACGTCCACGTGCTGGGCGCCCGGGGAACCCGCGCCGGCAGCGGGTCCGCACCGCACCGCGACGGGGTCCGTCTCGACGTTGCTCATCGGCAGCCTCCTGCACCCTCATGGTAGTTTCAACTTCAACAATACGCCGTGATCATAGACGTCCACGGCCTCACGAAGGAGCGTCGGGTGACCACTCCCGCCCCGGAACCCGCCGCCCGGCGGCTCTACATCGACAAGCGGAGCCCGGCCGCGTACCGCGCGCTGGTGCAGACCGCCGAGGCGGTCCGCGCGGTCACCGCCGAGGCGGGCCTCGACCGGACCGTCGCGGAGCTGGTCAACCTCCGTGTCTCCCAGCTCAACGGCTGCGCCTCCTGCCTGGACGTGCACACCCGGGCCGCCCAGCGCCTGGGCGAGACCCCGCGGCGCCTGGGCGTGCTGGCCGCCTGGCGGGACACCGAGCTGTTCACCCCGGTGGAGCGGGCCGCCCTCGCCCTCGCGGAGGCGACCACCGCGCCGGCCGACACCGCCGCGCGGGACGCCGCCCACGCCCTGGCCCGGGAGCACCTGACCGACGACCAGATCTCCGCGGTGATCTGGGTGGCCGTCACCATCAACGCGTTCAACCGGGTCTCGGTGATGAGCCGGCACCCGGTACGGGCCGACCACTGAACGACGGGTCCACCGGCCCCGGCACGCGGGACGCCGGTCGGGGGGCTCGTCCGACGCCCGGGATATCCGTAGGCTGACCTGGGAAGACGCTGCCGCGAGACCGACCGGGCGGAATGAAGGGCGAGTCGTGTTCTACTACGTGCTCAAATACGTGCTGCTGGGACCCCTGCTGAGACTGCTCTTCCGTCCCCGGATCGAGGGCCTGGACCACGTACCGGCGTCCGGGGCGGCCATCATCGCGGGCAACCACCTCTCCTTCTCGGACCACTTCCTGATGCCGGCGGTGCTCAGGCGCCGCATCACCTTCCTGGCCAAGGCGGAGTACTTCACCGGCCCGGGTATCAAGGGCCGGCTGACCGCGTTCTTCTTCCGCAGCGCCGGGCAGATCCCCGTCGACCGCTCCGGCAAGGAGGCGGGCCAAGCGGCGATCCGCGAGGGGCTCGGTGTGCTGGGCAAGGACGAACTGCTCGGCATCTACCCCGAGGGCACCCGCTCGCACGACGGCCGGCTGTACAAGGGCAAGGTGGGCGTCGCGGTGATGGCGCTGCGGGCCGGGGCGCCGGTGGTGCCCTGCGCGATGATCGGCACCTTCGAGGCCCAGCCGCCGGGCCGGAAGATCCCGAAGCTGCACCCCGTGGTGATCCGTTTCGGCGAGCCCCTGGACTTCTCCCGCTACGCCGGGATGGAGGGCGAGAAGGCCGTACTGCGTGCCATCACCGACGAGATCATGTACGCCGTCCTGACGCTGTCCGGACAGGAGTACGTCGACCGGTACGCGGCCGACGTCAAGGCCGAGGAGGCCCGGACGGCGGCCAAGGGACCGAGGTTCCCCCGGCTGCCGCACCGCTAGCGGGCCGCTGTCTGCCCTCGGCAGAAGAACGTGGCCGGGGAGCGACCGGTCCGCCTACCGTCGCCGTATGACGCGAGCTGTGGTGATCGGGGCGACGGGACAGATCGGGCGCCCGACCGTGGGAGCGCTGGCCCGGGACGGCTGGGAGGTGACGGCCGTGTCGCGGGGCGGAGAGCGGGACGGGGACTGGCCCGGCAACGTGCGGGTGGTGCGGGCCGACCGGGAGGACGACGCGGCCCTGTCGGCGGCGGTGGGCGACGGCTGCGACGTCCTGGTGGACACGGTGGCCTTCGGGGAGGCGCACGCGCGGCAGCTGGTCTCGCTCGCCGGGCGGGTCGGCTCCGCCGTGGTGATCTCCAGTGTGTCGGTCTACGAGGACGACGAGGGCCGCAACTTCGACACCCAGGGTGAGCCCGACGGCTTCCCCGCGTACCCGGTGCCCCTCACCGAGGAGCAGCGCACGATCCGGCCGGGCGACACCACGTACAGCACCCGCAAGGCGGCGCTGGAGCGTGAACTGCTCGCGGCCGGAGACCGGTTGCCGGTCACGCTGCTGCGCGCGGGCGCGGTCCACGGGCCGCACTGCCGTACCCCGCGCGAGCTGTACTTCGTCAAGCGCAACCTCGACGGCCGGCGCCGGCGCTTCCTCGCCCACCGCGGTGCGAGCCGCTTCCACCCGGCGAGCGTGCACAACATCGCCGAGCTGATCCGGCTGGCCGCTCCCCGTCCGGGCGCGGGCGTGCTGAACGCGGTCGATCCCGAGGCACCGACGGTCGCGAAGATCGCGGCGGCGATCGACGCGGTGATGGGGGCGGAGACCGAGGACGTGCTGATGGACGGCCCGCCCACCGCCGACGGCGTGGGCGGCACGCCCTGGTCGGTACCCCTGCCGGTGGTGTGCGACATGAGCGCGGCCGAGCGCCGGCTGGGCTACCGCCCGGTGGTCCGCTACGCCGAGACCCTGCCGGACACGGTGGCCTGGATCGAGGGGCGACTGGCCGCCCAGGACTGGCGGGAGGCGTACCCGAAGATGGTCCGGGCCTACGGCGACCTCTTCGACTACGCCGCGGAGGACGCCTGGCCGACGGCTCGGCGGGCGTGAGGACGGCGGAGGGGCGGCCGGTCGTTCCGGCCGCCCCTCCCCCGCGCCTTCGGGTCGTTACGGCTTGGGCGTGGCGTGGGGCGCGCAGGTCACGTCCGAGGCGTCCACCTTGCCGGTGAGCAGGTAGGTGTCGACCCGGTCGTTGACGCACGGGTTGACCAGGCCGGTGACCCCGTGCGATCCGGCGTCCCGCTCGGTGATCAGGCGCGATCCCTTGAACCGCTGGTGCAGTTCGACGGCGCCTCCGTACGGGGTCGCCGCGTCCCGCTCGGCCTGCACGATCAGCACGGGCGGCAGGCCCTTGCCGGTCTTCACGTCCACCGGGGTGTGCTGCTTGACGGGCCAGGTGGCACACGGCAGGTTCATCCAGGCGTTGGCCCAGGTCATGAACGGGTGGTCGCGGTGGAGACGGGTGTTGTCCCGGTCCCAGGTCTGCCAGTCGGTGGGCCACTGGGCGTCGGCGCACTCGACGGCGGTGTAGACGGCGTTGCCGTTCTCCGCGGAGGCGTTGCCCGCGGTGTCGCCGAGGTCGGGGGCGGCGGCATCCACGAGGGCCTGGGTGTCACCGGCGACGTACTTGCCGAAGACCGTGGCGACCGGCACCCACGCGGAGTCGTAGTACGGGGCGCTCTGGAAGAAGGAGATCAGCTCGGCCGGGCCGACGACCCCGCCGAGCGGCTCCTTCGCCGCGGTGGCGCGCAGTTCGAGCCACTGCTCCTGGACCTCGGCGCGGGTGTCCCCGAGGTGGAAGGTGGCGTCGTTCCGCGCGACCCAGTCCTGCCAGTCCTTCCAGCGCTGCTCGAAGGCGACGTCCTGGTCCAGGTTGGCCTGGTACCAGATCTTGTCGCGGGACGGGTTGACGACGCTGTCGACGACCATCCGGCGGACGTGGTCCGGGAAGAGGGTGCCGTAGACGGCGCCGAGGTAGGTGCCGTAGGAGACGCCGAGGAAGTTGAGCTTCCGCTCGCCCAGCGCGGCGCGGACGACGTCGAGGTCGCGTGCGGTGTTCGGCGTGGTCATGTGCGGGAGCATCTCGCCGCTGCGCTCGCCGCAGCCCTCGGCGTACGCGCGGGCCAGCTTGCGCTGCGCGAGCTTGTCGGCCTCGGAGCCGGGCACCGGGTCCATCTTGGGCGCCTTCACGAACTCCTGCGGGTCGACGCAGGAGATGGGCGCGGACTTGCCGACACCGCGCGGGTCGAAGCCCACGAAGTCGTAGGCCTCGGCCGCGTCGGCCCAGACCGCGCTCTTGCTCGTGACGCGGGCCGGGAAGCGCAGCCCGGAACCGCCGGGACCGCCGGGGTTGTAGAGGAGCGCGCCCTGCCGCTCGGCCTTGGTGCCGGTGTTGCCGATGCGGTCGACGGCGATCTCGATCTGCTTGCCGAAGGGCTTGGCGTAGTCGAGCGGCACCGTGACGTAGCCGCACTGGATCGGCTTGGGCAGGTTCCAGTCGGCGGGGCAGTCCTGCCAGTCGATGCCGGCCTTCGCCGCGCGGGCGGCGGCGATCGCGGCCCCGCGGGCCTCGCGGTCCCAGCCCTTCGCGTGGCCGCCGGCGGGTTCGGCGCTCGCGGTGGGAGCCGCGACCGCCCCGGCTATCAGCGTGGCGGTGACGAGCGCTCCGGCCGTGCCGAACGCCGCCGCCCTCCGCCCCAGTCCGCTCTTCCTCACGTGGCCCTCCCCGTACGTGTTCGCGACAAGTACGGGGATCTTCGCGGTTGTGCGTTCCCTGAGGACAGAGGCGGTGCTACTTCTTTGCCAATCCGATAAACGGAGAAAGGCGTTCGGTCAAAGGGCTCCGGTCGACGGACCCCGGTCCAGCGAGTCCAGCGCCTCGTCCAGCAGCCGTCTCAGCCGCAGCGCGTCCGAGGCCACCGCCGTCACCAGCGCGCACGGCCCGGCGAGCGGCATGACGGCCGCACCCGGGCCGAGGACACGGGCCGCCGGTGGTGCGCTCGCGAACTCCGGGCGGGCGACGATCAGCTGGCCGACCGCACGGTACCCCGCCAGGCCCGCGGGGCCGTCCCAGCCGCCCGGGGCGCCGGGCCCGCAGGCCAGCTCCTGGTCGAGGACGCTCCGGCCGGCGATCCGCACGGTGAGACGGCTGGTGAGCCGCCCCGGTTCCTCCCCGGACCGCCCGAGCACCTGCTCCTCGCGCAGCAGGAGCCGGGCCGTGGCGGCGAGGTCGACGCGTGTGGTGACGTGCAGGTCGCTGCCGCCCGCGGAGATCAACTGCTCGGGCAGCCAGCGCAGTTCCGCGTCGTCGCCGACGGTGAGCCGGACGTCGTAGCGGGCACCCGCCTCGGTCTGCCCCGGCAGGGCCAGGGTGGCGGCGGCCGACCCGACCCGCAGGCGGGCACCCCGGGCCGCCTCGGCGGTCACCGTGAAGTGGTCCCCGCCGAGCGGGCCGCTCATCGCACCGACCAGCAGGACCCGGGCCTCGGCGCCGCTCCCCCGGGTGCGCCGCACCGTCAGCGGCCCCTCGCCCTCCAGCACAGGCAGGGCGGTGCCGCCGCGCCCGTCGTCGCGGGCGAGGACGCGCGCCCTGGCCCGCACGCCGGCCGGGGCCGTCATGCCGTCCATGCGGTGATCCGGGCCCGCACCCAGTCGGCCACGTCCCGGACGCCGTCCTCACCGCGCAGCGACTGGAGGACGACCGGCAGTTCACCGCGCTGCGCCTTCGCGTCGGCGGCCATCCGCGCCAGGTCCGAGCCGACGTACGGCGCGAGGTCGGTCTTGTTGACGATCAGCAGGTCGGCGGTGGTGACGCCCGGCCCGCCCTTGCGCGGGATGTCGTCACCACCGGCGACGTCGATCACGAAGATCTGGGCGTCGACGAGCCCCCTGGAGAAGGTGGCGGTGAGGTTGTCGCCGCCGGACTCCACCAGGACGAGGTCCAGCGGACCCACCTCGTCCTCCAGGTCCTCCACCGCTTCGAGGTTGGCCGAGATGTCGTCCCGGATGGCGGTGTGCGGGCAGGCTCCGGTCTCCACGGCGCTGATCCGCTCCGGTGGGAGTACCGCCTCGCGGAGCAGGAACTCGGCGTCCTCGCGCGTGTAGATGTCGTTGGTGACGACGGCGAGGGACAACTCCTCGCGCAGGGCCCGGCAGAGCGCGGCGACGGTGGCGGTCTTCCCCGAGCCGACGGGTCCGCCGAGCCCGATCCGCAGGGCGCGGCGGCTTCCGTCGGGCCGCCTGGCGTCGGCGGAGACGGCGGGCGTCTCGTGGTGGTGGTCGAGGTGCATGCTGCGACTCCTGCACGGGGGCGGAACCCCCTGTAGAGCCCCCGGCACGGGGACGGAAAGGGAAGGAAGGGACGGCGGGCGCGAGGGCCGCCCGGTCGGAGCGCCACGACGCTACGAGGCGAACAACCGCACGGCCCAGGCGGCGTGCGCCTCCGCGCCGATCTCCAGCACCGGCGAGGACCGCGCGGGCAGCGCGTCGACCCCGTCGGTCACGGCGGCGTGGGCCGCCTCGACGGCGTCCTGTGCCACCCGGTCCAGCTCGGGCGCGAGCCGCGCCAGTACGCCCGTCGCGTCGAACGGGTCGAGGCCGAGCAGCCGCACCACGGCCGTGGCCGGTCCGCTCACCGACTCGTAGAGGGAGCAGTACGCCGCGTCCAGGGGCCCGAGTCCGGCCGCTCGGGCGGTCAGGCCGAGGACGACGGGCTGGTGCGCGCCCTTGGGGAACCGGCCCGCCAGCGCATCGAGTCCGGGGTGCGGCCAGGTCGCCCGCGCGGCCCGCATCAGCTGCCGCCCCAGGCGGCGCGCCACCCCGCGCAGGGCGGGTGAAGGGGTGCGGGCGTCCGCGGCCCGGTCGAGGGCGACGGGGTCCACACCGAGGGCCGCGGCCGCCGCGAGGCAGGCCGCGACGCTTCCGCCGGTGTGCAGCCGCCCCCGGCAGAACTCCTCCAGGCTCGCGGCGTCGGTGATGTGGCCCGCCCGGACGGCGGCCTCCGCCCCGCCGGAGTGGGCGTGCCCTCCGGCGGGGAAGCGGCCGTCCGCGAGGACGAGCAGCGCGGCGCGGCTCATGTCGGCGCTCAGAACAGGAAGTACCGCTGCGCGAGCGGCAGTTCGGCGGCGGGTGCGGGTTCGACGAGCTCACCGTCGATGGTCACCGCGAAGGAGTCCGCGGCCACCTCCACGCGCGGCAGCGCGTCGTTCTCCCGCATGTCGGCCTTGGTGAGGCCACGGGTGGACCTGATGGGCACCAGCTCCCGGCCGAGTCCGAGGCGTTCGGCCAGCCCGTCCGCGAGGGCGGCTTCGGCCACGAAGCCGACCGAGCCCGCGGCCGGAGCCGTCCCGTGGGCCCCGAACATCGGCCGCGCCAGGACCGGTTGCGGGGTGGGGATGGAGGCGTTGGCGTCACCCATCTGCGCGTACGCGATCTGTCCGCCCTTGAGGACGAGCTGCGGCTTCACACCGAAGAACCGGGGGTCCCACAGCACCAGGTCGGCGAGTTTGCCGGTCTCCACCGAGCCGACCTCGTGCTCGATGCCCTGGGCCACGGCGGGGTTGACGGTGTACTTGGCGACGTAGCGGCGGACGCGCCTGTTGTCGGCCCGGGTGTCACCGGGCAGGAGGCCGCGGCGCCGCTTCATCACGTGCGCGGTCTGCCAGGTCCGCAGGATCACCTCCCCGATGCGGCCCATGGCCTGGGCGTCCGACGCCATGATGGAGATGGCTCCCATGTCGTGCAGGATGTCCTCGGCCGCGATGGTGCTGGGCCGGATGCGGGACTCCGCGAAGGCCAGGTCCTCGGGGACGGCCGGGTTCAGGTGGTGGCAGACCATCAGCATGTCGAGGTGCTCCTCGACGGTGTTGACGGTGTGCGGCCGGGTCGGGTTGGTGGACGCCGGCAGGATGTGGGGCAGCGAGACCGCCGTGATCATGTCGGGGGCGTGGCCTCCGCCGGCTCCCTCGACGTGGAAGGCGTGCAGGGTGCGTCCCGCGATCGCGTCGAAGGTGTCGCCGATGAACCCGGCCTCGTTCAGGGTGTCGGTGTGGACGGCGAGCTGGACGCCGGACTCCTCGCAGACGTCCAGGCAGGCGGAGATGACGGCGGGGGTCGCGCCCCAGTCCTCGTGGATCTTGAAGCCCAGGATGCCCGCGCGCAGTTGGTCGCGCATGGACTCCTTGGACATCGTGCTGCCCTTGCCGAGGAAGCCGATGTTGACGGGGCTGGACTCCAGGGCCGCGAACATCCGCGCGAGGTGCCAGGAGCCGGGGGTGACCGTGGTGGCCTTGCTGCCCTCGGCGGGGCCGGTGCCGCCGCCGATGAGGGTGGTCACACCGGAGGCGAGGGCCTCGTCGACGGCGGCCGGGGCGATGAAGTGGACGTGCGTGTCGATGCCCCCGGCGGTGAGGATCTTGCCGTTGCCGGCGATGACCTCCGTCTCGGGGCCGATGACGAGGTCCGGGTGGACGCCGTCCATGGTGTCCGGGTTGCCGGACTTGCCGATGCCGGTGATGCGGCCGTCGCGGATGCCGATGTCGGCCTTGACCACGCCCCAGTGGTCGATGACCACGGCTCCGGTGATCACCGTGTCGGGGGCGCCCTCGGCGCGGGTGACGCGCGACTGGCCCATGGACTCGCGCAGGACCTTGCCGCCGCCGAAGACGGCCTCGTCACCCGAGCGGCCGGGCCCGCCGGAGCGGTCCTCCTCGATCTCGACGAGAAGGTCGGTGTCGGCGAGGCGGATGCGGTCACCGGTGGTGGGGCCGAACAGGTCCGCGTAGGCGGGGCGGGTCAGTTCAGGCATCGAGGGCACCTCCGGTCGTGCCGCGCAGCCCCGTGACGACGCGGGCCCCTGCCAGGGGGACGAGCTCCACGTCGACGGGGATGCCGGGCTCGAACCGGACGGCGGTGCCTGCGGCGATGTTGAGCCGCTTGCCGTGGGCCGCGGCGCGGTCGAGGTCGAGGCCGGGGTTCGCCTCGGCGAAGTGGTAATGGGACCCGACCTGGACGGGTCGGTCGGCGGTGTTGAGCACGGTCAGGCGGGTGATCTCGCACCCCTCGTTGCAGACGACCGGCTCGTCGGCGAAGAGGATCTCTCCGGGGATCATGGCTGCCGCCCCGTCAGATGATCGGATCGTGGACGGTGACCAGCTTGGTGCCGTCGGGGAAGGTGGCCTCGACCTGCACGTCGTGGATCATCTCCGGGACGCCCTCCATGACCTCGTCGCGCCGGAGCAGCGTGCGGCCTGAGGCCATGAGTTCACTGACCGTGCGACCGTCCCGGGCGCCTTCGAGGATGTGCGCGGTGATCAGCGCGACGACCTCGGGATGGTTGAGCTTCACGCCTCGCGCGCGGCGCTTGTCCGCCACATCCGCGGCCACATGGATGAGCAGTCTCTCCTGCTCGTGCGGGGTCAGCTGCACGTACCACCTCACAGGGCTTCACGCCGGGACGCACGGCCCGACTGCCGCGGCCACCGCGACGGTTCCAGATGTAACACACAAGGATGCGCGGGAAAGCGGACGCCGGTGCCCACGAAACCGCAGGTGGATCGGGGTGCAGAGTAGGCTCGCAGTGTTTCCGCCACGTCACCCGGATTTGACCGACTGATTACCGGTGCCGTCGGCGGCCTCCCGCATGCCCACCAGCGCCCGCACGCCCGCACGGAGCGCCTCGGGAGCGAAGCTGCCGAAGAGCACGTGCTGGACCCCGAAGCCCTGCACCGTGGCCATCAGCGTCCGGGCCACGGCCCGGGGATCGACGTCGGCGGACATCATGCCGCTCTCCTGGTAGCGGACCACCACCTTCACCCAGGCGGCCGTCACGGCGTCGAAGCCCTCCCCCAGCAGGGCCGACAGCTCGTCGTTGCGCTGCGTCTCCATCCAGGCGTGGATCATGAGCCGCGGGAACAGCCACTCCCCGTCGTCCGTGAGCGCCGGCCGCTCCCGCTGCATGTGCGCCACGGTCTGGGCGATCAGCTCGTCGGGCATCGGCGGCGGGCTCTCCAGCGCGGCCCGCTCGTACACGTCGCGGAGGACGCCCATCACGTCGGTGACGATGGCCTCGATCAGCTGGTCCTTGCCGCTGAAGTAGCGGTAGACGGCCCCCGCGGACAGGTCGACCTCCTTCAGCACGTCCTGCATCGACGTGGCATGGAACCCGTTGCGGGCGAAGCAGAGGGCGGCGCCGTCGAGGATCTGCCGGCGGCGGGCGTCGAGGTGTTCCTGGGATACGCGGGCCATGGTGTCCACGCTAAAACGAACGTTCCTTCTTGACAAGAGACCGCGCCGGGCGCACGGTGGGCACAGAAGTAAAACGAACGATCCTTCTTTTTCAGGAGTCCTCATGGACAGCCGCCGCCGCGTGATCGCCGTGATCGCCCTGGTGCCCGTACTGGTCGCCCTGACCCTGTGGGCCTTCGCCTGGCCCGCCGCCCGTACGGCCCCCCACGACCTGCCGCTCGGTGTGGCGGGGCCGCCCGGGGCGGTCACGCAGGTGGAGCAGCGGCTCGCCGGGCAGGAGGGGGCCTTCGAGATCCACCGCTACGACGACGAGGCGGCGGCCCGGGCCGCCATCGAGGACCGGACCGTGTACGGCGCGGTGGTCGCCGACGACCGCGGCGGCAAGCTGCTCACGGCATCGGCGGCGAGCCCTCTCGTCGCCCAGTTGCTCCAGCAGGCGGTGGCCGCGCGGGGGACGGCGGAGAAGGCCCCGGCCCAGGTGGTCGACGTCGTACCCGCACCCGAGGCGGACCCGCGCGGCGCCGCCCTGGGCGCGAGCGTGCTGCCGCTGGCACTGGCCGGGATCGCGGCGGGCGCCGTCACCACCCTGCTGGGCCTGCGCGGCATCCGTACGGTCGTCGCGCTGGTCGGCGCCTCCGCGGTGGCGGGTCTGGTCGCCGCGGCCCTCGCGCACAGCTGGCTCGGGGCGGTCGTCGGTGACTGGTGGGCCGTGGCCGGCGTCTTCGGGCTGTCGGTCCTCGCGGTGGGGGCGAGCGTGGCGGGGCTGGCGGCTCTGATGGGACAAGCGGGGATCGGTCTGGGCGCGGCCGTGATGATGCTCCTGGGCAATCCCTTCTCGGGTGCCTCCTCGGCACCGGAGATGCTGCCGCAGCCGGCCGGTGCGATCGGCCAGTGGCTCCCGCCGGGCGCGGGCGCCTCACTGCTGCGCTCGGTGTCCTTCTTCGACGGAGCCGCGGCCACCGGTCACGCGCTCACCCTCGCGTGGTGGGCCGCGCTCGGCCTCGGCGCGGTCGTGCTCGGCAACGCCCTGCGGCAGGGCAAGGGCGGCGACTCGCCGGCCCCCGACCGGGCCCCGGCTCCCGCACCGGTCGCCTGAGCACCGGTGCGGAGTGCGCCGCCGCGAAGGGCCGAGGCCCGCGGCGGCTGCTCGCCGCGACGGGTTCGGCTCCGCCCGGACACCCCTACGACGGGTTCGGCCCCCGGTGCTCCGCCGCGATGCCGAAGCGGTGGTGCTCGCGGGGCGTGGGGGCGGCGGCGTCCCGGACCCGGGCGAGCGCACCGACCACCTGCTCCCCCGCCGGTTCCCTCAGTCCCTCCAGGCGTTCGAGGTCGGCGGCGGAGACCAGGGCGACCAGCGGCTTGCCGTGCCGCGTCACGACGACCCGTTCACCGCCGTACACGACCCGGTTGATCAGATCGGCGAGCTCAGCCCTGGCTTGCGTCACCGGAATCTCATAGGCCATGGCCCCAGCTTACGGTTCGGCTCGCGGCCACCGGCTGCGGTGCCGCCCGCCGGGGAGGACGATGGAGCCGGGGGAGAGCACGGCCACCGGCCCACAGGAGGTCCCCCATGGCAGGCGAACCGTCGTTCTTCGAACTCGGCGTGGCCGACCCCGAACGCGGGCGCGCCTTCTACGGCACCCTCTTCGGCTGGACCCTCGAACCCGGACCCACGGGCGGCGGATTCACCGTCGGGACCGATGGCCTTCCGGGCGGCCTGCACGGAGGGGACGCACAGGCGTCCCCGTACCTCTTCTTCCGGGTCTCGGACCTGGACGAGGCCATCGTCCGGGTCCGCGAGCTGGGCGGGTCGGTCGGGGACCTCGGCGCGGAGGACGCGCAGTCGGCCGCGCGGTTCGGCCGGTTCGCCCTCTGCCGCGACGACCAGGGCTCCCCGTTCGGCCTGCACGAACCTCCGAAGGGGCGGTGAGGCACCCCTCCGCCACCGGACCGCGGTCCTCGTCGCGACTCCCTCCTCCCCCGGGTGTACGTCCTGTACATTTTTTTCGGAGACAGTGCCGCCCTCAACGGCGCTGCCACGAGGAGGGGTTCGTCATGGTCCGGTCGTCCGCCCGCCACGTACCACCCGGGTTCACCGAGCGCGCCGGCACCGGCGACCGGGCCGTGGACCCGTACGCGAAGCCGCTGGAGGAGCGCGTCGTCCTCCTCGGGGCACCGATCGACGAGACCGCCGCGCACGGCGCGAGGTGAGCCGA
The DNA here is from genome assembly GCF_056430705.1 of Streptomyces sp. NPDC045956. Lineage (NCBI taxonomy): Bacteria > Bacillati > Actinomycetota > Actinomycetes > Kitasatosporales > Streptomycetaceae > Streptomyces > Streptomyces sp. NPDC045956. Next base: position 98,291 of record NZ_JBWKKZ010000004.1, on the reverse strand, counting down.
CGATGCCGTCGCCGGAGCCGCCTCCCCTGCCCGCCCTCACCCGCGCCGAGGCCGAGCTGATCGACTGCTACCTGGACGTCGTCGATCTCCTGGGCCGCATCAACCCGGCGCAGGACGGCGACACCTACCGCGGTCTGCGGGCCGCCCAGGCACTGGTCGGCAAGGCGACCGCCCTGCGCGACGCGCTGGCCCTGATGCATCGACGGGGCGAGACGGAACTGCACGCGGCCACCCTGGCCCGGGCGCTGCGCGTCCTGGACGGGGAGCGGCGGACGGCACGCGTCAGTCTGCCGCCGCCTTCCGACAGTTGACGCCCACACACCCGAAACGCACCAAACGGCTTACCCCCTTTCGGCGTAGGAACACCGGCAATTTCCGGCTCCCCGCAGTTGCGGAACGCGGCTGCCCGAGCGGCGGAACGAGCCACTCCGCCGCTGGTCCCGGCCCCGCCGTCGCAACCCCGCGCGACTCGAACGCGCTGCGTCCACCCGAACGGGTGAGTGGTGAGTAACAACACAAAAGCCACGTTCCGTTGGGATTTTCCCACGGGGCGAGACAAGATCCGTGACTGACGACAAGCCCCCGCCGCAGCGGCGGGGCGGTCCGGGCGGACGCCGAATCCTGCCGCCGCCCGGACGACCGGTCGACAGGAGTGGATCGGCAGGAGTGGAGGACCCGAGCACGACGGGTCGCCGGAACGGTCGCCTGCGCGAATCAGGCACCGGACCGAGCAGCCCTTGGGGTGAAGCCGCACCCGTGCGGCCGGGCAACTTCGCCAGCCCGAATCCGACAGGTCATCCTTCACAGGCGGCTGACGAAGGGTTGCGCATGTCTGCGCTCAATCGTGTCCCGTCACTGATGGCCCGTGCCGGTACGGCCTCGGCTCTCACCCTCGCCGCCGTCGGCGGTTCCGTGGTGGTCCCCGGCGTCGCCTCCGAGGCCGCCGCGGCGAGCCACGCGACGAAGGCCCTCAAGATCGCGGCCTCGAAGAAAGGTGCGCCCTACAAATACGGCGCCGTGGGACCGGGCAGGTTCGACTGCTCCGGCCTGACGCTGTACTCGTTCAAGAAGGTCGGCAAGAAGCTTCCGCGCACCGCGGCCCAGCAGTACAACAAGACCCGGCACATCTCCTCGAAGAGCCGCAGGGCCGGGGATCTGGTGTTCTTCCACTCGGGCCGCAGCGTCTACCACGTCGGCATCTACGCCGGGAAGAACAAGATCTGGCACGCTCCGAAGACCGGTGACGTGGTGCGCCTGCAGAAGATCTGGACGAGCAGCGTCTGGTACGGCCGGGTCAAGTAGGCCGCCCGCGCGGGGTGACGGCGCCTGTTCCGCCGTCACCCCGCCGGGTTGCGCGGCACCGGCGTCGTGCGCACCGGAGGCGGCTCAGCGCGAGCGCTCCGGCTCTCCCGGCGTCCGCCCGACCACCGCGGCCGGTTCGGTGGCCACCGGGCGGCCCGGCGGCGTCCAGGGCAACTCGATGGAGACGGTCTTGCCGCCCTCGCGGGTGGGCCGCACCCTCAGCCTGCCCCCGCCCTCCGCCGTGAGCCAGCGGATGATCACCATGCCCCGGCCGTTGTCCTGCTGCACCGCGGCGGGCAGGCGCTTGGGGAAGCGCGGATGGCTGTCGGTGACGCCGATGCGCAGCCGCTCGTCGCGGTCGAGCGCGAGGTCCACCGTGAAGGTGGGCGACTGTCCGAACGTGTGCTGGACCGCGTTGGTCGCCAGTTCGGAGACGATGAGCCGGACGGTGTCGGAGAGATCCGCGTCCGTCGGCAGGCCCCACTCGGTCAGGGTCCCGACCACATAGGTACGCGCGGCGGCCACCGAGGCGGGATCGCTCGGCAGAGTGACGGAGGCTTCCAGATGGTCTGCCATGGCGACGTCGTCCCTTTCCCACGGGACCGCAACCGGACACGGAGCGGACGGTTCGAGTACGGTCCCGGACTGGTGCTTCGCCGCCAGACTGCCACCACCAGGCCCGTGAAGGGCGGCGATCCACCAAGATATGCATATATCTGTCGCTCGAAGCGGTGAACTCTGCGACGGCAGAGCGGATTTGGGCGGCCCGTAAGGAGTAAGGGGGAGTGGCCCATGCAACACGGTCCCGTGGTGCGCCGTCGGAAGCTGGGCGCCGAACTGCGCGCCCTGCGCACGTCGGCGGGGATCACCAGCGGTGAGGCGGCCCGGTTGGTGGGCTGGCACCAGTCGAAGGTCAGCCGCATCGAGACCGGGACCAGCGGGGCGAAACCGGCCGACGTGCGGTTACTCCTCGACGCCTACGGTGTCGACGACTCCCGGCTCCGGGAGCTGCTGGAGGTCCTGGCGGGCTCCGACGACGCGGGCGGCCGGCACCACTGGTGGCACGCCTACCGCGGGGTGCTGCCACCGGCCTACCGCGACTTCATCAGCCTGGAGTCCCAGGCCAGCGCGATGCGCACCCTGGAGACCACGGTGGTGCCGGGGCTGCTCCAGACACCCGAGTACGCCCGCGCGGTGACACGCGCCGCGGCGGACGGGCTGCCCCAGGAACGGCTGGACACGCTGGTGAAGGTCCGGCTGGCCCGACAGGACGTGCTGCGGAGCCAGCCGCCGCTGGAGCTGAGCGCGGTCCTGGACGAGGCGGTGCTCCGCCGGGAGGTGGGCGGCCCCGGGGTCATGGAACGGCAACTGGCACGCCTGGTCGAGGCCGCGCGCCTCCCCCATGTCCGGCTCCGGGTCCTGCCGTTCGCCGCCGGGGCGCACATCGGTGTCACCGGCCCTTTCGTAATCTTCTCTTTTTCGAGCACTTCTGATCTGGACGTGGTTGTTCTCGACCACTTGACGAGTAGCCTGCATCTCGAACGGAAAGAAGACCTGGAGGCCTACACCGAGGCCTTCAACGCCCTTCTGCTCCATGCCCTTTCGCCCCAGGAATCGTTGGACTTCATCGCCGCGACCGCGGCAGGCGCGTAAGGAGGCACCATGCCAGGCACCCCGTCCCCACTCCGCCGGAGCATCCCGGCCGGAACCCATCTGCCCGACCTGCCGTGGCTGCGCAGCAGCTACAGCACCGGAGCGAACAACTGCGTGGAGACGGCACGGCCGTCGGCCGGCCCATGGGCCGGACTGCTCGCCGTGCGCGACTCCAAGGACCCGGCCGGACCCGCGCTGCTCTTCTCCCCCGAGAGCTGGGCGTCGTTCACGGGCGCGGTCCACCACCGCTGAACCCGGGTCGCATCGTGCGGAGCACGGCCGTGCCACGCCGACTCATGGCCGCGTTGCGCCGATCACCCGTACCGCCCGCTCCACCTGTTCCGCGGAGAGGTCCGCCCGAGCGGTCAGCCTGAGCCGTGAGATGCCGTCGGGTACGGAAGGAGGCCGGAAGCACCCCACGGACAGGCCGGCCGAACGGCAGTCGGCCGCCCACCGGACGGCTCCCTCCGGGGAGGGCGCGCGCACCGACACGACCGCGGCGTCCGGACGCACCGCGGACAGGCCCATGGCGGTCAGGCGAGCGTGCAGTTCGCCCGCCACCGCCCGTGCGCGCGCCGCCCGTTCGGGTTCGCGCCGCAGCAGTTCGAGGGCCGCGAGGGCCCCGCCCGCCGCCGCGGGGGCGAGGCCGGTGTCGAAGATGAAGGTCCGGGCCGCGTTGACCAGGTGCTCGATCACCGGGGCGGGTCCGAGCACGGCGCCGCCCTGGCTGCCCAGCGACTTGGACAGCGTCACCGTCACGACGACGTCGTCCGCGCCCGCGAGGCCCGCCTCGTACGCGGCTCCCCGGCCGCCCTCGCCGAGGACGCCGAGGCCGTGGGCGTCGTCGACGACCAGCCCGGCGCCGTGCTCCCGGCACGCCTGCGCGAGCCCGGCCAGCGGCGCGGCGTCGCCGTCGACCGAGAAGACGGTGTCGGACACGGCGAGGGCGGGGCCCTCGTGGGTCGCCAGCGCCTTGCGCACGGCGTCCGGGTCGGCGTGCGCCGTCACCTGGGTCGCGCCGCGGGCCAGCCGGCAGCCGTCGATCAGCGAGGCGTGGTTGCCCGCGTCGGAGACGACGAGGGAGCCGTGCGGTGCCAGCGCGGTGACCGCGGCGAGGTTGGCCGCGTAGCCGGAGGAGAAGACGAGCGCCGCCTCGAAACCGCAGAAGGCGGCCAGTTCGTGTTCCAGCTCGGCGTGCAGCTCGGTCGTGCCGGTCACCAGGCGCGAGCCGGTGGCGCCGGCGCCCCACGTCCGCGCGGCCCGGGCCGCCCCCTCGGTGACCTCCGGGTGCCGGGCCAGTCCGAGGTAGTCGTTGCTCGCCAGGTCCAGCGCTGCCGGGTCGGCCGGGCGGGGGCGCAGAATGCGTACCAGACCCGCCTCGCGACGCGCCCGGGCCTGCTCGTCGATCCAGCCGAACGCCATGGATCGGTCCTCCAGAGGATTTGTAGGCAGTGGACAGACGATAGCGGCACCGCCACCCCCGCGAGGTGTGGCAATACCCACACGTCGAACTGGCAGTGTTGTGCGAAGTCTCCTTGGCCCCGGACGGCCCCTTAGGACAGGATCGGCTCTCATGGACCTGCTGAACACGCTGGTGGACAAGGGGCTTCGGCGCGAGACGCCGACCCGCGAGGAGGCGCTCGCCGTCCTCGCCACTTCCGACGACGACCTGCTCGATGTGGTGGCCGCGGCCGGCAAGGTGCGCCGTCACTGGTTCGGCCGACGGGTGAAGCTCAACTACCTCGTCAACCTCAAGTCGGGCCTGTGCCCCGAGGACTGCTCCTACTGCTCGCAGCGGCTCGGCTCCAAGGCCGAGATCCTCAAGTACACGTGGCTCAAGCCCGACCAGGCCTCCCGCGCCGCGGCGGCGGGCCTGGCCGGCGGCGCCAAGCGGGTGTGCCTGGTGGCCAGCGGACGCGGCCCGACCGACCGGGACGTGGACCGGGTCTCGGACACCATCAAGGCCATCAAGGAGCAGAACGAGGCCGTCGAGGTGTGCGCCTGTCTGGGTCTGCTCTCGGACGGCCAGGCGGAGCGGCTGCGCGAGGCGGGCGCCGACGCCTACAACCACAACCTCAACACCTCCGAGGCGACGTACGGGGACATCACGACCACGCACACGTACGCCGACCGGGTGGACACGGTGCGCAAGGCGCACGCGGCGGGACTCTCCGCCTGCTCGGGACTGATCGCGGGCATGGGCGAGAGCGACGAGGACCTGGTCGACGTGGTCTTCTCGCTGCGTGAGCTGGACCCGGACTCGGTGCCCGTCAACTTCCTCATCCCGATGGAGGGCACGCCGCTGGCGAAGGAGTGGCACCTCACCCCGCAGCGGTGCCTGCGCATCCTCGCGATGACGCGGTTCGTCTGCCCGGACGTCGAGGTGCGCATCGCGGGCGGCCGCGAGGTCCATCTGCGCACGATGCAGCCGCTCGCCCTGCACCTGGCCAACTCCATCTTCCTGGGCGACTACCTCACCAGTGAGGGGCAGGCGGGCCGGACCGACCTGGAGATGATCTCGGACGCCGGGTTCGAGGTGGAGGGCGCGGGCGAGGTGACCCTGCCCGAGCACCGGGCCACGGCGGGCGGCGGGTGCGGGTCGCACGAGGGTGGCGGCGGGTGCGGATCCCACGAAGGCGACGGCTGCGGCCCCCACGAGGGGGGCGGTGTCTGCGGCTCCGTACCGGCCGGGGCGGACCACGGCTCGGCCGTGCCCGCCGGAGGGGCGGGGGCCGGTGAGATCCGTACCGACCTGGTCGCCGTACGCCGCCGTGGTGCCGGAACGGACCTCGCGCCCAATGCCTGAGCCCGAGCTGACCGTGGACGAGTTGCTGACGCTCGACCGTCGGCACGTCTGGCACCCGTACGGCCCCATGCCCGGCCGGCAGGACCCGCTCGTCGTGGAGTCGGCGAGCGGGGTGCGGCTGCGGCCGGCCGACGGCTCGGCCGAACTGGTCGACGGGATGTCGTCCTGGTGGTCGGCGATCCACGGGTACAACCACCCGGTGCTGAACGAGGCCGCGCGCGAGCAACTGGGGCGGATGAGCCATGTGATGTTCGGCGGGCTCACCCACGAGCCCGCCGTGCGACTGGCGAAGCTCCTTGTCGACATGTCGCCGGAGGGGCTGGAGCACGTCTTCCTCGCCGACTCCGGGTCGGTCTCGGTCGAGGTCGCGGTCAAGATGTGCCTTCAGTACTGGCGCTCGCTGGGCCGCCCCGCCAAGCGCCGCCTGCTGACCTGGCGCGGCGGCTACCACGGCGACACCTGGCAGCCCATGTCGGTGTGCGACCCCGAGGGCGGGATGCACGACCTGTGGACGGGGGTGTTGCAGCGTCAGGTCTTCGCGGACGCGCCCCCGGTGGAGTACGAGGAGACGTACGCCGATCACCTGCGGTCCGTGATCGAGCGGCACGCCGACGAGCTGGCCGCGGTGATCGTGGAGCCGGTGGTGCAGGGCGCGGGCGGGATGCGGTTCCACTCCCCCGCCTATCTGCGCGTGCTGCGGGAGGCGTGCGACGCGTACGGCGTGCTGCTGGTGTTCGACGAGATCGCGACCGGGTTCGGGCGCACGGGCGCGTTGTTCGCGGCGGAGCACGCGGCGGTGGTGCCGGACGTGATGTGCGTCGGCAAGGCGCTGACCGGCGGCTACCTGACGATGGCGGCGACGCTGTGCACGGCGCGGGTGGCCGAGGGCATCTCCCGGGGCGAGGTGCCGGTGCTGGCCCACGGGCCGACGTTCATGGGCAATCCGCTGGCGGCGGCCGTGGCGTGCGCGTCGATCGGGCTGCTGCTCGGCCAGGACTGGCTCGGGGAGGTCAAGCGGATCGAGGCCGGCCTGCGGGAGGGTCTCGCGCCCGCCGCCGGTCTGCCGGGCGTGCGCGACGTGCGGGTGCTCGGCGCGATCGGCGTGGTGCAGCTGGACCACGACGTCGACATGGCGGCGGCGACGCGGGCCGCCGTGCGGGAGGGCGTGTGGCTGCGCCCGTTCCGCGACCTGGTCTACACGATGCCGCCGTACGTCACGGGCGACGCGGACGTGGCACGGATCGCCCGCGCGGTGTGTGCGGCGGCGCGGGAGGGATGACATGCCGGTACTGGTGATCACGGGCACGGGCACGGAGGTCGGCAAGACGGTCGTGACCGCCGCCGTGGCCGCGGCGTCGGTGGCGGCCGGCCGCTCGGTGGCCGTGCTGAAGGCCGCGCAGACCGGCGTCCGGCCGGACGAACCCGGGGACGCCCAGGAGGTGGCGCGGCTCGCGGGCGAGGTGACGACGGCCGAAGTCGCCCGCTTCCCCGACCCGCTGGCGCCGGGTACGGCCGCGCGCCGGGCGGGCCGGGCGCCGGTGCGTCCGGCGGAGGTGGCGGAGGCGGCGGCCAAGCTGGCCACCGAGCACGACCTGGTGCTGGTGGAGGGCGCGGGCGGACTGCTCGTACGCTTCGACGCCGCGGGCGGGACGCTGGCCGACGTCGCCGCGCTGCTGGGGGCGCCCGTGCTGCTGGTGGCGTCGGCGGGCCTGGGCACGCTCAACACCACGGAGCTGACGGCACGTGAGCTGCGGACCCGGGGGCTGGAGCTGCCCGGCGTGGTGATCGGCAGCTGGCCCGGTGCCCCGGACCTCGCCTCGCGCTGCAACCTCGCGGATCTGCCCGACGTGGCCGGCGCCCCCCTGCTCGGTGCCGTGCCCTCCGGGGCGGCGTCCCTCCCACCGGGCGACTTCCGGTCGTCGGCGCCCCGCTGGCTGGCGCCCCGGCTGGAAGGGACGTGGGACGCGGACGCGTTCCGGGCACGGCAGGCGCCCTGACCGCGGCGGCGGCGCGCGGCACGGTCCGACGGCCGGGGGGGGGCGGGGTGGCCCGGACGGGCCGGGACGGGCCGGACGGGGTGGCCCGGACGGCGTCCGCTCGCCCCGCCCGTGCCGTCGCACGCGGATGCGCCGGCGTACCCCTCCGGCGCCCCGCGGACGGTGCCCCGGGCGGAACGCGCCGCCGGCGCGGTGGGTACGCGGAGGCCGTGAGGGGGAGAATCGGGGTGAGGCACCACCTCGTGAAGGAGGTCCCATGCCGCTGCGATCCGCCCGTCCCCGCGGGGTGCCGCGGGACTCCGTGCACCACCCGCTGTTCGCCCGCTGCTACGCCAGGTGCAGTGTGGGTGCCGAGAGCCGGATGGGCATGGGGCGCGTGCGCGAGCGGCTGCTCGCCGGACTGTCCGGCCGGGTGATCGAGATCGGCGCGGGCAACGGACTGAACTTCTCCCACTACCCGGGCACCGTCTCGGAGGTCGTCGCCATCGAACCGGAGCGCCGGCTGCGACAGCTGGCCGTGGAGGCCGCGCTGCGCTCGCAGGTGCCGGTCGACGTGGCGCCGGGCGCGGCCGAGGCGCTGCCGGTGAAGAGCGAGGCCTTCGACGCGGCCGTCGTCTCGCTGGTGCTGTGCAGCGTCCGCGACGTGCCCCGGGCCCTCGCGGAACTGGGGCGGGTCCTGCGTCCGGGCGGTGAGCTGCGCTTCTTCGAACACGGCCGGGGTGGCGGCCGGGTGATGACGCTCACCCAGCGGGCACTGGACCGGACGCTGTGGCCACCGCTGAGCGGCGGCTGCCACCTGTCCCGTGAGCCGGTCGCCGCCCTGCGCGAGGCCGGCTTCGCGCTGGGCCCGTACCGGCGGGTGATGATGCCGGAGAACGGGCCGGCCCTGCCGACCTCGTACTGCGTGCTGGGCACGGCCTGGCGGCCGCCCGGGGCCGGGACGTAGTCACCCGCCCCACCCGCGCAGCTCTCCCGCGATCTCGTCGACGGACGCCTCACCGCTCTTGACCAGCAGGGCGAGGTCCCGCACCCGTTCGGGGGTGGTGACGACCTCGATCCCGCTGGCGACCAGGTAGGCGTAGGCCACCGCGGAGGCGAACAGGGCGTTGGAACGCTCCAGTGCGGGGACGTGGATCAGCAACTGGAGCAGCGCGGCGGCACGGGCGTGCGGGCCGTCGTAGACGGGGGTGTCGAATATCTCGGCCCGGTGGCGGGCGACGGCCGCGACCAGTGCTCCCCAGTCGGTGACCCGGGGGTCTCCCGGGGTGCGCTGTTCGGCGAGCATCAGCAGCCAGGCGAGGTCGATCCTGAGGTCGTCCATCGAAGTCGCGCGACGGCTCAGCCGCGCGCCTGCCCCTCGCCGACCTCTTCGGCGAACACCGTCTCGTACCGCCGCATGAAGTCGGCGGCCGCGTCCACGAAGGCGCGGCCCGCCTCGCCGGTGTCCTGCCGGACCAGGTCCTCGATGTAGCGGTTGACGCTCACTCCCCGGGCCAGCGCGCGTTCGCGGGCCGCACGGGCGGTGCCCTCGTCCACCCGCACGTTCAGCTGGGCCTTCCGGGTCTTCGCCATACCTCGAAGCTGGCGCCGAAGCGCTAGCAGGGGCAAGAGCGGACTCCGCTCGACGTCCGGGTGGCCGTCCCACCCGGACGTCCGACTCTCCATGGCATCGAGACCACTGTCCCTGAGCCGAGTTGATGTCCGACGGTCCGCATGCCGGAATTCCCGCGACACCGCCCGACACGCGTGGTGGGATCTGATCATGAGCGATCTGCGGATGCGGGCCGCCGGGCCCGGGGACCTGGACGTCGTGCTGGCCTTCTGGAAGATCGCCGCCGAGGGGACGAGCATCAGCGACGACCGGGAGGGCGTGGAACGGCTGGTCGCCCGCGACCCCGAGGCCCTGATCCTGGCCGAGCGCGGCGGTGAGCTGGTGGGCACGGTGATCGCGGGCTTCGACGGCTGGCGCTGCCATCTGTACCGGTTGGCGGTCCACCCGGACCACCGGCGCCGGGGCATCGGCTCCGCGCTGCTGACGGCCGCGGAGGAGCGCTTCGTACGGCTCGGCGGGCGACGCGGCGACGCGATGGTGCTGCGGCGCAACGAGCGGGCCCAGCATGCCTGGCGGGCGGCCGGGTACGCGCCCGAGGAGCAGTGGCGACGCTGGGTGAAGCCCCTGACCGACTGAAAGGCTGTGACCACCGGCGCATGAGCGAGTCCTCTTCGGCGAGTTCCCCGGCGCCTGCCCAGGCGTCCCACCCGGCACCTCCGCCGGCGGCCCACGCGGCTCCCCCGCCGGCGCCTGCCCAGGTGTCCCGCCCGGCTTCTCCCCCGGCGCCTCCTCCGGTCCGTCCTTCGGTGCCTCCACCGGCGCACGACATCGCGCACACCGGCACGTCCTGGCCGATCATGGGTGCGAGGTGACCCGATGACCGAAGTGCTCCTGCTGCTGGTGGCGATCCTGCTCTCGCTGGCCTGCGGCGCCTTCGTCGCGGCGGAGTTCTCGCTGACCACGGTCGAGCGCGGCGAACTGGAGCGGGCCGCGGAGCGCGGGGAGCGGGGTGCCGCGAGCGCGCTGAAGGCCGTGCGGAACCTGACCTTCCAGCTCTCCGGGGCCCAGCTCGGCATCACCGTCACCAACCTCGTGGTGGGCATGCTCGCCGAGCCCTCCGTGGCCGCGCTGATCTCCGGCCCGCTGGAGAGCGCGGGCATGTCGGGCTCCGCGGCCTCGTCACTGGCGCTGGTACTGGGCACCGCGCTGTCGACGCTCGTCCTGATGATCGTCGGCGAGCTGGTGCCGAAGAACTGGGCGATCTCCTCACCGCTGGCCGTCGCCAGGCGGGTGGGAGGCCCGCAGCGCTGGTTCAGCGCGGCCTTCCGGCCCTTCATCACGCATCTGAACAACACCGCCAACCGGATCGTCCGCCGCTTCGGCGTGGAGCCCGCCGAGGAGCTGGCGTCCGCGCGCGGCCCCCAGGAGCTGGCGGCGCTCGCCCGGCACTCGGCCAAGGCGGGGGCACTGGAGGCGGACACCGCCGAACTGTTCGTGCGCACGCTGAACCTGGCCGACCTGACGGCGGGGAACGTGATGACCCCGCGTGTGCAGGTCATCGCCCTCGACTCCCGCGCGACCTGCGAGGACGTGGCGAACGCGACGCGGGCGACGGGGCTGTCCCGGTTCCCCGTCTACCGGGAGACCCTCGACGCCGTGGTGGGGACCGCCCACGTCAAGGACGTCCTCGCCGTGCCCGCCGAGCAGCGGCCCGCCATCCCGGTCGCCGACCTCATGCGCGAGCCGCTGCTCGTCCCCGAGTCGCTGACGGTCGACCGGCTGCTGGACCGGCTCTCGGGCCGGCGCACGATGGCCGTGGTGATCGACGAGTACGGCGGGACCGCGGGCGTGGCCACGCTGGAGGACATCGTCGAGGAGGTCGTCGGCGAGGTGCGCGACGAGCACGATCCGCACGAGACGCCCGAACTGGACCCGGCCGGTACCGACGAGCGTGGTCACGCCCTGTACTGGGCCGACGGCGCGGCGCGCGTCGACCGGCTGGCGCGTCTGGGGCTCCGGGTGCCCGACGGGCCGTACGAGACGGTCGCCGGGCTGGTCGCGGCCGAGCTGGGACGCATCCCCGCCGTGGGGGACGCGGTGGAGGTCGCCGGCTGGGGACTGGAGGTCGTGGACGCCACGGGACGCCGGGCCGCCCGGGTGCTGCTGCACGCGCCGCTCGACACGGCATCCGCGACCGGCGAGGACGGGGAGGCCGCACGATGACCGCCGTACAACTGCTGATCGGTCTGGCGACGCTCGTCGTCAACGCGTTCTTCGTGGGCGCCGAGTTCGCGTTGATCTCGGTGCGGCGCAGCCAGGTGGAGCCCTACGCCGAGGAGGGGGACCGGCGGGCGAAGAGCGTGCTGTGGGGGCTGGAGCACGTGTCGGCGCTGATGGCGGCGGCCCAGCTCGGCATCACCCTGTGCACGCTGGTCCTCGGCGTCGTCGCGGAACCGGCGATCGCGCACCTGCTGGAGCCGCTGTTCCACGCCGTGGGCCTGCCGTCGGGCGTGGGGCACGCGGTCTCCTTCGCGATCGCCCTGTCGCTGGCGACGTACCTGCACATGCTGCTCGGCGAGATGGTGCCCAAGAACATCGCCCTGGCCGAACCGGTGCGCAGCGCGCTGCTGCTCGGACCGCCCCTGGTGGCGCTGTCCCGGGCGCTGCGTCCGGTGATCTTCACCGTCAACGCCTTCGCGAACGCCCTGCTCAAACTGCTCAGGGTCGAGGCCAAGGACGAGGTGTCGGCGACCTTCACGGACGCGGAACTGGCCGAGATCGTGAAGGACGCCAGTGAGGCCGGGCTGATCGACGACCGGGCCCAGGAGCGGCTGCACGACGCTCTGGAGCTGGGCCGGCGGCCGGTGCGGGACGTGGTGCTGCCCCTGGAGAAGGTCGTCCACGCGCGCGTGGGCATCACCCCGGAGCAGTTGGAGCGGCTGTCGGCCCGGTCCGGCTTCTCCCGGTTCCCGGTGGTGGACGACGGGCGGCGGATCGTCGGCTACCTGCACGTGAAGGACGCCCTGGACGCCTCGCCGCGGGACCTGCCCTTCCGGCTGCCGGAGATGCGGCCCATCGCACGGGTGCGGGAGAGCACGCCGCTGGACGACGTGCTCACCGCCATGCGGCGCAGCCGGACGCACCTGGCCGCGGTGCTCGGGTCCGACGGACGGCTGGCCGGGTTGGTGACCATGGAGGACGTGCTGCGGGAACTGTTCGGGCAGCGGACCTGAACGGAAGGGCGACAGCACGGAGGCCGACCGACCGGCGGGTATGTGCAGGGGCTACCATTTCTGTCGCCATGCAGACGAACCCCACCCACACCAGCCTCGTCGCCGTCGGCGACTCCTTCACCGAGGGCATGTCGGACCTGCTGCCGGACGGCTCCTACCGGGGCTGGGCCGACATCCTCGCGGCGCGGATGGCCGCCCGCTCCCCCGGTTTCCGGTACGCGAACCTCGCGGTGCGCGGGAAGCTGATCGGACAGATCGTCGACGAGCAGGTCGACGTCGCGGCGGCCATGGGCGCCGACGTGATCACGCTGGTCGGCGGGCTCAACGACACCCTGCGGCCCAAGTGCGACATGGCCCGGGTGCGGGACCTGCTGACGCAGGCCGTGGAAGGGCTGGCCCCGCACTGCAAGCAGCTGGTGCTGATGCGCAGCCCGGGTCGGCAGGGGCCGGTGCTGGACCGGTTCCGGCCGCGCATGGAGGCGCTGTTCGCGATCATCGACGACCTGGCCGCGGAGCACGACGCCGTCGTCGTCGACCTGTACGGGGCCCGGTCGCTGGCCGACCCGCGGCTGTGGGACGTGGACCGGCTGCACCTGACCGCCGACGGGCACCGCCGGGTGGCGGAGGCGGTGTGGCAGTCCCTCGGCTACGAGCCGGAGGACCCCGACTGGCACGCGCCGGTGCCCGAGACGCCGCCGCCGGGCTGGATCATGCGGCGGACGGCGGACGTGCGGTTCGCCCGGCAGCACCTGCTGCCCTGGATAGGCCGCAGGCTGACCGGCCGGTCCTCCGGCGACGGCCTGCCGGCCAAGCGCCCGGAGCTGCTGCCCTACGAGGACCTGGCATGACCCCGCGCGGGCCCGCTCCGCACCCGCCCGGACGGCCTTCGTAGCTTCCGACGAACAACCCCGCGGCGCTGGCCTGCACGAATCGCCAGTAGAATCCGTACACGTGACTTCCGCTCCCGCCAAGCCCCGCATCCCGAACGTCCTCGCCGGACGCTACGCCTCCGCCGAGCTCGCCACGCTCTGGTCGCCCGAGCAGAAGGTGAAGCTCGAGCGGCAGCTCTGGCTCGCCGTGCTGCGGGCCCAGAAGGACCTCGGCATCGAGGTGCCGGACGCCGCGCTCGCCGACTACGAACGCGTCCTCGACCAGGTGGACCTCGCCTCGATCGCCGAGCGCGAGAAGGTCACGCGGCACGACGTGAAGGCGCGGATCGAGGAGTTCAACGACCTCGCCGGGCACGAGCACGTGCACAAGGGCATGACCTCCCGCGACCTGACGGAGAACGTCGAGCAGCTCCAGATCCGGCTCTCGCTGGAGCTGATCCGCGACCGCTCGGTGGCCGTCCTGGCCCGGCTGGGCAAGCTGTCCGGCGAGTACGCCGAGCTGGTCATGGCCGGCCGCTCCCACAACGTCGCCGCGCAGGCCACGACGCTGGGCAAGCGTTTCGCCACCGCCGCCGACGAGCTGCTCGTGGCGTACGGCCGGGTGGAGGAGCTGCTCGGCCGGTACCCGCTGCGCGGCATCAAGGGCCCGGTGGGCACCGCCCAGGACATGCTGGACCTGCTCGGCGGCGACGCGGGCAAGCTCGCCGATCTGGAGCAGCGGATCGCGACGCACCTCGGTTTCTCCCAGGCCTTCACCTCGGTCGGTCAGGTCTACCCGCGTTCGCTGGACTACGAGGTCGTCACCACGCTGGTCCAGCTGGCCGCGGCGCCCTCCTCGCTGGCGAAGACCGTGCGGCTGATGGCCGGGCACGAGCTGGTCACCGAGGGTTTCAAGCCCGGCCAGGTCGGCTCCTCGGCGATGCCGCACAAGATGAACACCCGCTCCTGCGAGCGCGTCAACGGCCTGATGGTGATCCTGCGCGGCTACGCCTCGATGACCGGCGAGCTGGCCGGCGACCAGTGGAACGAGGGCGACGTGTCCTGCTCGGTGGTGCGCCGGGTGGCGCTCCCCGACGCGTTCTTCGCGCTGGACGGACTGCTGGAGACCTTCCTGACCGTGCTCGACGAGTTCGGTGCCTTCCCGGCCGTCGTCGCCCGGGAGCTGGACCGCTACCTGCCCTTCCTGGCCACCACCAAGGTCCTGATGGGCGCGGTGCGGGCCGGTGTCGGCCGCGAGGTCGCGCACGAGGCGATCAAGGAGAACGCCGTCGCCTCCGCCCTGGCCATGCGCGAGCAGGGCGCGGAGCGCAACGAGCTGCTCGACAAGCTGGCCGCCGACGAGCGCATCCCGCTGGACCGCGCCGCGCTGGACGCGCTGATGGCCGACAAGCTCTCCTTCACCGGCGCCGCGGCCGACCAGGTCGGCGTCGTCGTCGGCCGCATCGAGGAGATCGTCAAGCAGCACCCGGCCGCCGCGGGCTACACCCCCGGAGCGATCCTCTGACGCGCTTCACCCGCGCCGAACTGGAGGCCGCCCGCGACCGTCTCGTACCGGACGTCGTCGCGGACGGCCTCCGCGTGCTGTTCTGCGGGATCAACCCCGGTCTGATGACGGCCGTCACGGGCCACCACTTCGCCCGCCCCGGCAACCGCTTCTGGCCGGTGCTGCATCTGTCCGGGTTCACACCCCGGCTGCTGAAGCCGTCGGAGCAGGGCCTGCTGCCGTCGTACGGGCTCGGCATCACGAACGTCGTCGCGCGGGCCAGCGCGCGGGCGGACGAGCTGACGGCCGAGGAGTACCGGGAGGGCGGTCGGCTGCTGGCGCTGAAGGTGGCGCGGTTGCGGCCGCGCTGGCTGGCCGTCGTCGGAGTGACCGCCTACCGCGCGGCCTTCGACGACCGCAAGGCGCAGGTGGGCCCGCAGACCAGGACCTTCGGGGACACCCGGGTATGGGTGCTGCCCAATCCCAGCGGGCTCAACGCGCACTGGACGGCCCAGACGATGGCAGAGGAGTTCGCGCGGCTGCGGGTCGTGGCGGAGGCGGAGGAGTAGTCCGGGATCACGGGGGTGCCTCCCGCGTGACGACGGCCAGCAGCCGCACCTCGTCCGCCTCGTCCCGGTCGGCGACGGCGACCGCGACCCAGCGCCCGGTGCCCGCCACCTCCCAGAGGTGGGCGACGCGGGCGAGGGCGCTCAGCTCCGCCCACGGCTCGGGTATCTCCTCGCGCTCGCTCCGCAGCAGGACCGTCAGCAGGT
Source organism: Streptomyces sp. NPDC045956 (assembly GCF_056430705.1). Taxonomy (NCBI): domain Bacteria; kingdom Bacillati; phylum Actinomycetota; class Actinomycetes; order Kitasatosporales; family Streptomycetaceae; genus Streptomyces; species Streptomyces sp. NPDC045956. The sequence goes on along the minus strand of NZ_JBWKKZ010000004.1, from coordinate 82,602 downwards.
TCCAGGGGTCCGTCTCCCCCCAACGGAGGCTGAGGCGCTCGTACAGCGCGTCCCGGTCCTTCTCGAACTGCTCCACCGTCACCGCCCGCTCCGCCGGGTCGCCGTCGGGCAGGCCGTGGCTGCTCTCCAGCACCGCCGTGAAGTGGCCGGGCCCCGCCGTGCCCCCGTCCGACCGGCCGTGCTCCGCCGGGAAGGGCCGGAAGCACAGCTCGTCGACGAGGGCGATGTGCCGGGCGATGTCCATGCCGTCCAGTAAACCGGCCGCCACTGACAATTGGCGGGGCGTCAGTCACGGGCGGCGTCAGGCGTCCCGGCCGCGCAGCCGCCAGGCTCCCGCGAGGAGGGCCGCCGCGGTCCACAGCGCCGTCACCGCGAGTCCCGCCCAGGGGCCCGGAGTTCCGTCGTGCGTCTCGTACAGGACGACCTGGCCGGCCTTGTCCGGCAGGAAGTCGGTGACACCGCCCGCGGCGTCCCCGATCACGAAGGAGACGATCAGGATGAACGGGATCAGGGTGGACAGGGTGGCCACGCCGCTGCGGAACAGGGCGGTGAGGCCGGCCGCGAGCAGGGCCATCAGCATGAGGTAGACACCGCAGCCCACCACTCCGCGCGCCTGTTCGCCCGCGGTGAGCCCGTCCGCCGCCGGACCGAGCCCCACCCGGGCCGCGACGAGGGCGGCGAACGCGGTGAGCAGCCCCACCGCGAGGACCGGTACGGCGACGACGACGAGCTTCGCCGCGAACCACCGCCCGCGCCGCGGCACCGCCGCCAGGGAGAGCCGGATCCCGTTGCGCTGGTACTCGGAGGAGACGGCCATGGCGCCGAAGGCGACGGCGGCGATCTGGCCGGGCATGACCCCGGACAGGGCCGTGAACAGCGGGTCGAACTCCGGGTCCGAGGTCTCGGAGACCCCCGCCAGCGCGGAGAAGGCGGTGGTGCAGGCGAACACGGCCAGCAGCGTGCCGCACAACGAGCGCAGGGTGCGCACCTTGAGCGCCTCGGAGCGGAGTACGGGTACGAAGTGCACGGTCAGGCCTCCTGGGGCTGTGCGGTGAACTCGGTCTCGGTGGCCGTCAGGTCGAGGTAGGCCTGTTCCAAGGTGCCTTCCGCCGGGCTCAGTTCGAGGATCGGGATGCCGGCGGCGGACATGACGCGGCCGATGTCGTCCACGCGTGCGTGCGGCACGGTCCAGTACCCGTCGGGGCCTGCCGACGCCTCGTGCCCGTGCCGGGCGAGGGCGGCGTGGAGCGCGGTGGCGTCCGAGGTCCGGACCCGGACGCCGGGCTGCACACGCGCGTCGATGAACTCCCGCATCGGGGTGTCGGCGAGCAGTCGGCCCCGCCCGAGGACGACCAGGTGGTCGGCGAAGGACGCGGTCTCGTTCATCAGGTGACTGGAGACCAGGACCGTACGCCCCTCGCCCGCGAGGCGGCGCAGCAGCTCGCGGATCCAGATGATGCCCTCCGGGTCCAGACCGTTCGAGGGTTCGTCCAGCATCACCACCCCGGGATCGCCCAGCAGCGCGGCGGCGATGCCGAGCCGCTGGCGCATCCCCAGGGAGTACGTCTTCACCCGGCGGCGGGCCACCGAGGCGATGCCGGTCTCCTCCAGCACCTCGTCGACCCGGCGCACGGGAAGGCGGTTGCTCGCCGCGAGGACCCGCAGGTGGTCCCGGCCGGTGCGGGAGCCGTGGGCGGCGTCCGCGTCGAGGAGGGCGCCCACGTGCCGCAGCGGCTCGTCGAGAGCGGCGTAGGGGCGTCCGCCGACGGTCGCGGTGCCGGAGGCCGGGCGGTCGAGGCCGAGGACCAGGCGCATGGTGGTGGACTTCCCGGCGCCGTTGGGGCCGAGGAAGCCGGTGACGCGGCCGGGGCGGACGGTGAAGGTGAGGTCGTCGACGGCTCGTCGGGTGCCGTACTCCTTGGTGAGGTTCTGGACGTGGATGCTGGTCATGGCATCAGCGTGCCGGTCAGCGCGGGGGCGGGTCCTCCCCCGGTGGTGGAGTCCGTCTCCCCCGTGCGGGGGAGCCGGGTGTCAGTGGCGGCTGGCACGATGAGGGAATGGTCCGCTTTCTGCACCCGCTGGTCCGGGGGGCTACTTACACACGGCTCGTGTACCTGTGGGTGCCGATGCTGGTCGTGAGCGTGTGGGCGCTCATCGACGACACCGCCATGTGGGTGCCGGCGGCCCTGTTGCTTCCGGTGGGTCTCGTTCCGGCGGTGCGCACCGGCGAAGGCGTGCAGGCCCGGTGGCTCCTCACCCCCGGACAGGACGACGAGGGCTTCTCGGTGGCCCCTTCGGCGACCTGGCGTGACCGGCTGCGGACGGTGGTGTGGCTGGAAGGGCGCCTGCTCCTGGGTCTGTTGACCGCGGGCGCCTGCGTCTGGCTGCCGATCCTCACCGTGGAACTGGTCCGGCTCGCCGCGGGGCACCGCGTCGACGACATCCCGGTGCTGCGGGACGCCGCGTCGCACTGGGCCTACGCCCTCCTCGCGCCGCTCCCCCTCCTCGCCCTGTACGGCGCCGTGGTCGGCCTCGGCCTCCTGGCGACGGCGGGGGCCCGCGCGCTGCTCGGTCCCTCCGCCACCGAGCGCCTGGCCGCCCTGGAGGAACGCACCGACCAGCTCCTGGAGCGCACCCGCATCGCCCGCGAGCTGCACGACTCCATAGGCCACGCCCTGACCGTCGCCGTCGTGCAGGCGGGGGCCGCCCGCACGGCGAACCGTCCCGAGTTCACCGACCGGGCCCTGACCGCGATCGAGGAGACCGGCCGGGCCGCGCTGGAGGATCTGGAGCGGGTGCTCGGCGTGCTGCGGGAGACGGAGCGGCCGCTGAGCGCCAGACCGACGCTCGCCGACGCCGACCGTCTGCTGGAGTCCGCCCGCGCCTCCGGGGCGACGATCGACTCCCAGGTCACGGGGCCGGTGGAGACCCTGCCGGGTCCCGTCTCCCGGGAGGGCTACCGCATCCTCCAGGAGGCGCTGACCAATGTGCTGCGGCACGCGGGCGCGGTGCCGGCGCGGGTCAGTGTGGCGGTGACGGGCGGGGCCCTGACGCTGGAGGTGCGCAATCCCCTGCCGGACGACAGGGCCGCGTCCCCGCGCGGCAGCGGGCTGCGCGGTATCGGCGAGCGGGCCGCGCTGCTGGGCGGGCACGCGCACACGGGACCGGACGGCGACGGCGACTGGCGGGTGCGGGTCGAGCTGCCGACCGGCTGATCTACGCTGGGCGAATGCCGGTCAGAGTGCTCCTCGTCGACGACGAACCCCTCGTACGCGCGGGTCTGCGGGCCGTGCTGGAGGCGCAGCCGGACATCGAGGTGGTCGGGGAGGCGGCCGACGGGGCGGCGGTCATCCCGCTGGTGCGGCAGGTGCGGCCGGACGTGGTGGCCATGGACGTCCGGATGCCGCTGCTGGACGGTATCGGGGCCACCCGCGCGCTGCTGCGGACGGTGGCCGACCCGCCGAAGATCCTCGTGGTGACGACCTTCGAGAACGACGAGTACGTCTACGAGGCGCTGCGCGCCGGCGCCGACGGGTTCCTGCTGAAGCGGGCCCGGCCCGCCGAGATCGTGCACGCGGTACGACTGATCGCCGAGGGCGAGTCGCTGCTGTTCCCGGCCTCGGTGCGGCAGCTCGCCGCCGAGTACGGCGACGCCGGCGGCGACCGCGCTGCCCGCGCGGAGCTGACGCGCGCTCAGCTCACCGAGCGGGAGGGCGAGGTGCTGCGGCTGATGGCGCGCGGGTTGTCGAACGCGGAGATCGCCGCCCGGCTGGTCGTCGGCACGGAGACGGTGAAGTCGCACGTGAGCGCGGTACTGGCCAAGCTGGGTGCGCGGGACCGCACCCAGGCGGTGATCACGGCGTACGAGTCGGGGTTCGTCGCGCCCGGCTGAGGCAACCCGCCCGTGATGACCTCACGGACCGGCACTCGCCGGGGTGGACCGGGCCGAGTACGATCCGGCCAACACGCGCACGAGCTGGGAGGACGGACGTTGGGAGGGCTGACCGGCGGGGATCCGTCGCTGCTGCGGAGGATCAACTCCGCTGTGGTGCTGCACGCGTTGCGTGCCACGGACTGCGCGACGCTGACCGAGATCACCCGGGTGACGGGCCTGTCCCGGCCGACCGTCGAGGGTGTCGTCGAAGGGCTGATCGAGGCCGGTCTCGTCGTCGAGGCGGCCGCCGACGAGGGCACGGCCCGGCGGCAGGGCCGTCCGGCCCGGCGCTTCCGGTTCCGGGCGGAGGCCGGGCACCTGCTCGGTCTGGAGATCGGGCCGCACCGCGTCGCCGCGCTCCTGTCCGGTCTGGACGGCCGGGTGATCGGCGCGCAGGCCAAGGAAGTCGACGAGACGGCTTCGGCGGACGAGCGGCTGGAGCGGCTGCGCACGGCGGTCGCCGAGCTGTTGCGCCGGGCCGGGGTCGCCCGCGGTTCGCTGCGGGCCGTGGGCGCCGCCACGCCGGGGATCGTCGAGGCGGACGGCACGGTGCGGCTGAGCACCGCGCTCCCCGAGTGGACGGGGCTGCGCCTGGGCGAGCGGCTGAGCCGTTCCTTCAAGTGTCCGGTGCTGGTCGAGAACGACGCGAACGCGGCGGCCGTCGCCGAGCACTGGAAGGGCGTGGCCACCGAGTCCGACGACGTCGTGTTCGTGCTGGCCGGGCTGAGTCCGGGGGCCGGGGCGCTGATCGGCGGGCGGCTGCACCGGGGGTACGGCGGGGCGGCCGGTGAGATCGGCGCGCTGCACCTGCTGGGTCGCGGGGTGACGCCGGAGACGCTGCTGTCCACGACGGACCAGCCGCTGCATCCGCTGGACGAGCAGGCGGTCGCGAGGGTGTTCGCCGAGGCGCGTGAGGGCGACGCGCGGGCCCGCGCGGCCGTCGAGCGTTTCCTCCAGCGGCTGGTGCACGACGTGGCGGCGCTGGTGCTGGCGCTCGACCCCGAGCTGGTCGTCATCGGCGGCTGGGCGGCCGGCCTCGACGGCGTGCTGGAGCCGCTGCGGCAGGAGCTGGCACGTTATTGCCTGCGCCCGCCGAAGGTGGCCCTCTCGCTGCTCGGAGAGGCAGCCGTGGCCACGGGTTCGCTGCGGCTGGCGCTCGACCACGTGGAGGAGCAGCTGTTCGCCGTCGAGGGCGCGACGGCCCGCCGCTGACCCGGGCCGGTGCGCCGGCGAGGGCACCGGCCGGGCCGGACCCGATCGGCGGCGGATCGACCCGGACCGGCGTCAGCAGGCCTGGGTCTGCGGGCCGTGGTGTATCTCGACGTCGCCGGAGTCCCCGAAGGTCAGCCGGCAGGTGTCCGCGCGGTAGGTGGCGACGGAGAGCGCGGCGGTGCGGCCCTCGGTGAGATAGCGGGTGGTGACCACGAGGACGGGCGCTCCCGGCAGCCGGTCCAGCTCCTTGGCGTCGTCGGCGCCGGCCGATCCCAGTTCCACGGCGCTCTCCTGCCCGTCCAGTTCGCCGCGCTGCAACTCGCGCAGCACGGCACGGGCGCGTGCGGCGCCGGAGGGCGCGTCGATGGCGGTGAGGTCGGGCACCGAGGACGGCGCGATGTAGAGCAGCTCGGCCGCGACGGGCAGGCCGTGCGTCCCGCGGGAACGGCGCACGGTGTGCACCGGCTCGTCCCGTCCGGTGCCCAGGGCGTCGGCGACGGCCGCGGGCGGTGCGGCGAGGACGCAGTCGGCGGGCTGCCAGACGTCGTCGGCCGCTCCGGGCCAGTCGTGCCGCCGGGTGCCGACGGCCACGCCGACGCGCGGCGGGGCGACGGTCGTGCCGACGCCGCGTCGACGCTGGAGCCTGCCCTCCAGTTCGAGTTGCTCCAGGGCCTGGCGGAGCGTGGCGCGGGCCACGCCGAAGCGGGCGGCGAGGTCGCGCTCGTTGGGCAGCACCTCGCCCACCGAGAACTCCGTGTCCAGGGCCTGGCCGAGCAGGTTCCTGAGATGCCAGTACTTCGGCTCCGGTACCGGTTCCAACTGCGTGGTCCCCACCCTGTCCTCCGCAATCGCCGTGGTCCGGCGGCGTTTTGACGCCCTTGTTTATTAAAGGTTGTTGCAGTTCTCTGCGACCATAAAACGGCCCACACCCTTGGTCAAGACCAATCCGGTGAACAGCACGACGGAGCCCCCGCCGCGGGACGGGGGCTCGGGCGGGGCAGGAGGCGGCTAACCCAGGGCGGCCAGGGAGCGCAGCTTGTCGGGGTTTCGGATGATGTAGACCGACTGGATGCGGCCGTCCGCCACGTCCAACTGGAAGACGCAGTCGGGTTCGCTCCCGGACAGCACCAGCAGCGCCGGGCCTCCGTTGAGTTCCAGGAAGTGGAACGAGACGTCCGGGACTCCCTTCCGCGCGGCCCCGAGCAGGAAGCGGGCCACCTTGCCGGAGGTCTCCACGACGCGCAGCGGTGCCCTGGCCCTGCCGCCGCTGTCGCCCACCAGCCGCACGTCCGGCGCGAGCAGCGTCATCAGCCCGTCGAGATCACCCTCGGTCGCCGCCGCGAGGAAGCGCTCGGTGAGGTCCCGACGCTGCGCGGGGTCGACCTCGTAGCGGGGCCGCCGTTCGTCCACGTGCCTGCGGGCCCGCCCGGCCAGCTGGCGCACGGCCGCCTCGCCGCGCTCCAGCATGGCGGCGATCTCGGCGTACGGGTAGCCGAACGCCTCCCTCAGGACGAACACCGCCCGCTCCAGCGGCGACAGCGACTCCAGGACCACGAGGACGGCGAGGGACACGGAGTCGGCGAGCACGGCCCGCTCCTCGGTGTCCGCGACGACGTCCCCGAAGTCGGTGACACAGGGCTCGGGCAGCCAGGGCCCGACGTACGTCTCGCCCCGCGACTTGATCTGCCGCAGCCGGTCGATGGCGACCCGGGTGGTGATCCGCACCAGGTAGCCGCGCGGCTCGCGGACACCGGACCGGTCGGCACCGGACCAGCGCAGCCAGGCCTCCTGGACCACGTCCTCGGCGTCCGCCAGCCGACCCAGCATGCGGTAGGCGACCCCCAGGAGGACCGGGCGGTGCGCTTCGAAGACATCGGTGGCGGTGTCGGCGGTCACCGCTCCATCCCAGCGGACGCGCCTCGCCGTGTCCAGGCGGAACCGCCCGCCGCAGGAGAGGTTCCGGGCGGTTCCGGGCGAAGGGGCGACACTGAGGGCTACCCGTCGGTAGCCACTACTGACAGTCTGTCTACGCAACCGGTCCGTCCATGCAACGCCGCCATCGCCCACGCGGTCCCGCAGACGCGTGATCCCGACAAGGAGCCCCATGTCCGCAACGCTCTCCTTCACGGCCCCCACCGAGCACGGCCCCCAGGACGTCACCCTGTCCTACACGCGCGCGGGCGCCGGCGAGCCGCTGCTCCTCCTGCACGGCATCGGCCACCACCGGCAGGCCTGGGACCCGGTGGTCGACATCCTCGCGACCGAGCGCGACGTGATCGCCGTGGACCTGCCGGGATTCGGCCAGTCCTCCGCGCTGCCGCAGGGGCTCCCGCACGACCTGCCGACGACGACCGCGGTGCTCGGCGCGTTCTGCACGGCGCTGGGCGTGGACCGGCCGCACGTGGCGGGCAACTCCCTGGGCGGTCTGCTGGCCTTGGAACTGGGCCGGGAGAACCTGGTGCGGTCGGTGACGACCCTCTCCCCGGCCGGCTTCTGGACGCAGACCGAACGGCGCTACGCCTTCGGCGTGCTGACGGGCATGCGCCGGGCCGCTCGCGCCCTGCCGCTCCCCCTCGTCGAGCGGTTGTCCCGGACGGCGGCCGGCCGCACCGCCCTGACCAGCACGATCTATGCCCGTCCGGCGCGCCGCTCGCCCGAGGCCGTGGTCGCCGAGACGCTCGCCCTCGCCCGGGCCGAAGGCTTCGCCGAGACGCTCCGGGCGGGGCGCACCGTGCTCTTCGCCGACGACGTCCCCGGCGTCCCCGTCACCGTGGCATGGGGTGCCCGGGACCGGTTGCTGCTGCCCCGGCAGGGTCTCCGCGCCAAGCGGGTCATCCCGCGGGCTCGGCTGGTGCGCCTGCCCGGCTGCGGTCACGTACCGATGAACGACGACCCGGCACTGGTCGCCCGCGTCCTGCTGGACGGCAGCCGCAGCCGGCCGGCCGGGACCGTGGGCACCTCGCTGCGCGCGGTCTCCTCGTAGCGCGTCCGCAGGCGGGCGGCCGCGGCCGCCCGCGGCGATGCCCCTCCGGCGGGGACAGGCATTCCGGTTTGCCACTCCAGACGCTCGGGTAGGAAAGGGCCCTGGCCGACCACGGGAAAGTCGGCCTGGGTTTCCCTTGCTTCACCGAGAGACGACGGGCCGCAATCCGACATGACGCACCATTCCCTCTTCCCCTCGCCCGCTGAATCACCCTGGGAAGAAATCCTCCAGCATCGAGAACGCCTCATGCGCCTGGTCCGGCGAAGACTGCCGAGCCTTCAGGACGCCGAGGACTGCGTTCAGGAGACCATCGTCCGCACGGCCGCCCACGCCGCGCTGGACCGGAATCGACTCGGCGCCTTCCTGACCTCCGTGGCGCTCCGCCTCTGCATCGACTTCCATCGTGACCTGGAACGTCGCCGCAGACTCCTCCGCCGTGCGGCGCTCGCCGACACCCCCGGCCCGGGCGAGGAGGACGTCTGCGACGAGGACTTCGGCAGATGGCTGCTCGGCCAGGTCCGGCATCTTCGGGGGCGGGAGCAGGAAATCATACTCGCCCGCGCCACAGGCATATCCACCGCGGAATTCGCCCGTCTGCACAATATTTCGCTGAAGGCGGCAGAGGCCGCGTTCACCAGGGGGCGTGCACGACTGAGAAAAGCGTGCTCGAAGACTTTGGGAGAAAGCCCCCGATAGCATTCGTCAGCACATTCGGGATATCTGCGCCCCGCTCGGCCCGGTCGGCCCGGTGATTGCCGCCTCGGCGATATCCGGTGCCGACGGGCCCCACTCCTCGTAGGGTGAGGGTGATCGGGCGCGGATGATTCTCGGGGGACTGCTTTCATGACGCCAGCGCCGACCGGCCCGGGCGGCCGACCGGATTTCACCCACGGCAGCACGACCAAGGCCGGTGGCACGACCGGGGCCGGTGACACGACCGGGACCGGTGGCGAGACCGGGACCGCCGCCTGGGAGTTGCTGCTGCCCGCCGCCTCGGCGCCGGCCCGGGCGCGCGGCCGCGCGCTCCAGGCCGCGTTGCGGGACGCGGTCCGCTCGGGGCGGCTCACGCCCGGCACCCGCCTGCCGTCGAGCCGGGACCTCGCGGCCGACCTCGGGGTGTCGCGAGGACTGGTGACCGAGGCGTACGAACAACTCACCGCCGAGGGCTACCTGCGCAGCGGGCGCGGCGCGGGGACCTGGGTGGGCGACGCCGTACGGGCCGCCCGGCCCCGGGCGCGGGACCTCGCCCCGCGCGCGCCGGGCGACCACACCGACTTCGTGCCGGGGACGCCGGATCTGTCGCTCTTCCCCCGTGCGGCCTGGGCCGCCGCACAGCGGGGCGTGCTGGCGGAGCTGCCGCACGAGAACCTCGGCTACCCCGACCCGCGCGGACTGCCGCGGCTGCGGACCGCGCTGGCCGAACTGCTCTCGCGGCGCCGGGGCGTGGTGGCCGACCCGGAGCGGATCATGGTCGTCTCCGGGGTGGCGCAGGCGACGGCCCTGCTCGCGAGCGTGTTGCGGGCGCGCGGGACGCGTACCGCCGGCGTCGAGGACCCCGGCAGTCCTCAGCACGACGCCCTGTACGCGTCGGCGGGTGTGCGCACCGTGCCGCTGCCCCTGGACGGCGAGGGGCTCGCCGTCGGCCCGCTGCGCGCTTCGGGCGTGCGCTGCGTCGTGACGACTCCGGCCCACCAGTTCCCGACCGGGATCGCCTACTCCGCGAGGCGGCGCGCCGAACTGCTGGACTGGGCGCGGTCCGTGGACGGCCTCGTCGTGGAGGACGACTACGACGGTGACTTCCGCTACGACCGCGCTCCCGTGGGTGCCCTCCAGGGGCTCGACCCGGAACGCGTCGCCTACACGGGCTCGGTCAGCAAGTCCCTGGCGCCGGGGCTGCGGCTGGGCTGGCTGCTGGTTCCCGAGTGGCTCGCGGAGGACGCCGTCCAGCGCAAACGCACCACCGACCTCGGACATCCGGCCCTCGACCAGGCCGTCTTCGCCCGCTTCGTGGAACGCGGCGACTACGACCGTCAACTGCGGTCGTGCCAGCGCGCCTACCGCGAGCGGCGCGACGCCCTGGTCGCCGCGCTGGGCGAGCACTTCCCCGGCTCGCGGGTCTCCGGCATCGCCGCCGGCCTGCACGCCATCGCCGCGCTCCCCGAGCGCTACGGCCCCGAGGAGCGCTTCCTCGCGCGGGCGAGGGAGGCCGGGATCGCGGTGCGTGCGCTGACGGAGTACGGACACGGGGCGGGCGGCGACGAGGCGGCGGAGAAGGAGGTGCGGCTGGTGCTGGGGTACGCGCACCTGACGCCGGGGCGCGTCCGGGCGGGGGTGGAACGGATGGCGCGGGCCGTGTGAGACGGGCCGCGTCCCGACGAGTACCGCGCGGGGCGCGGCCGGGCGATCCCGCGTGGGCGGGCGGCTGTTCACCCGGAATTTCCGTGGTCGCCGCGCCGCACCAGTAGGTCTGGCTCTGCACACCGGCCGCAGCGCCGGCCGGTTCCCGTCCCTGGAGGCGTATCCATGTCACACCGTCCGTCGCCCGGTCGCCGCAGCGTGCTGCGCGGCTCCCTCGCCGCGTCCGCGGCCCTCACCCTGCCCACGGCCCTCGGGTCCGCGCCGGCGTTCGCCCGTTCCGGCCGGCCGGCGGCGGGGTGGGGCGTGCAGACCGGGGACGTGACCTCCCACTCCGGTCTCGTGTGGGTGCGGTCCGACCGGCCGGCCCGGATGATCGTGGAGACGTCCGCGACCGAGTCGTTCCGCAACCCGCGCAGATGGCGCGGCCCGCTGCTCGGGGCCGGCACCGACTTCACCGGCACGACCAGCCTGACCGGTCTGCCGCCCGGCGAGCAGATCCACTACCGCGTGCTCCTCGCCGACCCGGACGACCCGCGCCGCACCGGCGAGCCGGTCCCCGGCACCTTCCGCACGGTGCCGGTGCGCCGGCGCAGGGGAACGCGGTTCGTGTGGTCGGGCGACCTGGCCGGCCAGGGCTGGGGCATCAACCCCGACCTCGGCGGCTACCGCATCTTCGACGCGATGGGCGCCCTGGACCCGGACTTCTTCCTGTGCAGCGGCGACACCATCTACGCCGACGGCCCCATCGCCCAGGCGGCCGCGCTGCCCGACGGCGGTACCTGGCGGAACATCACCACCGAGGAGAAGTCGAAGGTCGCCGAGACCCTCGCGGAGTTCCGCGGCAACTTCCGCTACAACCTGCTCGACGAGAACCTGCGGCGCTTCAACGCCCGGGTCCCCTCCGTCATCCAGTGGGACGACCACGAGGTGCGCAACAACTGGTACCCGGGACAGGTGATCGCGGACACGGACGCCCGCTACACCGAGAAGAGCGTCGACGTCCTGGCCGCCCGGGCCCGGCGCGCGTTCGGTGAGTACTTCCCGATCTCCACCCTCCGCCCCGGCGCCCGGGAGGGACGCGTGCACCGGGTGCTGCGCCAGGGGCCGCTGCTGGACGTGTTCGTGCTGGACATGCGGACCTACCGCAACGCCAACTCCCCCGGCGATCAGAGCGTCGACCCGCAGGGCATCCTGGGCCGCGAGCAGTTGGAGTGGCTCAAGCGTGAGCTGTCCCGCTCGCGGGCGGTGTGGAAGGTGATCGCCGCCGACATGCCGATCGGCCTGATCGTGCCCGACACCTCCGAGGGCGGCGCGAACGTCGAGGCGGTGGCGCAGGGCGACCCGGGCGCGCCGCTGGGCCGCGAGTTGCAGATCGCCGAACTGCTCCGGTTCGTCAAGCACCGGCGGATCACCGGCACGGTGTGGCTGACGGCGGACGTGCACCACACGTCGGCGCAGCACTACCAGCCCTCACGGGCCGCCTTCACCGACTTCGAGCCGTTCTGGGAGTTCGTGTCCGGACCGCTCAACGCGGGTGCCTTCCCGGCCAGCGCCCTCGACGGCACCTTCGGCCCCGAGAGGGTCTTCGTGAAGGCGCCGACCGCGTCGAACGTCTCACCCGCGGGCGGCTACCAGTTCTTCGGAGAGGTCGACATCGACGGCGACACCGCCGAGATGACGGTCCGGCTGCGCGAGCAGGACGGCACGGTGCTGTTCACGAAGGTGCTCCGGCCGGGCCGGGTCGGCCAGTAGCCCCGCAGGTCGCGCAGGTCCCGTAACCTGTCAGGTGTGCCGCGCATCGGCGTCATCCCCCGGTGCGCGGCCGGGAGTTGCCGTCCGGCACGGGGAGAGCCGCGGCTCCGCCCTCCTCGTAAAAGTGCAACAAATGCCCCAGAGGCACTCTTTACCCGTCTGTCACGGGGCGTTCGCGATCACGCAACACCCCTCCTCCACAGTGGCTGCATGAGTCGATACCTGTCCGACCTGACGACGACCGCCGCACCCCTGATGGAGCACGGCCCCGCGGTGCCCGCCCTGCTCGTGGCCTCGGTGGCGGCCCTGGCCGCCACGGCGGGCGTCCGCACCTGGCGGTCAAGGCGCCCCGGACACGCCCCGCCGCCGGACGATACCGGCGCCCGGCCGCCGTCCGCGGCACGGCCGGCCGGGTCGCCGGAGGCCGGGACGACGTCCCTCCCCGGCCCCGACTCCGGTGGCCGGGCCACGGACAGCGCGCTGTGGCGGATGCGGACGACGGTGCGGGACGCCCCCGGGTCGCTGGCCCGGTTGTGCGCGGCCCTCGCCGGCCGGCGGATCGACATCCTCAGCCTCCAGACGCACCCGCTGGCCGACGGCACGGTGGACGAGTTCCTGCTCCGCGCCCCGGGCGAGCTGACCGGCTCGGAGCTGTCCGACCTGGTGTCGGCGGCCGGCGGAACCGAGACCTGGACCGAACGGGCGGACGCGCACGACCTGGTGGACGCGCCCGCCCGGATACTGGGGCTGGCCACCCGCACCGCCCTGGACACCGCGGAACTCCCCCTCGCGCTGCGGCAGTTGCTGGGCCGCTGCACCATCCGGTCGCTGCCCGCGCCGCTCGGGGGGCGCCCGTCGGAGGCGGTGCCTCCGGAGGGCGTACTGGAGGACACCGTGCTGCGGCTGCGCGCGCCGGAGGGCGGGACGATCAGCGTGGAGCGGCCGTACCTGCCGTTCACGCCCGCCGAGTTCGCCCGGGCCCGGGCACTGGTGGAGCTGGACGCCCGGCTCGGTCCGCGGGTCCCGCGCGGCCGGGACGTACTGACGCTGCCCGAGGGGAGCGACATCACGGTCCGCCGCGCCCACCCGCGTGACCTGGCGGCGGCGAAGGCGATGCACGAGCGGTGCTCGTCCACGACCGTCGGGATGCGGTACCACGGCCCGGTCGCTGACGCCGACCGCTATCTGGCCCACCTGCTCAGCCCGCGCTTCGGCCGGACGCTCGCCGTGCAGACCGCCTCGGGGCGGATCGTCGCGCTGGGGCACCTGCTGTGGGACGGGGACGAGACGGAGGTCGCGCTGCTCGTGGAGGACGCGTGGCAGCGCAGGGGCATCGGCGGTGAGCTGCTCCGCAGGCTCGTGGGGATGGCCGCGGAGACCGGCTGCGAGAGTGTGTACGCCGTGACGCAGGCGTCCAACACCGGCATGGTCGCCGCCATGCGGGGCCTGGGCCTCCCCCTCGACTACCAGATCGAGGAGGGGACCCTCGTCGTCACGGCCCGCCTGGACGCCGCGGCCCGGGCGGCGGCGCGGCTGCCGCACGGCGAGCGCATCGGCCGGGAGTGAGCGGGCGGGAGTGAGTGGGCGGGCGGGCGGCGGCCCGCCCCCGTGGTCACTCGGCAGGTGCCAGCGCCTCCCGCAGGGGGATCGCCCCCGCCACCCGCTCCCCCAGCGCGTGGTCCAGGTCGGCCCACAGGTCGTCCACGTCCTCCAGGCCGACCGACAGCCGCAGCAGCCGGTCCCCCACCCCGGCGTCCCGGCGGTCGTCGGCGTCGACGATGCGGTGGCTGATGGACGCCGGGTGCTGGATCAGCGTGTCGACGCTGCCGAGGCTCACCGCCGGGGTGATCAGGCGGACCCGGGCGATGACCTCGTGCGGGTCGCCGTGGATCTCGAAGGAGACCATCGCGCCGCCGATCCGCGGGTAGTGGACGCGGGCCACGCGCGGGTCGGCGGCGAGCCGCTCGACCAGTACCGCCGCGTTGGCGGAGGCGGCCCGCACCCGCACGGGCAGGGTGGACAGCCCGCGCAGCAGGAGGTATCCGGCCAGCGGGTGCAGAACGCCCCCCGTGGCGAACCGCACCTGCCGCAGCCGGCCGGCGAACTCCTCGTCGCAGGCCACGACACCGGCCAGCACGTCCCCGTGCCCGCCGAGGTACTTGGTGGCGCTGTGCAGCACCAGCCGGGCGCCCTGCTCGGCGGGGCGCTGGAGCACGGGCGTGGCGAAGGTGTTGTCCACCAGCAGCGGAACTGTCCCGCAGGCGTGGGCGACGGCCCGCAGGTCCACCTCGGCCAGGGTGGGATTGGCGGGCGACTCCACGAGCACCAGACCGGTGTCCGGACGCAGCGCGTCGGCGATGCCCGCCGGGTCGGTCCAGGTGACCTCCGAGCCCAGCAGGCCGGCGGTCAGCAGGTGGTCGCTGCACCCGTACAGGGGCCGTACGGCCACTACGTGCCGCAGTCCCATCGAGGCGCGGACCAGCAGGACCGCGGTCAGCGCGGCCATCCCGCTGGCGAAGGCGACGGCGGCCTCGGTGCCCTCCAGCCGGGCCAGCGCCGTCTCGAAACGGGCGACGGTGGGGTTGCCGAGACGGCCGTAGACCGGCGGGCCCTCAGGATCGGCGCCGGTGGTGGCGAAGGCGTCGATGCGGGCCGCCTCACCGCGGCTGTCGTACGACGGGTAGGTCGTGGACAGGTCGATGGGCGGGGCGTGCAGTCCCCGGCCCGCGAGGTCGTCGCGGCCGGCGTGCACCGCCTCGGTGGCCAGTGCCCTGCCCGGGTGCGGGGCGGTGCGTACGTCGTGGGGTGATGACGTGGGCGTGCGAGCGGAGTCCATGGGCGCAAGGGTGAACACCGAACGGGTCGGCAGGGGCAGTGACCGTGCTACGTTCGGCCCATGACCGAGTCCGTCGAACTGGATCCGGTGGATCTCCAGCTGCTGCGGCTGTTGCAGAACGACGCCCGGACCACCTACCGCGACCTCGCCGCCCAGGTCGGCGTCGCCCCGTCGACCTGTCTGGACCGGGTGGCCAGGCTGCGGCGGGCCGGAGTGATCCTCGGCCACCGGCTCGAACTGGACCCGGCGAAGCTGGGGCGCGGGCTCCAGGCGCTGCTGTCGGTGCAGGTGCGCCCGCACCGCCGGGAGCTGGTGGGCCCGTTCGTGGACCGGATCAGGGCCCTTCCCGAGTCGCGCACCGTCTTCCACCTCACCGGTCCCGACGACTACCTGGTCCATGTCGCGGTCGCCGACATGGCGGATCTCCAGCGGCTGGTCCTGGACGAGTTCACGTCCCGGCGGGAGGTGGCCCGGGTCGAGACGCGGCTGATCTTCCAGCAGTGGGAGTGCGGCCCTCTGCTGCCGCCCTCCGCGCCCTCCGCGCCCCCCGCCACGCCGTGAGCGAAATCCGGCCGCCCGCGCCACCGGGCCTGCCGGAGCGGGCTGACGCGGCACCGGTATCCGTACGAGGATGTCCGCATGTCAGAGACCAAGAGCCCGCTGCCCCGCGAGGTCGCCGACGCCTACGTCGACGACCTCATCGCCCTCGACCCGGTCACCGGTACGTACCTCGGCGCGCAGGAGAGTTCCAGCCGTCTGCCCGATCTCTCGCCCGCGGGGCAGGAGGCTCTCGCGGAGCTGGCGCGGACCACGCTCGCCCGGCTGGACGAGGCGGAGCGCCGGCCCGGCGGGGACAGTGACGTGGAGCGTCGCTGCGCCCGGCTGCTGCGCGAGCGCCTCACCGCCGAACTCGCCGTGCACGAGGCGGAGGAGGGCCTGCGCTCGGTCGGCAACCTGGGCACCGCCGTGCACGGGGTGCGCGAGGTCTTCACGGTGACGCCGACGGGGACGGACGAGGACTGGGCCCGGATCGCCGAGCGGCTGCGCGCGGTGCCCGCGACGCTCGCGGGCTACCGCGAGTCCCTGTCGCTGGGTCTGGAGCGCAAGCTGTACGCCTCGCCGCGGCCGACCGCCACCTTCGTCGACCAGCTCGGCGAGTGGGCCGACACGGGGGAGGGCCGCGGCTGGTTCGAGGACTTCGCGTCCACCGGCCCCGAGGCGCTGCGCGCGGAACTGGACGAGGCGGCCGGGGCGGCGACGGCGGCCGTGGTCCGGCTGCGGGACTGGATGCGCGAGGTGTACGCGCCGACGATCGCGGGGGCCCCGGACACCGTCGGCCGCGAGCGCTACGCCCGCTGGTCGCGCTACTACAACGGCACCGACCTGGACCTGGACGAGGCGTACGCGTACGGCTGGGCCGAGTACCACCGGCTGCTCGCCGAGATGAAGCGGGAGGCGGAGAAGATCCTGCCGGGCGCCGAGACGCCCTGGGTGGCGCTGGCGCACCTGGACCAGCACGGCAGGCACATCGAGGGCGTCGACGAGGTCCGCGCGTGGCTCCAGGGCCTGATGGACCGGGCCATCGAGTCGCTGGACGGCACCCACTTCGAACTCGCCGAGCGGGTGCGGAAGGTGGAGTCGCACATCGCACCGCCGGGCAGCGCCGCGGCCCCCTACTACACGCCTCCGTCGGAGGACTTCTCGCGCCCCGGCCGCACCTGGCTGCCGACGATGGGCCTGACCCGCTTCCCGGTCTACGACCTGGTCTCCACCTGGTACCACGAGGGCGTGCCCGGCCATCACCTCCAGCTCGCCCAGTGGGCGCACGTCGCCGAGGACCTCTCGCGCTACCAGGCCTCGGTCGGCATGGTCAGCGCCAACGCCGAGGGCTGGGCGCTGTACGCGGAGCGGCTCATGGACGAGCTGGGCTTCCTCACGGACGCCGAGCAGCGCCTCGGTTACCTGGACGCGCAGATGATGCGGGCCGCCCGGGTCATCGTGGACATCGGCATGCACCTGGAGCTGGAGATCCCGGCCGACTCGCCGTTCCACCCGGGCGAGCGCTGGACGCCGGAGCTGGCCCAGGAGTTCTTCGGCGCGCACAGCAGCCGCCCGGCGGACTTCGTGGAGAGCGAGCTGACCCGGTACCTGACGATCCCGGGCCAGGCGATCGGCTACAAGCTCGGTGAACGGGCGTGGCTGCTGGGCCGGGAGAACGCGCGCGAGCGCCGCGGTGCCTCCTTCGACCTCAAGGCCTGGCACATGGCCGCCCTCTCGCAGGGCTCGCTGGGGCTGGACGACCTGGTGGACGAGCTGTCCCGGCTCTGAGCGCGCCTACGGCACCGGCTCACCGCCGGAAGCCGCCCTCCGAGTCGACGACCTGACCGGTGACCCACTCCGCCTCGTCCGTGGCGAGCCACGCGACGAGGCGGGCCGGGTCGTCGGGCATGCCCCACCGTCCGGAGGGGAAGAGCGCGGCGATGGCCTCGTAGTCCTCGCCGGTCATGTAGCCGGTGTCCACGGGGCCCGGGTTGACGGCGTTCACGGTGACGGCGTTGTCGGCGAGCGCCGTCGACAGGGAGCGTGTGACGGAGGCGAGGGCGCCCTTCTGCAGGGCGTAGGCGATCTCGCCGGGCATGC
This sequence comes from Streptomyces sp. NPDC045956, assembly GCF_056430705.1. Taxonomy (NCBI): domain Bacteria; kingdom Bacillati; phylum Actinomycetota; class Actinomycetes; order Kitasatosporales; family Streptomycetaceae; genus Streptomyces; species Streptomyces sp. NPDC045956. The sequence continues at coordinate 64,887 of NZ_JBWKKZ010000004.1, read as the reverse complement.
CGCCCGCGATGTCCTGACCGGAGGTCATCAGCACGACGCGTCCGCCGGGCGTGCGGGGCGGCAGCTCGGCGCGCAGCCGGGCGAAGCCCTGCACCAGCAGCAGCACCGAGCGGGTGTCGACCCGCCAGTGCGCGTCGAGCACGGCCGCGTCGATGGTGTCGAGGGTGCCGTCGGAGCCGCTGAGCGCGTGGTTGGCGACCAGGATGTCCAGCCGTCCGCCGAGCGCCCCGGCGGCGGTGGCGAGGAGTTCGGCCGGCGCCTCGGGGTCGGAGAGGTCGCCGGGACCGGCGACGACGGTGGCGTCCGGGTCGCCGAGGGCGGCGCGTACGGAGGCGACCACCTCCTCGGGCCGGTCGGCACCCCAGGGCATGGCGGCGTCGTGCGGGACGTGGTGGTGCAGGTAGACGCTTGCTCCGTACGCGGCGAGCCGCCGGGCCACGGCGTGGCCGATGCCGCCGCGTCGGCTGGCTCCGGTGACGAGGGCGGTCCGGCCGCGCAGGGGCAGGGGGTCGCGGCGCAGTCCTTCGGGGGTCGGCTGGGGAATTCGTGGCATGGGCAACCATGATGGGCGGTCCGCCTACGGCGCGCACGCCGATTTCGCCCCGTCGGCACGGGCGGCCCCGGGGTGGTCACCGGTCGGCTCCTCCGTCGGCCTCCCGCGTCGACTACCCGTCGAGCCGCCGCAGTTGCACGACGTTCAGCCAGGTCTCGGGGCCGGGTCGCAGCTCGGCCGCGCGTACCGCGTACCGGCCCGGGGCCAGGGCGACCCGCACGTGGTCGGCGCGCTCGCAGTCGGCGCCGGGCCATGCCGCGTCGAACAGCAGCACGGGGCCGGACACCCGCCAGGACACCTCGGTGCCCCACTCGGCGGCGTCCAGGGCCGCGGGCACCCCGGCCAGGACCTCGGACTCGGAGTCCGCGGCGCACCAGCGGACGAAGGCGCCGTGGTCGGGCAGGTACGCGGTGGAGGCGGGCTCGTCGCCCAGCACCAGGGCCGTGGCGTCGCCGACCGGGAGGAGCCCGACGTGTCCGTCGACCTCGCAGGCCCGGTCGTAGTCGGAGGCCGTCTCCTCGCCGTCGGCACCCGTCCAGAACGGCAGGACCGTCTCCGGGACCGCTATCAGCGGACCGCCGCCCGACTCGACCCACTCCACCGCGCCCGGCTCCGCGTATCGCACCATGCGGCAGAACCTACACGCCCGTCAGCAGCCGCAGTCGGCCGCGTCCACCGGGGAGGTCAGGGGGTCCACGGGGCGGCGCGCCGTGCCCTGCCACGTCTCGTGGGCGAAGCCCTCCCGCACCCAGTACTCGAAGCCGCCGAGCATCTCCTTGACGCGGTAGCCGAGTTCGGCGAGGGCCAGGGCGGCGCGCTTCGCACCGTCGCAACCGGGCCCCCAGCAGTACGTCACGACCGGCACCGCGGGGTCGAGGAGCCCGGGGGCCTGCTCGGGGACGAGCGCGGTGGGCAGGTGGACGGCGCCGGGTACGTGGCCCTGGTCCCAGGACTCGGTGGAGCGGCAGTCCACGAGGACGAATCCCGGGTCACCGTCGGCCGCGAGGGCGGCGGCGACGTCGGAGACGTCGGTGTGGAAGGCGAGGCTCGCCCGGAAGTACGCGGCGGCCTCCGCGGAGGGCGCGGGGGCGACGCGCAGGACGGGGCCGGCGGTGGTGGCGCTCATGGTCGGACCTCTCCTCGTGGGATCTCCTGGCCAGAAATCTAAGGTCCGTGCACCCCCCACAGAAGGACACTTCCCCGGCATACACGTTGCTCCGCCGGGGATTCCCTGCTATCCATCCGGGATGACCACGTATTCGCCGGACGCCACCGACTGGCTCATTCTCGACGCCCTCCAGCGCAACGGGCGGGCCAGCTTCGCCGAACTCGCCCGTGCCGTCTCGATGTCCGCGAGCGCGGTGACCGAGCGGGTGCGCCGGCTGGAGGAGACCGGGGTGATCCAGGGGTACGCGGCGGTGGTGGACCCCGAACGGCTGGGGCTGCCGATCCTGGCCTTCGTGCGGCTGCGCTACCCGGTCGCCAACTACAAGCCGTTCCACGACCTGGTCGCCGTGACGCCCGAGATCTTGGAGGCCCACCACGTCACGGGGGACGACTGCTTCGTGATCAAGGTCGCGGCCCGCTCGATGCGGCACCTGGAGCAGGTCTCGGGCCGGATCAGTGCCCTCGGTTCGGTGACCACGAGCGTCGTCTACTCATCACCCCTCCCCCGTCGGCCCCTGGGCCGCTGACGGCCCGGCGGCCGCTCAGCCGGCGCCCCGCTGCCGCAACGCCGAACCCGACCGGCCCTTCACCACCTCCAGTTGGGCGTGGATCCGCCGCCGCAGGTCGGCGACGTGGCTGACGATGCCGACGCTGCGGTCCCGCTCGCGCAGGGAGTCGAGGACGTCGAGGACCTCGTCGAGGGTCTGGTCGTCGAGGCTGCCGAAGCCCTCGTCGATGAAGAGGGTGTCGAGGCGTACACCGCCGGCCTCGTCGGTGACCACGTCGGCGAGGCCGAGGGCGAGGGCGAGCGAGGCGAAGAACGTCTCACCGCCGGACAGGGTGGCCGTGTCGCGCGCGCGTCCGGTCCAGGCGTCGACGACGTGCAGGCCGAGGCCGCTGCGGCCGCGCCCGGTGCGGTCGTCGGAGTGGACGAGGGTGTAGCGGCCCGAGGACATGCGTCCGAGCCGCGCGGTCGCCGCCGCGGCGACCTGCTCCAGCCGGGCGGCCAGCACGTAGGACTCCAGGCGCATCCGGCGTTCGTTGTCCGCCGAGGTGCCGGCGGCGAGGGCGGCCAGCCGGGCCACGCGGCCGTGCTCCTCGCGCAGCGGGAGCAGTCGGCGCACGGAGGCGGTGGCCTGCGTGGACAGGCGGTCCAGCTCGGCGCAGCGCCGGGCGGCGGCGTCCCGTGCCGAGGAGGCCTCGCGCAGCCGCCGGCCGGCGTCGGCGGCGGCGCGTTCCACCGCCGGGAGGTCGGCGGGCGGGCGCCGGGCCGCGTCGGCGGTGTCGGCCTCGGCGAGGAGGGCGCGGACGGCGGAGTCCTCGGACTGCCAGGCGTCGAGCCGCCGTTGCAGTTCCCGGTGGGCGGCGTCGTCGAGGAGCGCGGCGGCGGCGTCCCGGGGGGTGTCGAAACCGGCGCGGAAGGCGGCGTCGGCGAGCCGGGCGTCGGCGTCCTTGAGCCGCTGGGCCGTGTCCTCGGCGACGCGGGCGGCCTCGGCGGCCTCGGTGAGCCGCTCGGCCCGGCGCTCCAGCTCCGTGACCCGCGCCGCCACGCTGTCCGCGGTCCCGCGGGCCCGGGTCAACTCCTCCTCCAGGGCGAGCCGCTCACTCTCCAGTCGCTCCCGGTTGCCGACGCGCGAGGCGGCACGGACGGCGGCCTGCTGCCGGGCGGCGACCCGCTGCTCCCGCTCCTCCCCGGCCCGGCGCAGCTCCTCCTGCGCGGCGTGCAGCCCCGAGGCGGTGGCCCGCGCCCGCGCGTACTGCCGCTCCAGCTCCTCGGCCTCCTCCGCCAGCCGGGCGGTGGGCGCGTCCCCGGCCTCCGCGGTGGCGGCGGCCAGCGCCTCCCGTACGGTGCCCAGGCGTCGTTCGTCCTCGGCGCGCCGGTCGTCGGCCGCCTGGTAGGCGGCGAGGGCCTCCTCCTCCGCCTCGCGGTCGACGTGCCCGACGACCTTGCGAGCGGGGGCGGGGTGTTCTGTGGCGCCGCACACCGCGCACGGTGCGCCGTCGGTGAGGCCCGCGGCGAGTTCGGCCGCTATGCCGTCGAGCCGCTGCTCCTTGAGGTCGAGCCAGTGGGCGCGGGCCGCGACGGCCCGTTCGGCCGACTCCAGCGCCCGGCGCCCGGCCTCGTCGGTGTCGCCGGCGAACTGGTCCCGCTGCCGGGCCGCGTTCAGCCGGCGCCGGGCCGGGTCTCGCTGGACGGCGAGCTGTTCGGCGCGGGCCGCCGCCTCCTGCGCCAGGTCGAGGCGGCTCTGCAGTCCGGTGCGCGTGGCCTCCCAGCCGGCGAGCCAGGTCTCCGCCTCGTGCAGGACGTCCTCGTCGGCGCGTTCCTGGCGCTCCAGCCGGGCCCGCTCCTCGGTCAGTTCGGTGAGGCGCTGCTCGGCCCGGCGCGCCGATTCCAGCCCGCCCAGTTCCTCGGCCGTCCGGCGTGCGGCGGCGGCCAGGCCGGCGGCGCCCGCGTCGGCGAGGGCCTCCGGCAGCAGGGCGCGCGCCCGTGCCTCGGCGGCCGTCGCCCGGCGGTGTTCGCCGTCCGTGCCGTCCCTCAGCTCCAGCGCGGGGGCCACGGCTTCGGCCTTGCGGCCCCGCTCCATGCGCTCCTGGGCGGCGCGGTGGGCGTCGGCCCGCTCCGCGAGCCGTGCGGCCCGCTCCCGCGCCTCGGCGGACCTCCGCTGAAGCCGGTGCAGGTCCCGGGCGTCGGCCAGGTCGCGCTCGGCGCCGGCCTGGGCGGACTCGGTGGCCGCGAGCCGGCCCTCGGCGATGCCGAGCAGCTCCCGGGCCGTGCTCCGGGCGACCGCTGCGGCGCTCAGCACGGCCTCGGCCAGGCCGGGCTCGCCCGGCGCCAGCTCCGGCAGCTCCATGGCGTCGCCGGCGGCCTGCTGCATCCGGTGCGCGTCGGCCAGCAGGGCCGCGTCCCCTTCACGCACCTGGGCCTCGGCGGCACGGCGCCGCTCGGCCAGGTGCTTCTCGACCTCGGCGAAGCGCCGGGTGTCGAAGAGCCGGCCGAGCAGCTTGCCGCGCGCTTCCGCGTCGGCGCGCAGGAACCGCGCGAAGTCGCCCTGGGGCAGCAGCACGACCTGGCAGAACTGCTCGCGGCTCATGCCGAGCAGCTGGGTGATCTCCTCCCCGATCTCCTGGTGCGAGCGGCTGAGGTCCTTCCAGGCCCCGGCGCCCGCGTCGTACTCGCGCAGCCAGGTCTGGGCCTTGTCGACGGTGGTGCCCTTGCCGCGCAGCTTCGGGCGCTCCCAGGGCGGCTGCCGGGTGACCTCCAGCCGCCGGCCGGCGACGGTGAGTTCGAGGCGCACCTCGGTGCGTGTGCCGACGGCGGCGTGGTCGCTGCGCAGGTTCGCGCCCTGGCCGCTCTGCCGGGCGCCGGGCACCGACCCGTACAGCGCGTAGCACACGGCGTCGAGGACGGAGGTCTTGCCGGCGCCGGTCGGGCCGTGCAGCAGGAAGATCCCGGCCGCCGACAGCTCGTCGAAGTCGACGCTCTGCGAGGCGCCGAAGGGCCCGAACGCGGTGACGTCCAGTCGGTGCAGCCTCACCGGGCCACCTCCCGCACGGTCTCGTCCGCGCGCACCGCGTCGAAGGCGTCCCGCAGCACGGTCCGTTCGTGGCGGTCGGGTCCGGCGCCCCGTACGTGTGTCACGAAGTCCTCCGCGATCTGCCGGTCGTCGCGGCCGGCGAGGCGCCGCGCGTAGGAGACGGCCGGGTCCTCCGGGCCCCGCTCGGGGTCGAAGACGAGGCTCAGGGTGTGCGGGAAGCGGCCGGTGAGTCTGGCCATGGGGTCGGCCGGGCGGACCGGGTCGGTGAGGGTCGCCTCGACCCACGCCTCCTCGTGCGGGGTCAGCCCGGGGTCGGCGAGCAGCTCCTCCAGGGTGCCGCGCAGGCGGGCCAGCGCGCGCGGCACGGGGCAGTCGAGGCGCTCGGCGGTGACCGAGCCGCCGGCGTCGAGGTCGACGAGCCACATGCTCTTGCGGTGTGTGGCCTCGGAGAAGGAGTACGGCAGCGGGGAGCCGGAGTAGCGCACGCGCTCGGTGAGGGTCTGGCAGCCGTGCAGGTGCCCGAGCGCCACGTAGTCGACGCCGTCGAAGACCCCGCTGGGGACGGCGGCCACTCCGCCGACGGTGATGTCCCGCTCGCTGTCGCTCGGTTCGCCGCCGGTGACGAAGGCGTGGGCGAGGACGACGGACCGCGTCCCCGGCGCGCGCGTGGCGAGGTCGGCGCGGACCCGGTCCATGGCCGCGGCGAGCACCGCCTCGTGCCCCGCCTTCTCCACCCCGAACGCGGCCTTCACGAGGGCGGGCTCCAGGTACGGCAGTCCGTAGAAGGCCACCTCGCCGTGCGCGTCCGCCAGCAGCACCGGGGTCCCGCAGCCCGCGGGGTCGGTGCGCAGGTGGATGCCGGCCCGGTCGATGAGTCCGGCGCCGACGCCGAGCCGGCGGGCCGAGTCGTGGTTGCCCGAGATCATCACCGTCGGCACCCCGAGGTCGGCGAGGCGGTGCAGGGCGTCGTCGAAGAGCTCGACCGCGGCGAGCGGCGGCACCGCCCGGTCGTACACGTCTCCCGACACGACCACGGCGTCGACGGCGTGCTCGCGCACGGTCGCGACGAGGTGGCCGATGAATCCGGCCTGGGCGTCGAGCATGTTCACGCGGTGGAACGCCCGGCCCAGATGCCAGTCGGAAGTGTGCAGCAGTCGCATGATCCCCGAGGTTAACGGCAGGGTCCGACAGCCCGGGGGGTTACTCCCGTTTCGCCCCTCACACCGTCCCGTAAAAGGGCGTTACGACCGCCTTGTCCGTTTGTCGTCGCTCCGGCCCTCACGCGTCGCCGTACGCCTCGCCGCCCAGGGCGAAGCCGGCCGTGCCCGCGGTGGCGTCCGCGAGCCAGGACCGGAAGGCGTCCACCTCGGCCTCCGGCAGGCCGACCTCGATGGTGACGGCCTCGGCGTACCGCACCTCGCGTACCGCGCGTCCCGCCGCGTGGAGGTCGTTCTGGAGCTTCCCGGCGCGTTGGTGGTCGACCGTCACCGTGGCCAGCCGGAACCGGCGGCGGGTGAGGGTGCCGAGGTCGTCCAGCGCCTCGCCGACCGCACCCCCGTAGGCGCGGATGAGACCGCCCGCGCCGAGCTTGACCCCGCCGTAGTACCGGGTGACGACGGCCACGACGTACCGCATGTCGCGGCGCAGCAGCATCTGGAGCATCGGTACGCCGGCCGTCCCGCCGGGCTCGCCGTCGTCGCTGGCCTTCTGGACGGCCGCGTCGGCTCCGATGACGTAGGCCCAGCAGTTGTGGGAGGCGTCCGCGTGCTCCTTGCGTACGCCCGCGACGAACGCCTGGGCCTCCTGCTCGGTGGCGGCCGGGGCGAGGGCGCACAGGAAGCGGGAGCGGTTGATCTCTGTCTCGTGCACACCCGCGCGGGCGACCGTGCGGTACTCGTCCTGCATTCCGCCAGCCTATGCGCTCACCGGCGTCCGTCCCTCGGCACGGTCGTCCCGGGACGGGGGCGGGGCCGTCACGGCGGGGCCCCGACGTCGCGGGCGAGGTGGAGTCCCAGGAAGCGGTCGGCGTAGGCGTAGGTCTCGAACCGGGCCCCGTCCGGAAGGTCCGCGTCCTCCTCCACGCGGCGCAGGATCCGCAGGACCCCCGGTGCGTCCAGGTCGTCCTCCCAGGCACCGCGGAGCCGGTCGCGCACCTCGCCCGGCACGGGCCGGGAGGGCTGCCGTGCCCAGCGAGCGACCGCGTGGCGCCAGTGTGCGAGCGTGTCCCGGGCCTCGTCCAGCGCGGTCGGGCCGAGTTCCACGCGCGCGTGGTGGTGCCGCGACAGCAGGGCGAGGCGCAGGGCGTCGGGGTCGGCGAGGCCGGGTGCCGCCGGGTCCACCGGGGCGACGGCGAGTGTCGTGCCGTCCGGAGCGGCGTGACCTTCGCGCAGCACGTGCACGACCTGGCCGGCACCCGGACCGGAACCGGCGGCAGCCGCTTCGAAGGGACGGATGCCGAGGGCGGCCGCGTCCGCCCGCAGCCGTGCCCCGTCCTCGTCGTCCGCCGGACCGGACAGCACGGCCCACGCGGGCGTGCCGTCGAGTTCCAGGGCGCGGATCAGCAGATCGGCGACGAGCAGGACGCGCAGCCCGGCCGTGTCACGGGCGGGCACGTGCGCCTGGACCCGGGTCGGGCCCCGGCGCACGGGGGCGGCGGGGGCGGGCTCCGCGGTCCGGGCGTCGATGATGTGCAGCACGGGGTGAGCGTAGGCGGGGCGGGCGCGGGACGCACCAGGGGCGCGCTCGCGGTCGTTCCCCCACCACGGGCGAGGACGTGCCGCCGTGGGCACGCCGCGCACGGGGGTCCGCGGCCGCACGGGGAATCCCGTCGGGCCGCCGTCCGTTGTCCCCACCGGAAGGCGCGACAAGCGGGTCGTCCAGAGTCCGAGGAGGCCGCCGGTGCACGGCGACGAGGCAACCGTCCGCAAGATCCTCACCGAGTCGGGTGACACCTGGGCCGTGGTGGGCCTGTCGTCCAACCGGCAGCGCGCGGCGTACGGCGTCGCCGAGGTGCTCCAGCGCTTCGGCAAGCGGGTCGTGCCTGTGCACCCCAAGGCGGAGACGGTGCACGGCGAGCGGGGTTACGCCTCCCTCGCGGACATCCCCTTCGACGTGGACGTCGTCGACGTCTTCGTCAACAGCGACCTGGCCGGGGCGGTGGCCGACGAGGCGGTGGCGAAGGGCGCCCGCGCGGTCTGGTTCCAGCTCGGGGTGGTCGACGAGGCCGCGTACGAGCGGACCCGGGCGGCGGGGCTGGACATGGTGATGGACCGCTGCCCGGCCATCGAGATCCCGCGGCTCGGCTGATCCGCGGGCCGCTCCCGCCGGGCGGCCCGGGACGACCGGCCCCGGCGCCCCCGGCGCGGCACCCACCGGGAGGAGCGCGAAGCCCGGTGCGTCCTCGGCGCCGGGCGCTGCCCGTGCGGTTCCCGTGGGCCGCACTCCGCCGACATACTGTCCGCGTGACCGCAGCCTCTCCCCCGGCCGGCTCCGGGGCTCCGCAGCGCTGGCCGGTGGTCGTCGTGGGCGCGGGACCGGCCGGTCTCACCGTCGGCAGCATCCTGCGCGCCGCGGGCGTCGACTGCCTGGTCCTGGAGACCGAGACCCGCGAGTCCATCGAGCGCCGGCCCAGGGCCGGGGTCATCGAGGAGTGGGCCGTACGCGGGCTGGAACGGCGCGGACTGGCGCGGAACCTGCTGGAGCGGGCCCAGGCGCACACCGCGTGCGAGTTCCGCTTCGGCGGGGAGCGCCACCGGTTCGGGTACACCGGGCTGACCGGCCGGCACCACTTCATCTATCCGCAGCAGTTCCTCGTCACGGACCTGGTCCGGGAGTACGCGGACGTGCGGGGCGGGGAGATCCGCTTCGGCGTCCGGGACGTCCGTCTGCACGGTCCGGAATCCGACCGGCCGTCGGTGTCGTACCGGTGCCCCGAAACCGGTGAACGGCGCACCGTGGAAGCCTCTTTCGTCGCCGGATGCGACGGCGCGCGCGGGGTGAGCCGGGCGGCGCTGCCCTCCGGGCGGGTCCGGGTCGCACGCCACGACTACGGCGTCGGCTGGCTGGCGCTCCTGGCCGAGGCGCCGCCGTCCGCCGACTGTGTCGTCTTCGGCGTGCACCCGCACGGATTCGCCGGCCACATGGCGCGCAGCCCCGAGGTGACCCGCTACTACCTCCAGTGCCCACCCGGCGACGACCCGGCGAACTGGCCGCACGAGCGCGTCTGGGCGGAGCTCCGGGAACGGCTCGGCGCGGCCGGCGCGCCGCCGCTCGAGGAGGGGCGCCTGATCGAGAAGCGGGTCCTGGACATGCACGGCTACGTCGTCGAGCCCATGGCCCTCGGTCGCCTCTTCCTGGCGGGCGACGCGGCCCACCTCACCGCGCCGATCGCCGCCAAGGGGCTGAACCTCGCCCTGCACGACGCCTTCCTGCTCGGCGACGGACTGGTCCGGCACCTCACACGGGGCGACGACACCGGACTGTCCGGCTACTCGGCCGCCTGCCTCACCCGGGTGTGGGACTACCAGGAGTTCTCCCAGTGGCTCGCGGAGCTGTACCACGGCACGGCGTCGGGCGACCCGCACCGGGCGGGCGCCTCACTGGCCCGGCTCCGGCGCCTGTTCGACTCGCCCGTCGCGGCGGCGGCCTTCGCCGAGCTGTACGTCGGCGCCCGGACCACCGGCTGAGCCCGACCGCCACGCGCGACGCGGCCCCGCGCCCGCTCAGGCGACGCCGAGCCCTTCCAGGACCGCGGCGCCCGGCAGTTCGGCGAAGGCCTTGCCCGGCACCAGCAGCTTGCCGCGCCGGCGTCCGCTGCCGACGAGGACGTACGGCAGGTCGACGACGGCCGGGTCCACCAGCACGGGCCAGTCCCCGGGCAGCCCGATGGGGGTGATGCCGCCGTACTCCATGCCGGTCTCGCCCGTCGCCGTGTCCATCGGGGCGAACGAGGCCTTGCGGGCCCCTAGGTGGCGGCGCACGGCCCCGTTGACGTCGACCCGGGTGGTGGACAGCACCACGCAGGCGGCCAGGGTGCTGCCGCCGCCCCGCTTGCCGGTGACCACCACGCAGTTCGCGGACTGTTCGAGCAGCTCCCGGCCGTAGTGCTCGACGAAGACGGCGGTGTCGGCCCACTGCGGGTCGGTGTCGACGTAGAGGATCTGGTCCGCGGGGGTGCTGCCGCGCCAGTGGCGTACGGCGTCGGCGACCGGGCGGGTCAGCTCGTCGAGGCGGTCCGGGGCGGGCGTGGCGCTGTCGAAGTTCCCGATGGGTGCGTGCATGGCGGCACGCTAACAACGGCGGGCGGCACGGTGGACGGCCGTCTCAGCGGACGGGCGGCACCGAGACCGCCATAATCATCTCCATCGGCCCGTCGCCCTCGTTCCCGTACGTGTGCGGGGTGTCCGACTCGAAGGAGGCGCTGGCGCCCGTCGGCACACGGTGTGCCACCCCGTCGACGGTGAGGGTCAGTTCCCCGGCGGTGACGTGCACGAGTTCGACCGTGCCGGTGGGGTGCGGGTCGGACGGGCTGCTCTCGCCCGGCATCAGCCGCCACTCCCACATCTCCAGCGGGCCGGGCGCCTCCACCCCGGCGAGCAGCCGGCTGAAACTGCCGGCGTCGGTGTGCCAGAGCCGGATCGCCTGCTCCGCGGGGACGACGCGGACCGTGGGCCCCTGTTCCCGGTCGAGCAGCGTGGTGATGCTGATGCCGAGCGCGTCACCGATCTTCACCACCGTGCCGAGGCTGGGGTTGGTGCGGGCCTGCTCGATCTGGATGAGCATGCCGCGACTGACTCCGGCCCGGGCGGCGAGCGTCTCCAGGGTGAAGCCGCGCTCGCCGCGCCAGCGCTTGACGTTGCGCGCCAGGGACTGGGTCAGCAGGTCGAGGTCGGCCACGTTCCGTCCAGGTTCTTGTCCACTGTTCTCGGGTGCCGCGGTGCGGTCGGGGACGCCCGGATGCACCCGGACGTCCACCGAACTGTACTGCGCGGCGACGGCGACCGGCCGGGGCGGCGAACGCTCAGCCCTCGGCGGCCGGTTCCGCGACCCTGCCCGCCGACCCGGCCCGGTCGTCCAGCTCGGCGAGGCGTGCCACCGCCTCGTCGTCCAGCCGCGACAGGGCGCGCAGCTCTCCCGGCGTGACCCCGTCGGGGATCGGCACCGGGGCCGGCGTGCGCAGCGGCGGCTGCCAGCCCTCCTCGGGCGTCCAGCGCCGTACGACCCGGGCGGGCGCGCCCGCCACCACGCAGTGGTCGGGCACCGCGCCCCGGACCACGGCTCCGGCCGCGACCACCACGTTCCGCCCGATCCGCGCGCCGGGGAGGATCACCGCGCCGGTGCCGACCCAGCAGCCGGGGCCGATCTCCACCGGGTCCATCCTGGGCCACTGCTTGCCGATCGGCTGGTGCGGATCGTCGTAGGAGTGGTTGGTGGACGTGACGTAGACGTACGGGCCGAAGTAGCAGTCGCTGCCGATGCTGACCGTGGTGTCCGCGATGACGTGGCTGCCGCGCCCGAGGACGACCCCGTCGCCGATGCGCAGGATCGGCTCGGGTCCCAGGTCCAGGTCCGGCATCAGGCCGGCGGTCAGGGTGACCTGCTCGCCGATGATGCAGTGGGCGCCCACGTGGATCCAGGGCTCGCCGAAGACCGTGCCGAGCGGGAAGGCCAGCCGGGTGCCCGTGCCCAGGGCGCCGAAGCGGAAACGGCCGGGGTGCGCCGCGGTGACGGAGCCGGTGCGCTGCACCCAGGCCCAGCCCGCGTGGACGGCCCGCTGCGCGAGGCGGCTTCGCCAGGACGGATACGTGTTCTTGCGCTTCGGCACCCGCTCACGGTAGTGGGCGTGCGGTGCGGGCACGGGGCGGGAGTGCTGTGATCTTCACCCCACCGGGTGGCGTACGGTGCCGTACATCATCCGAACAGGAGGCGAAGATGACGCAGAAGGCGCTGATCACGGGCATCGGTGGCAGGGAGCCGAAGGTGGACGCGGAGGCCTTCGTGGCGCCGACGTCCTCGATCGTGGGGGACGTGACGCTGCACGCGGGGGCGAGCGTCTGGTACGGGGCGGTGCTGCGCGGCGACGTCGAGCGGATCTCGGTCGGCGCGAGCAGCAACATCCAGGACAACTGCACGCTCCACGCCGACCCGGGCTTCCCCGTCACCGTCGGTGAGCGGGTCTCCGTCGGGCACAACGCCGTGGTGCACGGGGCGACCGTCGAGGACGACTGCCTGATCGGCATGGGCGCCACGGTCCTCAACGGCGCGGTGATCGGCGCCGGTTCGCTGGTCGCGGCCCAGGCCCTGGTCCCGCAGGGGATGCGGGTGCCCCCGGGTTCACTGGTCGCGGGGGTGCCGGCGAAGGTGAAGCGGGAGCTGACGGAGGAGGAGCGTCAGGGGGTCACGCTGAACGGCACCATGTACGCGGCCCTCGCCGTGGAGCACCGGGCCGCGGTGGGAGAGCGCTCGTAGCGCCGGTGCCCCGCCCGGGCCCCGCACGGCGGACCGGCGCGGACCGCGCCTCGCGGGCGCGCCGCTGCTCGCCGGGCCCTCCCGGGCGCGCGCTACTCGGCGGTGGCGAGCGGCTGCGCCCTCTTCGCCTTCCGCTTCAGGACCAGCATCGAGGTCACGCCGATGGCCACGGCGAGCACCAGGCCCAGCCAGGAGAACCGCTTGAGCCAGGACTCGGCGACGACGCCGACGTAGTAGATGACCGCGGTGGTGCCGCCCGCCCAGACGATGCCGCCGAGGACGTTGGCGATCAGGAACTTCCAGTACGGCATCCGCAGCACACCGGCCAGCGGGCCGGCGAAGATGCGGAGCAGGGCGACGAAGCGGCCGAAGAAGACGGCCCACATGCCCCACTTCTGGAAGGAGCGCTCGGCGGTGGCGATGTGCCCCTCGCTGAAGTGCCCGGGGAACCTGCGGCCCAGCCGGGCCAGCAGTGGCCGTCCGCCCTTGCGGCCGATGGCGTACCCGACGGAGTCGCCGATCACCGCGCCCGCGCTGGCGCAGACCCCGAGGACCAGCGGGTCCACGCCGCCGTGCTGGGAGGACAGCAGGGCCGCCGAGACCAGGATGATCTCGCCCGGCAACGGGATGCCCAGGCTCTCCAGACCGATGACGAGTCCGACCACCGCGTACACGGCCGCCGCGGGCACCGTGTCGAGCCACTCCTGGACGTGCACGACCACACCCTCCGTTGCGCACTTCTGCTGCGTTCCGGGTGGGCCACGCGCCGCTTCCCGGGCCGCCTCGATGGGGCGACCCGGGAAGCCTACCGGTTCACCGGATGTCAGCCGTTGGGGCGCAGGGTCCAGATGACGGTCATCTCGCCGGTCACCGCGCCGTCCTCGCGCTGGATGGCGACGCTCACCGGGAACTCCGGGCGGCTGCCCGCGTCCAGCTCCGCGACCACGTCGGCGACCGGGCGGCCCAGCGTCGCGGTGGCCGTGACGGGGCCGAGCGCGATCTTCTTGAAGGCGATCTCCGCGGTGACCGGCAGCGGCACCGCCCGGGAGAGCTGGTCGCCGAAGGCGGCCAGCACGATCGCGCCGCTCGCGGACTCGCCGAGCGTGAACATGGCTCCGGCGTGGGGTCCGCCGACGTGGTTGCGGTACTCGCTCTGGTCCGGCAGGGCCAGTACGGCCTTCTCCGGAGTGGTCTCCAGGTACTCGAGGTTCAGGGTCCTGACCATCGGCACCGTGGCGGCGAGCAACTCGCCGATCGACATCTGATCTGCGCTCATGGCAGCAGGTTACCCACGAGTAGCAACTTGGGGCCAGGGCTCCGCGAGGATCGCGCCCGTCCGCTGTTTCGGTACGTCCCTGACAAGGCCCGGTGACCGAATCGTGTCCTGGGCGGCATTAGGGTGACTGCTCATGTGGCCAGGACAGCAGCCGCCCGGGGGCGAGCAGAACCCGCAGAACAATCCGTACCAGCAGCCGGGGTACCAGCAGCCGAATCCGTACCAGCAGCCCGGCTACCAGCAGCAGCCCGGCCCGTACGGGCAGCAGCAGTGGGGCGCTCCGCAGCCCCCGACGGCTCCGCAGCCGTCCGTGGGCGGTGGCGGCGGCGGTGGCGGCAACCGGACCAAGGTGGTCGCGATCGTCGCGGCGCTCGCCGTGGTGGTGGCCGCCGGCGTCACCGGGTTCCTGGTGCTGGGCGGTGACAAGGACGACCAGGCGGACCAGGGCAAGGACGGCAAGCCGTCGGCGAGCGCCTCCGCGGACAAGTCCGGGACCCCCTCCACCGACCCCAGCGCTTCCGGTGGCGAGGACAACCCGCGCGGCGGCGACGGGCCGAAGGCGACCGTCGACGGCTGGAAGGTCGTCGCCAACCCCCGCTTCGGCACCATGTTCGACGTGCCCGCGGACTGGGAGATCGACAGCACGGACACCAGCGTCGGCTTCGAGTGGGAGGAGAAGGGCAAGACCGAGCGCACCACCGTCACCGCCCCGGCCTACCTGAAGTCCGAGTGGTGCACCACCGACGAGAACAAGGACGGCCGCAAGGAGAGCACCTCCCTCGCCACCGCGGGCACCCGCGGGGAGAGCGGCGCCAAGGACGCCGCCCAGGCGGCCGAGACACGCGTGCCGTGGTGGATCTACGGCGGGTTCACCGAGCCGGACAAGAAGAGCGTGAAGTACGGCAAGCCGAAGCCGTACACCACGGCCTCCGGCATCGAGGGCAGCGTCATCACGGCGCACTCGGAGGGCGCGCCCAAGAAGGGCAAGTGCGACACCGAGGGCAAGGCGATCACCTTCGCGTTCAAGAACGGCGCGGGCGACTTCGTCACCTGGAACCTCTACGGTGCCAAGGGTGTCAAGGAGGAGATCCCGGAGGCGACGGTGCAGAAGATCCTGAGCACCGTGCGCCTCACGGAGGAACCGCCGACCGACACGTAGCCCCCCGGCGCCGCGCGGGCCGCGGGCCGGTACCGGGGCTAGCCGATGCCGAACGCCCCGGCGGGAGGCTCGGGCGACGGCTCGGCGTCCTCGTCCCGCACCGGCCGCGCGTCGCCGATGAACGTCCGCAGGCCCGGCCCGTGCTCGACCCGGGCCGGGAAGGCGTCGGCGGCGGTGCGCCGGGCCAGGGCCGCCGTGTCGAGCGGCCGGTGCGCGGCGACGAGGACCGCGTTGCCGAAGCGGCGCCCGCGCAGCACACCCGGTTCGGCGATCAGCGCCAGCTCCGCGAAGAGCGTGGCGAAGCCGGCCAGTTGGGCCCGCAGGAAGCGGAACGGCGCCCCGTCGGCGAGGTTGGCCACGTACACGCCGTCGGCCCGCAGGACCCGTGCCGCCTCGCGGGCGTAGCCGACGGAGGTCAGGTGGGCCGGCACCCGGGAGCCTCCGAAGACGTCGGCGACCAGGACGTCGGCGGAGTCGGCGGGGGCGGCCTCCAGCCAGGCACGGGCATCGGCGCCGTGCGCGGTGACGCCGGCGCCGTCCGGGAGCGGCAGGTGCTCGACGACCAGGTCCAGCAGCGCCCGGTCGGCCTCCACCACGTCCTGCCGCGAGCCCGGCCGGGTCCGTGACACGTACCGGGGCAGGGTCATCGCACCCCCGCCCAGGTGCAGCACGTCCAGCGGCCGCCCCGGCTCGGCCACCGTGTCCAGGACGTGGCCGAGCCGGCGCGTGTACTCGAACTCCAGGTGCTCCGGCTCGTCCAGGTCGACGTACGACTGCGGGGCCCCGTCGACGGTGAGCAGCCAGGCCCGCCTCCGGTCGACGTCGGGCATGAGCTTCGCGGTGCCGTGGTCGGTGACGCGGCTGACGGGTACGGCTTCGTCGTTCACCCCCTGATTGTGCCCGGGGCCGAGCGCCCACCCCGGCCGGGGGCGGCCGGGCGGCCTCGGCCGAGGCGGCGCGGCGGGCCCGACCACCTCGCCGGACCCGCGACGCCCCGCGCCCCGGCCACCTCCTCGCCGCGGACGTGCTCCAGCACGCCCGCGACGCCACCGGCCGCGGCCTCCTTCACGCCACGGCGGTCACGGTCCCGGCCGCCACGGTGCGTCCGCCCTCACGGACGGCGAACCCCAGACCGGCCTCCAGCGGCACGTCCCGGCCCAGTTCCACCGTCATCGTGACGGTGTCCCCGGGCCGGGCGACGGCCACCTCACCGAGGTCCACGTCCCCGACCACGTCCGCGGTCCGGATGTAGAACTGGGGCCGGTACCCCGTGGTGACCGGCGTCGACCGCCCGCCCTCACGCGTCGACAGCACGTACACCCGCGCCGTGAAGCGCCGACCGGGCACCACACTGCCGGGGGCGGCGACCACGTGCCCGCGCCGCACCGTGTCGCGGGCCACCCCGCGCAGCAGCAACGCCACGTTGTCCCCGGCCTGCGCCTCCTCCATCGGCCTGCCGAAGGTCTCCACGCCGGTGACGACCGTGTCGACGCCGGCGCCGAGAACCTCCACGCGGTCGCCGACGCGGACGGTGCCGCGCTCGACCGCGCCGGTCACGACCGTGCCGCGGCCGGTGATGGTGAGCACGTTCTCCACCGAAAGCAGGAACGGCGCGTCCAGGTACCGCTCGGGCACGGGCACGTAGGTGTCCACGGCGTCGAGCAGCGCCTCGACGGACGCCGTCCACCGCGGGTCGCCCTCCAGCGCCCTCAGCCCCGAGACCCGGACGACGGGCACGGCGTCGCCGCCGTAGCCGTGCGCGGTGAGCAGGTCCCGCACCTCCAGCTCGACCAGGTCGGCCAGCTCCGCGTCCTCGCCGTCCTCGACGGCGTCCGCCTTGTTGAGCGCGACCACGATGTGGTCGACGCCCACCTGCCGGGCGAGCAGGACGTGTTCGGCCGTCTGCGGCATGACCCCGTCCCGCGCGGAGACGACGAGGATCGCCCCGTCCAGCTGGGCCGCGCCGGTGACCATGTTCTTGACGTAGTCGGCGTGACCCGGCATGTCCACGTGCGCGTAGTGGCGGGTGTCGGTCTCGTACTCGACGTGCGCGAGGTTGATGGTGATGCCGCGCGCCGACTCCTCCGGGGCCCGGTCGATCCGGTCGAAGGAGACGTACCGGGTGGTGCCGTCGGTGCCGCGCTCGGCGAGGACCTTGGTGATGGCGGCGGTCAGGGTGGTCTTGCCGTGGTCGACATGGCCCATCGTGCCGATGTTCAGATGCGGTTTGGTGCGGACGTACGCCGTCTTGGACATGGCGCTACCTCGAAGCCTCGTGGCGGTGATGGGACCCCGGTGACCGGCCGACCCTCCCCCTGCGGGGTCCGCCGGACGATCCGGGGAGGGTCAGCTTCGGGCGCCGTCGGCAGCGGCGGTGAAGAGGAGGACGGCAGCCTTCGGGGCATCCGCGACCGCGGATGCTGCGAGGTGGAAGGCGTACCGGAACATGAGGCCGATCATCGCCGAGGTCCCGCCCCGCGTCGAACGGTTTTCGCGGCGCGGGAGTTGGCGGACCGCCCCCGTCCGCTACCGCCCGATGGTCCGCAGGGCTTCCCGCACGGACAGCGGTGCCAGACGCCCCTCGTTCTCCGCCACGAACGCGCGGACGGCGTCCGGGTCCGTCCTGGCGTACTGGCGCAGGCACCAGCCGATGGCCTTGCGGACGAAGAAGTCCTCGTGGCCGCCGCGCCGCAGGCAGTATCCGAAGAGCCGGTCGGTGTCGGTGCGCTGCCCGTAGCGGAGTTGGTGGAGCAGGGCCGCCCGGACCAGCCAGGGGTCCGGGTCCCCGATCCAGGCGTCCGTCTCGGCCGTGAGCCCGCGATCGGCCGCGACCAAGCCGCCGACCACGTGCGCGGAGAGCAGGTCGACGGTGTCCCACCAGGGCACCGTGGTGAGCAGATGCCGGACCACCGGCAGGAAACCGGAAGAGCAGTTCGTCACATGCCGGCGCAGCAGGTCCACGGCGAAGTACTGGTACTCGCGCTCGGGGAGCCGCCAGCAGCGCAGGGCGACCGCGGCGAGGTCCCGCTCGTCGGGACGGGGCACCCCCGCGAGGACGGTACGGGACAGCGCGCGCCGATCAGGGGAGGTCAGGCCCAGGAAGGGAGCGACGTTCCGCATGTACGCCCGCTGGTTCGCGGCCCGCTCGGGATCGGCCGCGGCGGCGTACACGGCGGTGAGCCGCTCCACCACGGTGTCGGCGAGCGGACTGTGCGGAACGTCCGGAACTCCCTTGGCTGTGACGCTCATGAGACGCACCATACGGCGATCACACACATTTGTCGGTTAGTGTCACCGGATGCTCGATGCCACCACCCGCTCTGGGGGCACCGCCACGGTCTCTCCCCGGGCCACCGCAACGGAGCTCGCCGTCGCCACCGCCGCCGGGCCGGTCGCACCGACCGGCCTCGCCGCCCGTGTGACGAGAGTGCTGCTCTCCCCGTGGTCCCGGCTCTCCCTGCTCCTGGCCCTGCTGGCCTCGGCCGCGACGACGGTCCTGCTGTTCCGGCCGCAGGAGCTGCTGACCGACGGCTGGCCACCACAGCTCGGCGGAGCCACGGCGGCACTCGCCTACGCGGTGGCGTACGGGCTGTGCACCGTCGCCTTCGTCCCCCGGCCCCTGCTCAACCTGGCCGCCGGTGCCCTGTTCGGCTCGCAGCTGGGTCTCGCGTCGGCGCTGGCGGGGACGGTGCTCGGCGCCGGGATCGCCTTCTGCCTCGGCCGGGTGCTGGGCCAGGAGGCGCTGCGTCCGCTGCTGCGCGGCAAGTGGCTGAAGGCCGCGGACGGACAGCTCAGCCGGCACGGTTTCCGTTCGATGCTGGCGGCGCGGCTCTTCCCCGGGGTGCCGTTCGCGGCCGCCAACTACTGCGCGGCCGTCTCCCGGATGGGTCTGCTGCCCTTCCTCCTGGCGACGGCCCTCGGCTCCATCCCCAACACCGCCGCCTACGCCGTGGCCGGGGCCCGCGCCTCGACGCCCACGTCGCCGGCCTTCCTCATCGCGCTGGCCTGCATCGCCCTGCCGGGGCTGGCGGGCGCCGCGGTGGCCTGGCGCAAGCGGCACCGGCTGCGCGGACGCTGACGGGGGCGCGGTCGCCGGCCGTGCCGTGACCGGCCGGACCGTGCGCGGGAGCCCCTCCACCCCTGTGGGCCGATCTTCACTTTGGGGCGCTACGCTGCCCCTCGGCACGCCAGACCCCGATCACCGCGCACGGCGGTTCGGTGTGCCCATCGACCGTTTCTCGATCGGCACTTGGACTCCGTAACCTCATGTCTTGGTTTGAATCCCTCATCCTCGGACTCGTCCAGGGGCTGACCGAGTTCCTCCCCGTGTCCTCCAGCGCGCACCTGCGGCTGACCGCGGCGTTCTCCGGCTGGCACGACCCGGGCGCGGCCTTCACGGCGATCACGCAGATCGGCACCGAGGCCGCCGTGCTCATCTACTTCCGCAAGGACATCGGGCGGATCCTCTCGGCGTGGACGCGGTCGCTCACCGACAAGTCGATGCGCCGGGACCCCGACGCCCGCATGGGCTGGCTCGTGATCGTCGGCTCGATCCCCATCGGCGTGCTCGGCCTGACCCTGAAGGACCAGATCGAGGGGCCGTTCCGGGACCTGCGCATCACGGCGACCATGCTGATCGTCGTGGGCATCATCATCGGCATCGCGGACCGGCGGGCGGCCCGGGACGAGAAGGGCGGCCGTCACCGCGCGCCCCAGCAGCGCAAGGAACTGGAGAACCTGACGGTCCGGGACGGCCTGATCTACGGCCTCTGCCAGGCGGCGGCCCTCATCCCCGGCGTCTCCCGCTCCGGCGCCACCATCAGCGGCGGTCTCTTCATGGGCTACCGGCGCGAGGCGGCGGCCCGGTACTCGTTCCTGCTCGCCATCCCCGCGGTGCTCGCCTCCGGTCTGTTCGAGCTGAAGGACGCGATGGAGAGCGACCACGTGTCCTGGGGACCGACGCTGTTCGCGACGGTCATCGCCTTCGCCACCGGCTACGCGGTCATCGCCTGGTTCATGAAGTTCATCTCGACCAAGAGCTTCATGCCGTTCGTCTGGTACCGCATCGCGCTCGGCGTCCTCATCATCATCCTGGTCACGGCGGGTGTCCTCAGCCCGCACGCCGCGGAGTCCGCCGGCTGACCGCGCCCGCTTCCGTAGCCGTCCGGTAGCGCACTGTCAGCGCTTGGCCCTACGCTGTTCCGCATGTCCCCCGATTCCTTGACTCCTGGTTCCGTGCGGTCCGCAGCGGAGCTGAACGACGAGATCCGCGCGCTGTGGCTGCGCGCGGGCGGGACCCTGTCGGCGCAGGAGCGCGTGGAGTACGAGTTGCTGGTGGTCGAGTGGGCGTCCGCGATCCGCGGCGAGGTCATCGAGGCGGCCTGACCGGCCCGGGCCTCCCCGCCGGCCGGCCGCACCCGGAGACCTGAGCCCGTCCTCCCCCGGCCCGGCGTCAGCGTCCGCCGGCGACCCGCACCACCGTCCCCGTCGTGTACGACGCGTCCGCCGACATCAGCCAGGAGATCGCCGCGGCGATCTCCTCGGCCCGCCCCGCGCGGCCCAGCGGGACGGCCGCTCCCATCCGCCCGGCACGCTCCGGGTCGCCCATGGCGGCGTGCATATCGGTGTCGACGACCCCCGGCGCGACGGCGTTGACGCGGACACCGTCCGGGCCCAGCTCCTTGGCCAGGCCCAGGGTCAGGGCGTCGACGCCCGCCTTGGAGGCCGCGTAGTGGACGTACTCGCCGGGGCTGCCGATGGTCGCCGCGCCCGAGGACACGTTCACGATCACCCCGCTCCCCCGCGCGGACATCAGCTGGGCCGCCTGCCGGGCACACAACAGCACGCCGAGCAGATTGACGTCGAGGACGCGGCGCAGGTTCGCGGGGTCGCTGTCCGCGAGGCGCCCGAGCGGACCGGTCACCGCCGCGTTGTTCACGAGCCCCGTCACCGGCCCGAGCCGGTCCTCGGCCGTCTCGAAGAGCCGCTCGACGTCGGCCTCGACCGACGTGTCCGCCCGCACGGCGACGCCCCGTCCGCCCGCCTCACGCACCCCGGTCAGGACCGCCTCCGCGGCGGCCGAGTCCCGCGCGTAGCCCACCACGAGGTCGTGCCCGTCCGCGGCGAGACGCAGACAGGTGGCCGCGCCGATCCCCCGGCTGCCGCCGGTGACCACCGTGACGGGTCGCTCCGTACGCTCCATGAGTACCTCCCGCAGAGGATCGGATGAGCCGCCCGACCGGACCGCCACCCGTTTTGATCGATCATCGATCATCCTAGGTGAGGCCCCGCTTCCCCGGAAGCGGTCATCCCATGTGATCAACTGCAATCCGCCCTCGTCGGGAGCGCACACTGAAGGGACCATGGGGTAGGGAGGCGCCTATGAAGACGCTCGACCACTGGACGGCCTCTCCGTGGCGGCGCTCGGGCACCGCCGTGCTCGCCGGCGCCCTGCCCGTGCTGGCGTTTCCGGGGCCGGCCCTGTGGTGGTGGGCCTGGGTCGCCCTGGTGCCCTGGCTGCTGCTGGCCCGGACCGCGCCGGGCGGGAGGCGGGCCGCGTACGACGGCTGGTGCGGCGGCTTCGGGTTCATGCTGGCCATGCACCACTGGCTGCTGCCCAACCTGCACGTGTTCACCTTCGTCGTCGCCGCGCTGCTGGGCGCGCTCTGGGCACCCTGGGGCTGGCTCGTGCGCCGCATGCTGGGCGGGGCGCCCTCGCTCCGCCGGGCCGGGGCGGCGCTGGTGGTGCTGCCCTCGGGGTGGCTGGCGGTGGAGCTGGTCCGTTCCTGGGAGGGGCTCGGCGGTCCCTGGGGCGTGCTCGGCGCGAGTCAGTGGCAGGTGGCGCCGGCTCTGCGGCTCGCTTCGGTGGGCGGGGTGTGGCTGCTGAGCTTCCTGGTGGTGACCGTCAACGTCGCGCTCGCCCTGCTCGTCGCCGTCCGCCGGGCCCGGACCCCCGCCCTCGCCGGGCTCCTCGCCACCGCCGCCGTCGGCTCCGCGGCCTGGGCCTGGTCACCGCGTCCCGACACCGACGAGCGGGCCGCGATCGCCGTGGTGCAGCCCGGTGTCGTCGCCGGGGCGGACAGCGCCGACCGGCGCTTCGACCGCGAGGAGCAGCTCACCCGCGACCTGCGCGGGCGGGACGTCGACCTCGTCGTCTGGGGCGAGAGCAGCGTCGGCTTCGACCTGGACGACCGGCCCGACCTGGCGCGGCGGCTTGCCGCGCTGTCCCGGGAGACCGGCGCGGACATCCTGGTCAACGTGGACGCCCGCCGCTCCGACAAGCCGGGCATCTACAAGAGCTCGGTGCTCGTCGGTCCCGACGGCCCGACCGGCGACCGGTACGACAAGATGCGGCTGGTCCCCTTCGGGGAGTACGTCCCGGCCCGCTCCCTGCTCGGCTGGGCCACCTCCGTGGGCGAGGCGGCGGGCGAGGACCGCAGGCGGGGCACCGAGCAGACCGTGATGAGCGTCGGGGGCGGGCTGCGGATCGGGCCGATGGTGTGCTTCGAGAGCGCGTTCCCGGACATGAGCCGCCGACTGGCCGCCGACGGGGCCGAGGTGCTGCTCGCCCAGTCGTCCACGTCCACGTTCCAGCAGACCTGGGCGCCGGAGCAGCACGCCTCGCTGGCCGCGCTGCGCGCCGCCGAGACCGGCCGGCCGATGGTGCACGCCACCCTGACCGGGGTCTCCGCCGTCTACGACGCGAACGGCACCCGGACCGGCTCGTGGCTCGGCACCGACGCGAGCGCCTCGCGCGTCTACGAGGTGCCGCTCACGCACGGCAGCACGCCCTACGTCCGCTTCGGCGACTGGACCCTGCACGCGGCGCTGCTCGTCCTCGCGGCCTGGGCCGTCACCGAGGGCGTGCGAGCGGTGCGGCTCAGACGGAACGCTCCCGCACCGCCCGTACCACCCGCTCACACAGCTCATGGGTCTCCAGCGCGTCCCGGGCACTGAGCACCGTGCCCGCGCGCACGGCGTCCAGGAAGGTGAGCACCGCCTGTTCGATGCCGCGCTGGCGGGCCACGGGGACCCAGTCGCCGCGGCGCCGCACGGTCGGCTGGCCCTTGTGGTCGATGACCTCGGCGAGGTTGACCACCTGGCGCTTGGTGTCCTGGCCGGAGACCTCCAGGATCTCCTCCGCCGATCCACTCAGCCGGTTCATGACGCCGAGCGCGGTGAAACCGTCCCCGGCGAGCTGGAGCACGACGTGGTGGAGCAGGCCGTTCTCGACGCGGGCGCGCACGGTCACGTCGTCGACCGGGCCGGGCACCAGGAAGCGCAGGGTGTCGACGACGTGGATGAAGTCGTCGAGGATCATCGTGCGCGGTTCCTCGGGCAGCCCCGTGCGGTTCTTCTGCATGAGGATCAGCTCGCGCGGGTGCTCGGCGCACTGGGCGTAGCCGGGGGCGTGGCGCCGGTTGAATCCGACGGCGAGGCTGGTGTCCCGTGCCTCGGCGAGGGCCACCAGGCGCTCGGAGTCGGCGAGTTCGTAGGCGAGTGGCTTGTCCACGTAGGTCGGGACGCCGGCTTCCAGCAGCCGCGTCACGATCTCGGGGTGGACGGCCGTCGGCGCGTGCACGAAGGCCGCGTCGAGGCCCTCGGCGATCAGTGAACCGAGGTCGGCGTGGCGCCGCCCGGCCGGGAGGCGGAGGCTGTCGGCGACACGGGTGAGTGTCGCGGGGGTGCGGGTCTGCACGTGCAGCTCGACCCCGGGCAGTGCGCCGAGCACCGGCAGATAGGCCTTCTGCGCGATGTCACCGAGTCCGATGCAGCCGACCTTCACGGGGTGTGCTCCTCTGACGCTAGCCGAGCTGGGTGTGCTGGGAAGCATACGGGGGCCGCGGGGGACGCCCGCCGGAGGTTCCGGACGGCCTGCCCGGGCGCTGAAAACCCCTCGTGGAACGACGTACCGTGCACGAGGATGCCCTCATGACGACCAAGCGCCTCGAACCCGCCCCCGACGCCGACGAACGCACCATGCTGGAGGGCTGGTTGGAGTACCACCGGCAGACCCTCGCCCTGAAGTGCGAAGGTCTCACCGACGCCCAGCTGAGGACGGCCGCCGTGGCGCCCTCGAACCTGTCCCTCATGGGGCTGGTGCGGCATGCGGCGGAGACGGAGCGGAGCTGGTACCGCCGGGTCCTCGCGGACGAGGACGCGGGCCCCCTCCACTACTCCGACGAGGACCCCGACGGTGAGTTCCACCTGACCGAGGACGACACCTGGCAGGAGGCGTACGCCGGCTGGCAGGCGGAGATCGAGGCCGCCCGGCGCAACGCGGCGGGCTTCCACCTCGACGACCTGTCCCGCGGGAAGCACCGGCGCACCGGCGCACGGCCCAGCCTGCGCTGGATCCACACCCACATGATCGAGGAGTACGCCCGTCACAACGGGCACGCCGACCTGATCCGCCAATGCCTCGACGGCACCACCGGCGAGTGACGTCAGCCTCGGCGGCCCCCGGGCCTCCCTACGGGGCCTGAGATCACCCGTGCGAGGCACACTCCGCTCGTCCGGCACCGCGGACGGGGCCCCGACCGCCAGAGTGGCGCGGGTGCATCGAACGACGACCACCGCAACGCTCCTGGTGACCATGGCCGTCTCGGCCCTGGCCGGCTGTACGACGGTCCACGGTCCGGCCCCGGCCGGCCCTCCGGCGGACGGCGCCCGCTCGTCCGGACCACGCCCGGACGGCCCGGCCGAGCCGCGCGTCGCGCAGGCCCCGGCCCGCGAGGCGTTGGGGACGACCGGACCCTCCCGGGCCCCCGACCGCGCGTCCGGCGCACCGCGACGCGCGACGCCCCCGGCCGCCCCGCCGCGGCGGCAGCCGCCGGCCGCCGGCGCGGGACAACAGCCGCGGCCCGCCCGGCCGGCGGCACCGCAGCGGACGCGCCCGCCGGAACGGCCCCGCGCCGGCGCCCCCTCCGCCCCCCGGCCGCCCGCGGTGGACACCGGCGCGAACGCGGACGTGTGCTCGCTCGGCAGGAAGTACGGCGGGTGGCGGCCCGGCAGCCCGGAGGCGGCCGTCTGCGAGCGGACGTACGGGCGCTGAGCCCACCCGGTGGGGCGGGGTCGGTCCGCCCCGGCCGGGTCAGGGGCGCTGCCGCGGGGGTCCCCATCCCCCGTCGGGGCGCTCGGGTCCGTCCGTGGCCGGGCCGGACGCGGCCAGCCGTGACTCCAACCGGTCGATGGCCGCGCGCACCCCTTCCCCGTAGCGGTCGGGGGCGAGCGACCGCGCGGCGCCGCGGGCGCGCCTCAGGTGCAGGTGGGCGGCCTCACGGTGGCCGAGCCGGTCGTAGTCGGCGGCCAGGTTCAGGTGCAGCGACGGGTAGAGGGCACGCGCGGCGAGCGCGCCCTCTCTCCGGTCGGCGGGCCGGTCCCGGGTGAGCTCCTCCGCGGCCGACAACGCCCGCAGGTCCCAGGCCAGTTCGTCCCCCGGGTCGTCCTGTGTGTCGGCCAGGTAGTGGGCCAGGGTGCAGCGGTGCAGCGGGTCGCCGTGCTCGCCGATCTCGGCCCACAGACCGAGGAAGCGGAGCCGGGCCTCCTCGCGGTCGCCCGCGTGGTGCAGCATGACGACCTGCCCGATCCGCGTCAGCACGGCGTCCGACGCCGTCTGCTCCTGTCCCTTGGCCACCGCGTCCTCCGTGCCCGTCGTCGGCTGTCCCCGACGACGCTAGCCGCACCTGTCGGAAATGCCGGTCAGGCGGCCCGTGACGCGCGCGGGCGACCCGGGGGCCGAGCGGTCGGAGCGGTCCGGGCGGCGGGTCAGCCCAGGTTGGGGATGGTCCAGTCGATCGGCTCGTGGCCCTGCCGTGCGACCGCCTCGTTGATCTGCGTGAACGGACGGGACCCGAAGAACTTCTTCGCCGACAGCGGCGAGGGGTGCGCGCCCTTGACGACCACGTGCCGCGTCTCGTCGATGAGCGGCAGCTTCTTCTGCGCGTAGTTGCCCCACAGCACGAACACCGCCGGGTCGGCCCGGTCGGCCACCGCGCTGATCACCGCGTCGGTGAACAGCTCCCAGCCGCGGGCCTTGTGCGAGTTCGCCTCGCCGGCCCGCACCGTGAGCACCGCGTTGAGCAGCAGGACGCCCTGCTCGGCCCAGGGCATGAGATAGCCGTTGTCCGGGATCGGGGTGTCCAGCTCGGCGTGCATCTCCTTGTAGATGTTCCGCAGGGAGGGCGGCACCTTGACGCCCGGCCGGACCGAGAAGCACAGGCCGTGGCCCTGCCCCTCGCCGTGGTACGGGTCCTGTCCGAGGACCAGCACCTTGACCCGGTCGTACGGCGTGGCCTCCAGGGCGGCGAAGACCTCCTCGCGCGGGGGGTAGACGGGGCCGTTCGCCCGCTCCTCCTCGACGAACTCCACCAGCTCCTTGAAGTAGGGCTGCTGAAGCTCGCCCCCCAGCACCTCGCGCCAGGATTCGGGCAGCATGGCGATGTCGGTCACGTCAACTTCCTTACGCTGTGCGGTCGCTTCCGGTCCTCAGAAATCTACCGGCGACCACTGACATCGGGAGCCGCTGCCGGCGTCTACCAGCTGGTCTTCCGGTACAGCTGCCACATCATCATGATCGTCGAGGGGTCCATGGCCCCTTCCGCGCCCGAGATGTCCGCACTCGCCGCCACGTACTGCTTGCCCTGCCACAACGGCAGCAGCCGGGCGTCGTTCACCATGATCTGCTGCGCCCGCTCGAAGTCCTTCTCCACGTTGGCGCGGTCGCTCTCCCGGCGCGAGCGCGGCAGCAGCTCACCGGTGATCTCCGGCACGAGGTAGGGCGTGCCCAGCGCGTTCTGCTCGCCGACGAAGGGCGCGATGAAGTTCTCCGCGTCCGGGAAGTCGGGGGACCAGCCGCGGCCGAAGACCGGGTACTCGCCCTTCTGGTAGCCGGCGACGTACGTCTTCCACGGTCGCTTCTCGAGCGTGACCTCGAACAGCTCGGAGGCCTCCAGCTGCCGCTTGATCTCACCGAACTCCCGCGCCGTCTCGGAGCCGTAGCGGTCGGTGGTGTACCAGAGGGTGAGCGGGACGCGCTCGGTGATGCCGGCCTCGGCGAGGATCTTGCGGGCCTTGGGGACGCTGGGGTCGCCGTAGTCGTCGAAGAAGCCCGTGGTGTGACCGGTGAGGCCCTTGGGGACCATCGAGTACAGCGGGTCGACGGTGTCCCGGTAGATCTTGTGGGCGATGGCCGCGCGGTCGATCACCTGGGCGATGGCCTGGCGCACTTCCTTCCGGCCGGCCCAGGGGTCCTCGGGGTTGAAGACGAGGTAGCGGATCTCCGTCCCGCTCCCCTCCACCAGTTGGAGGTCCTCGTCCTTGCTGGCCTTGCCCTGGAGGTCGATGACGTCGTCGGCCGCGAGCCCCCGGTAGGTGACCTGGATGTCCCCGTCGCGCAGCGCCTCGACCATGCCGGCGGAGTCCTTGAAGTAGCGGACGGTCACCGCGTCGTTGTGGCGTTCGGCGAAGCCCTCGTAGCGGTCGTTGCGGACGAGTTCGGCACGTTCGCCGTCCGTGTAGGACCGGAGCTCGTAGGGGCCGGAGCCGACGACCTTGCCGTCCTCGCGCAGCGCGTCGGCCGGGTAGCCGCCGGGTTCGACGATCGACATGGCCGGGGTGGCGAGCACGAACGGGAAGGTCGCGTCCGGCTTTCCGAGGTGGAAGACCACCTCGCGCTCGCTCGGCGCCTGGACCCGTTCGAGGGTGCCCAGCAGGCCCGCGGGACCGCCGTTGACGTTGATCTTCTTGATCCGGTCGATCGAGTGCTTGACCGCCCGGGCGTCCAGTCGGTCCCCGTTGGAGAAGGTCAGGCCCTTGCGCAGCTCACAGCGGTAGACCTGGTTGGAGGT
This sequence comes from Streptomyces sp. NPDC045956, assembly GCF_056430705.1. Classification (NCBI taxonomy): domain Bacteria; kingdom Bacillati; phylum Actinomycetota; class Actinomycetes; order Kitasatosporales; family Streptomycetaceae; genus Streptomyces; species Streptomyces sp. NPDC045956. The sequence goes on along the minus strand of NZ_JBWKKZ010000004.1, from coordinate 36,881 downwards.
GTCGGTGAAGGCGCACTTCTCCGCGGCGTCGGGCTGGGGCTCGGTCGCACCGCCCGGGTAGCTGAGCAGCGTCTGGTAGACGTTGCGGAACAGCTCCCAGGAGCCGTCCCAGGAGGCGGCCGGATCCAGGGTGCTGGGAGCGCTGGTCGTGCCGACCACGATGGGTCCCTCGTCGTCCGAACTGCCGGACGACAGGATGCCGCATCCGGTCACCAGCGACGATATGGACACGATGGCCGCGACCCGCCGCAGGCCTCGCTTCCGGTTGAACACGCGCACGCTCCTCGATCCGCCGTACCAAGGGTCGGCAGACCATACCGCAGCACCTCGCCCCCTGAACCCCCTTCTGAACAGGGGTTTTGATCATTTGGCGATGACTACGTTGTCATGGCCCCGGCGATCTTGAAACGCGAACACGGGCGCCGTCCGTGGAGACGGCGCCCGTGCTCGTCGGTGTCCCTGCGGCCTCGGTGGGCGTCGCCGTCAGGCCACGCCGGCGTTCAGGAAGATGCCCCCGTCGACCACCAGCGTCTGCCCGGTGACCCAGTCGGACTGGGCCGAGGTGAGGAACGCGGCGGCGCCGCCGATGTCGGAGGGGACGCCGAGCCGGCCCAGCGGGTAGCCCGCGGCGGCCTCCTCCTCGCGGCCCTCGTACAGGGCGGCGGCGAACTTGGTCTTCACGACGGCCGGGGCGATCGCGTTGACCCGCACCTTGGGCGCGAACTCGTGCGCGAGCTGCGCGGTGAGGTTGATCAGCGCGGCCTTGCTGACGCCGTAGGCGGCGATGAAGGGCGAGGGCGACAGGCCCGCCACCGAGGCGATGTTGACGATCGCGCCGCCGTTGTCCTTCTGCCAGGCGTGCCACGTGCGCTGGGCGAAGCCGAGCGCCGAGATCACGTTGGTCTCGTAGACCTTGCGCGCGACGTTCAGGTCGAGGTCGGCGATCGGCCCGAACACCGGGTTGGTGCCGGCGTTGTTGACCAGGAAGTCGACGCGGCCGAAGGCCTCCATCGTGCGCTCGACGGCGACGGCCTGGTGGGCCTCGTCGTGCGCCTTGCCCGCGACGCCGATGACCCGGTCGGAGCCGAGCTTGCCGACGGCCTCCTCGAGGGCTTCCTCGTTGCGTCCGGTGATGCAGACGCGGTCGCCGCGCGCGACGAGCGCCTCGGCGACGCCGTAGCCGATGCCGCGGCTGGCGCCGGTGACGAGCGCGACCTTGCCGGAGAGTCCGGGGAGTTCAGTCATGTCAGTGGTCCCTAGGTTCCCTAGTCTCCGCGATCCCTAGTCGAGCGGTCCGCCGGCCACGTACAGCACCTGGCCGGAGACGAAGCCGGCGGCCTCGCCGGTGAAGAAGGCGATGGCGTTGGCGATGTCCTCGGGCTCGCCGACGCGTGCCACCGGGATCTGCGTGGCGGCGGCGGCCTTGAAGTCGTCGAAGCCCATGCCGACGCGGTCGGCGGTGGCCTTGGTCATCTCGGTGGCGATGAAGCCGGGGGCGACGGAGTTGGCGGTGACGCCGAACTTGCCGAGCTCCTTGGCGAGGGTCTTGGTGAAGCCCTGGAGACCGGCCTTGGCGGCGGAGTAGTTGACCTGGCCGCGGTTGCCCAGCGCCGAGGACGAGGACAGGTTGACGATGCGGCCGAAGCCGGCGTCCACCATGTGCTTCTGGCAGGCCTTGGACATCAGGAAGGCGCCGCGCAGGTGCACGTTCATGACGGTGTCCCAGTCGGAGACGCTCATCTTGAACAGCAGGTTGTCGCGCAGCACGCCCGCGTTGTTGACGAGGATCGTCGGCGCGCCCAGTTCCTCGGCGATCCGCGCGACGGCCGCCTCGACCTGCGCCTCGTCGGAGACGTCGCAGCCGACCGCGATCGCCTTGCCGCCGGCCGCGGTGATCTTCTCCACGGTGTCCTTGCAGGCCGCCTCGTCGAGGTCGAGGACGGCGACGGCGCGGCCCTCCGCGGCCAGTCGTACGGCGGTGGCGGCACCGATGCCGCGCGCGGCTCCGGTGACGACGGCGACCCGGTGCTCAGTGGTGGACATTGCTGCTCTCCTCGTCCTGGGGATGCGGCCCGTGCGGAGCGTGCGCCCTTGGGTGAGCGACCGCTTAGTACCTTCCGCAGACGTGACGCTAGAAGCCCTGGCACCCGGTGTCAACGGGACACCGGGCCGGTGTGATCCATTACCCGGGGTCCCGGGTGGGTCGCCGTACCCGGCCCACCCGATCGGCCCACCGCTGCGGGCCCTCGCGCCACCGGCGCCCTAGCGTCGGAGCCCGAGCCACTCGTGGCCGGAAAGGAGGCGTCCATGCGCCGTCGTACCGGTGCCGCAGGCATAGCCGTCGCGATCGCCGCGATCGTGCCGCTGGCCGATCCCGCACACGCCCAGGAGCCGAGCTCCCCCCATCCCCTCCAGCTGAGGGCGTACCAGCCCGTCGTCGACCTGGTCCCCGGTGACGACCCGTTCGCCCCCGACCCCTTCGACCCCGACGCCCTGTCCCCGGGCTCGTTCTCCCCGGACGGTCCCGCTCCGGACGGCCCTTCCCCGGACGGCCCGGCTCCGGACGGCCTCTCGGGAGATCCGCTCGCCGAGGGCGGGCCCGACGGGTTCGGGACCGACGAAGGCCCCCTCGGCCAGAGCGGGCTCGACGAGTTCCGCCCGGGTCAGGGCGGCGTCGACGGCACGGGCTCCGGCCAGGGCGCGGGCCAGGGCGGAACCGACGGGGGCCGACCCGACGAGGGTCCGCTCGGCCAGGGCCACGCCGACCAGGGCGGGAACGGGGCCGCCTGGCAGACCGGCGGCTCCGTCGGCGGGACGCCACCGCGGCGGGACTCGCTCCCGACGATCTCCGCGACCTCCAAGCCGCGTCCCGCTCCCACCACCCCGGCCCCGGTGGCCACCCCGACGCGGACCCCCGCCGTACCGGCTCCCACGACCTCGCCGACCGCGGCACCGACGCTCGGCACCCGGGGCGGGCTGGGCGGCGCGTCGGGCACCGGGCCCAGCGACTGGGACCTCGGCATCGGCCTGGGCTGCGTGGCGAGCGCCGCGCTCGCCACCGCCTTCGTGGTCAGGCGCCGCCGACGGGTGTGACCCGGGCCGACGGCACCCCGGGCCCTAGCGCACCAGCAGGTCGAGGAGCCGTTCCGTCTCGGCCGCCGGGTCGGCCGTGAGGCCTGTGTGCACGGGGCCCGGTTGCACGATCGTGGAGCGGGGAGCGATCAGCCAGCGGAAACGGCGGCCGGGGTCGTCGCCGGCCGCCTGGCCCGCCGCGTCCCCGCCGGTGCACAGGCTCTCGACGGCACGCAGCGCCGCCCGCACGCCGGGCAGGTCCACATGCGGGTCGAGGGCCAGCAGCCGGGCCTCGTCGAGGTGGGTGCGGGCCCCGACGTAGGAACGGGCCCGGCAGTACACGAGCACCCCCGCGTTGACGCACTCCCCGCGCTCGATCCGGGGGACGACGCGCAGCAGCGCGTACTCGAAGACGTGACGGTCGCTCATCGGCGCCCCTCCACCTGTACGCGCTCGTGGACGGTGGCGGCCCGGTCGAGCAGGGGGCGTGCGTAGGCGCGCCGCAGTGCGTCGGGGGTGGCGAAGCCGGGTTCGTCCGAGAGCCAGACGTCCGGGATCTGTGCGGTCACGTCGGCGAGGAGTTCCTCGGTGACCAGCGGGGCCAGCTCGGCGGCGGCCGCGCGCACGTCCGGGGCGAAGCGCGCGAGAGCGTGGTCCGAGGCGTCGTAGGGCCGGGCGGCGGAGGTCTCGGCGCCGGGCCAGTTGTGGTGCCAGATCATGGTGGCGCCGTGGTCGACGAGCCACACCTCGCCCCGCCACCTCAGCAGGTTGGGGTTGCGCCAGGACCGGTCGACGTTGTTCACCAGAGCGTCGAACCACACGATCCGCCCGGCCTCTTCCGGGCTCACCTCGAAGGCGAGCGGGTCGAAGCCGAGGGCGCCGGACAGGAAGCCCATCCCGAGGTTGGTGCCACCGCTCGACTTGAGCAGCTCCTGCACCTGCTGGTCGGGTTCGCCGAGCCCCAGCACCGGGTCGAGGCCGACCGTCACCAGGCGGGGCACCCGGAAGCCCAGCCGGCGGGCCAGCTCCCCGCAGACCACCTCGGCGACGAGCGTCTTGCGGCCCTGTCCCGCGCCGGTGAACTTCAGGACGTAGGTCCCGAGGTCGTCGGCCTCGACCAGTCCCGGCAGCGAACCGCCCTCACGCAACGGCGTGATGTAGCGGGTGGCGATGACTTCCTTGAGCATCGCCCCAGGCTACCGGCGGGGTGGGAGGGCACGGACCTCGGGCGGGGCCCGGCCGACAGCTGATCGACAGCTGTGGTTTACGCCCGTCCGACCGCCGAGGCGACAGCATCTCGGCACGGTCTGAACAGCATGTGCACCGGGCCCGTACCTCTCGGCAGATCATCACGCATCCACCCCGGAAGGGACCCAGCATGACCAGCGCATCGTTCCACCCCGCAGCGGGACCGGCTCGTCGTACCGTCGTGGCCGCGGCCGGAGCGGCGGGGCTCGCCGTCGCGCTGACCGCCTGCGGCGGGTCCGACGACGACGCCTCGGGCGACACCGGCGCCGCGCCCTCGGCCCCCTCCGCCGAGGCGGCGGACGGCGGCGGTTCGGGCGGCGACGACGCCGGTGCCGGCGCGGCGCTCGCGGCGACCGCGGACATCCCCGAAGGCGGCGGGAAGGTCTTCGCCGACCAGAAAGTGGTGGTCACCCAGCCCGCGGCGGGCGAGTTCAAGGCCTTCTCCGCCACCTGCACCCACCAGGGCTGCGCCGTGAAAAGCGTGTCCGAGGGCGTCATCAACTGCCCCTGCCACAACAGCAACTTCTCCATCACCGACGGCAGCGTGCAGAGCGGTCCGGCGCGCAAGCCACTGCCGGCCGTGCAGATCACGGTCAGCGGGGACTCGATCCGGCTGGCCGGGTGACCGTCCCCCAGCGCCGGGGCCGGAAGATCATGATGACCCCGGGCGAGCTGGACGCGTTCCTCACCGTCCAGCGCACCTGCCGGGTCGCCACGGTCTCGGCCGACGGCGCACCGCACGTGAGCACGCTCTGGTTCGCCTGGGACGGCTCCGCGATGTGGTGGTACTCGGTCGTGCGCAGCCGGCGCTGGACGGATCTGCGACGCGACCCCCGGGTGGCCGTCGTGATCGACACCGGGGAGGCGTACGACGAGTTGCGCGGCGCGGAGCTGTCCGGCCGGGTGGAGTTCGTCGGCGAGGTTCCCCGCACGGGCGAGCTGTGCGCCGAACTCGACGCCCCGGAGACGCTTTTCGCCCGCAAGAACTTCGGGTTGGACGAGATGCCGCACGACGGCCGCCACGCCTGGCTGCGGCTGACGCCCGAGAAGGTCGTCTCCTGGGACTTCCGCAAGCTCGCCACGCGATAGGCAGTCGGGCGGTAGTCGGTGGGGCGGCGGGCGGTGGGCCCGGCGGGCGGGCCGCACGCCGACCGTCAGCCGAGCCCTCCCGCCGTCGCCCGCAACGCCTCCACCGCCGCCCGGATCGACGGGCGGCGGTCGGCGTCCGCGCGCCAGACGACGTACACGTGCCGGCGCACCCTTTGCCGCAGCGGCGCGGTGACCACCCCGGCCGGCACCGGATGCCGTCCGAGCAGCGGGGCGATGCACACACCGAGTCCCGCGGCGACCAGCCCGAGCTGGGTGTGGGTCTCGGCCGCACGGTGGCCGACGACCGGCTCGATGCCCTTCGAGCGCAGGGTGAACATCAGCCACTCGTGGCAGAACTCGCCCTCTCCCCAGGTGATCCACTCGTCGTCCGCGAACTCGGCGAGGTCCACCTCGCCCCGGCCCGCCAGCCGATGCCCGGCCGGCATCGCCACGTCGGCGGGATCGTCCAGGAGCTGCGCCTTGACCAGCCCGTCGGGCAGCGGCATCGGCTTGTTGTACCAGTCGAGCACGACGGCCAGGTCGAGGTCGCCGCGCACCACGCCCGCGATGCCGCGCTCCGGCTCCAGCTCGCAGGAGCGGATGCGCAGGGCGGGGTGCTCGGCACGCAGGGCGGAGAGCGCCGCCGGGAAGAGGCCGCGGGCGGCCGTGGGGAACGCCGAGAGCCGTAGTTCGCCCGCCACCTGGCCGCGCTGCGCCTCCAGGTCGGCCTGGGCCAGCTCGACCTGGGAGAGGATGCGGGCCGCGTGCTCGGCGAGCAGCCGTCCGGCGTCGGTGAGCCGCACGCCCCGGCCGTTCTTGGCGAGCAGGCGCTGTCCGGCCTCACGCTCCAGCTTGGCCATCTGCTGGGAGACGGCGGAGGTGGTGATGTGCAGGCCCGCGGCGGCACCGCTGACCGATCCGTGCCGCGCCAGGGCGTCGAGGGTGCGCAGGCGCTCCAGGTTCAACATGTAAGCAATACTACGAGGTACTCGGCGTGAAATCTCGATTGTGCTACGAGGACGGGCTGCGCCATCGTGGTCCGCATGAGTACCCCGGTCACGCCCTCCCCCGCGGTCCGCCGCGCCTTCGACTGGCGGCTGCGCTTCGGCCTGCTCGCCCTGGTCTGGGGCTTCAGCTTCCTGTTCATCAAGGTGGGGACCGAGGCCTTCGCCCCGTTCCAGGTCACGCTGGGGCGGTTGCTGTTCGGTACGGCGGTGGTCGTCGCGGCGATGGCCGTGAAGCGGGAGCGGCTGCCGCGCGGGGCGTCGACCTGGGCGCATCTGGCGGTCGCCGGGTTCCTGCTCAACGCGCTGCCGTTCTCCCTGTTCGCCTTCGCGGAGCTGACGATCCCCTCCTCGCTCGCCGGCATCTGCAACGCGACCTCGCCGCTGTGGGGCATGGCCCTGTCGCTGGTCGCCCTCTCCGAGGACCGTCCGACCCGGCGGCGGGTGGCCGGCCTCGGCATCGGTTTCCTCGGCGTCCTGACGGTGCTGGGTGTCTGGCAGGGCTTCCAGGGCCTGGACGTCACGGGCACGGCCCTGGCACTGCTGGCCTCGCTCAGCTATCCGGTCGGCTGGATCTACGTCCGTCGCACGCTGGTCGGCTCCAGCCACTCCCACCTCTCCCTGGCCGGCGCCCAGCTGTCGTTGGCCACGGTGCAACTGGCCGCCGTGACACCGCTGTTCACCTCGGTGCCGAGCAGCTTCCCGCTGCTTCCGCTGCTGTCGGTCGCGGCGCTGGGCATCCTCGGGACGGGTCTCGCCTTCCTGATCCAGTACGACCTGGTCGCCGAGGTCGGGCCGACGACGGCCCAGATGGTCACGTACTTCACCCCCGTCATCGCCACCGCCGCGGGCGTCACCCTCCTCGGCGAGTCCCTGTCCTGGTCGACGCCGCTCGGCGCGGTGATCGTCCTCGCGGGGGCGGCCCTCACCCAGTCGCGGCCCAGGACCTCCACGGCAGGTCCGGCGCGCCGGACCCTCCGGAGGCCGACGCGCGAGAAGACCCTGACGTAGGCGGACGACGCCTACGTCCCGGGTCCCGACCGGGCGCCCGTCCCGACCTCGGCCCGTCGGAGAGCGCAGCTCACACGTGACCGCGGAGTAAACGGCGAGCGCAGCTCACACGTGACCGCGTAAACGGCGAGCGCAGGCTCACACGTGGCTCCGGAGCCGCCCCGTCCGCGCCCTCACCGCCTCCGCGACCGCGTCCGCCAGCGGCCCGACGTCGCCGTCCGTCAGGGTCGAGACGGTGATCCGGACACCCGGTGGTGCGGCCAGCCGGAAGCGGGCGCCGGGCGCCACCGCCCAGCCGGCGTGCAGCAGCCGGGCGACGGCCCCGGTCTCGTCCGGCACCGGAACCCACACGTTCATGCCGCTGCGCCCGTACGCGGTGACCCCGCGTTCCGCGAGCGCGGCGAGCAGGGCTTCCCGGCGCCGCCCGTACGCCGCCGCCACCGCTTGCGGGTCCACCGAGCCGTCCGCCCACAGCCGGGCCACGGCCCGCTGGGTGATGCGGCTGACCCAGCCGGGGCCCAGCCGCTGCCGCCCGCGCACCCGGTCGAGGGTGACGGCGTCCCCCGTCAGCACGGCGAGCCGCAGGTCGGGGCCGTAGGCCTTGGCGGCCGAGCGGACGAAGGCCCAGTGGTGGGTCGTACCGGCAAGGGGGTGCAGAGGCAGGTCGACGATGCGGTGGCCGTGGTCGTCCTCGATCAGCAGCGTCCGCGGGTACTCGCCCAGCACGCCCCGCAGCGCCCGCGCCCGCGCGGCACTGACCGCGGCACCCGTCGGGTTCTGCGCCCGGTCCGTGACGACCAGGGCCCGGGCGCCGGCCGCGAGGACCCGGCGTACGTCGTCGGGCAGCGGCCCCTCGTCGTCGACGCCGACGGCGACCACGCGCAGGCCCAGCGCGGGGACGAGGTCGAGGAGGCTGCCCCAGCCGGGATCCTCGACCGCGACCGCGTCACCCGCCCTGAGGTGGGTCGCGAGCACGCGCTCCATGGCGTCCAGCGAGCCGGAGGTGACGGCCACGGGCCCGCTCGGCACCCCGTCCGCGTCCAGTTCGGCCCGGGCGATGCGCAGCAGTCCGGGCTCCACGGCCGCGTCCCCGTACAGCACCGGCTCCCGGTCGCCCTGCTCGGCCGCGGCGGCGAACGCCGGGCCCAGGGCCGGCAGCAGGGCCGGGTCCGGGTTGCCGTCGGACACGTCGCGCGCACCCTCCGGCACCTCCACCCGGATGAACTCGCGCCCGGTGGTGGCGGGTGTCGCGCGCACCCGGCTGCCCCGCCGCCCGGACGTCTCGATGACCCCGCGCTCGCGCAGGGTGCGGTAGGCGGCCGCGACCGTGTTCGGGTTCACCCCCAGCTGCTGCGCCAACTCCCGCATCGGCGGCAGCGGTTGACCCGGCTCCAGCTCGCCCGCGCCCACCGCGCGCTCGATGCTCGCCGAAATCTCCGCTGCGCCCCGGCCCGTGACCCGATACTCTCCTAGCACAAAGCAGATTATGCACTAGTACAATGGAGAGCGCCATGCAGGGGACCACACGGACGCCGTCGCAGCCCGGCACCACCTATCCGCCCACCGCCCGCACCGTCCCCACCCGCTCCGCCGACCGGGCCTCCTACGACAAGGAACTGGTGCACTCGATACTCGACGAGGGCTACGTCTGCCATCTCGGCTTCGTCCGCGACGGCGCCCCGGTGGTCCTCCCGACGCTCTACGCCCGGGTGGGCGAGCGCCTCTACGTGCACGGCTCGACGGGCTCCCGGCCGCTGCGGATGACGGGTGCGGCCGACCCGGGCCTGTCCGTGTGCCTGACGGTGACGCACGTGGACGCGCTGGTGCTGGCCCGCTCGGCCTTCCACCACTCGATCAACTACCGGTCGGTGGTCGTGCACGGCACCGCGTACGACGTGACGGACGCCCAGGAGAAGCGCACGGCGCTGGACGCGCTGGTCGACCACGTGGTCCCCGGCCGCTCCGCCGACTCCCGGCCGGCCGACAAGAAGGAACTGGCCGCCACCGCCGTGATCCGCCTGGACCTGGACGAGGTCTCCGCCAAGCTGCGCACCGGCGGTGCGAACGACGAAGCCGAGGACCTCGCCCTCCCCCACTGGGCCGGTCTCCTCCCGCTCCGCAAGGGCTACGACGCCCCGGTCGCCGATCCGGGCCTGGCTCCCGGCACCGGGCTGCCCGGCTACCTGTCGGCCCTGTGACGCCGGTCCGCTCCCGGGACGCGCCGGCGTAGGCCGCCGGGGTGGCGGCGGCGACCGTCCGGGCGCGGCCCCGGCCCGCCACCGGACCGAGGCCGCCTCCGGGAGAGGTCCCGCCACCACCCCGGCAGCCTCCCGGTCACACCGGCGCCGGCCGCGTCCGCACTTCCCTGGCCTCCCTGGCCTCCCTCGCCTCCGCCACCGCGAGCCCGGCGACCGAGCCGAGCATCAGCAGCGTGCCGGCCAGCGTCGCCGCGGTGAGGTGCTCGCCCAGCACGAGGACGGCGAGCCCGGCCGCGCTGACCGGCTCGAGGAGCATGATCACGGAGACGGTCGCGGACCGGACGACGGCGGCTCCGGCGAAGTAGAGCCCGTAGGCGAGAGCGGTCGGCACGGCCGCGACGTACACCAGGAGCCACAGGAGCCGGGCCGGCTCGGCGGTGTGCGGCACCAGCCCCTCGGCCAGGGCGAGCGGCAGCAGGCAGGCACTGGTGACGGCGAACGCCCCGACGGACGTGCTCCCGGCGTCCGCCCCGCCGTCCCGGCCCCACCAGCGGGTGAGCAGGGTCATCAGCGAGTACCCGACCGCGGACAGCAGGGCGAGGAGCACCCCCGGCAGGCGCACGCTCGCGGCGCCGCCGCCGAGGACGAGCACCCCGAGCCCGGCGAGCGCCCCGAGCACGGAGGTGGTTCCGCCCCACCCCAGGCGCTCCCCGAGGGCGAGGCGTGCGCCGAGCGCGATCAGCACCGGGCCGGCACCCAGGGTCACGACCGTGGCCACGGCGAGGCCGGTGGACTGCACCGCGGCGAAGTAGGCGGTCTGGAACACCGCGAGGCCCAGGCCGGTGACGAGGGCTCGCGGCGCCCTGCGGGCGAGGGGTGCGCGGACCGCTCGGACCGCGCCGCGCGGACGGCGGGAGGTCAGCGGACGGACCGCGAGCAGCAGCACCAGTCCGACGGCGCAGCGCCAGAACGACAGGGCGACGGGCCCCATGTCGCTGGCCCGGTAGACCAGCGAGGCGGCGGCCCCGGCGGTGCCCCAGGCGACACCGGCGACGATCAGATACAGCAGGCCACGCCCGACGGGCAGGCCGGTGAAGGCATTCGACACGAGTTCTCTCCGCAGACGCGCACGAGGCGCGGGAGTTCGAAGCGGCCCCGGAAGGACCGGGGGCGCGGGGACTGCGTCTGCGGGCAGCGTCCTCCGGCCCGGCGACAACGCGCCGGGCTGGTCGAGGGGGCCCGCCTCAGGCGGCCGGAGGCGGGAGGACGAGGGCGTCGGAATGCATGATCAGCACCCTAGGCCGCGGTTCCCCGGCCGGACAACTCCCTTTCGGGGCCGCCCCCGGCCAGTGGCTCGGGGGACCCCTTCACGGGCGTCGACGACTGGGCGATGAAGGCACCCACGAGGACCACGGCACCGCCGACGATCTGCGGGGCGGAGAGGTGCTCACCGAGCAGGACCCAGGCCAGGACGGTCGCGACGACCGCTTCGAGGCACGCCACCACGCCGGCGACCTGGGGCGAGAGACGGCGGACGGTGACGACGCCGGTGACGTAGGCGAGGACCGTGGCGATGAAGACGATCCAGGCCAGCAGCAGCGCGGCGGCGACGGGGGTGCCGTTCATGGGCGCGGGGTCCGCGAGCAGGGACCAGTCCATGCTCCAGGGGCGGGCGACGACCGTGAGCACCGCGGCCCCGACGAGCAGGCCGTAGGCGATGACGCCGAGCGGGTCGGGGGCCTGCTCACCGGCGTCGCTGCCCTGGTCGGACAGGACGAAGTAGCCGACCTGGCAGCAGGCGGCGCCGAGCGCGAGGAGCAGTCCGAGGGCGTCGAAGCGCAGCCCCGACCAGACCTCCACCACGCAGGCGAGGCCGCCGACCGCGAGGACCACGCCGAGCGCCGCGGCCCGGGTCACCGGCCGCCGCTGCACGAACCGCACCCAGCCGAGCACCAGGGCGGGAGCCAGGTACTCGACGAGCAGCGCGACGCCCACCGGGATACGGGAGATGGCGGCGAAGTAGCAGGCCTGGACACCGGCCACGGCGAGCAGCCCGAAGCCGACGAGCAGCCCGGGACGGCTGCGCAGCAGCGCACGGTGGCGCACGGCGAGCGGCAGCATCACCAGGGCGGCGCCGGCCACCCGCAGCCAGACCACGTGGAGCGGGTCGAGCCCTGCCTCGATCAGCGGCTTGGCCGCGACCCCGGACCCTCCGAAGGCGACCGCGGAGGCGAGGGCGAGACCGAGCCCGGTGCCTCGTCCGCGGCTGCCGTGAGCGCTGTCTGTCGTATGCACCGGCACATGATGACAGGGGACGACATGACCGTCACCCTTGATGACACCTGTCTCACCGACTGGACGTCCAGGACGCCGGCGCCCCGCCGGTCAGCGCCCCGGGGAACCGACGGTCAGGGCGTCGGCTCGCGGTGCTCCTCCGCGCGGGCCAGTACCGCGCGCGGCTCCACCGCGGCGCGGCCCAGTACCTCCACGGCGCGCGTCCGCGGGTCGGCGACGAGGGCGGCGAGCAGGTCGACACCGACGGCCCGGCCGGCTCCGCGGCGGGCGGCGCGGACGCAGGCGTCCTCCAGGACCGCGGAGGCCAGTGGCGAGAACCCGGCCGCGCCGGTCGCCCGGGGCAGGGCCCCGGAGTCCTCGACGCTGCCCTGCCAGCGCAGGCCGTAGCCGATGCTGCGCTGCACGAGGTAGCCGAGCAGGCGCGCGACCTGCGGCCCCTCGCCGAGGACGGCACGTGCCTGCGGGTCGTACTCCAGGAGGGAGTGCAGCAGGTGCGCCGTGTCGATGTGCCGATCGCCGTCCCGCACCGCTCTGCGGCGGGCGCCGGAGATCACCGATGCCAGTTCCGCGCTGAACCGGGCATCGGCGTCGGCGCCGTCCGGGCCTCGGCCGCCTTGCTCACCGGCCGACTGCCGGGGGATACGGGATTGCACTCCCTCAGCTCACCAGTCCCGCCCGGTCGGGTCATCCCCGGGGGGAAGCATTTCGGCGTCCCACGCAGAGTGGACCCGCGCGGCCGGAATCTCCTCCTTGCGGATGAGATCAAGCCGTTTCGCCCCGTCGGCCGCGCGTCGGCTTGCCGTCCGCCGGACACCGCCACGCCGAGAACGCCCTCCCGTGCGCGTGGGACCCTATCGGCACGGCGCCGGGGCGGCCGAGGACGCCGGTACGGCCGAGGACGCCGTACGCGAAAGGTGCCCCACGGATCGCTCCGCGGGGCACCTCGGTCCGGGGCCGTGCCGGGTCAGTCCTCGTCGGCGAGGATCAGGTACAGCTTCTTGCGGGCGTCGCCGATGACGGCGAGCGCCTTCTCCCGCTGCTCCTTGCTGCCGGTCTTCCAGACCTGGCCGAAGGCCTCCATCAGCCCGAAGCCGGCCTGCCGGATGTCGTTCAGCGCCTCCCAGTCGACGCCCCGCGAGGCCTCCTCCCACGGAGCTTCGGGGCCTTCCTCGGCCGCGGTGCGGCCCGCCTCGGTGAGGGCGAACAGCTTCTTGCCGCCCTCACTCTCACTGGCGATCAGACCCTCGTCCTCCAGCAGCTGGAGGGTGGGGTACACCGACCCGGGGCTGGGCTTCCACGCCCCGCCGCTGCGCTCGGCGATCTCCTGGATCATCTCGTAGCCGTGCATCGGACGGTCCTTCAGGAGAGCCAGTATCGAGGCCCGTACGTCGCCGCGCCGCGCCCTCCCCCTGGGCCCGCCGCGACCCCGGCCGCCCCAGGGGCCGCCGTGTCCGAAGCCGGGCCCGAAGGGGCCGCCGGGACCAACGCCGGGACCGCCCGGCCCGAAGGGACCGAAGGCCGCCCGGCGGCCGTCGAAGCCGTCGAAACCGCCCCGCCCGAAGGGACCGCCGGGGCCGCCCTGTCCGCGGCCGTGTCCACCGTGTCCACGCTCGTATCCGTGGGTACGCATCGTCATCACTCCATTCGATCTTTGATCTGTCGTAGAACCATCGCGTATCGATCGCGATGCCTCAACGATATATCGGAAACTATCGCGCGGCAAGGACCGGACGTCGGAGTCGGTGCACCCGGAACCCGGTCCGTCCGGTCCAGCACTCGTGGATTGGCCTTGGCCGGGGGCGCAGCGGAGCGTCTAGCGTCGCGGCATGCGTATCCGAATCGTCGACGCCTTCACCGACCGGCCCTTCGCCGGCAATCCCGCCGGAGTCCTGCTCCTCGACGCCTTCCCGGACGACGAGCGGCTCCAGAAGGTCGCCCTGGAGGTCAATCACGCCGAGACCGCGTTCGCGCACCCCCTGCCGGAAGGCGGGGAGGCCGACTGGGCGCTGCGGTGGTTCACCCCGGTCACCGAGGTCGCCCTGTGCGGCCACGCGACGCTGGCCGCTGCCCACGTGCTGCACACCACCGGCGCCCACGAGGGGCCGGTGCGGTTCGCCACGCGCAGCGGCGTCCTCGTCGCGACGCCCGGGGAGGACGGCTCGACCACCCTCGACTTCCCCACCGCGCCGCTCACCCCCGTGCAGGCGCCGCCGGGTGTCGCCGAGGCCCTGGGCGCCGAGCCCCGCGCGGTCATGGACACCGGGCCGGACCTCGGTGACCTGCTGGTCGAGGTCGCCGACGAGAAGACCGTGCACGGCCTGGCCCCGGACCACGATGCGCTGGCCGCCCACTCCGCCCGCGGCATCATCGCCACCGCGCGGGCGGACGACCCGGCACGCGGTTACGACTACGTCTCCCGCTGCTTCTTCCCGAACGTCGGCATCGACGAGGACCCGGTGACCGGCAGCGCGCACACCGCCCTCGCGCCGTTCTGGTCCGAGCGCCTCGGCCGCCCCGACCTCACCGGGCTCCAGGCCTCGGCCCGCTCCGGGCGCGTCCGCACGGAACTGCGCGGTGACCGCACGCTGCTGAGCGGGCGCGCGGTGACGGTGATCGACGGCGAGCTGCTGGCGTAGCCGTACCGCCCGGCCGGGAGGGTCGCGGGCTGCCGCGTCACGCCGTCGGCAGCCAGTCCACCTTCCCGGCCAGCAGCGCGTACCCCACGAAAGCACCGATGTCGAGCAGGGTGTGCGCCACCACCAGCGGGCCGACCCGCCCCCACCGGCGGTACAGGTACACGAAGACGACGCCCATCACCATGTTGCCGATGAAGCCGCCGATGCCCTGGTAGAGGTGGTACGAACCGCGCAGCACCGCACTGGCCGCCAGCGACGCGCCCGGGCTCCAGCCGAGTTGGTCGAGCCGGCGCAGCAGGTAGCCGACGACGATGACCTCCTCCAGCACGGAGTTCTGGAGGGCCGAGAGGATCAGCACGGGGTACTTCCACCACACGTCCGGCAGCGCCTCGGGCACCACGGTGAGGTTGAAGCCGAGCCCCCGGGCCGCCAGGTAGAAGGCGATCCCGGTGCTGCCGATCACCGCCGCGACGGCGGCCCCGCGGGCCAGGTCGGGCCAGGGCCGGGTGCGGTCGAAGCCGAGCGTGCGCAGGCTGCGCCCCTCACGGAGCAGGAAGTGCGCGACGAGGGCGACCGGGACCAGCGCCGTGGTGATCCCGAAGAGCTGCCAGGCCAGGTCCAGCCAGGGACGGCCGGGCGCGGCGGAGGCGTTGAGCGTGGCCGCCTGGTCCTTGAGCCCGCCGGGGCGGGTGACCGAGCCGATGAAGCTGATGAGGGCGGACACCCCGCTGGCGCCGAGCGACAGGGCCAGGACCAGCAGGGTCTCGTCACGGAGGGTTCGCCGCGAGAGCCCCTCGCCCGCGACCGGCCCCCCGGGAACTGGTTTCTGAGGGATCGCATCGTCCACCGGGCCCGCCTCCGCCATGCACACCTGCCTCCAGCTGGGACGTCACAGCTTGCCCGATCAGTATGCGCGGCGTGCGGCGGGGGCGGGGTTCGAGGGTGCCGTGGCGTCACGGCACCCTCCCTCGCGGACTCAGCCCAGGGGCGCCGGCTCCGGCAGGCCCACCGGCCAGAGGTGCACGGGGTCGCCCTCGCGCATGAGTTCGCAGTAACGGCGGGTCGTGGCGGCCAGCGCGGCGTCCCTGGACAGCCCCGCCTCCAGCCCCCGGTGGAACGTGGCCGCCTGCCACGTAGCGCCGTTGACCCGGCGGCGGCACCGCTCCTCGATCACCCCGAGGTACAGGTCCCGGTCGGCGGGCTCCACGCCCCACGCGTCCAGCCCCGCCTCGGCGAGCGGCAGCAGTTCCTCCCGTACGAGGACCGCGGCGTCGACCTCCGTGGTGCCGCCCAGCCTCCCGCGCCGGGGCCACTCGAAGCGGGCGTCGATGCCATGGCGGCAGGCGGCCTCGAAGTTGCCGGCCGCGGCCTCGAACGGGAGCCGGGTCCAGATCGGCCGGGGCTCGTCGGCGAGCGCGCGCACGACGCCGTAGTAGAAGGCCGCGTTGGCGATGACGTCGGTGACGGTGGGGCCCGCGGGCAGGACCCGGTTCTCCACGCGCAGGTGGGGGACGCCGTCGGCGATGTCGTAGACGGGGCGGTTCCATCGGTAGACGGTGCCGTTGTGCAGGACCAGCTCGGAGAGCGAGGGCACGCCGCCCGCGTCCAGGACCTCCAGCGGGTCCTCGTCGTCGCAGATCGGCAGCAGGGCCGGGTAGTAGCGCCGGTTCTCCTCGAACAGGTCGTACGCGGAGGTGATCCACCGCTCCCCGAACCAGGTGCGGGGCCGGACGCCCTGGGCCTGTAGCTCGGGCGGGCGGGTGTCGGTGGACTGCTGGAACAGCGGTGGCCGCGACTCGCGCCACAGCTCGCGCCCGAACAGGAAGGGCGCGTTGGCACCGACGGCGATCTGCGCGGCGGTGACGGCCTGCGCCGCGTTCCACACGTCCGCGAAGCGGTCCGGGGTGACCTGGAGGTGCAGCTGCACGGAGGTGCAGGCGGCCTCCGGCGCGATGGACTTGCTCGTACAGGTCAGGCGTTCCACGCCCTCGATGTCGAGGGTGAAGTCCTCGCCGCGGGCGGCGACGATCTGCTCGTTGAGCAGGGCGTAGCGGTCGACGGCGGACAGGTTCGAGGACACCAGGTCGTCCCGGTCCAGGGTCGGCAGGATACCGATCATCGCGATCGCCGCGTCGACCTCGCCCGCCTTGCGGTCCGCGTAGGACAGCGAGGTGCGGATCTCCTCCGCGAGACGGTCGAACACCCGGTCGCCCAGTCGGTGCGGGGCGATGTTGACTTCGAGGTTGAACATGGCGAGTTCCGTTTGGAAGTCACGACTCGCGATACGTTCGAGGACTTGCGCATTCAACATTTTCGGCATGCCGTCAGCGCCCACGAGATTCAATTCGATCTCCAGCCCCATCAGGTTCTTGGGACGGTCGAACCGCTTCTCCGCCAGGAGTCGCTCCAGTCCCGTCAGGCACCGCTGGAGCTTCTCGCGGTAGCGCTGGCGATCGGACAGGTCGAACTGACCTGCCACGACCTTCTCCCCCATGGAAGCGTCCCTTCTCGGAGCGGTAGTCGAAGACCCGGCCTCCGGCGGCCGGGTCAGGGGGGATGATGCCCCGCCGAAGCGATCGATAACGTCCCCGCACGGGCCTGGTACCCGCTAGGCTGTGCCGATGTGACCGGTGGCACATTCACGAGGCATGGCACGCCGAGCAGATTCCAGGTCCGCGAACTCGTGAAAAAAGCCGATGACAATTGGCCGACCGCTCGGTGAGCATTTCCCGAGGTCAGCGTCGCACACCCGGCACGAAATCCGGAGGATTCCCGCATATCGACGACCGAATGCAACCTTGTTCGTGTTGCCGGAATCGGCTAGCCGAAACACAGTCTGAACACATGTCGTATAAACTCCGCGAACGAGGCGGAAGACCGGCGCCAACGGTCGATGGATCCTGCCGTCGAGTCTGACGCTCGGCAGGCCTCACCCACTTCTCGGTTCCCGGACGCCGGCCCCTGCCTCTCAGCCCTCGTGAGCCGACAGCGTCGTCCGCCCCGTTCCGCCCTCGCGCCACCGTGCCTTCGAATGAGAGGCGACCCATCATGCCCCTGCATGTCTTCCCGGCCCCCGCGCCCGCCCTGCGCTCCGTTCTCACCGCTCTCTCCTCCCCCACCGCGGTGCGCGAGGCCCGAACCCCCTCCCTGCTCGGCGCCCAGGGACCCGTCACTCCCGAACTTCCGCTGCCCGTCCACGTCCTGGACCACATCACGGCGGAGGGCGTGGCGGTCACGCGGCTGACCGGATGGCGGTTCCTCATCCGCTGCGGCGACCGCGCCGTGGCGGCGGCCGAGACCATGCTGACCCCGGACGGCTGGGCGTTCTCGCACTTCTTCGAGGGTCCCTACGTCGCCTCGACGGAGCTCGCGCTGCGCCAGGCCGAGTCGGTGCCCCAGTCCCACCAGCCGCGCCTGCTGTCCGTCCCGGGGCTGTACATGCTCACGCTCTGGCTGCACGGCGACCGCACCGCCGACGCCGCCGCCGGCCACCCCGCGGCCAACGACCTGCTGGTCCCGCTGGCGCCTGCGCCGCCCGGCATCGCGGCCCACCGCCCGCACCGGGTCGCCGATCTGCTGCCGGTCCTCACGCACCGGGTGACGCCGACCCGGCTGCTGGGCTCCCCCGCCTGACCCGCCTCTCACCCACCCGCGCGGACTAGCCTCATCCGGCCATGCCGAACCATCCGAAGTGACAGTGCAGTTGGGATGAACCGTCCGCGCGGGTGACGCGTCATGAACCTGTGAGAAGCGGTGCAGCGAAATCCCTGCGGATCGAGGCCCGTAGGGCAACACTGGGTTCGGACCGACTTGGACAACGGGGGGCGGCCATGAACGACGCTTCACGCCGCGGGACAGACAAGACAGCGCACTCACCCGACATCACAGACCGAGAGACCCCACTCATGTGTCAGCACCAGCCACCGTGCCCCTCAGCCGACTCCGCCGACCGGGAATCCGCCCGCCTCGCGGCGCACCACCCGGAGCAGGGTTGGAGCCTGCTGTGCAACGGCGTCGTCCTGTTCGAGGACACCGGTGAGCTCCTGCCGGACGGCCAGGTCATCGCCCCGCACCGCCCTGTCGGCGCGGGCCTGATGACCGCCGCCTGAGCGACAGCCGGGCGGTGTGGCACCGCTCCGCCCGGCGCACTTCCCGGGGCCGGCCCGCGGACCTGTCCGCGGGCCGGCCCCCACGCGTGTCCGGGTCCGGTCACAGCGCGTGGCGCCCCGTGCGGTCGCGGTGAACCCGGCACGCCGGGCCCGGACCCGGCGGCATGCCGGTCGCCCGACCAGCCGGCCCCGCCGCCCCCGCACCCGTCGCCCCCCGCGGGCGGCCTATCGTGACCGGCATGCAGTCCTACACGATCGGTCAGGCAGCGCGGCTGCTCGGCGTCAGCCCCGACACCGCCCGACGCTGGGCCGACGCGGGCCGGATCACCACCCACCGCGACGAGGCCGGCCGGCGCCTCGTCGACGGCCGGGACCTGGCCGCGTTCTCGGTGGATCTCGCCCGCTCGGGCGACACCGGCGACGAGACCTCGTACACCTCGGTCCGCAACGCCTTTCCCGGCATCGTCACCGCGATCAAGCTCGGGGACGTGGCCGCCCAGGTCGAGATCCAGGCCGGCCCGCACCGGCTGGTCTCCCTGCTGACCCGGGAGGCGGTGGAGGAACTCGGTCTGGAGGTCGGCATGGAGGCCACGGCCCGCGTGAAGTCGACGAACGTCCATATCGACAGAACCTGACACACCCTCCGCGCCGGTCGCGTCGTATCAACGCACATGCGAGCCTCAAACGCTCTCCGCCTCGCTCATGCGATACGACAAGAGACTTCTGCCTGGCAGATGCGGAAGTATGATCGGCGCAAAGAGGAGCCCGGCGCGACCCGGCCACCACCCCGTCCCGTCGTACTCCTGCGTCAGCAGACCGAGGGAGTGGCCCCGTGACGACCCGTTCCGTGCGCAGGAACCGCCGTGCCCACCGGACCCTGCGGGTGAGCGGTGCGGGGACTGCCCTGCTGCTGGCCCTGAGCGCCTGCTCGTCGTCCTCCGGCTCGGACCCGGCCTCGGACTCGGCCGGTTCCGCGTCGTCCTCCGCCGCGCCGGTGTCCGGCCGGGTCACCGTCTTCGCCGCCGCCTCGCTGAAGGAGAGCTTCACCGCGCTCGGCGACACGTTCGAGGAGCGGCACCCCGGCACCGAGGTCACCTTCAACTTCGCCGGCAGCGACACCCTCGCCGCCAGCATCACCAGCGGTGCCCCGGCGGACGTGTTCGCCTCGGCCAGCCCGAAGACGATGGCCACCGTCACCGACGCCGGCGCCACGGCCGCGGCCCCGTCCACCTTCGTGCGCAACGAGCTGGAGATCGCCACCCTGCCCGGGAACCCCGACGGCATCTCCTCCCTGAAGGACCTCACCGCCTCCGGGCTCAAGGTCGTGCTGTGCGACGAGGCCGTGCCGTGCGGCGCCGCGGCGCGAAAAGCCCTGGATGCGGCCGGTCTCGACCTCACGCCTGTCTCCTACGAGCAGGACGTCAAGTCCGCGCTGACCAAGATCGAGCTGAAGGAGGCCGACGCCGCCCTCGTCTACAAGACCGATGTGAAGGCGGCCGCCGGCAAGGTGACCGGGGTGCCCTTCCCGGAAGCGGCCCGGGCCGTCAACGACTACCCGATCGCCCTCCTCGAGGACGCTCCCAACGCCGCCGCGGCGAAGGCCTTCATCGAGCTGGTGAAGTCCGCCGAGGGGCAGCGGGTGCTGACCGGGGCCGGGTTCCGCACCCCGTGACGAAGCACGCGCCCCGGTCCGCTCCGGCCGAGCCCTTCGGGAGCGACGGCACGGCGTCCGACACCGTCGAGGGCGGCCCTGGACGCCCTCGGCGGCGCGGGCGGACCCGCACGGTACCGGTGCCCCTGCTGCTGCCCGCCCTCGTCGGCCTGGCGTTCCTGCTGCTGCCCCTGATCGCCCTGCTGGTGCGGGCACCGTGGCGCAGCCTGCCCGACCAGTTGACCAGCCCCGAGGTGTGGCAGGCGCTGCGCCTGTCGCTGCTGTGCGCCACGTCGGCGACCGCGCTGAGCCTGGTCGTCGGCGTGCCCCTGGCCTGGGTGCTGGCGCGCACCGACTTCCCCGGCCGCGGCCTCGTCCGGGCGCTGGTGACGCTCCCCCTCGTGCTGCCCCCGGTGGTGGGCGGCGTGGCGCTCCTGCTGGCGTTCGGGCGCAACGGCGTCATCGGGCAGTGGCTGGACGCGTGGTTCGGGATCACCCTGCCCTTCACGACGACGGGCGTCGTCCTCGCGGAGACCTTCGTGGCCCTGCCGTTCCTGGTCATCAGCGTCGAGGGGACCCTGCGCGCCGCCGACCCCCGCTACGAGGAGGCCGCCGCGACGCTGGGCGCCTCCCGGTTCACCGCCTTCCGCCGGGTCACGCTGCCGTTTATCGCGCCGGGCATCGCGGCGGGCGCCGTCCTGGCGTGGGCGCGGGCGCTGGGCGAGTTCGGGGCGACGATCACGTTCGCCGGCAACTTCCCGGGCCGGACCCAGACCATGCCGCTCGCGGTCTACCTCGCGCTCCAGAACGACCCGGCGGCGGCCATCGCTCTCAGTCTGGTGCTGCTGGCCGTCTCCATCGCCGTACTCGCGGGCCTCAGGGACCGCTGGATGAGGACGGCATGACCGACACCGAGGAACGGGCCGCCATGGAACCCACCGGTGGGCAGGCGTCCCGCGGCGGCCTCGACGCCCGGCTCGTGGTGGACCGCGGCACGTTCCGCCTGGACGTCGCGCTCACCGCCGCACCCGGCGACGTCGTCGCCCTGCTCGGCCCCAACGGCGCCGGGAAGAGCACCGCCCTGCGCGCCCTCGCCGGCCTGGAACCGCTCACGGGCGGCCGACTGCACCTCGACGGCGCCCGGCTCGACGGCACGCCACCCGAGTCCCGCCCGGTCGGCGTGGTCTTCCAGGACTACCTGCTCTTCCCGCACCTCACCGCCCTCGACAACGTCGCCTTCGGGCCGCGCTGCCGGGGCGCGAGCAAGGCGGAGGCGCGGGCGCGGGCCGCCGAGTGGCTGGAGCGGATGGGCCTGGCCGGCCAGGCGGGCGCCAAGCCCCGTCGTCTCTCCGGGGGCCAGGCCCAGCGCGTCGCGCTCGCCCGCGCCCTGGCCACCAACCCCCGGTTGCTGCTGTTGGACGAGCCCCTCGCGGCGCTGGACGCCCGGACCCGGCTGGAGGTGCGGGCCCAGCTCCGCCGTCACCTGGCCGAGTTCGAGGCCGTCGCCGTGCTGGTCACGCACGACCCGCTGGACGCCATGGTGCTGGCCGACCGCCTGGTCGTCGTCGAGGACGGCAAGGTCGTCCAGGAAGGCGGTCCCGCGGACATCGCCCGCCGCCCGCGGACGGACTACATCGCTCGCCTCGTCGGCCTGAACCTCTACCGCGGAACCGCCGACGGCCACACCGTGCGGTTCGACGCCGGCCCCGCCGTCACCACCACCGAGGACCTCACCGGTCCCGTCTTCGTGGCGTTCCCGCCCGGCGCCGTGACCCTGTACGCGGAGCGCCCCACCGGCTCCAGCGCCCGCAATCTGTGGCCGTGCGAGGTCGCCGGCCTGGAGACGCACGGCGACCGGATCCGCGTGGACCTCACCGGGGAGCTGGCGCTCACCGCGGACGTCACCACGGTCGCCGCGGCCGAGCTGGGCCTCCACCCGGGGGCACCGGTGTGGGCGGCGGTCAAGGCGACGCAGACGCACGCATACCCGGCGTAAGGGCGTCGCCGGGCTACGTTGGCCCGCATGAGCCTGAGCATCCGCAACCAACTCACCGGCACCGTCACGGCCGTCACGCCGGGCGAGGCCATGGCGACGGTCCGGGTCCGCCTCTCCGGCGGTCAGGACCTCACCGCGGCGATCACCCGCGACGCCGCCGACGACCTCTCCCTCGCCGCCGGGTCCGCCGTCCGCGCCCTGGTGAAGTCGACGGAGGTCGCCCTGGCCACCGGCAGCGTCGACGGCCTGTCCATCCGCAACCGGCTGCCCGGGACGGTCACCGCCCTCACCGCCGGCGAGGCGATGGCCTCGGTCCGGGTGGCCGTCGAGGGCGCCGAACTGACCGCCGCCATCACCAGGGAGGCCGCCGACGACCTGTCGCTGTCCGTCGGCACTCCCGTCGTCGCGCTGGTCAAGTCGACCGAGGTGTCCCTGGCCACCGCCTGACACGCCGGGAGGCCCCGCCCGAACCCCCTACGGGGCCGGACGGGGCCTCCCGGCACGGCTCTGGCTCAGTCCTCGTAGGCGTCCAGCGGCGGGCAGGAGCAGACCAGGTTCCGGTCGCCGAATGCCTGGTCGATGCGGCGCACCGGCGGCCAGTACTTGTCGGCGGCGGACACCCCGGCCGGGAAGACGGCCTCCTCGCGCGTGTACGCGTGGTCCCAGTCGCCGCCCAGCGCGGCGGCGGTGTGCGGCGCACCCCGCAGCGGGTTGTCGTCCGCGGACCAGGTGCCGGAGCCGACCTTCTCGATCTCCGCCCGGATGGCGATCATGGCCTCGCAGAACCGGTCCAGCTCGGCGAGGTCCTCGGACTCGGTCGGCTCGATCATGAGCGTCCCGGCCACCGGGAAGGACATCGTCGGCGCGTGGAAGCCGTAGTCGATCAGCCGCTTGGCCACGTCGTCGACGCTGACACCGGTCGCCTTGGTCAGCGGACGCAGGTCGATGATGCACTCGTGCGCGACCAGCCCGCCGGGGCCGGTGTACAGCACCGGGAAGTGCGGCTCCAGGCGCTTGGCGATGTAGTTGGCGGACAGCACGGCCACCTGCGTGGCGCGCTTGAGCCCCTCGCCGCCCATCAGGCGGACGTACGACCACGAGATCGGCAGGATGCCGGCCGAGCCCCACGGCGCCGCCGAGATCGGGCCGACGCCCGTCTGCGGACCGGCCGCCGGCTGGAGCGGGTGGTTGGGCAGGTACGGCGCCAGGTGCGACCGCACGGCCACGGGGCCGACGCCGGGACCGCCGCCGCCGTGCGGGATGCAGAAGGTCTTGTGCAGGTTCAGGTGCGAGACGTCGCCGCCGAAGTGGCCCGGCTTGGCGACGCCGACCAGGGCGTTGAGGTTGGCGCCGTCCACGTAGACCTGACCGCCGGCCTCGTGCACCTGGGCGCAGATGTCGGCCACGTGCTCCTCGAACACACCGTGCGTCGAGGGGTACGTGATCATGAGCACGGCCAGCTGGTCGCGGTGCTGCTCGATCTTGGCGCGCAGGTCCTCGACGTCGATCTCGCCGTCCTCGGCGGTCTTCACGACCACGACCTTCATGCCGGCCATGACCGCGCTGGCCGCGTTGGTGCCGTGCGCGGAGGACGGGATGAGGCAGACGGTGCGCTGGTCGTCGCCGTTGGCCCGGTGGTAGCCGCGTACGGCCAGCAGACCGGCGAACTCGCCCTGCGACCCGGCGTTGGGCTGGAGCGAGACCTTGTCGTAGCCGGTGACCTCGGCCAGCCGCTCCTCCAGCTCACGGATGAGGGTCAGGTAGCCCTGCGCCTGCTCGGTGGGCGCGAAGGGGTGCAGCGCGCCGAACTCGGACCAGGTGACCGGCTCCATCTCGGTGGTCGCGTTGAGCTTCATGGTGCACGAGCCCAGCGGGATCATGCCGCGGTCCAGGGCGTAGTCCCGGTCGGCGAGGCGGCGCAGGTAGCGCAGCATCGCCGTCTCGGAGCGGTGCTGGTGGAAGACGGGGTGGGTCAGGAAGTCGTCCGTGCGCAGCAGCGCGTCGGGCAGTGCCTCCCCGGTCGCCGCGTCCAGCGACTCGATGTCACCTTCGACGCCGAAGGCGTTCCACACGCCGCCGACCTGGGCGCGCGTGGTCGTCTCGTCGCAGGCGAACGACACGTGGTCGGCGTCGACGAGACGCAGGTTGATGCCGTTCTCGCGGGCGGCGTGGACGACCTCGGCGGCGCGGCCGGGCACCCGCGCGGTGACCGTGTCGAAGTAGGCGCCGTGCACGATCTCGACGCCGCCGGCCGCGAGGCCCGCCGCGATGAGCGTGGCGTACCGGTGGGTGCGCCGGGCGATGGCCCGCAGCCCGTCGGGGCCGTGGTAGACGGCGTACATGCCGGCCATGACGGCGAGCAGCACCTGCGCGGTGCAGATGTTGCTGGTGGCCTTCTCCCGGCGGATGTGCTGCTCGCGGGTCTGCAGGGCGAGGCGGTAGGCCCTGTTGCCGTCGGCGTCCACCGAGACGCCGACCAGGCGGCCGGGCAGGCTGCGCGCGAACTTCTCGTGCACCGCCATGTAGCCGGCGTGCGGACCGCCGAAGCCCATCGGCACGCCGAAGCGCTGGGTGGTGCCGACGGCGATGTCCGCGCCCAGCTCACCGGGCGACGTCAGCAGGGTGAGGGCGAGCAGGTCGGCGGCGACGGTGACGAGCGCGCCGAGTTCGTGCGCCCGGTCGATGACCGGCTTGATGTCGCGGACGGCACCGGAGGCGCCGGGGTACTGGACCAGGACGCCGTTGATCTCCCGCTCGGCGACCTCGGCCGGGATGCCCTCGCTCAGGTCGGCGACGACGACCTCGACACCGGTCGGTTCGGCGCGGGTGCGGATCACCGCGATGGTCTGCGGCAGCGCGTCGGCGTCGACGAGGAAGAGGCCCTTCTTGTTCTTGCCCATGCGCCGGGACAGCGCCATCGCCTCGGCGGCGGCGGTGCCCTCGTCCAGCAGCGAGGCGCCGGAGGTGGGCAGGCCGGTCAGCTCGGCGACCGTCGTCTGGAAGTTGAGCAGCGCCTCCAGGCGGCCCTGGCTGATCTCCGGCTGGTACGGGGTGTACGCCGTGTACCAGGCCGGGTTCTCCATGACGTTGCGCAGGATGACCGGCGGCGTGAAGGTGCCGTAGTAACCGAGGCCGATCATGGAGTCGAGGACCTGGTTGCGGTCGGCGAGCGAACGCAGTTCGGCCAGCACCTCGGCCTCGGAGCGCGCGCCCGGCAGGTCCAGCGCGTCGGCGTTCTTGATCACATCCGGCACCGCGGCGGCCGTCAGCTCGTCGAGCGAGCCGTAGCCGACCTGCGCGAGCATCTTGGCCCGGGCCTCGTCGTCGGGGCCGATGTGGCGCTGCTCGAACGGCGCGGCCTGTTCGAGCTCGGAGAGCGAAATGCGAGGGGCGGTCATTGCGGAGGCCTCCTGGTCTGACGACCTTCGAGGGGCACCACGGCGCGGGTACCCGAACGGCCTCCCCCTCTGTCATCTGACCTGAGAGCTTCACCGGGACGGCCCGAGGGCTCCACCCGGCTTTCACCGTCGGTGAGAGCGGAAGCCGTCGACACCCGCTCTGCTTTCCAGAGTGACCTCGTCCATGCGGTACGTGAGCCTGAGAGATTCCGGGGAGGATTTGCTCCTTCGGCGCCTCCGGAGGTGTCCGGAGGACTCTCCCGCACGGGGTCAGCAGCCATTTGCCAGCGTACCAGCGTGCTCACCGCACGGACCTTCGAGTGGCCGTCCCAGCCTTTGTGCCCTTTTGTGGTACTTACGGATGATTCGGCGGCTGGTGTGCGATCCCAGTGCGACCAAGTGGAGGGCCCCGTGCGTACTGACATCGACCCGCGGAACCTGATCGGCCGCAAGGCGTTCGACCGCAACGGCAGCCGGATCGGCACCGTCGACGAGGTCTACCTCGACGACGCGACCGGCGTCCCGGAGTGGGCGGCCATACGCACCGGCCTGTTCAGCAGGGACGCCTTCGTGCCCCTGGAGCCGAGCGAACTGGTCGAAGGCACCCTGCGGGTGCCCTTCGAGCGGACGCTGATCAAGGAAGCCCCCGACTTCGGCGTCGGCCGCCACCTCTCCCCGGAGCAGGAACTTCAGCTCTACCACCACTACGGTCTGGACGTGGCCGCGCCCGCGCCCGCCCCGCTCCCCGACCGCGACTTCGGCAAACTGGCCGGTCAGGGCAAGGAAGAGAGCTGACCGTCCCGCCCCCCGGAACCCGCCGCTAGCCGGGAGCCGGACGCTCACGGTCCGACGAACCGCCACCCGCCCCGGCCTCCGGAGCCGAATCCGCGGGCGCGGCCTCCGCGTCCCCCCGTCTTCGCGGCCCGGCAGGACCGGCAGGCCCGGCAGGCCCGGCCGGGACCAGCGGCAGCGGATCCGCCGGTGCCAGATCCGGGTCGTCCACCGGGAAGGTCCGTACCCTCCCGGTCCCCGAGTACGGCGTCTCGAACCGCACGGTGACCCTCCCCAGCCCACTGCCCTGCACCCATCCGTGCCCGTACTCCGCGTGCCGCACGTCGTGTCCCGAGGGCCACCGGCGCTCGGCGTGCGCCGGTGCGTGCCGCTTCTCGGCGGGCTCGGGCTCCTCGGCGAGTTCCCCGGACCGGTCCCCGGCCGCCTGCGCGAACAGGTCCTCCTGTGTGTAGTCGGCCAGCCCGCTGACGCCCACCCCCAGCAGCCGTACACCGCCCGTGGTGTCCACCGAGTCCAGCAGCCGGGCCGCAGCCTCGCGCACGACCGCCGGATCGTCCGTGGGCCCGCGCAGGGTATCGGAGCGCGTCAGCGTCGAGAAGTCGTACCTGCGCACCTTCAGCACGATCGTCCGTCCCGACAGCCCGGACCCGCGAAGCCGCCGCACACACCGCTCCGCCAGCCGTCCCACCTCCACCCCGACCCGCACCCGGTCGTGGATGTCCACGTCGTAGGTGTCCTCGACCGACACCGACTTCGTCTCCCGCTCCGACACGACGGGCCGGTCGTCGCGGGCCAGGGCCATGGCGTACAGGGCGTGCCCGTGCGCCTTGCCCAGCAGCCGCACCAGCTCGTCCTCGCCCGCCTCCGCCAGCTCGCCGACCGTGGTGATCCCGGCGCGCCGCAGGTGGTCGCCGGTCGCCGGCCCCACCCCGGGCAGCGTCCGCACGGACATCGGCTCCAGCATGGCCCGCTCCGTGCCCGGCCGGATCAGGACCAGGCCGTCGGGCTTGGCCTCCTCCGAGGCGATCTTGGCGAGCATCTTGGACGCCGCGAGTCCCACCGATCCGGTCAGGCCGGTGAAGGTGCGGATGTCCGTGCGCAGCCGGGCACCGGCCAGCCGCGCCGACGCCGCGTCCCAGGCCGTCCCGCCGGCCTCCAGGTCCACGAACGCCTCGTCCAGGCTCAGCGGCTCCACGAGGGGCGACAGGGCCCGCAGCAGCCGCATCACCTGCTCACTGATCGACCGGTACAGCTCGAAACGCGGCACGAGGTACGCGGCGTGGGGCGCCAGCCGCCGGGCCTGGCCCATGGGCATCGCCGAGTGCACGCCGAAGACCCGCGCCTCGTACGAGCAGGTGGCGACCACCCCGCGCGGCCCGAGGCCGCCCACGATCACGGCCTTCCCGCGCAGGCTCGGCTTGGACGCCTGCTCCACCGAGGCGAAGAAGGCGTCCATGTCGAGGTGCAGGATGGTGGGCGCGGTTCTCACATCTCCGATGCTGCCCTACGCCACTGACATCGCCTCGCGGCGGCGGCCCGGTCAGACCGCCCGGTTGCGCCGCCGCGCCAGCTCGTCCGCCGGATTGTGCCCGACCAGGGTCTCCCCCGTGTCCACGCGCTCCCCGTGCAGCTGCGACAGCGCGCTCTCGACGTCCCGCCACACCACTCCCACGGCGATCCCGAAGATGCCCTGGCCGCCCTGGAGCAGGGCGTGCACCTCGTCGGGGGACGTGCACTCGTGGACCGTGGCGCCGTCGCTCATCAGCGTCATCCGCTCCAGGTCCTGGAAGCCGCGCTCCCTGAGGTGCTGGACCGCGGTGCGGATGTTCTGCAGGGACACCCCGGTGTCGAGGAAGCGCTTGACGATCTTCAGCACGACGACGTCGCGGAAGCTGTACAGGCGCTGTGTCCCGGAACCGTGCGCGGGCCGCACACTGGGCTCGACGAGCCCCGTGCGGGCCCAGTAGTCGAGCTGCCGGTAGGTGATCCCGGCGGCCGCGCAGGCCGTCGGCCCGCGGTAGCCGATCTGCTCGGACGCCATGGCCGTCGTCCCTCCGCTGCTCGGCACGGCGGCCGGCCGCTGCGGAGCCGGGTCGGCCGCGCCACCCTGCTGGGGATACCTCCCGCTCGCTCGGAGCCGAGAGCCCGGGGGAGGGTACGGTCCACTCTCCCCGAGGCTGTGCCCGGGGCCACCCCCAGCCGTACCGTCGCCGCTGATTCTCACGCCGACCTCCGTCCTTGACCTGCCTCCTCGAAGGTAGGCAGTCACCAAGGGTGCGTCAACGATCGC
Source organism: Streptomyces sp. NPDC045956 (assembly GCF_056430705.1). Taxonomy (NCBI): domain Bacteria; kingdom Bacillati; phylum Actinomycetota; class Actinomycetes; order Kitasatosporales; family Streptomycetaceae; genus Streptomyces; species Streptomyces sp. NPDC045956. Next base: position 8,092 of record NZ_JBWKKZ010000004.1, on the reverse strand, counting down.
CACACTCGGCACGCCGAGTGATAATCACCCTGAGAGTGGTTTCGCGTGCCCCGGCACGGGGAAAGGCTAGCCGAATGTGCCTGGAAGGGGCCGCGTGACACCGCGCACCACCTCCGCCTCGCCCGGCTCACTGGTTGCTGGTCCCGAAGTCCTCCGGGGAGATCTGGTCGAGGAACTCGCGGAACTTCTCGACCTCGTCCTCCTGCTCGTCCGGGATGGCGATGCCCGCGTCGTCGAGCACCGCGTCGCTGCCGTAGATCGGCGTTCCGGTGCGCAGCGCGAGCGCTATGGCGTCGGACGGCCTGGCACTGACCTCGACACCGCTGGCGAAGACCAGCTCGGCGTAGAAGACCCCGTCCCGGAGGTCGGTGATGCGCACTTCCGTGAGCTCCTGGCCGACCGCTTCCAGCACGTCCTTGAACAGGTCGTGGGTCAGCGGCCGCGCGGGGGACATCCCCTGCTGGGCGAAGGCGATCGCCGTCGCCTCCCCCGGCCCGATCCAGATGGGAAGGTAGCGGTCGCCTCCCACCTCGCGCAGCAGCACGATCGGTTGGTTGGAGGGCATCTCGACCCGGACACCTACGACATCGAGCTCGTTCACACAGCAACCCTAGGCCGTGCCCGGGACCTTTGGGTAGTCGGGCCGGGATCGAGCGGGTGATCCGGCCTGAGGTGCACGTCCGTTTCAGGGCAGCCGCACGCCCAGGGCGCTCTGCACCAGCGCCGCGTGCAGCCTCACCGCCAGCCCCGCCAGCTCCTTGGTCCGGGCTTCCGCGTGTGCCCTGGTCTGGGGGTTGCGGTGGCGTCTGAGCGGCGCGACCACCTGGTCGACGAGGCCCGCCTCCCGGTCGGCGGCGGCCTTCATGACCCGCAGGTGACGCGGCTCGATCCCGAACCGTCCCAGTTCGACCACCAACGAGGCGACGGTGGCCGCCTCGGCGTCGTAGGCCCCGTCGGCCAGTGGAGCGACGAGCCCGTAGGACTCCCACTCCTTCAGTTCCTGCTCGCCGATACCGGCCGCGACGAGCAGCTCGTCCCGCCCGATCCTGGCGGCCGTGGGTGCCTCGGCCTGCTCCGGTGCGGTCTCCGGGTCCCGCTGCCTGCCCAGTGAGGGCAGGGGCACGGCCTCGCCGCGCTCCATGGCGTCCAGATGCTCGCGGATCACCTTCAGCGGCAGGTAGTGGTCGCGCTGCATGCGCAGCACCTGGCCCAGACGCTCGACGTCGTGGGCGCTGAACTTGCGGTATCCGGCCGGCGTCCGCCGCGGCTCGACGAGCCCTTCCGACTCCAGGAACCGGATCTTGGAGATGGTGATGTCGGGGAACTCGTCACGCAGCGCGTTCAGCACCGTGCCGATGCTCATCAGCCCACTGTCCGCGGCGGCGGCGCCGTGCCCGGCACCGCCGCTCGGTGTATGAAGCATGGACCTTCCCTGGAGGTTCCCCGGGCCGGGGCCCGGGGGGCGGGTCAGTAACCCCGCTGGCTCGCGTAGAAGACCAGCCGGTACTTGCCGATCTGCACCTCGTCGCCGTTCGACAGGGCGACCTGGTCGATACGCTCGCGGTTGACGTACGTACCGTTCAGGCTGCCGACGTCGGCCACCGTGAACGATCCGTCCGGACTGCGGCGGAACTCGACGTGCCGACGGGAGACCGTCACGTCGTCCAGGAAGATGTCGCTCTGCGGATGACGTCCGGCGGTGGTCAGCTCGCCGTCCAGCAGGAAGCGGCTGCCCGAGTTCGGGCCGCGGCGCACCACCAGGAGCGCGGAGCCCAGCGGCAGCGCGTCGACGGCGGCCTGCGCCTCGGGAGAGAGCGCCGGGACCGCGGTCTGACCGGTGACCTCGGCGTCGTACGCCTCCAGGCCGGAGATGGAGATCGTGGAGGTCGTCTCGGACGCACGCTCCGGGACCGCCCCGGCACGCAGCGGCGCACCGCAGTTGGAGCAGAAGCGGCTGTTCTCCGCGTTGCGGTTACCGCACCTCGTGCACACCAGGGCCGACATGGACGGATCCTCCTGCCGCGGCTGCCCCGCCGGGGCGTTCGACGCGTACGGGCCGGGGGGAAACCCTCCACCCGTACCTGAGGTTGACGGTTGCCCGAAACCTATGCCGCCGGACTGTGCAGGGTCAACAGACGCCGCGCCCTGACCACCGGAAATGTCCCCGCCCGGACCCACCTGGTCCCGGAACATCGGGCGTCGGCCCTCCGCGTCGGGCTGTGCGCGATGGCGCGCGGTCGCGTTGTCGCTGCCCTCTCGCGCGCTCTTGCCGAACAACTTCGCAAACAACTTCACGGGCGATTCCCCTTGACCGAAACAGACCCGCCCGTGGGGCAGGACGAACCCTGACTGAACCAACTGACCGACCCGGACACCTTCACAACGTCCGTCTCCACCAGACAGTTTCCACCACGCACCACCCAATCGGTGCGCCGACCCCCCGCAACCTCATGCCCTGGCCGGACGTCCCCCATGCACCACCGGTTCACTGGGAGGACGACCGAGCGTAGTCAGGCCGCTTCGCTGCTCGCAAGGCGTCCACGACGATCTTGTCCGACCGCTCGACGGTGACGGTGGCCTGTTCCTTCTCCAGAGTCTGCACCACTCCTCCAGGAATGTTGAGAGCCGGTTCGAGGTCCTGCGGCTTGCCGATGACCTGGAAACGATAGGGCGCGTTGATCTTGTTCCCGTCGACGGTCACGGACTTGTCGGCGTCCGTGAGGTACGTTCCGGCGACGACCCGCACACCGTTCACCTGGATCGCCTCCGCGCCCGCCGCACGCAGCTCCTGCACCGCGTCGAGCAGCATGTCCGCCTCGACCGTCCCCTTCGTGTCCTCGATCGTCACCGTGATGCCGGGCCCCTGCGCGGCCACGGTGCCCGCGAGGACGCCGAGTTGCCGCTCCTTCTCGAGCGTCTGCTTCCGGGCCTCCTCGGCCTGGTCGGAGCTGTTCTCCAGCTCGTCGCGCTGCTGCTCGAGGCCCTGCTTCTCGTCTTCAAGACGCTGAGTACGGTCGTCCAGTTCATCGAGGATGCGGACCAGATCCTCCTGTCGCGCACCTCTCAGCGCGCTGTCACCGTCGCTGTTCGACGCCACCTGCACGGCCAGGCCGAAGCCCAGCCCGAACAGCAGCAGCGCGACGATGAGTTGGGCCCGGGTGAGGCGCGGCGGCCACAACCCCTTCACCAGCCGCTGCCTGCCGGTCAGCCCCGCCCGCGGCCCGTCCGGCGCGTCACCGGCCGGGGCCTCCTCGGCGTTCCGCGCCGGCGGTACCTCGTCGGGCAGCTCTCTGCGCAGCCGGTTCGTGTTCTGCTCGTCCTGGTCGCTCATCGGCCTCACGCCCGGAAGACGTGGCGGCGGATGGCCGCGGCGTTGGAGAAGATGCGGATACCGAGGACGACGACGACACCCGTGGACAGCTGGGCCCCCACGCCCAGCTTGTCGCCGAGGAACACGATCAGCGCGGCCACCACCACGTTCGACAGGAACGACACCACGAAGACCTTGTCGTCGAAGATGCCGTCGAGCATGGCCCGCAGACCACCGAAGACGGCGTCCAGCGCCGCCACGACGGCGATCGGCAGGTAGGGCTCGACGGCCGCCGGCACCTCCGGCCGGACCAACAGGCCGGCCACGACTCCCACGACGAGGCCCAGTACGGCGATCACGATGTGCCCTTCTCGGTTATCGGCTGTGCTGTACGTACGATCAGGCTCGGTGCGCCGGGGAGCTTGAGGTCCTCGGCGGCGGAGATGGCCGTCCGGATGCCGTAGTTCTCCTGGAGGGCGTGCAGGTAGAGCCCGTCGGCGCTGTCCTGGAACCGGGTGGCGAGCCGCTCCCCGTCCCCCACGGCGAGCACCGTGTACGGCGGCACCAGCGGCCTGTTGTCGACCAGTATCGCGTCACCGGCGGCCCTGATCGCCGACAGCGCGGTCAGGCGCTGCCCGTTGATGGAGACGGCCTCGGCTCCCGATTCCCAGAGCCCGTTGACGACGCGCTGCATGTCCCGGTCCCGCACCCGGCCCGTGTCGGAGAAACCGGAGGTGCCGCGCGGCTGCCCGTCGCCGCCCGTGGCCGCCTCCTTGGCGTCGTCCACGACGAGTTTCACCCCGGGGCCGTGCACCTCCACCGCACCCGACAGGATGCCCATCAGGTCGGACCGTCCGCTGTCGCCGTTCTTCTCGAGCGCCTCGTGCTGCCGCGCGCTGACGTCGTCACGGAGGGTGTCGACGCTCTCCTCGAGTCGGTCGGCCGCCGAGGTCTCCCCCTCTATGCGGTCGATGAGTTCTTCGCGTTCCTTGGCGACGGCGGGGGCGGCCACCCGCGCCTGGGCGGCGCCGACCGTCACCACCAGGGCCGCCAGCACCAGCCCGGCGGCCAGTCCGAGCTTGGCCCGGAGGGTCCTCGGCATTCCGCCGCTGCCGTCGGCCTTCTTCCGCGCGGCGGCTTCGGCGTACCCGTCGTCGAGGCTGTGGTCCATGACGTTGGTGATCAACGACATGGACGCGTCCGGGCGTGCGGGCCGCGTGGGGGTGCTCCGAACGGGGGGTTGCTGCGGCATGCCGCACATCGTCGCACGCCACGCCCACTACCTCCGAATGGCCCCACCGGCGTGCCGGACAGGCCCCCTTGGGGACACTTGTCCGGCACGCACGCGTGCGGCCCGTATTACCGGCCCGCGCTGTCCACCACCGCGGCCCACTCGTCGAGCAGGGCCTGCGCGGAGGCGTCGTCGGGGCCTTCGGCCCACAGGTGGGTGACCGCCTCGGCCGGGTCGGGCAGCACCATGACCCAGCGCCCGTCGGTCTCCACCACGCGCACACCGTCCGTGGTGTCCACGAAGCGGTCTCCGGCTGCCTCGACGACCCGCCGCATGACGAGGCCCTTGACGGCCCAGGGGGTCGCGAGATCGCGCTTGAGCACGTGCGCCCGCGGGATCCGCGCGTCGATCTGGCTCAGCGTGAGCTGTGTCCGGGCGACCAGACCGATGAGCCGCACGAAGGCCGCCGTACCGTCGTAGACGCTGCTGAACTCCGGGACGATGAAGCCGCCCTTGCCGTCACCGCCGAAGATCGCGCCTTCCTCACCGCCGACCCGCGTCAGGTCGTCTGGCGAGGTGGTCGTCCACTCGACCTGCGTCCCGTGGTAGGCCGCCACCTGCTCGGCGATCCTCGTGGTGGTCACCGGCAGCGCGACCCGCCCGCTGCGTCGTTCGGCGGCGATCAGGTCGAGCATCACCAGCAGCGCACGGTCGTCCTCGATGATCCGGCCCTTCTCGTCGACGAGCGACAGCCGCTCACCGACCGGGTCGAACCGCACGCCGAACGCAGCGCGCGAGGAGGCCACGATCTCCCCGAGGCGCACCAGCCCCGACCGCCGCATGTCGGCCGACTCGGTCGGCCGGGACTCGTCGAGACCGGGGTTGATGGTCAGCGAGTCGACGCCCAGCTTCCCGAGCAGGCTCGGCAGGACCAGTCCGGAGCTGCCGTTGGAGGCGTCGACGACCACCTTGAGCCCGGACTCCGCGATCCCCGTGATGTCGACGTTGCGCAGCAGCGACCCGGTGTACGAGTCGAAGACGCTGGACGGGAAGTGCAGGTCCCCGATCTCACCGGGGAAGGCGCGCCGGTACTCCTGGCGCGCGAAGACCCGGTCGAGCTTGCGCTGGCTTCCCTGCGACAGGTCGGCGCCCTGCCCGTCGAAGAACATGATGTCGACGGAGTCCGGCACCCCGGGGGTGGTCCGGATCATGATCCCGCCGGCACTGCCCCGCGCGGTCTGCTGCCGTGCCACGGGCAGCGGTACGTTCTCCAGGTCCCGTACGTCGATGGCGCTGGCCTGCAGGGCGGAGATCACCGCCCGCTTCAGCGCACGGGCACCACGGGAGTGGTCGCGGGCCGTGGTGACGGTGGAGCCCTTCTTCAGCGTGGTCGCGTAGGCGCCGGCCAGTCGTACGGCCAGCTCCGGCGTGATCTCCACGTTCAGGATGCCGGACACCCCGCGGGCGCCGAAGAGGTGCGCCTGGCCGCGGGACTCCCAGATGACGGACGTGTTGACGAAGGCGCCGGCCTCGATGGTCTTGAAGGGGTAGACCCGCACGTTCCCCTGGATGATCGATTCCTCGCCGACCAGGCACTCGTCGCCGATGACCGCGCCGTCCTCGATGCGCGCGGCCCGCATGATGTCGGTGTTCTTGCCGACAACGCAGCCCCGCAGGTTGCTGTGCGGACCGACGTACACGTTGTCGTGAACGACTGCCTTGTGCATGAAGGCGCCGCTCTTGACGACGACGTTGGAGCCGACGACGCTGTGTTCGCGGATCTCGGCGCCGGCTTCGACCTTGGCGTAGTCACCGATGTACAGGGGGCCCCGGAGCACCGCGTCGGGGTGCACCTCGGCGCCCTCGGCGACCCAGACGCCGGGGGAGATCTCGAAGCCGTCGATGTCGACGTCTACCTTGCGCTCGAGCACGTCGGCCTGGGCCTTCACGTAGCTCTCGTGGGTGCCGACGTCCTCCCAGTAGCCCTCGGCGACGTAGCCGTAGACGGGCTTGCCTTCCTTCATCAGCTGGGGGAAGACGTCACCCGACCAGTCCACGGGCACATCGGGGTCCACGTAGTCGAAGACCTCGGGCTCCATGACGTAGATACCGGTGTTCACGGTGTCCGAGAAGACCTGGCCCCAGGTCGGCTTCTCCAGGAAGCGCTCGACCTTGCCCTCTTCGTCGACGATGGTGATACCGAATTCAAGGGGGTTCGGCACCCGTGTGAGACACACGGTGACGAGCGCGCCCTTTTCCTTGTGGAAATTGATCAGGTCGGTGAGGTCGAAGTCGGTCAGGGCGTCACCGGAAATGACGAGGAAGGCATCGTCCTTCAACGCCTCCTCGGCGTTCTTGACGCTTCCGGCGGTACCGAGTGGCTTCTCCTCATTGGCATAGGTGAGCTCCATCCCGAGCTCCTCGCCGTCACCGAAGTAGTTCTTGACCAGCGAGGCCAGGAACTGGACGGTGACGACGGTCTCGTTCAGCCCATGCCTTTTGAGCAGCCGCAGAACATGCTCCATGATCGGCCGGTTGGCCACCGGCAGGAGCGGCTTGGGCATGCTCGAGGTCATGGGACGAAGGCGCGTGCCCTCGCCTCCAGCCATCACGACGGCCTTCATGTCGGAAGCGTCCTCCTCTAAGACGACGGATTGACCGACTTCTCCCGTCCAGAGTCCCGCACTTTGGCAGAGCGGGCCATCCGGCCGTCGGGGCCGCGCATTCAGCGAACGAGTCAGTCGGCCATGGTGCCCGCGCGAACCAAGCGGCGGACCTGCACCACATAGAGAACACCTGCCCACCAGTACAGGGTTGTACCCCATCCGGCGAACGCCCATCCGAAAACAGCAGCGAGTGACGCGATCCATCCGCTTGCGTCACTGAGCAGCAGCAACGGGAACGCGTACATGAGGTTGAAGGTGGCGGCCTTCCCCAGGAAGTTCACCTGGGGCGGCGGATAGCCGTGGCGCCGGAGGATCCCCACCATGACGAGCAGGACGGCCTCGCGTGCGAGCAGGACGAGGGTCAGCCAGAGCGGTAGGACCTCCCGCCAGGTGAGGCCGACCAGGGTGGAGAGGATGTACAGCCGGTCGGCCGCGGGGTCCAGGAGCCGGCCGAGGCTGCTGATCTGGTTCCAGCGCCGCGCGAGCTTGCCGTCCAGGTAGTCGCTGATCCCGCTGAGGGCCAGCACCAGGAGGGCCCAGCCGTCACTCTTGGGGCCCCCGAACTCGGGCCTGAGGATGAGCCACAGGAAGAGGGGCACGCCGGCGAGGCGGGCCATGCTCAGGATGTTCGGGATGGTGAGGACCCGGTCGGTCTGCACGCGGGTCTCCTGGACCTCCACGCGGGGGCCTCCTGGGGTGAAACGAGCCAATGATGCTCCCTGACCTTACCTCAACGCAAAAAAGCTCTGGCTCTCGGGCTGCATGCCCAAGAGCCAGAGCTCTAAGAGGAGTTCGGCGGCGTCCTACTCTCCCACAGGGTCCCCCCTGCAGTACCATCGGCGCTGAAAGGCTTAGCTTCCGGGTTCGGAATGTAACCGGGCGTTT
>NZ_JBWKKZ010000003.1:582887-708271 GCF_056430705.1 Streptomyces sp. NPDC045956 | reverse complement strand
ACCGGGATCTGCGACTTCCTCGCGATCACCGGCAACGCGTCCGCGTCGTCCTGCGTGGGACAGGCCACCCGCACGATCTGACAGCCCGACGCCGTGAGCTCCGCGATCTGCTGCAACGTCGCACCGATGTCCGACGTACGGGTCGTGGTCATGGACTGGACCGACACGGGGGCATCGCCGCCCACCGCCACCGACCCGACCTGGATCCGCCGCGACACGCGTCGCTCGGCGAGCGGCCGGACCGGCACCTCGGGGACGCCCAGGGAGATGGCGGTCACGCCGTCACTCCCGGTTCGAGGAGACGGTCTCGCGCATGGCGCGCAGGGACTCCTTGAGCGAACCCATCGTGGCCAGGACGGCGGTGGGCTCGTAGCCGCAGTGCGCCATGCAGTTGGCGCAGCGCGGGTCCTTGCCGCGGCCGTACTTGTCCCAGTCGGTCTCCTCGACCAGCTCCCGGTAGGTCGGCACGTAGCCGTCGCTCATCAGGTAGCAGGGGCGCTGCCAGCCGAACAGCGAGTAGTTCGGGATCGCCCACGCGGTGCACGGGAAGTCCACCTTGCCCTCGAGGAAGTCGAGGAACAGCGGGGAGTGGTTCAGCCGCCAGCGGGCGCGGTTGCCGCCGGAGAAGGCCTTCTTGAACAGCTCGCGGGTCTGCTCCACCCCGAGGAAGTGCTCCTGGTCGGGTGCCTTCTCGTAGGCGTAGGCGGGCGAGATCATCATCTCGTCGACCTTGAGGTCGTCGTTGAGGTAGTTGAGGACCTCGACGATGGTCTGCGGGGTGTCGGTGTTGAAGAAGGTGGAGTTGGTGGTCACCCGGAAGCCGCGCCGCTTGGCCTCCTTGATGGCCTCCACCGCCTCGTCGAACACGCCCTCCTTCGCGACGGACTCGTCGTGCCGCTCGCGCAGGCCGTCGATGTGCACCGCGAAGGCGAAGTAGGGCGAGGGCTTGAACTTGTCCATCTTCTTGCGCATGAGCAGGGCGTTGGTGCACAGGAAGACGTACTTCCGCTTGGCCACCAGCTGGTGGACGATCTCGTGGATCTGCGGGTGCATCAACGGCTCGCCACCGGCGATGGAGACCATCGGCGCACCCGATTCGAGCACCGCCCCGACGGCCTGCGCGACCGGCATGCGCTGCTTGAGCACCCCCGCCGGGTGCTGGATCTTGCCGCATCCCTCGCACTTCAGGTTGCAGGCGAAGAGCGGCTCCAGCTCCACGATGAGCGGGAACTTGTCCCGCCGGCGGATCTTCTGTTCGGCCAGGTATGTAGCGACCTTGACGGACTGACGCAGCGGCATGGCCATCTGGGCTCACCTCCGGGGGAGCAGCAAAGAACGGTGCCATTCGAAGAATGCGGGAAGAACGGATCGGAGAACACGGAAAGCTGATATTCCACCGCGCACCGTGCCGATCCGGACCAGTTCGTGTTCTGGAGCGTCCACGACCACCCGGACGGCCGCAACCGGACGCGGGCCCGCCCGGACGGCGCTCAGGAGCGTGGCCGCGGACTCCATGTCGACGGCGATCGCGCCGGTCGCGAGCAGGTCGGCGCGCTCGGGACCGCGGACGACGTGGTCCGAGCCGGTGAGCGGACCGGTGTGGACGGTGCGCCGGGGAAGGGCCCGCCTCAGCTCCTTGACCAGCCGGTCGGTGCCGACGCACGCCACGGTGGAGCGCGGGTCCCGGGTCTCCTCGGCGACGACCAGGTCGCCGGGGTGCATGCCGGGGGCGAGTCCCGCGCAGAAGCCCGTGGCCAGCACGGCGGCACCGCCGAGCGCCCTGTCCTCGGCCAGCACCCGGGTGACCGAACGCTCGGCCGCCCTCGGCCCCATGCCGGTGCGCAGGACGGTGACCGGCCCGTCGGCGCCGACCCGGTCGCCGGTGCGCAGGGCGAGGTGCTCGATGCCGAGCGCGCAGGCGATCAGCAGCGGGGACGGGCCGGTCTGCGCGTTCATCAGCTGCCCTTCACCCCGGCCGCGGACGTCTCGGCGGCGGGCCGCTCGGCGCGTGCGGCGGCGTTCAGCGCACCGTGCCGGTCTGCGAAGGGGTCTCCGTGCACGTACCGGCCGAGGGCGGTGAGCGGGAAGACCTGCCGGTAGAGGTGGTAGTTGATGGAGAAGTCCCAGGGGAAGCCGGTGCCGGTGAAGTACGGCTCGTCCCAGGAACCGTCCTCGCGCTGGGTGGCGGCCAGATGGGCGATGCCGCGTTGCACGGCCTTCGACTCCCGCTCCCCCGCGGCCAGCAGCGCCATCAGCGCCCAGGCGGTCTGCGAGGCCGTCGAGGCGCCCCGGCCGCTCCACTCCCGGACGTACCGGTAGGAGCGCAGGTCCTCGCCCCAGCCGCCGTCCTCGTTCTGGACGGACTCCAGCCAGGTCACCGCGCGGCGGATCGCGGGGTGCGAGACCGGGAACCCGGCGGCGGTCAGGGCGGGGACGACGGAGCCGGTGCCGTAGACGTAGTTGACGCCCCAGCGGCCGAACCACGAGCCGTCCGCCTCCTGTTCGGCCAGCAGCCACCGGATGCCCCGCCGGGTGCGCGGGTCGTGGGTGAGGCCCTCGACCGCGAGCATCTCGACGACGTGCGCGGTGACGTCCGCGGACGGCGGGTCGATGACCTCGCCGAAGTCGCAGAAGGGCAGCCGGTTGGGGAAGGCGCTGGTGTTGTCGACGTCGAACGCGCCCCAGGCGCCGTTCTTCGACTGCATGCCGAGGTTCCAGCGGACCCCGCGGCCGATGGCCTTCTCGACCCGCTCCGGGTCGTGGTGCCTGACCCGGCGCAGGGCGAGGACGACCTCGGCGGTGTCGTCGATGTCGGGGTAGTTGTCGTTGTGGAACTCGAACGCCCAGCCACCGGGCGGCAGTCCGGGACGCTTCACCGACCAGTCGCCGGGGCGCACGATCTGCTCGCCGAGCATCCAGTCGGCGGCCTTGACCAGTTGCGGGTGGTCGGCGGGCACCCCGGCGTCGGCCAGCGCGATGACGGCCAGGCAGGTGTCCCACACCGGGGACTGGCAGGCCTCGATCATCCGGGCGCCGTCCTCGCGCCACACGGCGAAGCGGTCCAGCGACTCCAGTCCCGCGCGCATCACGGGGTGTTCGAGGTCGTAGCCGAGCAGGTACAGGGCGATCACCGAGTACACCGCCGGCGGCTGGATGCCGCCCCAGCAGCCGTCGTTCTCCTGCCGCTCGATGATCCAGCGGGCGGCGGTGTTCATCGCGGCCCGGCGCAGTCGGCGCGGGGCGACCCTGCGGTAGGCGTGCAGGGCCCTGTCGATGCGCTGGAAGGCACCGTCCCAGCTCGCCGCCGGTGCCAGGGGCCGCGGCGGGTTGGGCAGGTGCGGGTCGGTGTGCAGCTCGTCCAGCGCGAAGGGGGCGGGGCGTACCGGCCGCTTGGCGGAGACGATGGTGAGCGGCACGATCGTCTGCCGGGCCCAGCAGCCGAAGTCGTAGATGTTGAGCGGCACCCAGGTGGGGAGGTAGATGATCTCGGGCGGCAGCTCGGGCAGGTCGTCCCACTTCCACCACCCGAAGAGCGCCAGCCAGATCCGGGTGAAGACGCGGGAGGCGGCGATGCCGCCGCGGGAGCGGACCCACTCGGCGGCCCGCGCCATGTGGGGCGCGTCGGGGGCGTCACCCGCCAGGCGCAGGGCGACGTAGGCCTCGACGGTGGCGGAGAGGTCGCCGGGGCCGCCGTGGAAGGTGGCCCAGGTGCCGTCCTCGCGCTGCTCGCCGCGGACGAACAGGGCGGCGGCGCGGGCGGTGTCCTCGTCCAGGATGCCCAGGAACTGGCGCAGGAGGAGATCCTCGGCGTCCATCGTGACGTTGGTCTCGAGGTCGCCCTTCCACCAGCCCTCGGCATCCTGGAGGGAGAGCAGGAAGTCCGTGGCGCGCCGGGTGGCGTGTGCGGCGGCCGCCGCCGTCCCGGGCGCCTCGGCGGGGATCGTGATGTCGTCGGTTTCGCTGGCCGCGGCTGCCAGGGGCTTCAGGGTGGCCCCGGTGCTTCCGTCGGTCGTCGCTGTCATGGCTTCCCCTTCGTGCAGTGTGCAAGCGGTGCTTCTGCTGTGGGTCCGCCGTCGGCCGGTGCTGGTCCTTCCCGCGACACCGGCCGGCGACTACGCGAGGGCTATTCGGCCGATAGTGATCATCTCTTTCGTACGACGACGAAGTCCGCGAGTGCAGTGAAACGGTCCCGCACCCGCTCGGGCATGTCCACGGCGTCGAGGGCCTCGATGGCGATGGTGTGCTGACGGCGCGCCTCGTCGGCGGTCCACTCCCGGCCGCCCGCTTCCTCGATGAGGGCGGCGCGGGCCGCGAACTCCTCCTCGGAGAAGTTCGCGAAGTCGCTGGTCTTGGCGTCGGCGGCGAGGATCTCGCCGAGCCGCTCGGACGCGGGGCCGCCGGCCGCGAGCGCGGCCACGACCGGGAGGGACTTCTTGCGCTGGCGCAGGTCGCTCCAGGTCTGCTTGCCGGTGGCCTCCGGGTCGCCCCAGATGCCGAGCAGGTCGTCGACGGCCTGGAAGGCGAGGCCCAGGTGGTAGCCGTACTTCTCCAGCGTGTCGGCGGTGAACTCGTCGGCGCCGCCGAGCACCGCGCCGATGGAGCTGGCGGAGGCGAGCAGGGCGCCGGTCTTGTTGCCCTCCATCTCCAGGCACTCCTCGACGCTGACGCGGTCGCGGTGCTCGTAGGAGATGTCCTGGGCCTGACCGTCGATCAGGGCGCGGGAGGCCTTGGTGAGGCGGCGGGTGGCGCGGCCGGCCTCGACGGTGCCCAGCTCCAGCAGCACCTCGTTGGCGAGCGCGAACAGGGCGTCGCCGACCAGGATGGCCTGGGCGGGGCCGTGCACCTTCCAGACGGTGTCGCGGTGGCGGCGCTGCTCGTCGCCGTCCATCAGGTCGTCGTGCAGGAGGGAGAAGTTGTGCACCAGCTCCACGGCCACCGCGCCGGGGACGCCGACCTCGGGTGCGGCACCGGTGACCTCGGCCGAGAGCACCGCGAGCGCGGGGCGGACGGCCTTGCCGCCGTCGCCGTCCGCGGGCCTGCCCTGGGCGTCGATCCAGCCGAAGTGGTAGGCGGCGACGGTGTCCATGGGAGGTGCCAGACGGTCTACGGCCGCCCGCAGGACCGGCGTGGTCAGGGTCCGGCCACGCTCCAGGAGCGCGGTCACGTCCACCGCCTCGGCAGCCTTCGGGGCCGGGGGCACAGTGGGCACAGTCTTTCCTCCAGTTGCGGTACCGGGAGTGCGGGAGTCGGTCCCACGCGGATCGGTTCTCATGCCGCCTCCTCGAAGAAATCGGGAAGCAGGCCGCGGGACCGGCCCAGGGCGCCGAGCGCGGCGCCCGCCGCCCCGACACCGCTGCGAACCGCACTCTCCATGGTCGCGGGCCACCCGGTGGCGGTCCACGCTCCGGCCAGGTACAGGCCGGGTGCCTTGGTGCGGGCGCCGGGCCGGAGCCGGCCGACGCCGGGGGCGGGAGCGAAGGTCGCGGTGCGCTCCCTGGTCACGAAGAAGTCCCTCACCTCGGCGCCCCGGGCGCGCGGCAGCAGCCGCTCCAGCTCGGGCAGGTACCGCTCGCGCAACGTGGCCACGGGCTCGTCGATCTCGTGCTGCGCGGTCGACTGCGACAGCGCCAGGTACTGCCCCTCCTTCAGCCCTGAGGCCTCGGTACGGTCGAACACCCACTGCACGGGGGTGCCGAGAGCGGCGAGGAACGGCGTGGCGAGCACCTTGCGGTCGTAGACGACGTGGACGTTGAGGATCGGCGCCGTGCCGATCTCCAGCAGGTTCCCCGGGGCGTCGAGGGCGCCTACGGGCAGCAGGTCGTGCGCCTCGCGCTGCGGTACGGCGAGGAGGACCGCGTCCGTCTCCAGGGTCTCGCCCGGGACCTCGACGCTCCAGCCGCCGTCCTCCCCGGCGCGGACGGCGGTGACCCGGGTGCGGACCTCGGTCCGGACGCCCGCGGCGTCGAGCGCCGCGCGGGCCAGCCCGTCGTGCAGGTCGCCCAGCGGGACCCGGGCCCACCCGATGTCGGCCGCGCCCGGGGCGGAGAGCAGACCGGTCTTGAACACCATCGCGGCGAGACCCAGCGAGGCGTCGCCGGCGACCGCGTTGAGGGTGGCGACGCCGACGAGGTCCCACAGCGCCTCGACGGCCCGCGGCGACTGGCCGTGCGCGGCCAGCCAGCTGCCGAAGTCCTGGTCGTCCAGCGCCGGGTCGGCGAGGTCCAGCCCCTTGAGCGCGAGCGCGGCCCGTCCGACCCCGGCCCGCTCGGCGAGCGAGAGGTGCGGATACGTGGCGAGGCTCCGCCCCAGGTGCAGGGGGACGGGAAGCGCGTCGCGCCGCAGCCTGCCGAGCCGCCGCCCCGCGGGCCGGGCGAGGTCGACGACCGGCACGTCGAGACGTTTTTGCACCGGAGCGAGCGCCGCTCCCCCGATGCGGTCGAGGAACCAGCGGTAGGCGGTGCAGCAGCGCAGGTAGACGTGCTGGCCGTTGTCGACGGTAAGGTCGCCGCGCTGGAAGGAGAAGGCGAGCCCGCCAAGGCGGGGCCGGCCTTCGAGCAGGGTGACGCGCACCCCGGCATCGGCGAGCGTGAGGGCGGCGGTGACCCCGGCGAGTCCGCCGCCGACCACGACGGCGTGCCCGCCGGGGCGCAGGGCGGAGACGTCCGCGAGCTGACCGCCGTCCCGCGTGCCGTTGCCGTGCGTCATGGTGCGCCCTTCCCTGTCCGGTCGCCGCGGTGTTTGAACGGCGTACGGCCGACCGTCTCAGTCAGGGACGCCGACCGCCACCGGAGGGTTGCCCGCCGCTCCCCGCCGGAGGCGTCGCTCCGGTCCGGAGTGTCGAGTGTGCCGGGTGCGTCCATCAGGCGCGCCTCCGGACGGCCCGTCGGGTGACGTGCCGGGCGTCCAGCCCGGACAGGCCGCGCACGGCGACGTACGCCTTCTCGCGCCCGGGGAGCGAGACCCGGCCGCGCAGGACGGCCTCCGGGTCGCGCTCGATGCGGTCCAGGAGGCGGCGGTAGATGCCGGCCATGGCGGCCACGCAGGCTCCGCTGCGCCGGTCGAGCATGGGCAGCAGCCGGTAGCCCTCGGCGAACAGGGCACGGGCCCGCCGCACCTCGAAGTGGACCATGCCCGCGAAGTCGGAGCCCGCGGGCGGCGTCGGCCCGCTGAACCCGGCGGAGCAGCCGAACTTGGCGAGGTCGTCGGCGGGCAGGTAGGTCCGCCCGCCCTCGGCGTCCTCGCGGACGTCCCGCAGGATGTTGGTGAGCTGGAGCGCGAGGCCGAGCGTGTCGGCGTACTCGGGCGCGCGCTCGGCGCCGCGCGCCCCCCGTTGGGTACCGAAGACGCCCAGCGAGAGGCGGCCGATGGCGCCCGCCACGCAGCGGCAGTAGACCTTCAGGTCGTCCCAGGTCTCGTAGGTCGCGCCCCGCAGGTCCATCTGGACCCCGTCGATCAGCTCGTCGAGTCCGCCGAGCGGGATCGGGAAGACCCGCGCGGCGTGGGAGAGGGCGACGGCGACCGGGTCGGTGTCGTCCTCGTCGACCGCGCCCTCCTGGATCCGGGCGAGCACCGCCCGCGTCTCCTCCAGACGGGCGACCTTGACGTCGCCCGCGAGGTCGCCGTCGCCGATGTCGTCAACGCGGCGGGAGAACGCGTACAGCGCGGACATGGCGCGGCGCTCGGGCGTCGGCAGGAGCCGGATGCCGTAGGCGAAGTTGCGGGCCTGCTGTCCGGTGACGGCCTCGCAGTAGCTGTAGGCGGCGAGTACCGGTGCCGACGTGTGCGCTGACGACTCCACGGTCCCGATCACCCCTCTCCTCGCAGGGTCACGCCCACCTCGCGCAGCAACGGGAGCTTGCCGGGCTTGGGCGGGCCGGGAAGTACGTCGTGATCGGCGGCCTCGATCGCCCGGACCGCCGCCCTGCCCCCCGCCACGAACCCCGCGAGCAGCAGACGGAGCCTGCCGCGGACGCTGCCCACCAGGGGGGCGCCCTCGCTCAGCAGGTCGCGGGCGCGCCCGTTCTCGTACGCGATCAGGGCGCGCACCGAGGCGCCGGCGCTGGGCGCGGCGAGGTCCGACTCCTGGACGTGGAAACGTTTCATGTCCTCGGCGGGCAGGTAGACACGGTCACGGGCGAGGTCCTCGGCGACGTCCTGGAGGTGCTCGACGATCTGGAGGGCGGTGCAGATCGCGTCGGACCGGCGGATCCGCTCCGGCGTCGAGGTGCCGGTGACGGCGAGCACGAGGTGACCGACCGGGTTGGCGGACAGCTCGCAGTAGGCGAGCAGGTCGTCGTAGGTCTCGTACCTCCTCACCACCTGGTCCTGGCGGTTGGCGGCGATCAGGCCGAGGAAGGGCGCGGGGGTCAGCGAGCGGCGGCGAACGGTGGGCTGGAGGCGGCGCAGCAGCGGGTGGCGGGGGGTGCCGTCGAAGACCCTGTGCAGGTCGGCCTCGAAGGCGTCCAGCATCAGCAGCCGGTCGTCGGCGCGGTCGCCGGGGACGCCGAGGAGGCGGGCGTCGGCGCCGCCGGGGGCCAGGTCGCCGTCGCCGATGTCGTCGACCAGACGGGCGAAGCCGTAGACGGCCATGAGGTCGGTGCGCCAGTCGCGGGGGAGGAAGAAGGGGGCCACGGGGAAGTTCTCGCTCGCGGCCTTGGCGAGGGTGGCGTGCTCCGGGTCGACGGCGTGGGCCGGGTGGGTGGCCGTCATCGCGGGCAGCCCCGGGCGGGGACGGCGCACGCGTCGCGGAGGTGGGGAGTTTCCGTCGCCATTGCCGTCACATCTCCCGTTCTACACTGCCGACCCAATACACACTATTTCGGACACGCCGCCCGACCGCCCGCACGGCGGGCCCGCTCAAGGGTGTCGGGCATTATCGCCCCATGTGCCGCGTTTTCCTGGACCGCTCCAGCTTACGTTGTACGACTCGGCGCGGTCCGCAGGGGTCCTCCGAGCACCACGAGAACGCCTCGGGCGTCCTCAACATTCCGAGGCACAGCGGGAGTTGACGCATCCTTTGCAGACGCGGGCCCCGCCGGAACAGTTCCGGCGGGGCCCCCGGCGTGTCGTCCTACTTGCCCGTGAACTTCTCGTACTCCTTGAGCACCTCGTCCGTCGGGCCGTCCATCCGCAGCTCGCCGCGTTCCAGCCACAGGACGCGGTTGCAGGTGTCCCGGATGGACTTGTTGTTGTGGCTGACCAGGAAGACGGTGCCGGCTTCCTTCTTCAGCTCCCGGATGCGCTCCTCGGAGCGCGCCTGGAACTTGCGGTCGCCGGTGGCGAGGGCCTCGTCGATCATCAGGACGTCGTGGTCCTTGGCGGCGGCGATGGAGAACCGCAGGCGGGCCGCCATGCCGGAGGAGTAGGTGCGCATCGGCAGGGTGATGAAGTCGCCCTTCTCGTTGATCCCGGAGAAGTCGACGATGTCCTGGTAGCGCTCCCTGATCTGCTCCCGGGACATGCCCATGGCCAGACCGCCGAGGATGACGTTGCGCTCGCCGGTGAGGTCGTTCATCAGGGCCGCGTTCACACCGAGGAGGGAGGGCTGGCCGTCCGTGTAGACCTTGCCGCGCTCCGCGGGGAGCAGGCCGGCGATGGCCCGCAGCAGGGTCGACTTGCCCGACCCGTTGGAGCCGATCAGGCCGATGGCCTCGCCCCGGTAGGCGGTGAAGGACACACCCCGCACGGCGTGCACCTTGCGCACGCCCCGCTCCTCGCCCCGCTTGATCATGCGGCTGAGGGCCGCGGTCGCGCTGCCCTTGCCGGTCCTGGCGCCGTTGACGCGGTAGACGATGTGCAGTTCGTCCGCGATGACCGTCGGCACCCGCTCGCCCTGCTGCTGCTCAGCCACGGCCGTACCTCTCCTCCGCCTTCCAGAAGTACACGAAGCCGCCCACGGCCAGGACCACGGCCCAGCCGAGCGCGACCGCCCACACGTGCGGCGGCAGGTTCTCCGAGCCGTACCCGTCGATCAGCGCGAAGCGGATCAGGTCCATGTAGACGGCGGCCGGGTTCCACTGGAGGACGTCCGCCAGCCAGGCCGGCTTGTCCTCCAGCATGATCGGAATGGAGAACATGACGCCCGACGCGTACATCCACGTCCGCATGATGAACGGCATCAGCTGGGCCAGGTCCGGCGTCTTGGCGCCCATCCGGGCCACGATCAGCGCCAGGCCCATGTTGAAGAGGAACTGCAGGAGCAGCGCCGGGACGACCAGCAGCCAGGACAGGGTGGGGTAGCTGCCGAAGCCGATCACCACCGCGAACAGGACGATCATCGACGCCAGGAGCTGCTGGAGCTGCTGGAGCGCGAAGGAGATCGGCAGCGAGGCGCGCGGGAAGTGCAGCGCCCGCACCAGGCCGAGGTTGCCGGAGATCGCGCGCACGCCCGCCATCGCCGAGGACTGGGTGAAGGTGAAGACGAACACACCCGTCACCAGGAACGGGATGTACACGTCCTTCGGCATGCCCTTGCCGGCGTTCAGGATCAGACCGAAGATCGTGAAGTAGACGAACGCGTTCAGCAGGGGCGTGGCCACCTGCCACAGCTGGCCGAGCTTGGCCTGGCTGTACTGCGCGGTCAGCTTCGCCTGGGAGAAGGCGAGGATGAAGTGCCGCCGGCTCCAGAGCTGACGGACGTACTCCGCGAGGGACGGCCGGGCCCCGCTCACCGACAGTCCGTACTTGGCGGCGAGCCGGGCCGATGTGAGGCCCTCGTCGGGCGACACGGGCCTGGTCATGGCGACCGTGCCGTCGTGCGTTGTCTCACTCACTGGGGAAACTTTCGTCTTCGGAGTGCTCGGCCGCGCGGGCCTGGCATGGACCTGTTGGCCCCGGGCGGACCGGGGCGCTCTCGGACACGAGCTTGTCAGATCACGGGAGGCCGGCCCAGCCGGGTCAGCCGCCACACCGTACGCCACCTCATGGGCCGGCGGGGGCCGCAGGGGGTGGCCCAGCCCTCGCGGAAGCCGCCGAACCAGGCCTTCAGGGCCGGTCGCGAGGGGCGGCGCAGCAGGGTGAGCAGCATCCACACGCCGAGGTAGACCGGGACGAGCGGCGCGGGAAGGTTTCGGCGGGCGAGCCAGACGCGGTTGCGGGCGACCATGCGGTGGTAGACCGCGTGCCGCGACGGCGCGGTCGTGGGGTGGTTCAGCACCATGTCCGACCGGTAGTCGATCATCCAGCCGGCGTCGAGGGCCCGCCACGCCAGGTCGGTCTCCTCGTGGGCGTAGAAGAACGCGTCCGGCAGGCCGCCGACCTGGGTGAGGACGCGGGTGCGTACGGCGTTGGCGCCGCCGAGGAAGGTGGTGACCCGGGAGGAGCGCATCGGGTCGGAGGCGCGCAGCCGCGGGACGTGCCGACGCTGGGTCTCGCCGGTGTCCGGGTCGGCGATGCGGAAGCTGATGATGCCGAGCCGGTCGTCGGCCGCGAAGGCCTCGCGGCACAGCTCGGCGGTGTCGGTGCGGGCGAGCAGGCCGTCGTCGTCCAGGAAGAGCAGGATGTCGACGTCGCTGCCGCCCGGCCCGAAGGCCTCGATGCCGACGTTGCGGCCGCCGGGGATGCCCAGGTTCTCGGGCAGCTCGACGGTGCGCACGCCCTCGGGCACCTCCGGGACGGGCGAGCCGTTGCCGACCACGACCACCTCGACCGGGTCGCCGTCCTGCCCGGCGACCGAGTCGAGCAGGGCGCGCAGTTCCTCGGGGCGGTTGCCCATCGTGATGACGACGGCGCCGACCTTCATGGCCCCGCTCACTTCAGCCTGCTGGAGGCGAGGATGGACACCAGGTGCAGGAGGGTCTGCAACAGCGCGATGCCGGCCAGTACGGCGGTGCCGAGGCGGGTGAAGAACAGGTCGCCGCGGCTCTCGTCGACGATGGCGAGGACGAGGATCAGCAGCGACGCCTCGATGCCGAGGATCAGCCGGTGGAACTTGAGCGCCCCGGCGGCCCGGCGGGCCAGCGCCATGCCGGAGGAGCGCGGCTCGGACGCGGACTCCTGGACCGGCGCCTTGCCCGTCTGGTGCCGGGCGACGCCGACCAGGTCGGTCTCGGCCTTGATCAGGATGGCGCCGAGCGCGGCCAGGGTGCCGAGGAAGGCCCACAGCCAGTCGATCCGGCCGGTGCCCCACACGTCGGCGGCGCGCAGGCCGAGGCCGACCAGGACCGCGGCGTCCGTCAGGTAGGCGCCGACCCGGTCCAGGTAGACCCCGCCGAGCGAGTACTGCTTCTTCCAGCGGGCGACCTCGCCGTCGACGCAGTCCAGCAGCAGGTACAGCTGGACCGCCACGACGCCGAGCACGGCGCCCGTGATCCCCGGCACCAGCAGCGCCGGGGCCGCGAGCACGCCGCAGACGGTCATCAGGTACGTGAGCTGGTTGGGCGTGACCCTGGTGTTCACCAGGTAGCGGTCGATCCGCAGCGAGACCTCGCGCATGTAGAGGCGTCCCGCCCAGTGCTCACCGCTGCGCCGGTCCTTGACCCCGGCGGGGTGGACGACCGGACGTAGTTCAGCTACCGATGGCCTTGACATAGTCGGCGTACAGGTCCTTGATCTGGTCGGTTTTGAGGTCGAGGTGCTCGAGGATCGTGTAGCGGCCGGGCCGCGTCTGCGGGGCGAACTCCACGGCCCGGAAGAACTCCTCCGGGGTGAAACCGATCTCCTCCGGCAGTACCGGAAGCCCGTGCCGGCGCAGCACCTCGGCCATGTGGGCGGACTCCTCGTGGGCCCCGCGCAGGAACATCGCGAAGGCCGCGCCCAGGCCGCACTGCTCGCCGTGGGCGGCCGCGCGCTGGGGGAAGAGCAGGTCGAAGGCGTGGTTGATCTCGTGGCAGGCGCCGGAGGCGGGCCGCGAGTCACCGGAGACCGACATGGCGATGCCGGTCAGGACCAGGCCCTCGGCGAGCACCTGGAGGAAGTCGTTGTCGCCGACGCCTCCCGGGTGGCGCAGGACGGCCTCGCCGGCCTGGCGGGCCATCGCGGCGGCCAGGCCGTCGATCCGCTCGCCCTTGACCCGGTTGGCCAGCTCCCAGTCCGCGATCGCGGAGACGTTGGAGACGGCGTCGCCGATACCGGCGCGCACGAACCGCACCGGGGCCTCGCGGATGACGTCCAGGTCGATCACGACGGCGATCGGGTTCGGCACACCGTAGGAGCCGCGGCCCGCGTCGTTGTCGAGGGTGGCGACCGGCGAGCACAGGCCGTCGTGCGCGAGGTTGGTCGGCACGGCGACCAGCGGGAGGCCGATGCGGGCGGCAGCGAACTTGGCGCAGTCGATGATCTTGCCGCCGCCGAGGCCGACGACCGCGTCGTAGTGACCGGCCTTCATCGCGCCGGCCAGCTTGATCGCGTCGTCCAGGGTGCCGCCGCCGACCTCGAACCAGTCGGCGCCGGGCAGCGACGGGGCGACGCGCTCGCGCAGCCGGGCGCCCGAGCCGCCGCTGACGGCGACGGCGAGCTTGCCCGAGTGGGAGATGCGCTCGTCGGCGAGCACGCACCCCAGGTCGTCGAGGGCACCCGCGCGGATGTCCACGACGACCGGCGACGGGATGAGCCTCGTCAGTACTGGCACGCGATCTCCCTGCCCTTGGCGAGGTCGTCGTGGTTGTCGATCTCGACCCACTTGACCTCGCCGATCGGCGCCACGTCGATCTTGAAGCCGCGGTTGACCAGCTCCTGGTAGCCGTCCTCGTAGTACAGCTGCGGGTCGCGCTCGAAGGTCGTCCTCAGGGCGTCGGCCAGCTCCGCGGCGGCCTCGCCCTCGATGAGGGTGACGCCGATGTACTCGCCGGTCGCCTCGGAGGGGTCCATCAGCTTGGTGATGCGCTGGACGCCCTTGTCGGGGTCGACGACGACCTTCATCTCCTCCTCGGCGAGGCTCTTCACCGTGTCGAGGGCGAGGATGATCTTCTTGCCGTCGCCGCGGGCGGCGAGCAGCGTCTTCTCGACGGAGACCGGGTGCACGGTGTCGCCGTTGGCGAGGATCACGCCGTCCTTGAGGGCGTCACGGCCGCACCACAGGGAGTAGGCGTTGTTCCACTCCTCGGCCTTGTCGTTGTCGATCAGCGTGATCTTGACGCCGTACTTCTGCTCCAGCGCCTCCTTGCGGTCGTACACGGCCTCCTTGCGGTAGCCGACGATGATCCCGACCTCGGTCAGGCCGACCTCGGCGAAGTTCGCGAGGGTCAGGTCCAGCACCGTGATGCTCTCCTCCGCACCCTCGGGGCCGACCGGCACCAGTGCCTTGGGCAGGGTGTCGGTGTAGGGGCGCAGACGCCGGCCGGCGCCGGCGGCCAGCACGAGGCCGATCATGCGGGTTCTCCTTCGTCGTGTACGGCGGGTGCGCCGCCCTGATGGGCGGCGACCCAGAAGCGGATGCTCTCGGCGAGCACCACGAGTGCCACGGCCACGGCGAGGACCGTGAGCGCGAGCGTGAACTGGGTGGCGGTGAGCAGCACGGCCAGCACGGTGATCACCAGCGTGCGGCCCTCGTGCCCCCCGATCGTCCGCACCAGCCACTGCGGCGGCGCGCCCGCGCCACCGCGGATGCGGTAGACCGTGTCGTAGTGATGGTAGGCGACCGCCGCAACCAGTCCGAAAGCCGCCGGAAGGGCCCCGTTCACGTCCGCTTTCGCCGCAAGTACCAGCACGGTGCCGTACTCGGCGGCGCGCAGGAACGGGGGGACCAGCCAGTCGAGGGCGCCCTTGAGGGGGCGGGCGACGGTGACACCGGAGGTCACGACGTAGGCGACGGCCGCTGCGGCCGGCCAGAAGCCGCCGAAACCGGTGAGCGCCGCCGTGACGACGACCGCGAGGCCGCCGAGGAGGGCGAGGGCGGGGGCGGTGAAGCCCGGCAGCCGGCGGACGGGCCCCCGCAGCCCCGCGGCGACGGCCTCGGCGAGCGGGCCGGAGTCGGCGAGGTCGGCCAGCGCCTTCGCGGCCCGGTCGGTGCGCGTCGCCTTGCGGGTCAGCGAGCGCAGGAGGCGGCCGGCGGTGGTGTACGTGGCGGCGAAGGCGCAGCCGACGAGCAGCACGTAGAAGGTGATGCGCGGGGTGGTGACCGCGGTCAGCACGGCGATCATGGCCCAGCGTTCACCGATGGGCAGGACGATCATGCGGCGCACCCAGACCGTCCAGCCGACGCTGTCGAGCCTGTCGGAGAGGGCGGCGGTGGGGCTGGTGTTGGCCGCGGCGGCCGTGCTGTCGACGTTCGCCTCGTTGAAGGAGAAGTCGACGACGTGCCGGCAGGTCTGGAGGATCATCGCGCCGAGGGCGAGGGCCCACACGTCGTCGCCGCCGCGGGCGGCGCCCAGGGCGAGGCCCGCGTAGTAGGCGTACTCCTTGGCCCGGTCGAAGGTGGCGTCCAGCCAGGCGCCGAGCGTGGAGTACTGCAGGGAGTAGCGGGCCAGCTGCCCGTCGGTGCAGTCCAGGACGAAGGAGGCGATGAGCAGGACGCCGGCGGCGACGAAGCCGCCGCGGGTGCCGGTGGCCGCGCAGGCCGCCGCTATGAGCGCGGTGATCAGCGAGGCGGTGGTGACCTGGTTGGGGGTCAGTCCGCGGCGCGCGCACCAGCGGGCGATGTAGCGGGAGTAGGGGCTGATGAAGAAGGTGGTGACGAAGCCGTCGCGGGCCTTCACGGCCGACTTCAGGCGTACGGCCTCGTCGTCGACGGCGGCGACGGACTGCCGTGCCTCGTTGCGGGCCTGCGGGTCCGCGGGGACGGCGGCGACGAGGCTGCCCAGCTCGGGCCGGTGCACGTCGGCGCCGTCGGCGTCGAGGGAGGCGGTGATCCGGTCGGGGAGGCTCTGCGGGTTCCCTTCGCCCGCCCTCGCGGGTGCGGGGCCGCCGACGGCGAGGTTCTCGCGGGCCATCGCGCGGGTGAGGGCCTGGCGGGCCTCCGGCCGCGCGGTCACGGCACCCGGGACCGCGGCGAGCGGGAAGCGGGGGTCGGTGAGGCCCAGGCGCAGGGAGTGCAGGTGGCCGACGAAGCGGGCGTCGACCAGGGCGACCCGCTCTCCGGCGGACACCTGGGCGAGCAGCAGCTCGGCGTCGGCCGCACCGGAGGCGGCACGCACCTCGAAGCCCAGGGACCGCAGCTCGCTCTCGATCGACGAACCGGGGACCGGCTGACCGGTGAGGATGGCGGTCGGCAACCGAACTCACTCCCTGGTGCCGACGCCCGGGGCGCCGGTCCTGTGCATGGTGGGACGCCCGCGCCTGCGGCACCCGGGCGGCATGTCGGCAGAGGTTATCGGATGCCCCGAACGCCGTGTTCACCGCCCGTTTCACGGTCGGTCGGCACCCGTGCACCCGTCTTTGCCGCGATCATCATCGTGGATGCGGGCCCCGCCCCACAAACCGCGCTCCCAGACCGGGCATCGCGGACATCGCGAAGCGTCCGACGGTGGGTACGGAGGGTCATCGCGCCGGGCGGGCGGCGGCACTCGACCGCCGCTCGGGCATGCCTCTCCCGCATCTTCGAACGCTCTGACCTGCACAACGTTTCCGCAGGTCAGAGCAGATGACAACGGTGTTCAGTGCCGCGTTGCCCGATACCCCCCGCCCGTAGTTGACTGTGAGCCGGACACCGGTGGCGAGGACACGGAGGCGGCTTCTCATGGGGGCTGGGCACGATCACGGGCATGCGCACGGGGCGCGCGCCGGGGGCACGGCGACCGCCGCGTACCGGGGCAGGCTCCGGGTGGCGCTGGCGATCACGCTCTTCGTCATGGTGGTCCAGATCGTCGGCGGCATGCTCGCGGACTCGCTCGCCCTGGTCGCCGACGCCGCGCACATGGCGACCGACGCCCTGGGACTCGGCATGGCGCTGCTCGCCGTCCACTTCGCGAGCCGGCCCCCGAGCGACCGGCGCACCTTCGGCTTCGCCCGGGCGGAGATCCTCGCGGCCCTGGCCAACTGCGTGCTGCTGCTCGGCGTCGGCGGCTACGTCCTGTTCGAGGCGATCGAGCGCTTCCTCACACCTGTCGACACCGAGGGCGGGCTGACCGTCGTGTTCGGCGTGATCGGCCTGGTCGCCAACACGGTCTCGCTGACCCTGCTGATGCGGGGCCAGAAGGAGAGCCTGAACGTGCGGGGCGCCTTCCTGGAGGTGGCGGCCGACGCGCTGGGCTCGGTGACCGTGATCGTCTCGGCGCTGGTGATCCTGGCCACCGGCTGGCAGGCGGCGGACCCGATCGCCTCGCTGGTCATCGGCGTGATGATCGTGCCGCGGACCTGGCGCCTGCTCCGCGAGACCCTGGACGTGCTGCTGGAGGCCGCGCCCAAGGGCGTGGACATCGCCGAGGTACGCGCCCACATACTGGCGCTGGACGGGGTGGAGGACGTCCACGACCTGCACGCCTGGACGATCACCTCGGGCCTGCCGGTGCTCTCCGCCCACGTGGTGGTCAGCGGCGAGGCACTGAGCGCGATCGGCCACGAGAAGATGCTCCACGAGCTTCAGGGCTGCCTCGGCGACCACTTCGACGTGGAGCACTGCACCTTCCAGCTGGAGCCCGGCGGCCACGCGGAGCACGAGGCGCGGTTGTGCCACTGAGCCGCCGCGTCCCCGGCGCGCGGTCGAAGGGGGCGCGTGCGGGAGGGAACGCGCCGGTCCGCGCAGCCGTCCGCCGGTCGACCGCTCCCTGTCTCCCGGGGACTCGGCCCGGTGACGCCTCCGCGCGGTTCCCGGCCCGGCGGTCGGGAACGATCAACCTTCGGGCCCCGCCTCGGCGTCCGACCGGTCACGACCGCCGCCCGCGCCGCAGCGGGACATGCGGAGTGCCGGGAAGTGCCGAGAGTGCCGGATTCGTACGGCACACTTGGGGCGCGAGGACCGATGTGAAGGATGGGTATGCCGATCACTCCTGCCACCGCGACGCACAACTCGTCGAACGGCACCGCAGACGCGATTTTGCTGGAACTGGTCGACGAGGACGGCGTCACGATCGGCACCGCGGAGAAGCTCTCCGCGCACCAGCCGCCCGGACGGCTGCACCGCGCGTTCTCCGTGTTCCTGTTCGACGAGCGGGGGCGGCTGCTGCTCCAGCAGCGGGCGCTCGGCAAGTACCACTCCCCCGGTGTGTGGTCCAACACCTGCTGCGGTCATCCCTACCCCGGTGAGGCGCCCTTCGCGGCGGCGGCCCGGCGGACGTACGAGGAGCTGGGCGTCTCCCCGTCGTTGCTCGCCGAGGCCGGCACGGTCCGCTACAACCACCCGGACCCGGCCTCGGGGCTGGTGGAGCAGGAGTACAACCACCTCTTCGTGGGTCTGGTGCAGGCGCCGCCGCGGCCCGACCCGGAGGAGGTGGCCGAGACGGCCCTGGTGTCTGCGGCCGAGCTGATCGAGCGGCACGGGAGGGACACCTTCTCCGCCTGGTTCATGACGGTGCTGGACGCGGCCCGGCCCGCCGTCCGCGAGCTGACGGGACCGTCGGCCGGCTGGTGAGCCCGGTCTAGCGCAGGGCGGGTTCGAGCGGCAGGGCGGCCCAGATCACCTTGCCGCCGCCCGCGGTGTGGGCGACGTCGCACGCCCCGCCCGCCTCGCGGGTGATCTCCCGGACCAGGAGCAGTCCGCGCCCGCCCGTCCGGCCGTGATCGGTCTCCAGGGCGGTCGGGCGGTAGGGATGGTCGTCCTCCACGGACAGGCGGACCCACTCGGGTCCGACGGCGACCTCCACGGCGAGCACGGGCGAGAGCACCGCCGCGTGCCGGACGGCGTTGGTGACCAGCTCGGACACGATCAGGAGCAGGCCCTGGGCCACGTCCTCGGAGACCGGGACGCCCTGGCGCACCAGCAGGTCCCGCACCGCGTGCCGCGCCTGCGGGACCGACTCGTCCACGGCGGGGGCGGTGAACCGCCAGACGCCTTCGTACGGCAGCGGCCCGGCGGGCCCGGTCTCGTCCATCGTCCGGTCGCCACCTCTGGGCTCGATTGTCACCACACCCCTGAGTGTTGGGTAACGCGTCCCTTCCTCCCGGGAAAGTGAACACAAGTCAGCGGGTATCGAACACTTCTGACCATCGGCGTATGACACGGTCAGGTGTGGGACCGTTCCTGTCCCACCGGCATCGTCCGTGCGGTCCCCCGGTCGGCGGATAGCATCCGGGCCATGGAGCCGCAGCTGCTGCACCGGGTCACCGACTCGGTCGCCACCGTAGTCGTCCACCATCCCGCCAAGCGCAACGCCATGACCGCCGCGATGTGGCGGGCCCTGCCTCCGCTGCTCGACGCCCTGGCGGACGATCCGGCGGTGCGGGTGCTCGTGCTCACCGGTGAGGGCGCGACGTTCTGCGCCGGGGCCGACATCTCGACGCTGCGGGGGTCCGCGGAGGAGGCGCAGGGGCTGGCCGTCCGCGCCGAGGAGGCCCTCGCCTCCTTCCCCAAGCCGACGCTGGCCGCCGTCCGCGGTCACTGCGTGGGCGGTGGGGCGCAGTTGGCGGCCGCCTGCGATCTGCGGTTCGCCGAGGAGACCGCGCTGTTCGGGGTGACCCCGGCCAAACTGGGGGTGGTGTACCCGGCGTCGTCGACGCGGCGACTGGTGTCGCTGACCGGGCCGGCCACCACGAAGTACCTGCTGTTCTCCGGGGAGTTGATCGACGCGCAGCGGGCACTGCGGACGGGGCTGGTCGACGAGGTGCTGCCGGAGGGCGGACTCGGCGAGCGGGTCGACCGGTTCGCCCGCCTGCTGGTGTCGCGCTCGCAGCTGACCCAGGCCGCGGCGAAGGAGTTCGCGAACGGGCGCACGGACCGGGACGCGTACTGGACCGCGCAGGCCCGCGGCAGCGGCGACACCGCAGAGGGCGTCGCCGCCTTCCTGGAGCGCAGGCAGCCGCGTTTCGACTGGAGCGCGCCGACGGGCGTGACTACGTCAGGGTGAACCGGCTCTTGGCGCGGAACTCCTCCACGAGGTGCGCGGGCGCCTTCTGCGGCGACCCCGCGTCGTAGGGCGGCTGCGGGTCGTACTCGGTCAGCAGCTGGACCGCCCGGGCGTGGTCGTCGCCGGCGATCCGGCCGAGCAGGGTCAGGCCCATGTCGATGCCGGAGGAGACCCCCGCCGCGGTGACGTACTTGCCGTCGGTGACCACCCTCTCGCCGGTCGGATCGGCGCCGAACCGTTCGAGGAAGGACAGGGCCAGCCAGTGCGAGGTGGCGCGGCGGCCCGCCAGCAGGCCGGCCGCGGCGAGCAGGAGCGAGCCGGTGCAGACCGAGGTCGTCCAGGTGCTGGTGGTGTCGGCGGTGCGCAGCCAGTCCAGCAGGGTCTCGTTCTCCATCTGCGCCGTCTGGCCGGGGCCGCCCGGCACGACGACGATGTCCGGGGCCGGCACCTCGGCAAGCGTCCGGTCGGCGACGAGCGCGAGGTTCCCGGTGTCGGTACGCACCGGACCCGCCTGTTCGGCGACGAAGACCGTCTCCGAGTCCGGGAGGCGGCCGAGGGTCTCGTAGGGGCCGACGGCGTCCAGGGCGGTGAAGCGGTCGAAGAGGAGAATGGCTGTCTGCACGGGGTTCCTTCCGGTGGGCGGTCCCGGGCGGGCCGGGGGTGATGTGGTGCCGGGCGGGGGTTCGCTGCGGGCTTCCGGCTTCCGGTCCTGGTCACCGGTGTCGCGTACGGGGCGGGGTCACCCGCCGGCTGGACGGCCCCGCGTCGCGGGGGTGCCGGTGAGCCCGGCGCCGGGGGCGGCGCGGGGCGGGTCTGTCGGGGCGGGGCGGAAGCGGCGGCGGTACTCGGCCGGGGCCGTTCCGAGGGCCCTGACGAAGGCGCGGCGCATGGCCTCCGGAGTGCCGTAACCGCTGGCCCGGGAGACCTGGTCGACGCCCGCGCCGGTGTCCTCCAGGAGCCGGCGGGCGTGCTCGATCCTGACCCGGTCGACGTACCGGCCGGGTGTCGTGCCGGTCTCGGCACGGAAGGCCCGGGCGAAGTGGCGGGGCGAGAGGCCCGCGCGGGCGGCGAGTGACTCGACGCCCAGATCGGCGCCGGGGTGCTCGGTGATCCACCGCTGCACTTCCCGCAGGGGCTCGCGGCGTGCGGTCTGGGCGGCGAGCTGGGCGCTGAACTGGGCCTGGTTCCCGGGCCGGCGCAGGAACACGACCAGGTGGCGGGCGATGGTCAGGGCCGTCTCCCGGTCCAGGTCCTCCTCCACCAGGGCCAGGGCGAGATCGATGCCGGAGGTGACCCCGGCGGACGTGGCGACCTGGCCGTCGCGGACGTAGATCGGGTCGGGGTCGACGTCCACGGCCGGGTGGTCGCGGGCGAGCCGGTCGCAGTAGGCCCAGTGGGTGGTGGCGCGGCGGCCGTCGAGCAGGCCCGCCCGGGCGAGCAGGATCGCCCCGGTGCAGACGGAGACCAGGCGCCGGGCGCGCGGCCCCTGTCCCCGCAGCCACTCGATCAGGCGCGGATCGGCATCCCGGGTCCCCTGGCCGCCGGGGACGATCAGGGTGTCGGGACCGGACGCCGCGGCGAGCGCCTGGTCGGGTACGACGGTCAGGCCGCTGGACGTGCGCACCGGGGCTCCGTCCAGCGAGGCGGTGCGGATGCGGTAGGTCCCCGGCGTGTGCTTCTCGGCGCCCGCGAAGACCTCCACAGGGCCGGTGACATCGAGACTCTGGACGTCGTCGAACAGGACGAGGAGGACGGTTCGCTGCGCCATGCCTTGATGGTGCGCCCGCACGGCGATGGCCGCAATGACGAGTTTCCCACCTTTCCTGCCATGCCGCTGGCGGTGCGCGGAAGGGACGGGGCACCGGGCCTGGAGGACGTACTGAGCGGTTGGTAACGTGCGGAGCATGACAACCGCCGTCCTCGACGCACGCGCCGGCCGCCGCTGCCACAACGCGCTGAACACGCTGCACTCGACGCACTACTTCTCGCCCGACCTGGGCCGGGAACTGGGCGCCCTCGGGGTCACCGACCCCCGGGCCGTCAACTTCGCGGCACGCGCCGCCGCGCTGGGTCCGGTCGGCGCCGGAGTCGTGACGGCGGCCTTCTACAACTACCGGCACGACCTCGTCGCCCGGCACGTCCCCGCCGTGTGGGAGACCGTCACGCCGGGACAGGCCCTGGCGGCACGGGAGCGGGCCGTCGACGCGACCCTGCGCCGGCTGCTGGGCGAGGAGATCCTGACCTCCCCGGAGATGTCGGAGGCGGCCGGTCTGGCGCTGCGCGCCGCCGAGGGCTGCGCCCGCGGCGCCCGCCCCCTCTACGCGGCCCACGCCGACCTCCCGGTGCCCGCGGCACCGCACCTGGCGTACTGGCACGCGGCGACCCTGCTGCGCGAGCACCGGGGCGACGGCCATGTCGCCGCGCTGGCGGCCGCGGGACTGGACGGCCTGGAGGCGCTGGTGACGCACACCGCGACCGGCAAGGGCATGACACCGAAGTGGATCTTCATCACCCGGGGCTGGAGCCGGGAGGAGTGGGACACCGCGACGGAGCGGCTGCGCGGGCGCGGGCTGCTCGACGGGGCCGGTGAGCCGACCGGGGCGGGTGCGGCGCTGCGCGACGAGATCGAACGGGAGACGGACCGGCTGGACGCCGCCCCCTACGCGCACCTCGGCGTGGACGGCGTGGCGCGGCTCACGGAGCTGGCAACGGCTTTCGCCCGTACCGCGGTCGGCGCCGGCGCCTTCCCGGCGGACCTGCTCGGCAGGGCGTGACACCGGTTCGGGCGGAGCGCGGGGGCATGTCCGGCCGCTGACGAGGTACCCGTACTGTCCCGGCCGGAGGGGCCGGGAGAGGAAAGGGGCTTTTCGTGTTCCGTGCCATTGCAGACGTCCTGCGCCAGATCGGCGGCGCCGTCGCCACCGTCGTGACGCTTCCGTTCCGAGCCGTGGCCCGGCTGTTCGGCGGGGCCTCGTCCTCCACCCGCAGCCGCAGGGTGTGATCCCGGGCCCGGAAGCGACCGTCCCGACCCGGCCCAGGTGGCGCCCTGATCCCCGATCGGCGGCGCCACCTGCCACAATTGCCGCGCAACCTCTGTGAGAAGGCGGTACGGGATCGTGACGACACCCGGGTCCAGCGCGTCCATCGACGTGAGGTCCATCGAGAGCAGGATCGCCGAGGAACTCGGCGTACGGGAGCGGCAGGTGCGGGCCGCGGTGGAGCTGCTCGACGGCGGTTCGACGGTGCCCTTCATCGCCCGCTACCGCAAGGAAGCGACCGAGATGCTCGACGACGCGCAGCTGCGCACGCTCGAGGAGCGGCTGCGCTACCTGCGGGAGCTGGAGAACCGGCGCGCGGCGATCCTCGACTCGGTGCGCGAGCAGGGCAAGCTCACCGAGGAACTCGAAGCGCGCATCCGCACGGCGGAGACCAAGGCGCGCCTGGAGGACATCTACCTTCCGTTCAAGCCCAAGCGGCGGACGAAGGCGCAGATCGCGCGCGAGGCCGGTCTCGAGCCGCTCGCCGAGGGCCTGCTCGGCGACCCGTCGGTCGACCCGCTCGCCGCCGCGGCCGCGTTCGTCGACGCCGGCAAGGGCGTGGCCGACCCGCAGGCCGCACTGGACGGCGCGCGGTCGATCCTCACGGAGCGGTTCTCCGAGGACGCCGACCTGATCGGCGAGGTGCGCGAGCGGATGTGGGTGCGCGGTCGGCTCGCCGCCAAGGTGAAGGAGGGCAAGGAGGAGGCGGGCGCCAAGTTCGCCGACTACTTCGACTTCGCCGAGCCCTTCACCGAGCTGCCCTCCCACCGGATCCTCGCGATGCTGCGCGGTGAGAAGGAGGACGTGCTCGACCTGGTCCTGGAGCCCGAGGAGGCCACCGACGGCCCGTCGTCCTACGAGGGCATCGTCGCGAGCCGCTTCGGCATCGCCGACCGCGGCCGGCCCGGGGACAAGTGGCTCGTGGACACCGTCCGCTGGGCCTGGCGCACCCGCATCCTCGTCCACCTCGGCATCGACCTCAGGCTCCGGCTGCGCACGGCCGCCGAGGACGAGGCCGTGAACGTCTTCGCCGCGAACCTGCGGGACCTGCTGCTGGCCGCGCCGGCCGGCACCCGCGCCACGCTCGGCCTGGACCCGGGCTTCCGTACCGGTGTGAAGGTCGCCGTGGTCGACGCGACCGGCAAGGTCGTGGCCACGGACGTGATCCACCCGCACGTCCCGGCCAACCGCTGGGACGAGGCGATCGCCAAGCTGGCCCGGCTCGCCGCTCGGCACGCCGTGGAGCTGGTGGCCATCGGCAACGGCACGGCGTCCCGCGAGACGGACAAGCTCGCCGGGGAACTCATCGCCAAGCACCCGGAGCTGAAGCTCACCAAGGTGATGGTCTCGGAGGCGGGCGCCTCCGTCTACTCGGCCTCGGCCTTCGCCTCCCAGGAACTGCCGGACATGGACGTCTCGCTGCGCGGCGCGGTGTCGATCGCCCGCCGGTTGCAGGACCCGCTGGCCGAGCTGGTGAAGATCGACCCGAAGTCGATCGGCGTCGGCCAGTACCAGCACGACCTGTCCGAGGTGAAGCTGTCCCGCTCGCTGGACGCGGTCGTCGAGGACTGTGTGAACGGCGTGGGCGTGGACGTCAACACCGCCTCGGCCCCCTTGCTCTCCCGGGTCTCCGGCATCACCTCGGGGCTCGCCGAGAACATCGTCGCGCACCGGGACAGCAACGGGCCGTTCACGTCGCGGACCGAGCTGAAGAAGGTGCCGCGGCTCGGGCCCAAGGCGTACGAGCAGTGCGCGGGCTTCCTGCGGATCCGGGGCGGCAGCGACCCGCTGGACGCGTCCAGCGTGCACCCGGAGGCGTATCCGGTGGTGCGCCGGATGGTGAAGACCACCGGCCAGGAGGTGGCCGGCCTGATCGGCAACACGTCCGTGCTGCGCTCGCTGAAGCCGGACCACTTCGTGGACGAGGCGTTCGGTCTGCCGACGGTCACGGACATCCTCAGGGAACTGGAGAAGCCCGGGCGCGACCCGCGGCCCGCCTTCAGGACGGCCACCTTCAAGGAAGGCGTGGAGAAGCTGTCCGACCTGTCCTCCGGGATGGTCCTGGAGGGTGTCGTGACGAACGTCGCGGCGTTCGGGGCGTTCGTGGACGTCGGTGTGCACCAGGACGGGCTGGTGCACGTGTCCGCGATGTCGAAGACGTTCGTGAAGGACCCGCGGGACGTGGTGAAGCCCGGTGACATCGTCCGGGTGAAGGTGATGGACGTCGACATCCCGCGCAAACGGATCTCGCTGACGCTGCGGCTGGACGACGAAGCGGCTCCCCAGGGCGAGGAGAAGCGCGAACGCGGCGCACGGCCGCCCAAGCAGCGGGGGCAGCAGAAGCGGCAGCCCTCGGGCGGGAAGGGGCGGCCCGCGCCGGCCCCCGCCGACGGGGCGATGGCCGAGGCGCTGCGGCGGGCCGGCCTGGCGTAGCCCCCGGGCAGGGTGGCGGGGTGCGCCGCGGTTACGCGGACGCCTCCGTCACCTTGCCGTCGGACACCTCCAGACGGCGGGTCACGCGCACCGCGTCGAGCATGCGCCGGTCGTGGGTGATCAGCAGGAGCGTGCCCTCGTAGGCGTCCAGGGCCGATTCCAGCTGCTCGATGGCCGGCAGGTCCAGGTGGTTGGTCGGCTCGTCCAGCACGAGGAGGTTGACTCCGGCGCCCTGGAGCAGGGCCAGCGCGGCCCGCGTGCGTTCGCCGGGTGAGAGGGTCGACGCCGGGCGCACCACGTGGTCCGCCTTGAGCCCGAACTTGGCCAGCAGGGTGCGGATCTCGGCGGGCTCGGTGTCCGGGGTCGCCGTGCGGAAGGCGTCGAGCAGCGACTCGGGGCCGTGGAACAGCGCGCGGGCCTGGTCGACCTCGCCGAGCAGGACGCCGGAGCCGAGGGCCGCGTGGCCGGCGTCGAGCGGGACGCGGCCGAGGAGCGCGGCGAGGAGCGTGGACTTGCCCGCGCCGTTGGCCCCGGTGACCGCCACCCGGTCCGCCCAGTCGATCTGGAGGGAGACCGGGCCGAGGACGAAGTCGCCCCGCCGGACCTCGGCGTCGCGCAGGGTGGCGACCACCGCGCCCGAGCGGGGCGCCGAGGCGATCTCCATCCGCAGGTCCCACTCCTTGCGCGGTTCCTCGACGACCTCCAGGCGCTCGATCATGCGCTGGGTCTGGCGGGCCTTGGCGGCCTGCTTCTCGCTGGACTCGCTGCGGAACTTGCGGCCGATCTTGTCGTTGTCACCGGCCTTGCGCCGGGCGTTCTTGACGCCCTTGTCCATCCAGGAGCGCTGCGTCTGCGCCCGGTCCTGGAGGGCCGCCCGCCGGTCGGCGTACTCCTCGTAGTCGTCGCGGGCGTGCCGGCGGGCCACCTCGCGTTCCTCCAGGTAGGCCTCGTAGCCGCCGCCGTAGAGATTGATCTGCCGCTGGGCGAGGTCGAGTTCGAGGACCTTGGTGACGGTGCGGGTGAGGAACTCGCGGTCGTGGCTGACGACGACGGTGCCGGCGCGCAGGCCGGTCACGAAGCGTTCGAGGCGTTCCAGGCCGTCCAGGTCGAGGTCGTTGGTCGGCTCGTCGAGCAGGAAGACGTCGTAGCGGGAGAGCAGCAGGGAGGCGAGGCCGGCCCGGGCCGCCTGGCCGCCGGAGAGCGCCGTCATCGGCTGGTCCAGGTCCACCGTGAGGCCCAGCGCGGCGGCGGTCTCCTCGGCGCGGTCGTCGAGGTCGGCGCCGCCCAGTCCCAGCCAGCGCTCCAGGGCGCCCGCATACGCGTCGTCGGCACCCGGGGCGCCGTCGACCAGGGCCTGGGTGGCCTCGTCCATGACGCGCTGGGCCTCGGTGACACCGGTGCGGCGGGCGAGGAAGGCCCGGACCGTCTCGCCTGGCCGGCGCTCGGGCTCCTGCGGGAGGTGGCCGACGGTGGCGGCCGGCGGGGAGAGGCGCAGCTCGCCCTGTTCCGGCGCGGTCAGTCCGGCCAGCAGCCGCAGGAGGGTGGACTTGCCCGCGCCGTTGGCTCCGACGAGACCGATCACGTCGCCGGGGGCGACGACGAGGTCGAGTCCGGTGAACAGGGCGCGGTCGCCGTGGCCGGCGGCGAGGTTCTTGGCGACGAGGGTGGCAGTCATCAGACCGTGGATTTTACCGGCGCGCCGGGGTCCGCTCACCCGGGCGTCCCGTGCCTCACCGCCGTGACCAGGACGCTCCCCGGCGCCCGCGCCACCAGGTAGGCCTCCCCCTTGACCGCCCCGGCGTCCAGGGGGACGCGGTGGCCGCCCGGTTCGAGGACCCCGTCGAAGACCTCGTGGGTGCGGGTGCGGTGGAGGCGGTCGAGGCGGTACGCGGTGAGCCGCACCCGGCAGGGCGAGGTGACCTCGACGTCCGCCGCGGCGCCGGTCGCCGTCAGACGGGCCAGCCGGTGCCGCCCGGACGGGCCGCCGCCCAGGGCGTGTTCGACCTGGGCGACGAGCAGCGGAACGATCGGGGCCGCGGCGTCGACCTCGGCCACGTCCACCCCGGCGTCGGCGAAGGCCCGGCGTACGGCCGTGCGCTTCTCGTCCGGGACCGCGTCACCGAGGACGACGGCGCCGTAGGCCCGGAGCTCCTCGGCGGGCACCGCGCCGGCGTCCTCGGTGATGTCGGCGCCGACGCCGATGGTGCGCAGCGCGGCGGCGAGCCGGGCGGGCAGCGCGGCGCGGGCGCCGATCAGCAGGACCCGGCGGGCGGGGCGCGCGGTGCCGTCGAGCAGGGGGGCGAGGGCCGCGCGGTACTCGGCGCCGGGGAAGCGGTACGGGCCGATGCCGTGGTAGCCGTCGCGTTCCAGGTCGGCGTGTTCGCCGGTCTGCCAGGCGAAGTCGCGCCAGACGAAGTCGTCGCCGTCCCGCAGGATCACGGCGGTCACCGCGCCGCAGGCCAGGTCCTCGCACTCGGGGCAGCCGTAGAGGACGTACCGGCCGCCGGGCAGGGGTGCGCCGGTCTCCAGGAGCAGGCCGCGGACCTGCGCGGCGAAGATCGCG
The DNA here is from genome assembly GCF_056430705.1 of Streptomyces sp. NPDC045956. Classification (NCBI taxonomy): domain Bacteria; kingdom Bacillati; phylum Actinomycetota; class Actinomycetes; order Kitasatosporales; family Streptomycetaceae; genus Streptomyces; species Streptomyces sp. NPDC045956. The sequence goes on along the minus strand of NZ_JBWKKZ010000003.1, from coordinate 680,363 downwards.
GGAGGGACGTCGGAGGCGAGCGGGGAGACGGCGTCCAGGTCGCAGAGGCGGAACAGCAGGGGACGTCCGTCGACGACGAAGTCCAGGAAATCGCGGTGGACCTGGTAGTCGCCGTCGGCGAGCACTCCCCCGGCCCGCATCGCCGGTGCCAGCCCGAAGGTCGCGTACTCGACAGCCATGCGGTGAGTCTTCCCAGGGCGGAGCCGCTCTGCGCACGGCATGACATGTTCCGCTAACGTCCCGGTGTGGATACCGGACGGGATGCCGAGATCGTCGTCGTCGGCGGCGGGGTGGCCGGGCTGACGACGGCCGTCGTCCTCGCCGAGCGGGGCAGGCGGGTGCGGTTGTGGACGCGGGAGCCCGCCGAGCGGACCACCTCCGCGGTCGCGGGCGCGCTCTGGTGGCCGTACCGCGTGAAGCCGGTCGCCCTGGCGCGTGCGTGGGCGCTGCACTCGCTGGACGTGTACGAGGACCTGGCGCGGCGGCCCGAGGAGACCGGCGTACGGCTGGTCGAGGGGGTGCTGGGCGAGACCGGCCCGGACGACGTGGACACCTGGGCGGCCGCGCGGCTGCCGGGGCTGCGCGCGGCGACCGCGCGGGAGTACGGCGGGTCGGGGCTGTGGGCGCGCCTGCCGCTCATCGACATGTCGGCTCATCTGCCGTGGCTGCGGGAGCGGTTGGTGGCCGCGGGCGGTGTGGTGGAGACCCGCGCGGTGACCGATCTGGCGGAGGCCGGGGCGCCGGTGGTCGTCAACTGCACGGGGCTGGGGGCCCGGGAGCTGGTCCCGGACCCGTCCGTGCGTCCGGTGCGCGGGCAGCTGGTCGTCGTGGCGAACCCCGGCATCCGGACCTGGACGGTCTCCACCGATCCCGTGTCCGGGGAGATGGCGTACTTCTTCCCGCAGCCCGGCCGGCTGGTCCTGGGCGGTACGGCCGAGGAGGACGCCTGGTCGGCGGAGCCCGACCCCGCGGTCGCGGAGGCGATCGTGCGGCGGTGCGCGGCGCTGCGGCCGGAGATCGCCGGGGCGCGGGTGCTGGGCCACCTGGTGGGGCTGCGTCCGGCGCGGGACGCGGTGCGGCTGGAGCGCGAGCCGCTCCCCGACGGGAGGCTGCTGGTCCACAACTACGGGCACGGCGGCGGGGGCGTCACCGTGGCCTGGGGCTGCGCACGGGAGGCCGCCGAGCTGGCCACCGGCTGACGCGAGGGGCCGGCACGCGTGCGCGTGCCGGCCCCTCGCCGCTCCCCCGCTGCCGGCCGGCGTTCCGTCGCCGGGCCGGACACCGGGGTCCGCTCAGTGGTGCTTGCCGATGGGGTCGCCCTCCACGTCGGTGCCGGGCCCCGGACCGATGCGGATCTCGAAGTCGCCCTCGTACTGCTTGTGGCCCTCGATGACGGCCAGTTCCACGGCCTCGGAGGCCATCTCGCCGCGCACGATGAGGGGGTCGCGGCGCAGGTCGCGCATGAGGGCGACGCACATGAAGATCATCACGATGACGAAGGGCGCCGCCGCGAGGATCGTGAGGTTCTGCAGTCCGGTCAGCGCGTCCCCCTCGCCGCTGCCGACCAGGAGCATGATGGCGGCGACCGCTCCGGTCACCACGCCCCAGAACACCACCACCCAGCGGCTGGGTTCGAGCGCGCCCTTCTGCGAGAGGGTGCCCATCACGATGGAGGCCGCGTCGGCGCCCGAGACGAAGAAGATGCCGACGAGGATCATCACCAGCAGGCTGGTGACGGTGGCGATGGGGTACTCCTGGAGCACGGCGAAGAGCCGGCCCTCGGGGGTCGTCTCGTCGCCGAGCCGGTTCTGCTCCTGGAGCCGCATCGCCGAGCCGCCGAAGATCGCGAACCAGATCAGGCTGACGGTGCTGGGGACGAGGATGACGCCGCCGATGAACTGACGGATGGTCCGGCCCCGGCTGATGCGGGCGATGAACATGCCGACGAAGGGCGTCCAGGAGATCCACCAGGCCCAGTAGAAGACGGTCCAGCTGCTCAGCCAGTCCGCCACGCCCTCGCCGCCGCTGATCTCGGTGCGGCCGGCCATCGCGGGCAGGTCGCCCAGGTAGGTGAAGAGCGAGGTCGGCAGCAGGTCGAGGATGAGGATGGTCGGGCCCGCGACGAAGACGAACACCACGAGCAGCAGGGCCAGCACCATGTTGGTGTTGGACAGCCACTGGATGCCCTTCTCCACACCGGAGATCGCGGAGGCCACGAACGCCACGGTCAGCACCGCGATGATGCCGACGAGCAGTCCGGTGCTGACCTTGTCCATCCAGTCGAGCTTCTCGACGCCGGAGCCGATCTGCAGGGCGCCGAGGCCCAGCGAGGCAGCGGAGCCGAAGACCGTCGCGATGATGGCCAGGATGTCGATGACCCGGCCGCTGACGCCGTTGGCGTGCCGCTCGCCGATGAGGGGGGTGAAGACGGCGCTGATGGTCTGGCGGCGCCGCCTGCGGAAGGTGCTGTAGGCGATGCCGAGGCCCACGACCGCGTAGATGGCCCACGGATGGAGGGTCCAGTGGAACAGGGTGGTCGCCATGGCCGTGGCCATGCGGTCGCCGGTGTCGGCGGGGCTGGTCCCGGGCGGGGCGGTGTCGAAGTGCGCCAGCGGCTCGCTCACGCCCCAGAACATCAGACCGATGCCCATGCCCGCGCTGAACATCATCGCGACCCAGGACACCGTGCGGAACTCGGGCTGCTCGCCCTCGGCCCCGAGGTGGATGCGGCCGTAGCGGCTGGCCGCGAGCCAGAGGGCGAAGACGACGAACCCCGAGGCGGCCAGGACGAAAGCCCAGCCGCCGTTGTGCATCAGGCCGCTCAGCATCGTGCCGGAGGCGTCCTCCAGCGAATCGGTGCCGGCGGCGCCCCAGATGACGAAGGCGAGGGTCAGGGCCGCTGTGACGCCGAAGACGATCCAGTCGGTACGGGGCTTGCGCTCCTGCCCCGGGAGGCCCGCTTCCGCACCCGGAAGCGTGCCTCTCTCGTGGTGTTCCTTGTCGCTCGGTCGGTCCTGCGTCACAGGTGGCACCTTTCACGTCGGTGAGGCTGAAAATAGTCCTCTGCTACGCCCTTACCACGTGCGACACGGAACTCACCTCTTCAGCAGGTGGTGTCGGGTTCACCCACCGTCAGGCGGTACGTCGCCCGCTCGTCCAGGAGCAGTGGCACCAGGGCCCGCAGGGGCTGGCGCAGAGGCACGTAGGCGCCCTCCTCCCCGGTCCGGTGCGCCCTTACACCGTGCAGGGCCAGTTCGTCCCGCACCTCCTGGTACTGGTCAGCGCCGAGCCGGTAGCCGCAGGGCGGGTCCCGGAGCACCTCCCCGGGTTCGGCCGGGTCGTTGTCCGCGCCGCCGAGGTACACGGGGCCGGTGTCGGTCAGGCCGGACCACCGGGCGGCCGCGGTGGCCGCCTCGACGGGTCCGCGCCGCCGGTCGGCGAAGCGGAACAGGCCGTCCAGCGCGGCGAGCTGGGAATCGACCCGGCGCCGGTTGTTCAGGGCCGGGTCCGCGCGCTCGGCGTCGGTGAGCGGGTCGACGCGGCTCTCGATGAGCAGGCCGACCGCGTGCTTGATGCCGGACATGTTCCGCAGGATGCGTTCCTGGCCGTCGCCGGCGGTCTGCCGGATCGGGTCGCCGGTGACGGGGTCCGTCCAGATGCCGTAGGTGCCGGTCGTGTGTCCGTCCGCTTCGGCGGCGGGGCGGACGTACTCCCCGGACAGGCCGCGGGCCTCGTCGTGGACCCGGGGGTGGGTGTTGAGGTTGCGGGGCCAGAGGTCGAACAGGTCCCGGTCGTAGTAGGGGGGCGTGGCGCCGTACTCGTGCAGGTCGTACACGACGTCGGGGCGCCGGTCGCGGACGACGGCGGCCAGGGCGCGGGCCTCGGCCGTCCGCAGTGCGAGGTGGTCCCGGTTGACGTCGACGCCGTCGCCGTTGCCGCGGGTGTCGGCGGCCCGGCCGTCGGGGTTGGCGGTGGGGACGACCAGCACGGTGGTGCGGTCCAGGAAGCGCCGGGTCGGCCGGTCCGTCGCGTATGCCAGGTCGCGGACGGTGGACAGGCAGGCCTCGCGGCCGGAGGGCTCGTCACCGTGCTGGCTGCACACGAGGAGCACCTTGTTCGGGGCGGTGGGCCGGCCGATGGTCACCAGCTGGAGCGGGCGGTCCTGTTTCGTGGTGCCGACGCGCTCGACGGTGACGCGGTCGCTCGCCCGGTCGGCGGCCGCGAGCAGCGTCTGCTCCTCGGGCTGCGTGGTCCAGCGGGCGCCGTGCGTCCGCTCGAAGCCGGTGCGGGGCGGTCGGGGCGCGGTGTCTTCGGCGTGGACCGGTGCGGCCAGGAGGGACGCGGCGAGGGCCGCGCCGGTCACGGTGAGGGTGCGCAGGCGCTTCATCGGGCTCCCTTCGGGACGCGGTGCGTCGTGTGCGGCGCGCTCACGCCGTCGAGGGGCATGGGTGCGTGAGCGGTGGCCGCCGTACCGGCGGTGGCCCTGGCGAACGCGGCGGTGCCGCCGACGAACGGTACGCGCGCGGACGTGCGGGAGAGGTCCAGCGTGAGGGTCGGCGTGTCGGCATGGGGGTCCCCCCAGCTCGGAGAGCTTGGGGGAGGGTCGATGAGGTCCTTGTCGGTGCCCGCGACGATCAGCGCGAGGCGGTGGCCGGCCGGGACGACGTGGTCGGTCGCCGCCAGGTCCAGGGTGAGGGTGTAGGCCCTGCCCGGGGTCAGCGGGCGGCCCTGCCACCGGGACGCGTGGTTGCCGAGGTCGGCCCAGCCGCGGCTGACGACGGTGTACTCCACGTCGGTGGTCTTCGCCGCCGTCTCCAGGTAGCAGGAGCTGTCGCCCGGCGTGCTCGGGCCCCAGCAGGTGCGGTCGGTGAGGGTGGTGACGCCCTCGCCCCGGTCGCCGTAGTCGCGGATGGTGTCGGGGCCGAGGTCGACGAGGACGGCGGAGAGGTGGGCCGTCGGGGTGCTGGAGCGGGCCGTGACGGTGACCTCGGAGGCGCCGGACAGGCGCAGGTCGCGGGTGAGCGGGCCGGTGACGAACCCGGCCTTGCCCGGGGTGGGTTCGTCGATGTGCGCCGCCCAGTCGGTCTCGCTCAGGGCGGGGTCGTCGGTGAAGGTCTCGGTGCCGCGGTCCGGGCGCAGGCCCAGGGTGCCGACGCCGGGTCGCGCGCCGTCGGCGGGGCGCAGGGTGGCGGGGGCGGTGGAGCGCGGGGGCCAGGTGCCCGAGGTCTCCCACCGGCCGGGCCGGCGTTCGATGTCGGCCATGGGCTCGTCGTCGATGCCGTTGTCGTAGCCGAGGAGTTCGTGGTCGAACCAGCGGTGCAGGGTGTCGACCCACTCGGCGCGGCGGAAGTCGAAGGGGTCGACGTGACCGGTCTGCGAGAGCCAGATCTTGCGGTCGACGCCGTTCTTCGCGAGGGCGTCCCACCACGGGCCGACGTGCTGCATGCGGACGTTGAGGTCCTGCATGCCGTGGACGAGGAAGACGCTGGCCTTCACCTTGCTCGCGGCCTTCACGTAGTCGCGCTCGCTCCACAGCTTCGTCCGGTCGCCGGTGCGCGGGGCGCCGTCGACGAGCTCCTGCTGGACGGCGTCGCAGCGGTCGCGGGCGTCGGGGCTGTTGACGTAGTCCGACAGCCAGTCGGGGCCGGAGTCGTAGAGCGGGGCGCCCTGGCTGAAGTAGTAGTCGTACCAGGAGGAGATGGCGGCGATCGGGACGATGGTCTCCAGGCCCTCGACGCCGGTGGCGGCGACGCCGTTGGCGATCGTCCCGTCCCAGCTCTTGCCGATCATGCCGGTCCTGCCGTTGGTCCACGTCGCCTTGGCGCGCTCGCCGCCGGTGCGGCTGGTGTACGCCTTCGCGCGGCCGTTCAGCCAGTCGACGACCGCCTTCGCGGACCGGACGTCGGAGGGGCCGCCGACGTCGACGCAGCCGTCGGAGCGGTTGGTGCCGGCCAGGTCGACGCCGACGAAGGCGTAGCCGCGCGGCACGAAGTAGTTGTCGTAGTAGAGGGGCATGCCGACGACGTCGCCGTCGGCGTCGTAGGTCTTCTTCTGGCTCTCGTTGCCGCGCCCGCAGCAGGAGTAGTACGGGCTGGCGTCCATGATGACGGGGACCTTCCGTCCCTGCCGGGCGGGTTCGCGGGGGCGGACGACGTCGACGGCGACGCGGTCGTCCTCGCCGTCACCGTCCCCGTCGTGGCCGGTGTCCACCCAGACGGCCTCGCGGACGGCGTCGGCGTAGGAGTGGACGGGTTCGCTCTGTCGCGGTGCGGGGTGGGCGGTCGCGGCGGGCGTGAGGAAGGTTGCCATGAGAGCGGCCGTGGCCGCCGTCGCGAGCGGTCTCCAGATCGTGAAGCGCATGCGTATCGGCATGCGCGGGACGCTACAGCGGTCAACTCCCGTGCAGAAGAGGGCGTTCGGTGGCTCCTGGGGCCGGGGACGCCTCCGCGTGCGGGGCGCCCCCGAGGCCCCCGGTCCGCTACTTCGTCAGGCCGGACGGCTCCTGTCCGGCGGTGGCCGACACCCGGCGCCGTACGCCGAACCAGCCCGCCACCAGCATCGCCGCGATCACCGGGACCAGGTACAGGGTCTTGCGGCCGACCTCGGGGTCGTTCCACATCAGGACGAGGACGGAGAGCAGGAAGACGATCGTGACGATCTCCGTGACCGGGCTGCCCGGCAGACGGAAGTGCGGCCGGGTGACCAGGCCCTCGCGCGCCCGGCGCACGAAGACCAGGTGGCAGATCATGATGATCACCCAGGTGCTGATGATGCCCAGGGAGGCGACGTTCAGCACGATCTCGAAGGCCTTGCTCGGCACCAGGAAGTTCAGGCCGACGCCGAGGACGCAGACCGCACAGGTCAGCAGGATGCCGCCGTAGGGGACCTGGGTGCGGCTCATCACGCCGGTGAACCTGGGCGCGGAGCCCGCCATCGCCATGGAGCGCAGGATGCGGCCGGTGGAGTACAGGCCGGAGTTCAGGGAGGACATGGCGGCCGTGAGGACCACGAGGTTCATCACGTCGCCGGCCGCCGGGACGCCGATCTTCGACAGGACGGTGACGAAGGGGCTCTGGTCGCCCGAGTAGAGCGAACTCGGCAGCAGCAGGGCCAGCAGGACGACCGAGCCGACGTAGAAGAGGGCCACGCGCCACATGATCGAGTTCACCGCGCGCGGGACGACCTTCTCCGGCTCGGCGGTCTCGCCGGCGGCGACGCCGACCAGCTCCAGTGCCGCGTACGCGAAGATCACGCCCTGCATCACCAGGACGACGGGCATCACGCCGTGCGGGAGGACGCCGCCGTGGTCGGTGATCATGCCGATGCCCGGGGTGTGGCCGCCCACCTCGTGCTGGGTGGCCAGCAGGAAGATGCCGATCAGCATGAAGCCGACGAGGGTGGCGACCTTGACGATCGCGAACCAGAACTCCATCTCGCCGAAGATCTTCACCGAGATGAGGTTGACGGCCAGCACGACCGCGAGGGCGATCAGCGCGAGCACCCACTGCGGAATGCTCGTGAACATACTCCAGTAGTGCGTGTACAGGGCGATCGCGGTGATGTCGGCGATGCCGGTCGTCGACCAGTTCAGGAAGTACATCCAGCCGGCGACGTAGGCGCCCTTCTCCCCGAGGAACTCGCGCGCGTACGACACGAAGGACCCGGAGGAGGGCCGGTAGAGGACCAGCTCACCGAGCGCCCTGACGACGAAGAAGGCGAAGACGCCGCAGACGAGGTAGGCGATCGCGAGGGCCGGGCCCGCGTCGCGCAGGCGTCCGCCGGCGCCGAGGAAGAGCCCGGTGCCGATCGCGCCACCGATGGCGATCATGTTCACGTGGCGGGCCTTGAGGCCCTTGCTGTAACCGGCGTCGCCCGCGTCCGCGGGGATGGTCCCGGTCGCCTGGGGGTGGGCGGCGACCTGTGCCGTGTCGACGGCGTCCTTGCTCACGGGTGGTTCCACTCTCTGGTGCGCCCGGGCGGGATACGCCCAGGTCGTCCGTACAGTGACGAGGCCCGCACCACCCTTCGCGGCACAGACCAAGGCAGCACCTTCCCACGACGCTGTGTCGCCATGCGGTGGCTCATGTCACACAGGGTGACTTCTCACAGGATCGGCCGGCGGTCTCCACCTGGTGCACAAGAGGTGTCACAGTGTTGGTGAGACAGCGATACTGCTGCACATGACGACGACCGACACCGGGGAGCCCGCCCTCACGATCGACGAGCTGGCGGCACGGGCCGGCGTCACGGTGCGCACGGTCCGCTTCTACGGCACCCGGGGGCTGCTGCCGCCCCCCGCGATCGGCCCGCGCCGGGTGGGACGCTACGGCGGGGAGCACCTGGCCCGGCTGGCGCTGATCGAGGAGTTGCAGCACCAGGGCATGACGCTGGCCGCGATCGAGCGGTACCTGGGGCAGCTGCCGCCGGACCTGAGCCCGCACGACCTCGCGCTGCACCGGGCCGTGGTGGCCTCGTGGGCGCCGGAGGCGGTGGAGACGGTCACGCGGGAGGAGCTGGACCGGCGGGCGGGCCGGCCGGTGACCGACGAGGAGGTGGGCCGGCTCGTGGCGATGGACGTCGCCGTGCCCGACGGCGACCGCTACCGCGTCGACGCCGGGCTGCTGCGGCTCGGCGTCGAGCTGCTCGACGTGCCCCTCTCCCCCGAGACGGTCCTCGCCGCCCGCACCGCCCTGCTGGCACACTCCCGCGCCGCCGCGCGGGACCTGTCGCGGCTGCTGCGCGACGCGGTCGCCGAACGCGACGCGCGGGACGTGCGGTCGCTCTCCGCCCACATGCACCCGCTGGTGGTGCAGGCGCTGCTGACCACGTTCCAGCGGTCGCTCCGCGAGGAGCTGCGGGAATGGCTCGACAGGGACGGCGAGGGGGACGCCGGTACGGGCGCTGGTGCGGAAACCGACGGCGACGCGCCCGGCGGCGCCGGTGCGGAAACCGACGGCGACGCGCCCGGCGGCGCCGGCACCGCCGGGGGTGACGGCACCGGCGCGGACACCGGCCCGGGCGCCGCCGGGTGATCCGGGGGCTCAGCGGCCGTCGGTGAAGACCTCCCCCTTGTCCGCCTTCTCCACCAGCAGCGCGGGCGGCGTGAAGCGCTCGCCGTAGCGGTCGGCCAGCTCGCGCGCGCGGGCGACGAAGGCGGGCAGGCCGGCCCCGCCGTCGTAGCCGTTGATGTACTGGAGGACGCCGCCGGTCCAGCCGGGGAAACCGATGCCGAGGATCGAGCCGATGTTGGCGTCGGCGACGGAGGTCAGCACGCCCTCCTCCAGCAGCCGCACCGTGTCGAGCGCCTCCGAGAAGAGCATGCGCTCCTGCATGTCCTCGAAGGGGATCGCGTGGCCCGGCTTCGTGAAGTGCTCGCGCAGGCCCGGCCACAGACCCGCCCGCCTGCCGTCCTCGCCGTACTCGTAGAACCCGGCGCCGCCGCTGCGGCCGGGGCGCTCGAACTCGTCCACCATGCGGTCGACGACGGCCTCGGCGGGGTGCGCGGTCCAGGTGCCGCCCGCCTCCTCCACGGCCCGCTTCGTCTCCTGGCGGATCTTCCGCGGGAGGGTGAGCGTCAGCTCGTCCATCAGGGAGAGCACCTTGGCGGGGTAGCCCGCCTGGGCCGCCGCCTGCTCGACGGAGGCGGGCTCGATGCCCTCGCCGACCATCGCCACGCCCTCGTTGATGAAGTGGCCGATGACCCGGGAGGTGAAGAAGCCGCGCGAGTCGTTGACGACGATCGGGGTCTTGCCGATCTGCCGGACCAGGTCGAAGGCGCGGGCCAGCGCCTCGTCGCCCGTGCGCTCGCCCTTGATGATCTCGACGAGCGGCATCTTGTCGACCGGCGAGAAGAAGTGCAGTCCGATGAAGTCGGCCTGCCGCTCGACCCCCTCGGCCAGCGCGGTGATGGGGAGCGTGGAGGTGTTGGAGCAGAGCAGCGCGTCGGCGTCGACGACGTCCTGGATCTCCTGGAACACCTTGTGCTTGAGCGAGGTGTCCTCGAAGACCGCCTCGATGACCGCGTCGCAGCCCGCGAGGTCGGCGGCCTCGGCGGTCGGCGTGATGCGGGCGAGCAGGGCGTCGGCCTTCTCCCGCGTGGTGCGGCCCTTGGCGACGGCCTTGGCGCACAGTTTCTCGGAGTAGCCCTTGCCCTTGAGGGCCGACTCCAGGGAGACGTCCTTGAGGACGACGTCGATGCCCGCGCGGGCGCACGAGTAGGCGATGCCGGCGCCCATCATGCCGGCGCCGAGGACGGCCACCCTGGTGACCTTGCGGGGCTCGACGGCGCGGGGGCGGTTGGCGCCGGAGTTGACGGCCTGGAGGTCGAAGAAGAACGCCTGGATCATGTTCTTCGCGGTCTGGCCCGCGGCCAGCTCGACGAAGTAGCGGGCCTCGATGACCTGCGCGGTCTCGAAGTCGACCTGGGAGCCCTCGACCGCGGCGGCCATGATGTTGCGCGGCGCCGGGTAGGGGGCGCCGGCGGTCTGCTTGCGCAGGTTGGCGGGGAAGGCGGGGAGGTTGGCCGCGAACTTCGGGTGGGACGGGGTGCCGCCGGGGATGCGGTAGCCCGGCCTGTCCCACGGCTGGGCGGACTCCGGGTGGGCGTCGATGAAGGCGCGGGCCTTCGCGATCAGGTCCTCGCGGCTGTCGGCGACCTCGTCGACCAGGCCGTTCTCCAGGGCGCGGCGCGGGTTGTACTGGGTGCCCTGGAGGAGGACCTTCAGCAGCGCGTCGGTGATGCCGAGCATGCGGACGGTGCGGACGACGCCGCCGCCCCCGGGGAGCAGGCCGAGGGTGACCTCGGGGCAGCCGATCTTCGAGCCGGGCGCGTCGAGGGCGACGCGGTGGTGGCAGGCGAGGGCGATCTCGTAGCCGCCGCCGAGCGCCGCGCCGTTCATCGCGGCGACGACGGGCTTGCCGAGGGTCTCGATGCGGCGCAGGTTCCGCTTGATCGCCATGCCGCCGTCGAAGAGGTCCTGGGCGGTCTCCGGGGTGACGCGGATCAGGTCCCGCAGGTCGCCGCCGGCGAAGAAGGTCTTCTTGGCGGAGGTGACGATGACGCCGCGGATCGCGTCCTTCTCGGCCTCCAGGCGGTCGGTGACCACCGCGAGGGACTCGCGGAAGGCCTGGTTCATGGTGTTCGCGGACTGGGCGGGGTCGTCGAGGACGAGGGTGACGACTCCGGTGTCGTCCTGTTCCCAGCGGATGGTGGTGCTCTCGGTCGTCATGACAGGGGTCTCCAGTGAGGTCTCGGGGGCCGCGGTTCCGCAGGGAGTCAGATGCGCTCGACGATGGTGGCGATGCCCATGCCGCCGCCCACGCAGAGGGTGGCCAGGCCGTAGCGCTTGCCCTGGCGCTCCAGTTCGTCGACGAGGGTGCCGAGGATCATCGCGCCGGTGGCGCCGAGGGGGTGGCCGAGTGCGATGGCGCCGCCGTTGACGTTGACCTTGTCCAGGGACAGGCCCATGTCCTTCACGAAGCGCAGGACGACGGCCGCGAAGGCCTCGTTGATCTCGACGAGGTCGATGTCGTCGATGGTCAGCCCGGCCTTGGCGAGCGCCTTGCGGGTGGCGGGGGCGGGACCGGTGAGCATGATGGTGGGCTCGGAGCCGGAGACGGCGGCGGAGACGATCCGGGCCCGCGGGGTGAGGCCGTAGCGCTCGCCGACCTCCTTGGAACCGATGGCGACCAGGGAGGCGCCATCCACGATGCCGGAGGAGTTGCCCGCGTGGTGGACGTGGTCGATCTTCTCGACCCAGTGGTACTTCTGGAGCGCCACGGCGTCGAAGCCGCCGAGTTCGCCGATGTCGGCGAAGGACGGCTTGAGGCCCGCGAGGGAGTCGGCGGTGGTGCCGGGGCGCAGGTGCTCGTCGTGGTCGAGGACGGTGAGGCCGGCGCGGTCCCGGACGGGGACCACGGAGCGCTCGAAGCGGTTCTCCTTCCACGCGGTGGCCGCGCGCTCCTGGGAGAGGGCCGCGTACTCGTCGACGTCGCGGCGGGAGAAGCCCTCGATGGTGGCGATGAGGTCGGCGCCGATGCCCTGCGGCACGAAGTTGGTGGCGAGGTTGGTCATCGGGTCGTTGAACCAGGCGCCGCCGTCCGAGGCCATCGGCACCCGGGACATCGACTCGACGCCGCCGGCGAGGACCAGGTCCTCCCAGCCGGAGCGGACCTTGGCGGCGGCCAGGTTGACGGCCTCCAGACCCGAGGCGCAGAAGCGGTTCTCCTGGACGCCGGCCACGGTGTCGGGCAGTCCGGCGGCGATGGCGGCGATGCGGGCGATGTCGGAGCCCTGGTCGCCGACGGGGCCGACGACCCCGAGCACGACGTCGTCCACGGCGGCCGGGTCCAGGTCGGGGAAGCGGGCGCGGATCTCGTGGATGAGGCCGACGACCAGGTCGACGGGCTTCGTGCCGTGCAGGGCGCCGTTCGCCTTGCCGCGTCCGCGCGGGGTGCGGATCGCGTCGTACACGTACGCTTCGGTGGTCACTGGCAGGCCTTTCACAGAGGGTTGGGTGCGAGGTCCGGGACGGTGTCCGGGCGTCGGGGCAGGTCCCAGTCGCGGGCCACGGCCTCGGCGTCGGCGCCCGGCAGGGCGGGGCCGGTGCGGACGGCGGTGGGGGTCGCGGAGAAGCGGGGCGCGGGGGCGGGCTGGGTGATGCCGCCGTGGTCGGTGAAGGTGCCGCGGGCGGCCAGGTGCGGGTGGTGCGGGGCCTCGCGGAGCGACAGCACGGGCGCCACGCAGGCGTCGGAGTCCGCGAAGACGGCCGTCCACTCGTCCCGGGTACGGGTCGCGAACCGGGCGGCGATGGCGTCGCGCAGCTCGGCCCAGCGGGCGGGTTCGTCGCGGGCGGGTGCCCGCTCGGGGATGCCGAGCAGGTCCATGAACTGCGCGTAGAACCGGGGCTCCAGGGCGCCGACCGCCATGTGGCGGCCGTCGGCGGTCGCGTAGGTGCCGTAGAAGGGGCAGCCGCCGTCGAGGAGGTTGGCGCCCCTGCGGTCCTGCCAGGCGCCGGCGGCGAGCATGCCGTGGATCATCGAGGAGAGGTGGGCCGTGCCGTCGACGATGGCGGCGTCGACGACCTGTCCGGCGCCGCTCGCCCGGGCGTGGTGCAGGGCGGCGAGGATGCCTACGACCAGGTAGAGGGAGCCGCCCGCGTAGTCGCCCAGCAGGTTGGCCGGGACGGCCGGGGGCTCGTCCGGGGCGCCGATCATGCCGAGGGCACCGGTGAGCGCGATGTACCCGATGTCGTGTCCGGCGCGGTCGGCGAGCGGGCCGTGCTGGCCCCAGCCGGTCATGCGGCCGTAGACCAGGCGCGGGTTGCGTGCGTGGCAGTCGTCCGGACCGACGCCGAGCCGTTCGGCGACGCCGGGGCGGTAGCCCTCGATCAGCACGTCGGCACGTTCGGCGAGGTCCAGGACCGCGGCCGGGCCGTCCGGTGCCTTGAGGTCGACGAGCACCGAACGCTTGTTGCGGTTGGTGACGTCGCGGGCGGGGTCGATCCCGAGGCCGGCGCCGCCCGGGCGGTCGACGCGGACCACGTCGGCCCCGAGGTCGGCCAGGAGCATGGCGGCGAAGGGGCCGGGGCCGATACCGGCCAGCTCGACCACGCGCACCCCGCCGAGCGGGCCCGCGCCGTGCTCCGGCCCCGGCTCTCGCCCCGGCGTCCTCGCTCCCGACATGGAGCCCCCAGTCATGTGACACAGTTGCTGTAACACCAGTGATGCTAGGAACGTGTTCCATCGGACACAAGACCCGGACGAGCAAGCGCTTAGCCAATTATGGCCGGGCCGCTCTCCGGGTCGGCAGTCCTCACGCTAGCCTCGGCCACCGGCGACGGCGCGTGCTGCGGGTCCAGGGGTCGCCGAAGGGTGACGAAGGGATGTCATGAGCAGGCTGAACAAGGCCGACCGGCCGTACGACGTCGTGCTCTTCGGGGCGACGGGTTTCGTCGGTGAACTCACCGCGGAGTACCTCGCCGCGCACGCGCCCGACGGGCTGCGCTGGGCGATCGCCGGGCGCAGCGAGGAGAAGCTGCGGCGGCTGCGGGAGCGGCTGCCGGGCGCGTCGGAGGTCGGCGTCCTGCGCGCCGACGTCAGCGACCCTTCCTCGCTGCGCGAACTGGCCGAGCGGGCGCGCGTGGTGGCCACTACGGTGGGTCCCTACGTCCGGTACGGCGACGAGCTGGTCGCGGCCTGCGCGGAGACCGGCACGGACTATCTCGACCTCACCGGTGAGCCCGAGTTCGTGGACCTGACGTACGTGCGCCACGACGCACGTGCGCGGGAGACCGGCGCGCGGCTGGTGCACGCCTGCGGCTTCGACTCCGTACCGCACGACCTCGGCGTGCACTTCACCGTGCGGCAGCTGCCGGAGGGCGTGCCGCTGACCGTGGACGGCTTCGTCAGCGTCGACGCCGCCTTCTCGGGCGGTACCTTCGCCTCCGCGCTGGGGCAGTTGGCGCGCGGGCGGCAGCTGCGGGACGCCGCGCGGGAACGCCGGCGGCACGAGCCGCGGCTGGTGGGCCGCCGCGCGGTGACGCCGACCGGCGCGCCGCGGTTCGCCGGGGAGATCGGTGCCTGGGCGCTGCCGCTGCCGACCATCGACGCGCAGATCGTGCGGCGGTCCGCGAAGGCCCTGGACCGCTACGGCCCCGACTTCCGCTACCGCCACTACGCGGCCGTCCGGCGCCTGCCGGTCGCCGTCGGCGGAGTGGCGGCGGTCGGCGCGCTGGCGGTGGCGGCCCAGGTGCCGCGGGCGCGGCGCTGGCTGTCCGGCCGGCTCCAGCCGGGCGACGGGCCCAGCGCCGAGAAGCGGGCGCGGAGCCGGTTCTCGGTCCGTTTCGTCGGCGAGGGCGGTGGCCGGAGGGTGTGCACCGAGGTCACGGGCGGTGACCCGGGGTACGACGAGACGGCGAAGATGTTCGCCGAGGCGGCGCTCTCGCTCGCCCTCGACGAGCTGCCGCCGGTGGCCGGGCAGGTCACGACGGCCGTGGCGATGGGGGACGCCCTGACCGGGCGCCTGCGGGCGGCGGGCATCGGCTTCCGGGTGGCCGCGACCCGCTGACGGACGGTGCGGGCCCGGTGCGACGGGCCGGGGCCCGGTGCCTGTCCGCCCTTGTCGCCTGCCTGGCGGGCGACGACAGGAAGGGTCGGACGGGCCCTAACCCGACCATCCGGCGATCGTGCAGATCATCCCGCCGATCCACGCGACCCCGGCCGCCATGGCGAGGACCAGGCCGGCGACCACCGCCCGCTCGGCCGGCCGGCCGGGTCGGTGGGTGGACTGCCGGGGTGCGCGCTGTGTCGTCATGGGCCCAGCCTGTCGTCCGTCGGGAACGGGCACATCCGTACGGGTACTCAGTCGGCCTGGGTGGTCCGTGCGGACGCCCGGAGCCGGTGCGGGCCGGCGCGGGTGCCCGCACCCCCGTTTGAGACTTTTCCCGCGTCGGCTCATGACTGCCGGTGGCCGTGCGCCGCAGAAGTCCCCATGAGCAGTTCAATGAAATCCTTGAAGGTATGAAGTTCCTTCTCGAAGTCACCATGGACGAGGGCGCGCTCGCCGAGGACCCCACGGGCGAGTTGCAGCGCATCCTGCGGTACTGGGGCGGCAACCTGAAGCACTACGCCCTGGAGGCCGGCGACGGTTCGGCCGTCTACGACTCCGCCTACCGGGAGGTGGGCCGCTGGAGCATCGAGGATCGGGGTCAGGCCGGGTAGGCGGCCGACCGCAGAGCCTCGCGGCACAGGGCGTCGGCCCGGCGGGTGGTCTCCGGCAGCCGGTAGGCGGGAGCCAGCGCCAGGGTGTGCGCGCAGGCGTTGTCGAGGCTCATGCGGTGGCCGACGGAGACGAAGACCGGCTTGACGCCGTCGCGCGTGCGGACGGCACGCCCGACCTCCTCGGCGCCGGCGAGCAGCGGGGCGGTACTGCCGCGTGCGGGGCCCGGATCGTCGTACGTGAAGGCGAACGGGTTCTTGGCGACGCCGATCGTGGGCAGCCCGGTGAGGACGCCGAGGTGGCTGGCGAGCCCGAAACGGCGCGGGTGGGCCAGGCCGTAACCGTCGCAGACGATCAGGCCCGGTGGGCCGGGCAGCGCGTCGAGGGCGGCCAGGACCGTCGGGATCTCGCGGAAGGCCAGCAGGCCGGGCACGTAGGGGAAGGAGATCCGTCCGACGGCCGTGGCCTCGGCGACGACGTCGAGGGTCGCGGCGTCGAGGACGACGGCGGCGGACGCGACGATGTCCCGCTCGTCGTCGTAGGCGACGTCCACGCCGGTCACCAGGCCGGTGCCGGGCGGCGGGCCCGGTTCGTGCAGCACCACGCGGGCCCGCAGTCCGTCCTGGACGGCGCGGGCCCGCTCCTCGGTCGCGGGCCAGTCCTCGGGTATCCGCGCGGTCACGGTCGTCATGATGGGCGCAGCCTACGGGAGTCCGGAGCAGGCTCGCGATCTTGTTCGTGCGCGAGCGGTACCGCACCGCGGGGTGGTCGTCGCCGTCGCGGTGGCCCGTGCGCGGGCCGGGCGGCTCACTTGCCCAGCGCGCGCTGGAGTTCGCCCTTGTTCATGCTCGAACGGCCGCTGACGCCGCGGCGCTTGGCCTCCTGGTAGAGCTGGTCGTAGGTGGGCCCCTGGGGGCCCTGCCGGTTGCCCGACCGCTGGCCGCCGCGCTTGCTCGGCGACTTGTCCTGGGTGGACGTACGGCTGGCGGTCTTCGACTCGCCGGACCGGGCGCGCTCCTTGTTCACCGTCCGGGCCGCGATCTCCTCGGCGCGACCGGTGCTCTCGCCACGGCTCTCGGCGCTGTCCTTGATGTGCTCGTACTGCCGCTCCCGCTTGGGGCTCGACCCGCGTGGCATGTCCGCTCACTTCCTCTCGCGTTCAGCGAACGGGTACCCACGTTACGGACGAGCACCCCGGCGCGCGCGGCGTCACGGCTCCAGCCGGGCGACCCGTCCCCGCTCGCCGGCCGCCCAACAGCCCAGGTCCGGCGTGCAGTCCACGGTGTCGTACGATCCCGTGTCGAGCGTCCGCCAGGTGGTGCCGCCGTCCGTGGTGAGGTCCGTACCGGTGGGACCGACCGCGAGGGCGGCGGTGCGGCTGTGCGGGAGCCATGCGACGCCGGAGCGGTAGGCGGGCGGAGGGCCGCCCGCGGGCCGCCAGGCGCGGCCTCCGTCGGTGGTGCGGGCGGCGGCGCGCGGGGAGCTCTGGTCGGGGCGGTAGTCGCCGCCGACCGCGAGGCCGTGGAGGCGGTCGCGGAAGGCGAGGGCGAAGACGCCCCGGGCCGGGTCGCCCGCCGGGACCGGGACGTCCGCGGCCGTCCAGGTGAGCCCGCGGTCGGCGGAGTGCAGCACCCGCGCGCGTGCGGCCCCGCCGGTGGCCAGCCAGACGTCCTTCGGCCCGGACGCCACCAGGCACTGGCCACTGGCCGCGAAGCCGGCCTCGCCCTGCTGCGCGGCGGGCATGCCGCGGCTCGGCAGCACCTTCCAGGAGCGGCCGCCGTCGCCGGTGGCCAGGATGCGGAACCTGCCGTCCACCGGATCGCTCAGGGCGAGGCCGTGGCGGTGGTCGAAGAAGGTGAGGCAGTCGTAGAAGGCCCGTGCGTCGGTGTTGCGGAAGGACTCGGTCCAGGTCGCCCCGCCGTCGTCGGTGCGGTAGACGCGGGACGCCTCGCCCTCGCCGATGGCCAGGACCACGGCACGGCGGGCGTCGAAGGCCTCGACGTCCCGGAACTCCAGCTCGCCGGCGCCCGGTGGCGAGACGTTCCGCCAGGTGCCGCCGCCGTCGGTGGTGCGCAGGACCGTGCCCCGGCTGCCGGCCACCCAGGCGGTGTGCCGGCTGACGGCCGCGAGCCCCCGGAACCTGGCGTCGGACACGTCGGTCGCCTTCACCTCCCAGTGCGGCGGCCGGTGCCGCGCCTGAGCGGGGGCGGCCGTGAGGGCGGCCAGGGCAGCCGCGCACACCGCCGCCGCGACCACCGCCCGGCCCCGTCCCCCTCCCCCGCCGCCGGTTCGGACGGACCCTGCCGTGCGTCGCGTGCTTCCCGAGCGCCTCATGGCGGGCGAAGCTAGCCCACCGCCCCGGTGCCGTCCAGAGGGCCCGGACGGCGGGCGGGCGTGCGCGCGAGTGGCGCAAGTGCCGGGCGTGGCACCCGAGGAGAGCCGTGTCACTCCCGTGCATGAACGCGGTGACAGAGGTCACTAGCTTCTCGTGTGCACGGATTGGCTGATTCCGTCGTCTCTTCCAGTGCCCGGCCCGTACACCCCCGAGCCCGTCCAGCCGTCACGAGGGAGCAAGACGTTGTCCACCGTCATCGAGCACCCCGTCGAGGCGCGTCTCGTCGCCGCCGCGCCGCGTATGCCGAGCATTCCCGCCACCCTGCACTACGACCGCGGCGACCCGTTCGCCGTCCGCATGACCTTCCCCGCCCCGGCCACCCTCGAGGGCGTGGAGGTCTGCTGGACCTTCTCCCGCGAACTGCTCATCTCCGGGATGCGGGAGCCGGACGGTCACGGTGACGTGCGGGTGCGGCCCTACGGGTACGACCGCACCGTCATGGAGTTCCACGCGCCCGAGGGCACGGCCGTGATCCACGTCCGTTCGGGCGAGCTGCGCCGGTTCCTGCACGCCACCGGTGAGCTGGTGCCGGTGGGGCTGGAGCACCTCCAGCTGGATCTGGACCGCGACCTGGCGGAGTTGATGCGCGGCACCTGCTGACCGCACGGCCCCGAAGCCGAGCCTCGGAAGAGCTGGACTCCCGGCCCGCCGGGGCCGTCGGTGCCGGAGGCCGGGGTCCTGACGGTCCCGTAGGTGCCGAGAGCCTCCCGCGGACCAGGGGCGTGCCCCACGTGCCCCGTTCAGCCGCCCGTCGACGCCGCGGTTCGGGCCGTCTCGGCGCTCACGGCGCCCCACACCTCGCCGACGATCTTCCGCAGCCCGGGGGCCGCCGCCCCGCTGCGACCGGTCAGCTCCGCGATCCTGCGTTCGCGACGCGCGCCCCTCACGACGGGTCCGAGGGTGCGCAGTTCCGCGGCGGCCGCCAGCGCGGCCACGGCGGCGTCCCGCTCGGACACCTCCCCGGCCGGTACCGGGCCCTCGATGGCGTAGCGCGTCTCCTCGCGCAGGACCTGCGCGGCGGCGGTCCGCGCGAGCACGTGCTCCACCGACGGGAAGACGCCCAGGACGCGCCGTTTGCGGGCGCGCAGATACCCGTCGGCCACCAACTGCTCCCGGACGGCGTCGAAGGTGACCCGGGCGTGCAGCCTCACCCAGGTGCGCCACCGGTGCGGCATCGACTCGCGGACGAGGTCCAGCACTCCGTCGAGGACCGCGTCCGCGGTGCGCGAGTCCAGGTCGACGGGGGTGGCGACGCCCTCGTCGTCGACGAGCAGACCGCGCTGGGCCAGCTCGGTGAGCGCGCCGGCCCGCACCAGATGGTGCACCCGGGCGGTGTCACCGGCCCCGGGCCGCGCGGGGTCCCAGGCCAGCAGGCAGAGCCGGGCCGGCAGTGAGAGCGAGCCGTTGGGCACGGGACCTCCTCGGAGTCGTGGGACGGGGGCGGCCCCCGGACCGGGCCGGGGGCAGGTCCGTAAAGGCGTTGACAGCCCTCCTGGGCCTTTCTACGTTGTACATCGCTTTTGTTGCCGCTGATCGGAGAAGGACGTTGCTCGTCTGAGGTTCGAGACATCGCGCCACACCCGTCGCGGGTGTGTACGTCGCGTGCGACCTCGGCGTTCGAGCCGTCCTTGCGGAACAGGGCCTTCTCCCGCCCGGTGCTCCCGGGCCCCTCCTTTCCGCGCCCCACGGCGGTCGCCGCCTCCGGTGTCTCGATACGCGTTTGCCCCTGACCGCATCGAGCAACCACGGAGTCCCCGTATGTCCGCTTCCCTCACCTGTACCTCCCTCTCCTTCGCCTGGCCGGACGGCACCCCCGTCTTCGAGGGACTCGACGCCGCGTTCGGCCCCGGCAGGACCGGGCTCGTCGGAGTCAACGGGTCCGGCAAGTCGACCCTGTTGAAGCTCCTCGCCGGACGGCTCACCCCGGCCGACGGCACCGTCCACGTCTCCGGCGAGGTCGGTCATCTCCCGCAGAACGTCACGCTCGACACCGCGTCGCGGGTCGACGAGGCGCTCGGCATCGCCGCGCGGCGCACCGCACTGCACGCCATCGAGGCCGGTGACGTGGCCGAGGAGCACTTCGACACCGTCGGCGACGACTGGGACGTCGAGGAGCGGGCCCTCGCCACGCTCGGCGAACTCGGCCTCGGCCATGTGGGGCTGGACCGCACCGTCGGCGAGGTCTCGGGCGGCGAGTCGGTGCTGCTGCGCCTGGCCGCGCTGCTGCTGCGCCGGCCCGACGTCCTGCTGCTGGACGAACCCACCAACAACCTCGATCGGTACGCGCGCGGACGGCTGTACGCGGCCGTCGAGAACTGGCCGGGCCCGATGGTCGTGGTCAGCCACGACCGGGAGCTGCTGGAACGCGTCGACCAGATCGCCGACCTGCGCTCCGGCGCGATCACCTGGTACGGCGGCCGCTTCTCGGCGTACGAGGAGGCGCTGGCGGTGGAGCAGGAGGCGGCCGAGCGGATGGTGCGGGTCGCCGAGTCGGACCTGCGCAGGCAGAAGCGCGAGCTGACCGACGCCCACGTGACCCTGGCCCGGCGCAGGCGGTACGGCCAGAAGATGTACGACACCAAGCGCGAGCCGCGCGCGGTGATGCGGCTGCGCAAGCGCTCCGCGCAGGAGTCCGCCGGCAGGTACCGCGTCCTGCACGAGGAGAAGCTCACCGAGGCCAGGGAGCGGCTCGGCGAGGCGGAACGGGCGGTGCGGGACGACGACGAGATCCGCGTCGACCTGCCGTACACGGCCGTGCCGGCGGGCCGGTCGGTGCTCACCCTGCGGGAGCTGGAACTCGCGCACGGCAGAAGGGTGAAGGGCGGCCTCGACCTGCACGGGCCCGAGCGGATCGCGCTGACCGGGCGCAACGGCGCGGGCAAGACGACGCTGCTGCGCACGATCGCCGGGGAGCTGGAGCCGGTGTCGGGCGAGGCGGCGGTCCACGTCCCGCTGCGCTTCCTGCCGCAGCGCCTGGACGTCCTCGACGGCGAGCTGAGCGTCGCCGAGAACGTGGCCCGGTTCGCGCCGGGCGCCACCGACAACCGGGTCCGGGCGCTGCTGGCCCGCTTCCTGTTCCGGGGCGCCCGCGCCGACCAGCGGGTGGCGACGCTGTCGGGCGGGGAACTCTTCCGGGCGACGCTGGCGGCGCTGATGCTGGCCGAGCCCGCGCCGCAGCTGCTGGTGCTGGACGAGCCGACGAACAACCTCGACCTGGCGAGCGTCCGGCAGCTCACCACCGCGCTGGAGTCGTACGAAGGGTCGCTGATCGTGGCCAGTCACGACCTGCCGTTCCTGGACTCGATCGGCATCACCCGCCGGCTGCTCATGGAAGGGGGCGAGCTGAAGGACGTCGGGCCGGAAGCCGTCGGGTGATCCGGGCGGCGCCCGCGGGCCCGGCACGGCGGAGTGCCTCAGGAGGCCGGCCGGGGGTGCCGGGGGTTCCCTCCGCCGCGCTCCGGCTGCATGATGGCCGACCGGCGCCGCACCACGGGCGCCCCGGCTCGCCGGGGGACTGGTGACCCACCGGCCGGGGAACCCGGACGCGGTGACTGTGTGAGGTGCCTCTCGGTTCGGCTCCGGGAGCCGTCCGGCCGAGCCTCGCGCACGTCACCCGTTCGGCCCCGGGACCTGCGTGTCCCGGGGTGGCGCCGGACCCCCGTGGACGGTGCTGATCAGCGGCCTTTACAGTGCATTTAACCTACGGTCTCGTAACCTACGGTTTCGTAGCCTACGATCCCGTAAGTTCCCCGGCACCGCTCGCCGGACGCATTCCGCTCAGTCGCACGTCCCCTGGAGTTCTCTGTGACGATCGTCTCCCCGCACCTCGGCAGCTCAGCCGAATGGACCGACGCCCGGCTGCTGTACGCGCTGGAGGAAGTGGTCGAGACCGAACTGAACCGGCACCTGAAGGTCACCAAGGACTGGATGCCGCACGAGTACGTGCCCTGGAGCGACGGCCGCAACTTCCCCGGGTTCTTCGAGGACGGCGAGGCGTGGGAGAAGGGCCAGTCCAAGGTCACCGAGATCGGCCGGATCGCGCTGGTGGTGAACCTGCTGACGGAGGACAACCTCCCCAGCTACCACCACGAGATCGCGAGCCTCTTCGGCCGCGACGGCGCCTGGGGCACCTGGGTGCACCGCTGGACCGCCGAGGAGGGCCGCCACGGCATCGTGATGCGCGACTACCTGCTCGCCTCGCGCGCGGTCGACCCGGACCAGCTGGAGCAGTTCCGGATGGCCCACATGAGCGAGGGCTTCGAGTCGGACAACCGGCACTCCATGCTGCACTCGGTGGCCTACGTCGCCTTCCAGGAGCTGGCCACCCGCATCTCGCACCGCAACACGGGCCACCAGTCCGGCGACCCGGTCTGCGACCGCATGCTGGCCCGCATCGCGACCGACGAGAACCTGCACATGGTCTTCTACCGGAACCTGCTCAAGGCCGCCTTCGAGCTGGCGCCCGACCTGACGATGCAGGCGGTGCGGGACGTGGTCGTGAACTTCCGGATGCCCGGTCACGGCATGCCCGGCTTCGAGCGGGCCGCCGCGCAGATGGCGATCGGCGAGGTCTACAACCTGCGCATCCACCACGACGACGTGATCCAGCCGGTGCTGCGCTTCCTGAAGATCATGGAGATCGACGGCCTGGGCCCCGAGGGTCAGCAGGCGCAGGAGGAGCTGGGGCTGTACATGGGCGGGCTGGACGCCGAGGCCTCCAAGTTCGACGAGAAGCTCGCGGCGCGCAAGGCGCGGATGGCGGCCCGGGCGGCGGGCTGACCGATCCGGCCCGGCCCCGCCCGCCCCGCCGTGACGGCGCGGCGGGCGGGGCTCAGTACGTGGTGCGGCGCAGCGCCAGCCGTTCCTTCTCCGACAGCCCGCCCCAGACGCCGAAGCGTTCGTCGTTGTCGAGCGCGTACTCCAGGCAGGCCGAGCGGATCGGGCAGAGGGCGCAGATCCGCTTGGCGTCGCGGACGGAACTGCCGGGCTCGGGGAAGAAGAAGTCGCCCCCGGTCTGTGCGCACAACGCCTCCTGCTGCCAGGCGAGGTCGTCGGGCGTCGCGATCGTCTCGATGTGCATGCTCAGAGCGTGCCGGACGGCGAAAAACGTTCGATCAACGCGCGATCAACGCCGTCGGGACGGGCCTGCGGCCGACCCGATGGTCCCCCGCGACGGACGCGGGCGCACGGCGGCGCGCGGGAGCGGCCGTCAGTGGTCGGTGGTCGGTGGTCGGTGGTCGGTGGTCGGTGGTCGGTGCGAGACTCGGCAGAGCAGGCAGCGGGTCCCTTCCGAGGAGGGCGATGATGCTCACCACCCGTTACGTCACCGGCGCCCCGAACTGGATCGATGTCGCCACCTCCGACCTCGACGGCGCCGCTTCCTTCTACGGCGGCCTCTTCGGCTGGCGGTTCCGGCCGGCGGGCCCCGGAGCCGGGGAGTGCGGCCACTTCGAGCTGGACGGCCGGATCGTGGCCGGCGGCACGCGGCCGGCGCCGGAGCAGGGCCCGCCGTCCTGGACGGTGTACTTCCAGAGCCATGACGCGGCGGCTGCCGCCGAGGCCTCGGAGGGGGCCCGCGGCGGTGTGCTCGTGCGCCCGACGGACGTACGGGACCGGGGCACCGCGGCGGTCCTCACCGACCGGGGCGGAGCGCGGTTCGGCCTCTGGCAGCCGGGGCGGCTGGGCGGCCTCGGCGTGGCCGGGGAGAGCGGCGCGCTGTGCTGGGTCGAGCTGTACACGGCGGACGTCGCCGCCGCCGCCGCGTACTACCGCGCGGTGCTGGGGCTGGAGACCTCCGCCGTCGGCTTCCCCGGCGCGGGCACGTACACGTGCTTGAACCCGGCCGGGGAGGGCGAGGAGAGCATGTTCGGCGGCGTGGTCCCGCTCGCCGGCGACCCCGTGGAGACGGACGCCCACTGGCTGCCGTACTTCGCGGTGGACGACGCGGACGCCGCGGTGGCCCGGGCCGGGCGGCTGGGCGGCGCGGTGCGGATGGCGGCCACGGACATCGCGGGCGTCGGGCGCCTCGCCCGGCTCGCCGACCCGTACGGCGCGCGCTTCGCGGTGCTCAGACCGTCGCCGGGCACGCCTTAGACGGCTCCGCGGCGACCCCTCGCCCACCCGGCGCGCGGCGGCTCGTCGAGAGGCGGTCCTCCGGCCCCGGTCACCGCCTCACGCGGTCGCGCGGCGGATCAGCGTGGTCGGCAGCACGACCCCCGACGACGTGTCCGCCACGGTCGCCCCGCCCTCCCCGGCCACGGCGTGGCGGTCCAGGCCGCGCAGCAGCAGGCGGGCCATCAGCCGCCCCATCCCCTCGATGTCCTGACGGACCGTCGTCAGCGGCGGGTCGGTCTGCTCGGCGACGGGCAGCATGTCGTCGAAACCGACCACGGCCACGTCGTCCGGCACCCGCCTGCCGCGCTCCCGCAGCACCCGCAGGGCGCCCGCCGCGGTGAGGTCGTTGGCCGCGAACACGGCGTCCAGGTCGGGGCACCGGTCGAGCAGTTCCCGCATCCCGCGCTCCCCGCCGACCGCGGTGAAGTCCCCGCGCGCGACCAGTTCCGGGCCGGCGTCCGCCCGGAGGTCGCGGAAGCCGGCGAGCCGGTCGGCCGCGGAGGTCTGGTCGAGCGGGCCGGTGATGTGCGCGATGCGGTCGCGGCCGAGGCCGGCCAGGTGGCGGACGGCGGCACGGGCGCCGCCGCGGTTGTCGCTGTCCACGTACACCGCGCCGTCCCGGCCGTCGTCCCAGCCGGGCCGGCCGCCGAACACGGTCGGCAGGCCGGCGCTGCGGACCAGGCCGGGCAGCGGGTCGTCGAGGTGCAGGGAGAAGACGAGGGCCCCGTCGACGTGTCCGCCGGCCAGATAGCGCCCGACCCGGGCGTGGTCCTCGCGTCCCTCGGTGAGCAGCAGCACGAGCTGGTTGTCGTGCGCCGTCAGTTCCTTGCTGATGCCGCGCAGTTGCTGCGCGAAGTACGGGTCGTCGAAGACCCTGGCCTCCGGTTCGGCGGCCACCACGGCCACGGCGTCGTGCCGCCTGGTGACCAGGCTGCGGGCGGCCTGGTTGGGCACGTAGCCCAGTTCCTCCACCGCGCGCCGCACCCGCTCGGCCAGCGCGTCCCGCACCCCCTGCGCCCCGTTGACCACCCGGGACACGGTGGCCCGCGAGACCCCGGCGTGCTCGGCCACGGCCTCCAGGGTGGGACGCGGCGCTGTCTGGCTCACTTCGGGCTCCTCGTCGGGCGGCTGCCGCCAGGATAGCGGCAGCCCCGCGAGGGAGAGAGCGCTCTCGACGCCCCTCAGTGGTGGTGGGCGTGCGCGTCCGCGGAGGCCCCCTCCGCCCCCTCCGGGGCACTCTTCGCTCCGCTCGCGGCACCCTCCGGCTGCCCGTGCGGGTGCGCGTGCGGGTCGTAGCCGGGGATCGTGCCGTCCGCCTTCTTCACCAGGAACAGCCCCACCATGCCCATGTCGGAGTGGCTCTGCACATGGCAGTGGTACATCCACGCCCCGGCGCCGACCCCCTCCCCCGCGATGATCTGGAAGCCGAAGGAGTCCGCCGGGCCGGTGATCTTGTTGTCGATGACCTGGCTCGGGTCGTCGGGACCGGTGAGCATGCCGGTGCGGTTGTCGGCCCAGCGGTGACCGTGCATGTGGAAGGTGTGGTAGTACTCGCCGTGCGTGATCATGACGATCTCGACCCGGTCGCCCACGGTGGCCTCGAAGTTGGGGCCCGTGTGCGGCTTCTGGTTGTTGATGAGCATGTCGTTGAAGACGATGGTGTGCGTCGCGTCCGGCAGCACGTCGCCCTTGCGGCGCACGATCACCGGCCCGTACAGGCCCTTGCGGATGCCTCCGGTGCCGTGTTCGGTGCCGACGACGTGGTCGTGGTAGTGCCAGTACCCCGCGCTGCCCGCCCGCCAGGTGCCGTCCGCGCGGCGGCCGGGCTTGTGGGTGCGCCAGGTGTAGGTGCGGGTGCCGCCGGGCTCGACGTCGCTCTTGTTCGCTGCGGTGCCGTCGCTGGAGATCTCGTAGTCCAGGCCGTGGACGTGCAGACTCGCCCGTACGTCCATCGTGTTCGTGAACTCGATGTGCAGCGTGTCGCCCTCGTTCAGCTCGATCAGCGGGCCGGGGATGGACGCCTTGCCCTTCTCGAGGCCGTAGCCCATCTGACCGTCGGGCAGCTTCTCGGCGTACATCCTGATGTGCTTCACCTCGCCCCCCGCCGGTGCCGTCCCGGCGGTGACGGCCTGCGCCGCGCCGGCCGCGCCCGCGGTCTCCGGAGCGATGGACAACGATGTCGCGACGGCCGCGCCGCCCAGCAGTACCCGTCGGTTGAAGCCTCGCCTGTCCATGCCGAACTCCCCACGCTGACCCGGTGTTTGCGCAGACGCAGCCGTGATTGGCTGTGATGAACCTGTGGGACGGTACCGGCTGCGACGGCGTTTATCCACACTCAGGACAAAGTTGGTTCCATCCCGGTCATACCTATTGGCGAACCGCGCAAAGAGGTCTAGCTTCCTTGGCGCTGCTGCCGTGACCGAGGAGGTGCCCATGCCCTTGAGAGGGTTGAGCGCAAGGAGAAGAGGCTGGGCGGCGTTCGCTACCGCCGGTTTCGTCGCCGCGGGACTGCTGTCTGGCCCCACAGCAAGCGCCCGTCCGGCGCCGGATCCATCCCTGACAACGATGTCGATCAAGTCGCCGCCGGGCGGCGCGAACGTACGGGTGCTGATCTTCTACGGGTCCGCCGCGGCCGGGGACGAGTCCCCGGTCGTCAACGCCGGGATCGCCGCCATCGAGCGGATCGGGCTGACCGGCCCGGAGAAGGAGCGCTTCACGGTCGAGGCGACCGACAACGCCTCCGTCTTCACCAACGAGAAGAGGCTCGGCCGCTTCAACGCGGTCGTGTTCCTGACCGGCGGCGGTGACGTGCTCGATCCGGCCCAGGAAGCGGGGCTGGAGGCGTACATGGAGGCCGGCGGCGGGTTCGTCGGCGTCCACGACGCGGCCCGCGCGGAGCCGTACTCGGACTGGTTCACCGGTCTGGTCGGGGCCCGCCCGGCGGCGTCGAGCCCGAAGACCGTCCAGCGGGCCACCGTCGAGGTCGGTGACCGGCGCCACCCGGCCACCAAGGACCTGCCGACGCAGTGGAAGCGGCCGGACACCTGGCTCAACTGGGCGAAGAACCCGTCCGGCGACGTGCACACCGTCGCCCGGGTGCGCGAGTCGACGTACCAGCCGGGTGCCGGTGCCAACGGCTGGGACCACCCGGTCAGCTGGTGCCGGGACTACGACGGCGGCCGGTCCTTCTACACCGGCATGGGCGGCACGGTGTCGTCCTACGACGAGACCGACTTCCGCGCCCACCTGCGCGGCGCCCTGATGTGGACGACGCGGCTGGCGCAGGCCGACTGCAAGGCCACCATCACGGGCAACTACCAGGCCGAGCGGCTCACCCAGGCCAACCAGGCCGGCCAGAACGACCAGATCGGCGAACCGCACGGCCTGGTCACCGCGCCCGACGGCCGCGTCTTCTACATCGGACGCGGCGGCGCCGACTCCTCCAAGCCCGTGATCACCGACTGGAACAACCCCGACATCGGCAAGGGCACGGGCGAGATCCACGTCTGGGACCCGAAGACCAGGAAGGTCACCCTCGCGGGCGCGCTCACCGTCTTCGGCAACAAGGGCGGCGGCGACGAACTGGTCAAGGTCGAGGAGGGCCTGCTCGGCATCGAGCTGGACCCGCGGTTCAGCGAGAACGGCTGGGTGTACCTGCACTACACGCCGCACTCGCAGATCAACCGCGACACCCACATGGCGGAGCGGCGGGTCTCCCGCTTCACGCTGGACCGGGCGACGAACAAGCTGGACCTCGGCAGCGAGAAGGTGCTGCTGAAGTGGCCGGTGCAGATCCACAGCTGCTGCCACGCGGGCGGCGGGATGGCCTGGGACTCCAAGGGCAACCTGTACATCGCGACCGGTGACAACAACTCCAGCGGCTTCAGCGGCGGTTACTCGGGCAACAACCCGCAGCCCAACTTCAAGGGCGTCTCCTTCGCCGACGCGCGCCGCACCGCCGGCAACACCAACAACCTCAACGGCAAGATCCTGCGCATCCACCCGGAGCCGGACGGCACCTACACGCTGCCCGAGGGCAACCTGTTCACCGGGAAGGAGACCGCCGAGGGCGGCGGCAAGACGCGTGGGGAGATCTACGTGATGGGTGTGCGCAACCCGGCGCGCATCTCCGTCGACAAGGCCACCGACACCCTGTACGCGGGCTGGGTCGGCCCGGACGCCGGCGCCCCGTCGACGACGTGGGGTCCGGCCAAGTACGACACGTTCGCCACGATCACCGAGGCGAGCAACCGCGGCTGGCCGTACTGCATGGGCAACAAGCAGCCGTACCGGGACCGGAACCTGCCGGACCCGACGAAGCCGCTGGGCTGGTACGACTGCGACGCCCCGAAGAACGAGTCGCCGAACAACGACGGCCTGGTCAACCTGCCGCCGGTGACCGGCAACAACATCTGGTACTCGCCGCAGGGCGGCGGCCCCGACTTCCCGCGCGACGCGAACGGCATCCCGTCGTACAAGCAGGACGAGGCCACCTACCGGCTGCCCTGGCTCAAGGGCGGCGGGCAGGCCGCGATGAACGGCCCGCTCTACCGCTTCGACGCGGACAGCGCCAGCGAGACCAAGTGGCCCGCGTACTGGGACGGCAAGTGGTTCGTCGGGGACTTCTACGACTCCGACCAGCCGCGCAACGCGGTGCTGATGGACCCGAAGACACAGGGTGACGGCGGTCTGCCGGTGCACTCGGAGTCGCTGAAGAAGATCGTGCCGATCGGCAACGACGGCATCAAGAACCTGATGGGCTGGAAGTTCGGCCCGGACGGCGCGCTGTACGTCCTCGACTACGGCCGCGGCTTCTTCACCTCGGACTCCAAGTCGGCCCTGTGGCGGGTCACCTACAAGGGCGGCGGGCCGACGCCGGCCGCCGGACAGCTGGCGAGGGGGTCTGAGTGATACGCCAACGAAGAATGTGGGCGGCCCTGTTGGCCGGCCTGCTGATGATGCTCGGTCTTCAGGTGACGTCCGCGTCCGGGCAGCCCCGGGCACAGGCCGAGGCCGCCGCCGCGGACCAGGTGCTCACCTGGACCGCCGGCGACGACATCACGAAGTACACGTCGGCGCCCGAGACGGCGGTGGCCGGTCCGGCCACGATCGTCTTCGAGAACAGCGAGGCGACCGGCAACACCACCGGCATGCCGCACACGCTGACGTTCATGACCAGCGATCCGGAGTACAACCAGGACGTCCAGCTGAACATCCTGGCCAACCCGGGCGACGACCAGGGCGGCAAGCACACCGCCGAGGTCACCCTCACGCCCGGCCGGTACATGTACCACTGCACGATCCCCGGCCACGGCCAGATGCAGGGCGTCCTCGTGGTGACCGAGGGCGGCGGTGGCGACGACACCACCGCGCCGGCGACCTCGGCAGAGGTGGGCGGCACGCAGAACGCCGACGGCGCCTACGTCGGTTCCGCGACCGTGACGCTCGCCGCCACCGACGAGGGCGGCTCCGGCGTCGAGCGGATCGAGTACGCCGTCGGCGCCGACGGCGCCTGGCAGCCGTACACCACGCCGGTCGTCGTCGACCAGGTCGGCGAGCACACGGTGCGCTACCGGGCCTTCGACAAGGCGGGCAACGCCGCCGAGGAGAAGAGCGTCGCGTTCACCGTGGCCGCCCCGGACACCGACGACACGACCGCGCCGGAGACCTCGGCGACGGTCAGCGGTGAGAAGAACCCCGACGGCGCGTACATCGACATGGCGACGGTGACCGTCACCGCCTCCGACACGGGCTCCGGCGTCAACACCATCGAGTACGCCGTCGGGGACGGCGCCTGGCAGGCGTACACCGCGCCCGTCATGGTGCACGCGGTGGGCGAGCACACCGTGCGCTACCGCGCCACCGACAAGGCGGGCAACGCGGCGGCCGAGAAGAGCGTCGCCTTCACCGTGGTGGCCGCTCCCCCGCAGGACACCGTCCCGCCGGTGACCGGCGCGACCGTGGACGGCACCAGGAACTCCGACGGCGCCTACGTCGGCAGCGCGAAGGTGACCGTCAACGCCACGGACGAGGGCGGCTCCGGCGTGGCCGGCGTGGAGTACTCGCTCGACGCCGGGCCCTACCTCGCGTACGGCGCCCCCGTGGTCGTGGACCGCGTGGGCCGGCACACCGTCGCCTACCGGGCCAGTGACAAGGCCGGCAACACCTCCGCGCCGGTGACCGTGAGCTTCACGGTCGTGTCCGGCGGGGTGCCGGCGCCGCCCTGCCCGGAGTACGACGAGCGGCAGACGGTGATCGTCGGCACGGTCGACACGGGCGTGCCGAACCGGGTCACGAACAACCGGTGCCGGATCAACGAGATGATCGAGGACGAGAAGGAGTGGTCGTCCCAGGCGCTGTTCCTCAAGCACGTCCGCGAGGTCGCGGACGCGCTCCTGGACGAGGGTGTCGTCGACCGCCGGGAGTACCGGGCGATCAACCAGGCCGCCCGGCAGTCGGGGATCGGCACGCCCGGCCAGACCGAGGGCTACCGCACGATCATGGACGGCACCGCGGGGTCGCTGGCCAAGTGGGAGCAGGTCGGCGGTGGTTCGTTCGCCCCCAACGGGGACGGGTCGATCACGTCCAGCACCAGCACGCCGGGCATGGGCATGCTGTGGTTCCCGGAGCGCAAGTACGGCGACTTCTCGCTGAAGCTCCAGTGGCGTGACGACGCCCCGGGGACCGCCAACACCAACGGCGGCGTGTTCGTGCGCTTCCCGCAGGTGCACGACCACCCGGAGGAGTCCCGCCCGGAGTGGGTCGCCATCAAGTACGGCCACGAGGTGCAGGTCTTCGACGGCCCCACCGGCGACATGTACAAGACCGGGTCGGTCTACGGCTTCGACCGG
Source organism: Streptomyces sp. NPDC045956 (assembly GCF_056430705.1). NCBI lineage: Bacteria > Bacillati > Actinomycetota > Actinomycetes > Kitasatosporales > Streptomycetaceae > Streptomyces > Streptomyces sp. NPDC045956. The sequence continues at coordinate 649,285 of NZ_JBWKKZ010000003.1, read as the reverse complement.
GTCGGTCTCGCCGGGGCGGGGGTGACGGAGAAGGGCACCTGGAACGACTACGAGATCCGCGTGGTCGACCAGCACTACTCCGTCTTCCGCAACGGCGTGCTGATCAACGAGTTCGACAACACCGGAGGCCAGGACTTCACCCCGCCGCGCTCGGACGACCCGGGCACGGACGGGCGGCGGTTCTCCTCCGGCCACATCGGGCTCCAGGTCCACGGCACGACGGACGTCGTCTCCTACCGGGACGTGCGGATCAAGGAGCTGTAGCTCACGTCTCCTGCGGCCGCGGCTTCCTCGCCCGGCTCGGCTGTACCCGGCTGGGTTCACCCGGCATCTTCGGATACTCGGGCGGGTACGGCAGATCACCGAGCCCGTGGTCGTGCTCGTCCTTCGTCGCCAGTTCCAGCAGGGCGTCGAGGGAGAACGCCTGGTCGTCCATGCCCGCGTGCACGTCGCCGAGTTCGGCGAAGCGCGCGGGCATGGTCGTGATGTCGAAGTCCCGCGGATGCGCGACGCCCACCTCGTCCCAGGTCAGCGGTGCGGAGACCGGGGCGTTCGGGCGGGGGCGCACGGAGTAGGCGGAGGCGATGGTGCGGTCCCGGGCGGTCTGGTTGTAGTCGATGAAGATCCGCTCGCCGCGCTCCTCCTTCCACCACTTGATGGTCACCCGGTCCGGCATCCGCCGCTCCATCTCGCGCCCGACGGCGATCGCGGCGCGCCGTACCTGGGTGAAGGTCCAGCGCGGTTCGATCGGCACGAAGACGTGCAGGCCGCGCCCGCCGGAGGTCTTGGGCCAGCCCTGGAGGCCGCCGAACTCCTCCAGCACCGCCCGCAGTTCACGGGCGGCGCGGGCGGCGTCGTCGTAGTCGGTGCCGGGCTGCGGGTCGAGGTCGATGCGCAGCTCGTCGGGGTGGTCGACGTCGTCGCGGCGCACCGGCCAGGGGTGGAAGGTGAGGGTGCCGTACTGGGCGGCCCAGAGCGCCGCGGCCTCCTCGGTGGGGCACATCTCGTCGGCGCTGCGTCCGCTGGGGAAGGTGATGTGCGCGGTCGGGATCCAGTCGGGCATCCCCTTGGGGGCGCGCTTCTGGTAGAACCACTCGCCGGTGATGCCGTCCGGGTAGCGCTGGAGGGTGGTGGGCCGGTCGCGCAGGGCGCGCAGGATCCCGGGGGCGACGGCCTGGTAGTACCGGGCCACGTCGAGCTTGGTGTAGCCGTGCTCCGGGAAGAAGACCTTGCCCGGGCTGGACAGCCGCACGGTCCGTCCGCCCGCTTCCAGTTCCACCGCTTCTGCCATGCGAGCCACGGTAGGCGCACCGCGGGGACCTCGCACATCAGGCGGCGGGCCGTGCGGGCGCCGCGGCGCCGGGCCCGTACGGCCCTGACGGGCGGGGACCGGTGGCCGCTCCTACAGTCGGACCATGGATCTGCCCGTCATGCCGCCCGTGAAGCCGATGCTCGCCAAGTCCGTGGCGAAGATCCCGCCGGACATGCACTACGAGGCGAAGTGGGACGGCTTCCGGGCGATCGTGTTCCGCGACGGCGCCGAGGTCGAGCTCGGCAGCCGCACGGGCAAGCCGCTGACCAGGTACTTCCCGGAGCTGGTGGAGGCGGTGCGGGAGCGCCTGCCGGAGCGGTGCGTGGTGGACGGGGAGATCGTGATCGCTCGGGAGGGGCACCTGGACTTCGACGCGCTCACCGAGCGGATCCACCCGGCCGACTCCCGGGTGCGGACGCTCGCCGCGCGGACGCCGGCCTCGCTGGTGGTCTTCGACCTGCTGGCGCTGGACGACACGTCCCTGCTCGACGTGGCACTCACCGACCGGCGGGCGCTGCTGGTCCGGGCGCTGGCCGGGGTCACGCCGCCGGTGCACGTAACGCCGGCGACGGACGACATCGAGGTGGCCCGGCAGTGGTTCGAGCAGTACGAGGGGGCGGGGCTGGACGGTGTCGTGGCCAAGCCGCGCGATCTGCGCTACCGCCAGGACGAGCGGGCCATGTACAAGATCAAGCACGAGCGTACGGCGGACGTGGTCGTCGCCGGCTACCGCCTCCACAAGAGCGGGCCGGTGGTCGGCTCGCTGCTGCTCGGCCTCTACGACGACCGGGGCGCCCTCCAGCACGTGGGGGTGAGCGCGGCCTTCACCATGAAGCGGCGCGCCGAGCTGGTGGAGGAGCTGGAGCCGCTGCGCATGGACGAGGTGCGGGGCCATCCGTGGGCGGCCTGGGCGGAGGAGTCGGCGCACGAGTCGGCCCGGCTGCCCGGCGCCCCCAGCCGCTGGTCGGGCAAGAAGGACCTCTCCTGGGTGCCGCTGCGGCCGGAGCGGGTCGTCGAGGTGGCGTACGACCACATGGAGAACGGTGCACGGTTCCGCCACACGGCCCGCTTCCGGCGCTGGCGCCCGGACCGGACTCCTCGCAGCTGCACCTACGCGCAGCTGGAGGAGCCGGTCCGCTACGACCTCGCGGAGATCCTCGGCGGCCCGTGAGCGGCACCCGGTCCGGGGCTCACGGCTGCATCAGGACCTTGACCGCGCCGTCCTGCTTCTTCTGGAACATCTCGTACGCGTGCGGCGCGTCCGTCAGCGGCACCCGGTGGGTGGCGAAGTCGTCGACGCCGAGCGGGTCCTCGTCCGTCAGGTAGGGGATGATCTCGTCGCTCCAGCGACGGACGTTGGCCTGCCCCATCCGCATCTGGATCTGCTTGTCGAACATGGTGAGCATCGGCATCGGGTCGGCCATGCCGCCGTAGACCCCGGACAGCGAGATCGTCCCGCCGCGCCGCACCAGTTCGATGGCGGTGTAGAGGGCGGCGAGCCGGTCGACGCTGAAGCGCTCCGCCAGCTTGCCGCCGATGGCCCGGGGCATCACCGCGGCGGCCTGCTGGACCAGCTTGGCGGCGGCGCCGCCGTGCGCCTCGGTGCCGACCGCGTCGATCACGGCGTCCGGCCCACGGCCCCCGGTCTCGTCGCGGATCGCGGCGACCAGCTCCTTCTGGCTGTCGAAGGACCGCAGGTCGTACGTCTCCACGCCCCGCTCGCGGGCGCGCCGCAGCCGCTCCGGTACGAGATCCACGCCGAACACCCGCTCGGCCCCCTGGGCGCGGGCGATGCGGCAGGCCATGTCGCCGATCGGGCCGAGGCCGAGCACGGCGACGCTGCCGCCCTGCGGGACACCCGCGTACGCGACCGCCTGCCAGGCGGTGGGCAGGACGTCGGAGAGGTACACGAAGCGGTCGTCGGCCGGGCCCTCGGGCACCTTGATCGGGCCGAACTGGGCCTGCGGCACCCGCAGGTACTCGGCCTGGCCGCCGGGCACGGCGCCGTACAGCCGGGTGTAGCCGAAGAGCTGGGCGCCCATGCCCTCGCCGGTGACCTGGGTGGTCTCGCACTGGGTCGGCAGGCCGGTGCCGCACATGTGGCAGTGCCCGCACGCGATCTGGAACGGCACCACGACCCGGTCACCGGGCTTGAGACCGGTCACCTCGGCGCCGACCTCCTCCACGATGCCCATGGGCTCGTGGCCGAGGATGTCCCCCGGTGTCATGAACGGCGTGAGCACCTCGTACAGGTGCAGGTCGGAGCCGCACAACCCGGTCGAGGTGACGCGGATGACCGCGTCCGTCGGCTCCTGGATCCTGGGGTCGGGCACCTCCTCCACCCGCACGTCCCGCTTGCCCTGCCATGTCACTGCCTTCATCGCCTCGCGCTCCCTCCGTCGCCCCGTGCGGGCCGGTCCTGCGTGGCGGCCGGGTACCCGGCCGCCCTCCACCGAACCGCCCGCCGCCCTCGTCGCCGCCGCCGGTTTCGTCCGAACAGCGGATCATGTGCCCCGCAGCGCGCGCCGCACCAGATTCGGTCGGGTATGGCGCTAAATGCTCCTAGAAGCACACAATCAAGGACAGAGGACGGTCGGGCGGTGGTCGGAATGCGACGAAGGAAGCACAGGCGGCGGGGCGGCGCGCTGCTCACCGCGGCGCTGGCGGTCTCCCTGGGGGCTGCCTGCACGGCCGGGCCCGGGGCGGGCGACGACCGGAGGGCGCCGGAGGTGGAACGGTCGCAGGCCACGGAGAGGTCACAGACCGCGGAGAGCCCGGCCCCGGTGCTGGCCGTGAAGGTCGACAACGTCCCCGCCTCCCGCCCCCAGTCGGGTCTGGCGGCCGCGGACGTGGTCTACGTGGAGCCGGTGGAGGCCGGGCTGAGCCGTCTGATGGCCATCTACGCGACGGAACTGCCCGAGTCGGTGGGTCCGGTGCGCAGCGCCCGCGAGTCGGACCTGGAGCTGCTGCGCCAGTTCGACCGGCCGACGCTCGCCTTCTCCGGCGCGCAGGGCAGGCTGCTGCCGCTCATCGACGAGGCGCCGCTGCGCGCGGAGCCGCCCGGCGAGGAGACCGACGCCTATGTGCGCGACGAGGACCGGGCCGCCCCGCACAACCTGTATCTGCGCCCCGGCCGGCTGCTGCCCGAGCCTCCCGGCGCCGACGCTCTGACCACGGGGTTCCGCTTCGGCGAGGCTCCCGGCGGTGGCCGCGCCGAGTCCTCGCGCACGGTGCGCTACCCCTCGGCCTCCTTCGGCTTCACCTGGTCCGAGAGCCGTGAGCGCTGGCTGGTGGCCATGGACGGGGCTCCGGCCCGGACGGCCGACGGGGGGCGCCTGGCACCGGCGACGGTCGTCGTGCAGCACGTGAAGGTGCGCGAGTCCGCCTTCGGTGACTTCCGGGGCAACAACTCGCCCTACGTCGAGTCGGTGGGCTCCGGCGCGGCCGAGGTGCTGCGCGACGGGCGCGCGTACGACGCGACCTGGAAGCGCGGCGCGGCCGCGGACGGCACGTCCTTCACCGGCGAGGACGGCGCACCGCTGGAGTTCGCCGAGGGGCAGGTGTGGGTGGTGTTCGTCGACGCGGCGAAGGAGGCCTGATCAGCTCGGGGCCACCACGGGCCCGGCCGGGTCGCGGAGGCCTTCGGCGGCGTCCGCCACCCGGCGGATGAGGGCGAAGAAGACGGCCTGCTCCTCGGCGGCGAGCGGGGCGAGGAAGACCTGGTTCATCCTGGCCGTGCGCACCGCCAGCTTGCGGTGGGCGCGCAGGCCCTCCTCGGTCGGACGCAGCAGGAAGCGGCGGCCGTCCTGCGGGTCGCGGACCTTGTCCAGCAGCCCGCGGCGGCCGAGCCTGCTGATCACCTCGGCGATGGTGGAGCGGTCCAGGCCGACCCGCTCCCCCGCCGTGCGCTGGTCCAGGCCCGGCTCGGCGACCAGGGCGTTGAGGACCGCGAACTGCGGCGAGGTGACCTCCTCCGAGACCATCGTGTTCCACAGCAGGTAGTGCGCCTGCTGCAGCCGCCGGGCCAGGTGCCCGGGATGGGTGGTCAGGTCGACCGCCGCCATGTGCACTCCAGTGGTCATTTCTGTTGGTGCACTGACGATACATCGGGCGGACGACCGCTGTCCGTTGCCCCGACGGACGATCTACCTCGTCTTTTTCCGGCTCTTGACGCCCGGCTGGTCCGGTGGCAGCGTGTGGGGCACCTCGCTGAAATACTCAGTGCCCTGATTAATCGGCGATCGGTTCACGGTCCGGGGCGCTTGGAAGAGATGGGGCTTCTCGGATGGACAAGGTGGTGGCCACAGCCGCCGGGGCCGTGGCCGACGTGCCGGACGGCGCGTCGCTGGCGGTGGGCGGCTTCGGGCTGAGCGGTGTGCCGAACGTGCTGATCCAGGCGCTGTACGAGCGCGGGACCGGCGGGCTCTCGGTCGTCTCCAACAACTGCGGGGCGATGGAGTCCGGGCTGGCGGTGCTGCTGGCCGCGGGGCGGATCGCGCGGGTGACCGGGTCCTACATCGGCGCGAACAAGGAGTTCGCGCGGCAGTACCTGGGCGGGGAGCTGGAGGTGGAGATGATCCCGCAGGGCACGCTGGCCGAGCGGCTGCGGGCCGGCGGGGCCGGTATCCCCGCCTTCTACACCCCGGCCGGGGTCGGCACCCAGGTCGCCGAGGGCGGGCTGCCGTGGCGCTACGACGGCTCCGGCGGGGTCGCCCTGGCCTCGCCGCCCAAGGAGGTCCGCGAGTTCGACGGCACGCCGTACGTGCTGGAGCACGGCATCCGCACCGACTTCGCGCTGGTGCGGGCGGCGAAGGGCGACCGGCACGGGAACCTGGTGTTCAACAAGTCGTCGCGGAACTTCAACCCGCTGGCGGCGATGGCCGGCCGGGTGACCGTCGCCGAGGTGGAGGAACTGGTCGAGCCCGGCGCGATCGACCCGGACGCGGTGCACCTGCCGGGGATCTTCGTGCAGCGGGTCGTCGCGCTGACGGCGGAGCAGGCGGCGGACAAGAGGATCGAGCGGCGGACGGTGAGTTCCTGATGGCGTGGACCCGTGAGGAGATGGCCGCGCGGGCGGCCCGGGAGCTGCGGGACGGGCAGTACGTCAACCTCGGCATCGGCCTGCCGACGCTGATCCCCAACTACCTCCCCGAGGGCGTGGAGGTGACCCTGGAGTCCGAGAACGGCATCCTGGGCACCGGCCGCTACCCCACCGAGGCCGAGGTGGACCCCGACCTGATCAACGCCGGCAAGGAGACCGTGACGGTCCTGCCGGGCGCCTCCTTCTTCGACTCGGCGCTCTCCTTCGGCATGATCCGGGGCGGGCACATCGACGTCGCCGTGCTGGGCGCGATGCAGGTCTCGGCCTCGGGCGACCTGGCGAACTGGGCGGTCCCCGGAAAGATGATCACCGGGATCGGCGGGGCGATGGACCTCGTCCACGGCGCCCGCACCGTCATCGTCGTCATGACCCACACCGCCAAGGACGGCTCGCCCAAGATCCTCGAGGAGTGCGCGCTGCCGCTCACCGGCAGGGCGTGTGTGGACCGGGTCATCACCGACCTCGGCGTCCTGGACGTCACCGGTGAGGGCCTGGTGCTGGTGGAGACCGCGCCGGGCGTGAGCGTCGACGAGGTCGTCGCCCGGACCGATGCCGGACTCGTCGTCCCGGAGGACGTGAAGTGAAGGACGTCTACATCGTCGACGCGGTGCGCACCCCGTTCGGCAGGTACAACGGCTCTCTCGCGGGCGTACGCCCCGACGACCTGGCCGCGCACGCCGTCCGCGAGCTCCTCGCCCGGACGCCCGCCCTGGAACCGTCCCGCATCGAGGACGTGTACTTCGGCAACGCCAACGGCGCCGGCGAGGAGAACCGCAACGTCGCCCGCATGGCCGCCCTGCTGGCCGGTCTGCCCACCACGGTCCCCGGCGTCACCGTCAACCGCCTGTGCGCCTCCGGGCTCGAAGCGGTGATCCAGGCCGCGCGTGCCGTCGCCGTGGGAGACGCGTCGATCGTCCTGGCGGGCGGGGTGGAGTCGATGACCCGGGCGCCGTACGTGCTGCCCAAGTCGGACCGGCCCTTCCCCGCCGGACACGCCGAGCTGTACTCGACCACCCTGGGCTGGCGCATGGTCAACCCGCGGATGGACCCGCAGTGGACCGTCCCCCTCGGCGAGAGCGCGGAACTGATCGCCGACAAGCACGGCATCTCGCGGGAGCGGCAGGACGAGTACGCCCTCGCCTCCCACCGCAAGGCCGCCCGCGCGCAGGCCGCCGGGCTGTTCGACGCCGAGCTGGCACCCGTCCCGGTGCCGCGACGCAAGGGCGGCGCGGTGGACTTCGCCGCCGACGAGTGCGTACGCCCCGACGCCTCCCTGGAGGCGATGGCGAAGCTGCGGCCGTCCTTCCGCACCGCCGACGGCACCGTCACCGCCGGCAACGCCTCGCCGCTCAACGACGGCGCCGCGGCGCTCCTGCTCGTGGACGACGAGGGGCTGCGGGCCACCGGCCGCGAGCCGCTCGCCCGGATCTCCGCCACCGGCGTCTCGGCGACCGACCCGCAGTTCTTCGGGCTCGCCCCCGTCCAGGCCGTCGAGCGCGCCCTCGCCAGGGCCGGCCGGACCTTCGCCGACCTGGACGTCCTCGAACTCAACGAGGCGTTCGCCGCCCAGGTGCTGGGCTGTGTCGCCGAGTGGCCCGACTTCGACCCGGCGGTCCTCAACCCCCAGGGCGGAGCCATCGCGCTCGGCCACCCCCTCGGCGCCTCCGGTGCCCGCCTCGCCGGCACCGTCGCCCACCAGCTCGCCCGCAGGGGCGGCGGCACCGGCGTCGCCACCCTCTGCATCGGTGTCGGCCAGGGCCTCGCCCTCGTCCTCGACCGCTAGCCACCACGGGAACCCCCATGACTCTCACCCAGCACGACATCGACGCGGAGATCGCGGCCGAACGCGCCGCCTACGGCCGGCGCGTCGCCGACGGCGCGCCCGTCGAGCACCACCCGCGCCGCGACTACGCCCCCTACCGCTCCTCGGTGCTGCGCCACCCGAAGCAGCCGCCGGTCGCCATCGACGTCACCAAGGACCCCGAGCTGGTGGAGCTGTCCTCCCCCGCCTTCGGGGAGCGGGACCTCACCGGGATCGACAACGACCTGACCCGGCAGCACCACGGGGAGCCGATCGGCGAGCGCATCACCGTCTCCGGCCGGCTCCTCGACCGCGACGGCAAGCCCGTGCGCGGCCAGCTGGTGGAGATCTGGCAGGCGAACTCGGCCGGGCGCTACGCCCACCAGCGCGAGCAGCACGACGCGCCGCTGGACCCGAACTTCACCGGCGTCGGCCGCACCCTCTCCGACGACGACGGCCGCTACCGCTTCACCACCGTCCAGCCGGGCCCGTACCCGTGGCGCAACCACGTCAACGCCTGGCGCCCGGCGCACATCCACTTCTCGGTGTTCGGCTCGGCCTTCACCCAGCGGCTCGTGACGCAGATGTACTTCCCGAACGACCCGCTGTTCCCGTACGACCCGATCCTGCACTCCGTCACGGACGACGCGGCGCGGCAGCGGCTGATCGCGGCCTACGACCACAGCCTGTCCGTGCCCGAGTTCTCGCTCGGCTACCACTGGGACATCGTGCTCGACGGCCCGAACGCCACCTGGATCGAAGAAGGACGCTGACCCGCCATGACGAAGACCGACCCGGGCCGCCCGGAGCACGTGCTGCCCACCCCCTCGCACACCGTCGGCCCGTTCTACGGGTACGCGCTGCCCTTCCCGGGCGGCGAGGACATCGCACCCCTCGGGCACCCGGACACGATCACCGTGCACGGGTACGTGTACGACGGTGCGGGCGAGCCGCTGCCGGACGCCCTCGTGGAGCTGTGGGGGCCCGGCCCGGACGGCGCGCTGCCCACGGCCGACGGCTCGATGCGGCGCGACCCGGCCTCCGGGGGCTTCCTCGGCCGCAACGGCGTGGAGTTCACCGGCTTCGGCCGCATCCAGACCGACGTGAACGGCCACTGGTACGCGCGGACGCTGCGGCCCGGGGCGCGCGGGCGCAACGCGCCCTACGTCAGCGTGTGCGTGTTCGCACGCGGCCTGCTCGTGCACCTGTTCACCCGGATCTACCTGCCGGGCGACGAGGCGCCGCTCGCCGCGGACCCGCTGCTGTCCCGGGTGGACCCGGAGCGCCGCGGGACGCTGATCGCCGCCGACGAGGGCCACGGGACGTACCGTTTCGACATCCGCCTTCAGGGCGAAGGCGAGACGGTCTTCCTGGAGTTCCAGTGACATCTGCTCCCGAAGCGCACGACGCGGGCCTGCTCGCCCCCGGGTGGGCGGGCGCCCCGGCCGCCGAGGCGACCGGCGACCGCGCCTGGCTGCGGGCCCTGCTCGACGCGGAGGCGGCCCTGACCCGGGCCCAGGCCGGCCTGGGGCTCGCTCCCGCCGAGGCGGCGAACGCGGTGACCGCGGCGGCCGACCCGGCCGGTTTCGACGCCCGCTCGCTGGCCGAGCGCGCCCGCGGCGGCGGGAATCCGGTGATCCCGCTGGTGGCCGACCTGACGAAGGCGGTCGGCGAGGAGTACGGGCCGTACGTGCACCGGGGCGCGACCAGCCAGGACATCCTGGACTCGGCGGCGATGCTGGTCGCCGCCCGCACCCTGGACCTGCTGCTGCCCGACCTCGCACGCACCGCACGGGCGCTGGCCCGGCTGGCCGCCGAGCACCGGGACACGGCGATGCCGGGCCGGACACTGACCCAGCACGCCGTGCCGACGACCTTCGGGCTGAAGGCGGCGGGCTGGCGCGCGCTGGTGCTCGACGCGCGCGACCGCGTCACGTCCGTGCGCGAGGCACTGCCCGCCCAGCTCGGCGGCGCGGCCGGCACGCTGGCCGCCTTCGGGGCGTACGGCGCCCCGGACCCGACCGCGCTGCCCGCCGCGTACGCCCGTGAACTCGGCCTGAAAGAACCGCCGTTGCCCTGGCACGCCCTGCGCACCCCCGTCGCCGACCTGGCCGGCTGCCTGGCCTTCACCGCCGGGGCGCTCGGGAAGATCGCGGCGGACGTACTGACCCTGTCCCGCACCGAGCTGGGCGAGGTCGTCGAGGGCAGCGGCGGCGGCTCGTCCGCGATGCCGCACAAGGCGAACCCCGTACGGGCCACGCTGATCGCCGCGGCCGCCCGGCGGGCGCCGCAGCTCGCGGCCACGCTGTACGGCTCGCTGGCGGCCGAGGACGAGCGGCCGGCCGGCGCCTGGCACGCCGAGTGGGAGCCGCTGCGGGACCTGCTGCGGCTGACCGCGGGCGCGGCCCGGGACGCCGCCGAGCTGGCCGAGGGGCTGCGGGTGCACCCGGAGGCGATGCGCGCACACCTCGGTCTCACGCACGGCCTGATCGTGACCGAGCGGCTCTCCGCCGAACTGGCTCCGGTGCTCGGCCGGGCCCGCGCCAGGCAGTTGCTCACGGAGCTGGCCCGACGGACGTACACCGAGCGGCGCGATCTGGCCGGACTGCTCGCGGAGGTTCCGGAGTTGTCCGGCCTCGATCTCGTCTCCCTGACCGACCCCGCCCGCTACACCGGCTCCGCCGGAGCCCTGACCGACCGTGCACTGGAGCGACCTTGACCCTGCTCAACCACCTGTCCGAAGGCCCCGCCACCGCTCCCCCGCTGCTGCTGGGGCCCTCGCTGGGCACCTCGTACGCATTGTGGGACGAGGTGGCGCCCGAGCTGTCCGTCGGGCACCGGGTGATCCGCTGGGACCTGCCGGGTCACGGAGGTTCGGCCGCCGGCCTGATCGGGCCGGGCGCCACGGTCGGGGACCTCGCCGGGCTGGTGCTCGCGCTCGCCGACTCGCTCGGGGTGGAGCGCTTCGCCTACGCCGGGGTGTCGCTGGGCGGTGCGGTGGGGCTGCACCTGGCCGTGCACCATCCGGACCGGGTGTCCTCGCTGGCCGTTCTCTGCTCCTCGGCGCACTTCAACGGCGCCCGGGCGTGGGAGGAACGGGCCGCGGCGGTGCGGGCCGAGGGGCTGGCGCGGCTCGCGGACGGCGCCGCCGACCGCTGGTTCACCCCGGGGTTCACCGTGCCGCGGCTGGTCCGCGACCACCGGGAAGCCGACCCCGGGGCGTACGCCGCCTGCTGCGACGCCCTGGCCGCCTTCGACCTGCGGGACCGGCTCGGCGCGATCGGGGCGCCGACCCTGCTGATCGCGGGCCGGGAGGACCCGGCCACACCCCCCGCCCACCTGCGGGAGATCGCCGACGCCGTACCGGGCGCCACGCTGACCGAGCTGCCGGGGGCCTCGCACCTGGCGCCCGCCGAGCGCCCCGAGGCGGTACTGACCGCGCTGCGGGCCCACTTCGGCGGTGACGCCCGGCGCGGCATGGCGGTACGGCGCGAGGTGCTGGGCGACGCGCACGTGGACCGGGCGCAGGGGCGGCAGACCCCCTTCACCGCCCGCTTCCAGGACTTCATCTCGCGTTACGCCTGGGGTGAGATCTGGACCGACGAGACGCTCTCGCGGCGCGAGCGCAGCATGATCACGCTGACGGCGCTGGTGGCGCACGGCCACTACGAGGAGCTGGCCATGCACGTACGGGCGGCGCGGCGCAACGGGCTGACGCCGGACGAGATCGGCGCGGTCCTCCTCCAGACGGCGGTGTACTGCGGGGTCCCGGCGGCGAACTCGGCGTTCGCGGCGGCCCAGCGGGTCCTGGCCGAGGACGACGACTCAGCCGGCTGACCTCGCGCGGGTGGGGCCTGCGGGCGGGCCGGTCCTAGCCCACGTGTCCCGCCGCCAGGGCCTCGCCGGCCCGGGCCGCCAGTCCGTCGGCGCCGCACGACTCGGCCAGGGCGAGGCCGCGGCGCAGCTCCTCCTCCGAGCGGGCGGCGATGCCGTACTCGACGCGGGCGGCGGCGTGCTCGTACTGGCAGGGCGAGGCTTCCAGGTAGGCGACGGCCTGTGCGGCGAGGCGTACCGCGCGCTGGCCGGTCTCCAGGGCGGCGGCGCAGCGCAGGGCCTCTCCTATCGCGGTGTCGGTGCCGAACCGCTCGGCCTGGCGGCGGGCGTCGGTGACGAGCCGGGCGGCGCGGCCGGGGTCCTCCGTGGCGAGGGCCCGGGCCAGCTCGGTCGCCCAGGGGTGCACGACGGGGTTGTGCCGGCCGCGGGCGGCCGCCGCCTTCTCGGCGGTCTCCAGCTCGTTGACGCCCTCCTTGGTGCGGCCGGTCGCGAGCAGCAGCCGCGCCCGCACGGGCCGCGGGTCGGGCAACACGATCGTGGACGGGTACGGCGGGTCGAAGCCGTACCGGTCGGCGACGGAACGGGCCTCCTCGACATGGCCGCGGGCGAGCAGGGTGTCGATCAGGTTGCAGGTCGCGGACCAGTACAGCGGGAGGCCGCGGCCGACCCGTTCGGCGAGGCGCAGCGATTCCCGCAGGGACTTCTCGGCCTCCCGGAGCCGGCCCCGCCTGCGGTGGCCGAGGCCGACGTAGGCGTGCGCGAGAGCGAGGTGGCCGCCGCTCCAGCCCGCGGTCTCGTAGGAGCTGAGGGCTTCGGTGAACAGGGCCTCGGCGCGGTCGAGCCGGTCGGTGTACGCGTAGCAGTTGGCCAGCATCATCGGCAGTTCCAGACCCCACTCGGTGTCGGTCCAGCCGAGTCCGGCGGCGAGGCGGCCGTTGACGAGGGCACGGTCGCACAGCTCGGCGACCTCCTCGGCGTTCTCACCGCGGGTCATGGCGTCGAAGCCGCGCAGGATGAGCAGGGCGCGCTCCGCGTTGTCGCGGCCGGTGCAGGTGGCGGCGAGTTCGGCGAGGCGCTCGGACCGTCCGGGCGAGGAGGGCTCGCCGGGGTGGATGCCCTCCCACATGTACTGGACGGCCTGGAGCCGCAGCCGCACGGACGGGTCCGGGTTGCGGGCCGCCTCCGCCTGGACGGTGCGCACGGCCTCCTCCAGCTGGTCGTTGTGGAGGAGTGCCTCGGAGAGCCGGAAGAGGGCGTTGACGCGCTGCTCGCCGTCCAGGCCCGGCAGGGCGAGGGCGGTGCGCAGGTGGCCGATGGTGGTGGCGGGCGCGGTGAGCAGGGTGGCGCAGCCCAGTTCGTAGAGGACCCGTGCGTGCATCTCGGGCAACGGCGGTTCGTCCAGGGCGCGTTCGAGGCAGCGGCGGGCCGCGTCGGGGGCGCCGACGGCGAGGTGCTCGCGGGCCGCCTCGCGCAGTTGATCCACCACCTCCGGGTCGTCGTCGGGGTGCACCTGGAGCAGATGGCGGGAGGCCGCCGCGGCGCCGAGACCGGAGTCGGTGACCAGCTGGGCCGCTATGCCGTGCATCGCCGTGCGCAGCGCGTCGGGGATGGAGTTGTACACGGCGCTGGCGATCAGCGGATGGACGAACTCCAGGTCGCCCGCGTCCGGCTGCGGGGCGCCGGGGTCGGGCTCGGTCAGGATGCGTGCGTTGCACAGCAGTTCGGCGCAGCGGGCGGCGTCGTCGCGGTCGAGGGTGGCGAGCCGGGCCACCATGCCGACGGTGATGCCGCCGCCGAGGATGGCGGCGGCCCAGGCGAAGCGGGTGGAGTCGACGCCGAGTTGCTCCAGGCGGGCGACGAGGCCACCGCCGCGCGCGGCGCGGTTCAGCGCGCGCAGCTCGTCGGCCTGGGCCTCCACCGGTTCCATCTCGCTGTCCTGGACCTTGGCGAGGAGTTCGACGGTCTCGTAGGGATTGCCGCCGGTGACGGCCCACACCTCGCGGCAGAACGCGGCGTCGGCGTGGGCGCCCAGCGTGGCGCGGGTGAGACCGGCCGCGGCCGCCGGGGTGAGGGCGTTCAGCGGGGCCAGCGGCCGGCCCGCGGCGGCGACGGCGTCCAGGTGGCGGGCGCTGTCCCCGACGACCTCGCCGGGGCGGCGGGCGACGACGATCAGGATCGAGGTCTCGTCGAGCCGTTCGGCGAGCGCGGCGAGCCAGCGCAGGGTCTCCTGGTCGGCCCAGTGGGCGTCGTCGATCAGCAGGACCAGGGGCCACTCCCGGCGGGCGAGGCGGCGCACGGCGGCGACCAGACCGTCGCACACACCCTGCGGGTCGGCCTGCCGCTCGCCGGGGTCGGCAATGCCGAGGGCGGGGCCCGCGATGTCGTACCAGTCGCCGAGGTACTCCCGCGCCTCCTCCGGGAGCATCGACACCAGTGCGGGCTGGAGCAGTTGACGCACCACGTTGAAGGGGACGGACCTGAGGGTCTCGCCGCCGCGCGCCGACCAGACGGTGCAGCCCTGGGCCTCGGCGATGCGGCGGGTCTCGGTGAGCAGCGCGGTCTTGCCCAGTCCGGCCTCGCCCCGGGCCACCAGCAGGATGCCGGAGGAGGAGCGGTCCGCCCGCAGGGTCTCCACCGCCCGTGTGATGGTGGCGACTTCCTCGTCGCGCTCCCAGAGGGAGGCCGAGGGGGCGGCCCTCCGCCGTACCTCCGTCATCCCGCTACCTCCCCGAGTCGCCCGAATGACGTACTGCCCCTGAGCCTATCCGTCGGATCGCGCGCGTGGTGGGCGGTCCGGACAGCAGTTGCCGTGAGGGGTGACATGCGGTAAAGCGCGGACGACGCCGCGGGTCCGTCATCAGCGGAGGAGCGGGGCGGCGTCCGTCAACCCGCCGCGGGCGCGGGGGGCCGGCGCCGTGCCGGGGCCGGGCCTCTCATCGGGCTTTCACCGACGCCTCATACGGTGGGGCCATGACGCAGGCGACTCCCCCCGGGTGGTACCCGGACCCCGGGCAGAAGAACGACGGCCCCGCCACCGAGCGCTGGTGGGACGGCAAGGTGTGGACGGACCAGGTCCGCCCCGCGGGACAGGCCGCCGCATGGGGGCCGCCGCCCGCCCAGCGGCCGGCCGAGCAGCCCGGTCAGCAACCGGCCCAGCAACCGGCTCAGCAACCGGCCCAGCAACCGGCTCAGCAACCGGCTCAGCAACCGGCTCAGCAACCGGCTCACGACGGTGTGCCCGGGCCGTATCCCGTGCATCCCGGTTATCCGGGGTTTCCCGTACAGCCGCCGTCCGCGCGGCGGCGCCGGCTGCGGGTCGGCATAGCCGTCGCGACGGCCGTGGTCATGCTGACCGGCATAGGCGTGGGCGTGTACGTGCTGGCCGACGGCGGTTCGGGCGGCGGCAGCGCGTCCTCGCCGCAGGACCGGCGCGGACCCGGCGGGCAGGACAACCCGTTCGGCGGCTCGGGCGGGGGCGGCGGGGGCGGCGAGTCGCCCGCACCGGACTCGCCGGGCGGATCGGAGCCGCCCACGATCGACAGCGGCTCCGTCACGGACCCGGTCAGCGGGATCAGCCTGCCCATCCCGG
Source organism: Streptomyces sp. NPDC045956 (assembly GCF_056430705.1). Classification (NCBI taxonomy): domain Bacteria; kingdom Bacillati; phylum Actinomycetota; class Actinomycetes; order Kitasatosporales; family Streptomycetaceae; genus Streptomyces; species Streptomyces sp. NPDC045956. The sequence goes on along the minus strand of NZ_JBWKKZ010000003.1, from coordinate 633,648 downwards.
ACGGCTGGTCCGGGCAACAGCTGCAGGTCGGTGCGACGGTGACGTCGGACGACAGCTACAAGTGCCCCGGCGACACCTCCAACACCTGCACCAAGGGCGGCGCCTACTCGGCCCCCGCCGTGGTGCTCGGCACCAAGGGCGGCACCGCCGAGGAGGTCGCCAAGGCCGACATCGAGGCGAACGCCGAGGAGTCCTACGGCGGCGAGTCCTACGGCGGGATCACCTCGCACGACGAACTGGCCTCCAAGGCGGTCACGGTCGCCGGGCAGAAGGGCTGGCTGGTCCGCTGGAAGGCGGTCACCAGCAAGGGCGCCGACGGCTACGTCGAGTCGCTGGCCTTCCCCTCGCCCGCCGACCCCGAGCGCATCGTCGTGGTCCGCTTCGGTGTCGACACCGAGGAGGGGCAGTCGGTCATCGACGAGATCACCGGGGGGATCGAGGTGGACTCCTCCGGGGGCGGCGGCGACGGTCAGGACGTCTGACCGGACCGGTACGGCAGTCGGCCGGGTGGGGCGCCCTTCCGCTCAGAAGGCGTCCCACCCGGCCGGGGTGCGCGCCGCCCCCGTCCCCACGGTGCGGCGCGAGCAGGCCGCCGTCCAGTCATCCCGTGGACGGCGGCCTGAGTCTCAGGGGAGGCCCAGCGCCGGCAGCACGACGGCCTCCACGAAGCGCACGAGGTACGCGGCGTCGGCCTGCTCGCCCTCGACGACCGGCCGCATCCGCAGCATGCCGAACATCTGGGCCGGCACGTACTCCAGCGCCGGGTGGCCGGCCTCGACCTCTCCCCGGTCGACCCCGCGCCGGAGGATCTCCCGGAGCGCGGCGATCTCCGGCTCCACGAGCGCCTCGCGCAGCGCGCACTGGAGTTCCGGGTCCTGCATGACCGAGTGGCCGAGCGCCTGGAGCAGCCCGGTGTCCTTTCCGGCGCCCTCCCCCGCCGCCCGGGCCGCCTGGCGCAGGTCCTCGGCGAGCGACCCGGTGTCGATGCCGGTGAAGCGCACCCGGCGCTGCGAGCGCAGGGCCGCGGCGACGAACTGGGGCTTGGTCCTCCACTGCCGGTAGAGCGTGGACTTGCTGCACCGGGTGCTGGCGGCGATGCCCTCCATGGTGACGGCGTCGTAGCCACAGGTCCGGATCTGTTCGAGCACGGCGTCGAAGAACTCCTGCTCGCGCTCGGGCGTGAGCTTGGAGCGGCGCGACGCGCCGACCGTGTCCGGTCGGTCCTCGGCCTGCGACGTCATCGGCTCTGCTCCTCACTCAAGCGGCGGTACAGCTGCGGTACAGAGGCACTCCAGGAGCCGGTGCTCCAGTGGATGCCATGACCATCGACACGTCAGTGTACCGGTACCCAAGCGTATCGGTACACTTCCGTATCGGTACACTTCCGTATCGGAACGGGTTCGTATCGATGATCACTGTCACACACCTCCGTTCCTGTGCGTCATACACCTGTGGACCGCACGCACCACCGTCAGCGAAGGGGCCGGGGGATGAATGCCCGTACCGAGCCTGTACAAGCCGGGCCCGACGCGCCCGCGCGACCGCCGCTCGTCCGTGAGCTCCTGCTCGTGGCCGGGCTCTTCCTCGTGTACAAGCTCGGCCGGCAACTGGTGGCCGGCCACACCCCGGAGGCCTTCCGCAACGCCCACCGCGTGTGGGACTGGGAACGCGCGCTCCGGCTGCCCGACGAAGGCACGGTGCAGTCCCTGCTCCTGCACGGCGACGCCCTGATCCACACGGCGAACACCTACTACGCCGTCGTCCACTTCCCGGCCACCGCGGCACTGCTGGTCTGGCTCTACCTGCGGCGGCCGGCCCATTACGTCTGGGCCCGGCGGGTGCTGGCCGCGGTGACCGGGGCCGCGCTGGCGCTGCACCTGCTCTTCCCGCTCGCCCCGCCGCGCATGCTGGGCGCCACCGGCCTGATCGACACTGCCCGGGTGTTCGGTCCCTCGGTCTACGGTCCGCCGCGCACCGACCAGGTGTCGAACCAGTTCGCGGCGATGCCCTCCCTGCACTTCGGCTGGGCCCTGATGCTGGCGGTCGCCCTGATCGTCGCGACCCGGTCGCGCCTGCGGTGGCTGTGGCTGCTGCATCCGCTGGTGACGCTGCTGGTGATCGTGGGCACGGCCAACCACTACTGGCTCGACGTCGTCGTGGCCGCGGCCCTGCTCGGTCTCGCGCTGGCGGTGGTCCGGCCGCGCCACGGGAGCCGGCCTCGGTGCGCCGCGGTGCGCGGACCGGAGTACCGGCGCCGGGCGGCCCAGCGTCGCCGGCCCGAGCTGGTCGGGGCGGGCCGGTGAACGCCGCGCTGGTCGCCGTCCTGCTGTCCCTGGTCTCCGCGTGCGCCTACGCCGCCGCGGCCGTCGCCCAGGAACGGCTGGCCGCCCGCAGCGCGGGTGCCGGCGCGCTCCGTCTGCTGGCGTCCGGTGCCTGGTGGTGGGCGGTCGCGCTCAACGCGTCGGCGGCGCTGCTGCACGTCGTGGCCCTGCGGTACGGCCCGCTCACGGTGGTCCAGCCCCTCGGTGCGCTGACCCTGGTGGCGGCGGTGCCGCTGGGAGCGCGGCTGGCGGGCCGGCGGGTGAGCGCGGTCGAGTGGCGGGGCACCGGACTGACCCTGCTCGGGCTGGGCGCGCTGCTGCTGACCGCGTCCGGGCCCGCGCCCGACGACGTGCTGAGCGTGCCCGAGGCGGTGGCGGTCTCCGGCGTGACGGCCGCCCTGATCGGCATGCTCGCCTGGCCCGGCGCCCGGCCGGGGCTCCGGCACGCGACGGCGTCCGGCATCGCCTCCGGGGTCGCCTCGGCGCTCACCCAGACCGTCACGGTCGCCGCCACGGACGGTTCGGGTCCGCTGCTGGACGCCCGGGTGATCGAGGTGGCCGTGCTGGTGGCCGCCTTCGCGGTGGGCGGACTGCTGCTGTCGCAGACGGCCTACAGGGGCGGTCTGGGTGCTCCGCTGGCGGTGGTGACGCTGGCCAATCCGGTGGCCGCCGCGGTGATCGGGCTGTCGCTGCTCGGTGAACGGCTGCGGGGCGGCGCCGGCGGTGTGCTGCTCGCGCTGACCGGTGCGGCGCTGGCCGCCTGGGGCGTCGTGCAGCTCAGCCGGGCGACGCCCGGGCGGCCCGAACCCGCCGGTGCACCGGCCACCGCGCAGCCGGCGGCGGCGACGCCGACCGGACGGCGGGCACGGGGCCCGGCCGAGCCGCCGGGACCGGCGCAGGCCGGACCGGCGCATGCCACACCGCTGCAGGCCGGACCGGCGCATGCCACACCGCTGCAGGCCGGGCCGGCGCTGGTGCCCCGCCAGCCCGGGCCGGGGCACCTCACGCGGCTGTAGCCGCCGTCCGCCACCCGTCAGTCGGTGACGATCGCCGGGTCGCTCACCCCCGGCCGTCCGTTCTCGACATGGCCGGCGAAGCGCCGCAGGAAGGCGGGGTCGGCCTCGGAGGTGACCGTCACGTCGTACCAGCGGCGGCTGCGCGCGAGGTCGACGGTGTGGTGCACGGTCGCCCCGGCCCGCACGGTGACGGTCGCGGGCCGGCCGCCGTAGGCGTTCGCGACCCGCAGCCGGACCGTGCCGCTACCGGTGTTGGTCACGGTCAGCCGGACGTCGTCACCGGTGTGCCGGGCGGTGACCTCGGGCCCGGAGACCTTGTTGCGGCCCCGGAAGACGCGCAGGAAGCCGTTGGGGCCGTGCACCGTCAGGTCGTAGGAGCCGGCGGAGTACGCGGAGTTCCAGGTGTCCGCGATGCTCTTGCCGGCCTCCGTGGTGTAGGTCCAGGGGCCGTCGGTGCGGTTGCCGGAGGTGACGAGGAAGGCGGCCCCGGCTCCGGCACCGGAGGCGAACGCCAGCGTGAACTTCCCGGCCGCCGCGTCCACGGTGCCGTCCACGTGCGGGGCGTAGCGCAGCGGGCGGGCGGGGCGCAGGCCGCGTTCCTGCCGGGGCATGTCCGGGTCCGCGGGCGGGGTGGGACGGTAGTCGGGGTGGCGTCCGCGGTCCGGCGGCTCGTAGGCGTCGGTGTCCGGCAGGCCGGCCGGGCGGCTGTCGTGCCGCGAGAAGTCGAAGGCGGAGGTCAGGTCGCCGCAGACGGCGCGGCGCCACGGCGAGATGTTCGGCTCCCGGACGCCGAAGCGGCGCTCCATGAACCGGACGACCGAGGTGTGGTCGAAGGTCTCGGAACAGACGAAGCCGCCCTTCGACCACGGGGAGACGACCAGCATGGGCACGCGCGGGCCGAGCCCGTAGAAGCCCTCACGGTGCTTCGCGCTGCCCTTGAAGACGTCCAGGGAGACGTCGACGGTGGACAGGCCCTGCGCGGCGGACTTCGGCGGCAGCGGCGGCACCAGGTGGTCGAAGAAGCCGTCGTTCTCGTCGTACGTGATGAAGAGCGCGGTCCTGGCCCACACCGCCGGGTTGGAGGTGAGCGCGTCCAGGACCTGGGAGATGTACCAGGCGCCGTAGTTCGAGGGCCAGTTGGAGTGCTCGGAGAACGCCTCCGGGGCGGCGATCCAGGAGACCTTCGGCAGCCGGCCGGCCTTGACGTCGGCGCGGAGCCGGTCGAAGTAGCCCTCGCCGCTCTTCGCGTCGGTGCCGGTGCGGGCCTTGTCGTACCAGGGGTCGCCGGGCTTCGCGTTGCGGTACTTGTTGAAGTACAGCAGGGAGTTGTCGCCGTAGTTCCCGCGGTAGGCGTCGTCGATCCAGCCCCAGGAGCCGGCCGCGTCCAGGCCGTCGCCGATGTCCTGGTAGATCTTCCAGGAGATCCCGGCCTCCTCCAGGCGCTCGGGGTACGTCGTCCAGTCGTAGCCGAGTTCGTCGTTGCCGAGGACCGGGCCGCCGCCCGTGCCGTCGTTGCCCGTGTGCCCCGACCACAGGTAGTAGCGGTTGGGGTCGGTGGAGCCGATGAAGGAGCAGTGGTAGGCGTCGCAGACGGTGAAGGTGTCGGCGAGGGCGTAGTGGAAGGGGATGTCCTCCCGGGTCAGGTACGCCATGGTCGTGGTGCCCTTGGCGGGCAGCCACCGGTCGTACTTGCCGTTGTGGTAGGCGTCCTGGCCGTCGGACCAGCCGTGCGGCAGCCCTTCCAGGAACTGCATGCCGAGGTCGTCCGCCTCCGGGTGGAAGGGCAGCACCTCGGTGCCGTCCCCCTTGGGCTGGTGCCAGACCGACCTGCCGCTGTCGAGCCGGACCGGGTGCGGGTCGCCGAAGCCGCGGACGCCCTTGAGCCGGCCGAAGTAGTGGTCGAAGGAACGGTTCTCCTGCATCAGGACGACGATGTGCTCGACGTCCTCGATCGTCCCCGAGCGGTGGTCGGCCGGGAGCGCGGCGGCCCGCTCGATGCTGGCCGACAGTGCGCTGAACGCCGTGGTGGCGCCCGCGACCTGGAGGAATCGGCGCCGGTTGACTTCGGGCATGGGGTGTAGGGCCTCTCGCCTCGGGGGGAAACAACCGGCGGGACGGTGCCGGGTGATGACGTCATGCGCGCGAAAGGAGTGTTCCAGGAGCAGCAAACGTCAGGGAAGGGTGCGGTGGCGCCGGTGTGAAGGTCGCCGGTACGTGAGGTGTGGCGGCCCCGGGCACCCGGAGGCCCTGTTCGAGACGGGACGCGAACAACCGCTTTTGTTACAGGCGTATTTCACGCCGAATTGGGCGGCGACTGTTTCCGGCCTCTTCCGGTTTGTTCGAGTTTTCGTTCCGGCGGGTCGGCTCCGGGCGTCGCGCGGGGGCCGTGCCGCCGTCACCAGGGCACCGGACCGGGCGGACCCGGCGGCGTCGGCCGCGCGGCGGGCCCCGGCGCCCCCGGGCCGACCGCGGACCGGTGGGTTATCCGCCTTGTTCGTCGCGTGCGGACGCCCCCGCACCTGTTCTGGAGGGGCTCTGTGACGGCCAATTGACTGCGGTGGGGCTCGCACACGCGTGCGCTCTGTGTTCCGCCGGGTCGGATCAGGGCAGACGGCCCGTGGCGCGGGGGTGCCTGGCCGGCCGTCCGGACGAGGTGGCCGCTGACAAGGGTGGGGGAGATGGTTCGTACGGTTGTGGTGCACGACGAGGAGCTGCTGCGGTCGGCACTGGTGCAACTGCTCAGATCCGACGACACGCTGGAGGTCACGTCCTTGTGTCCCGGCTCACGGGAGCCGGACGGTGAGGAGTTGCCGGCGGACGTGTGCGTCGTGGACGGCGAGTACCTGCACGCGCCGGGGGACGTGCGCGGTCCGCTTCTGCGGGACGCCTTCGGGGACCGGTTCGTCGTGCTGGCGACCGCCCGGCGGCCGGGGGTGCTCCGCCGGGCGTTCGACGGGGGCGCGCTGGGACTGGTCGACAAGAACGCCCCGGTGCACCGGCTGCTCACGGCGGTGCACACGGTCGCCAAGGGGGAGCGGTTCCTGGACGAGACGCTCACCGTGGCGCTGCTGCAGGGCGCGGAGATGCCCCTGACGACCCGCGAGCTGAGTGTGCTCTCCCTGGCCTCGCAGGGGGCGCCGATCGCCGAGATAGCGGCGCGGCTGCACCTGTCCAGGGGAACGGTCCGCAACTACATGGCCACCGCGATCCGGAAGGTGGGGGCCCGCAACCGGGTGGACGCGATCCGGATCGTCCAGAGCGCCGGGTGGGCCTGACGGAGCCGGCGCGGTGCCGCGGCCGCCCCCCGCGCGGCGGTCACGGCCGTCCGGGCGGTCCCGCGTGCCAGTGCCCCGTGAGGTCGCGGTAGAGGGGTGAACGGTCCAGCAGCTCGTCGTGCGTGCCGCAGACGGCGTCCACACCGTCCAGGACGAGCACCCGGTCGGCCCGGACCGCCGACGACAGGCGGTGCGCCACCACCAGCACGGTTCCCGGCCGCCGTGCCAGGGCCTCCTCCGCCCGCGCCTCGGACGCCGGGTCGAGGTGGCAGGTGGCCTCGTCGAGCAGGAGCAGGGGCGCGGGCGACAGGTACGCGCGGGCCAGCGCCACGAGCTGCCGCTCCCCGTCGGTCAGGTCGGCGGGGCGCACCGCCGCGTCGAGCCCGCCGAGGCGCTCGATCAGCGGTCGCAGGCCGAGCGCCCGGGCTGCGGCGTCGAGTTCGGCGCGGCACGCGTCCGGGCGCAGGTACGCGATGTTCTCCGCGACGGTGCCGGAGAAGACGTAGGCCTCCTGCGGGACGAGCACCCGCTCGGCGGCCAGTTCACCGGTGGGCCGGCCGGTGACGGCGCGTCCGGCCACCCGTACCTCGCCGGCGGTGGGCGCGAGCGTGCCCGCGATCAGGCGGGTGAGCGTGGACTTGCCGATCCCGCTCGGGCCCACGACGGCGAGGTGTTCACCGGGGGCGACCCTCAGGTCGAGGGAGTCGAGAACCGGCTCCGCCCGGACGCCGTAGGCCAAGGTGACGGAGCGCAGTTCCACCGCGGGGGCTTCGCCGGTCGCGGGAGCCGTGAGGTCCGCGGGGGCCGTGAGGTCCGCGGGAGCCGTGAGGTCGGCGCGGGCCGTGCCGGTCGCGGCCGGTCCGCCGGGTGTCGGCCGAGAGCCGTGCCTGGCCGCCGGCACCGGCACCGGCACCGGACTCGGGCCGAGGATCCGGTCCAGGACGACGAGCAGCCGGGCCCCCGCCGTCCCCAGGGCGGTCATCAGCGTGTGCAGGGCGGGCAGCAGGGACTGCGCGAGATAGGTGAACGCACCCAGTAGCGCACCCGCCGACACCCCGCGCCCGCGCAGCCACGGCACCGCCGCCAGCAGCGCCAGTACGGGCAGGTGACCGGCGACACCGAGCGCCGTCGTGCGCACGGCCGCCCAGCCCGCCAGGAGCCGGGCCGCCGCGGCGGCGTCGTCGACCAGTTCCCCGCCGCGTCGTTCCGCTTCCGGTGCGGTCCCGGTGGCCGTGAGGTCCCGCAGCGCCGACCGGGACCGCGCCGCGTGGTCGCCGAGCGCCTCGTCGGCCGCCAGAGCACGCCGCTGCGCCGCCGCCATGGGCCGCAGCGTGAACAGGAACAGCGCCAGACCGCCCGCCAGCGGCGGCAGCACGACCACGAGCAGGGCCGGGTCCAGGGACAGCAGGCCGAGCAGCGCTCCGGCCGCGGTGAAGACGAAGGAGCGCAGGGTCAGGACGAGTCCGGCGAAGCTGTCCCGGGCGATCTCGACCTGGTTCGTCAGCCGGGAGACGGCCGCGCGGTCCGTCCCGGCGGCCCCGCCCGCCGCCGCCCGGGCCAGGGAGCGGTCCACCGCGTGGCGCACCAGGCCGTCGCGCAACGGCTCCGTCAACCCGGCGAGCTGCGCGAACACCCCCCGCACGACCGGAGCCCCGGACAGTACGGCGAGCAGGGCCACCCCGAGCCAGAGCAGCCCGCGGCGGGTGTCCCCGGCGAGGAACCCGTCGACGGCGTGGGCCACCCCGTAGCCGACCAGGAACGCCTGCCCCGACTCGGCCAGCGACCACAGGGTGAGCCGTACCAGGACCCCCTTGCGGCGGCCGAGGAAGCGGCGGGCCGGCGGCGCGACCCGGCGCAGCGTCCCGGCCCCGTCGTCCCGGGGCCCACCGCGACCGTCGGCCTCCGGACGCTCCGGACCCTCCGTACGCTCCGGGGTCTCGGTCCGCCGGTACCGGGCCGGTGTCATGGCCGTACCTCCTCGGGCCGCGGGGCGGCGGGGGTCTCGCGCGGGGGTGCGGGATCGGCGCCGCCGGTGCGGAAGACCGCGCGGTACCCGGGCAGCTCCCACAGCTCCCGGTGTGTGCCGGTGGCCCGCACGCACCCGTCCTCCAGCCAGAGCACCAGATCCGCGCGGGCCGCGACCGACTGGCGGTGCGCGACGACCAGCCGGGTGCCGGGCCGCACCGAGCGGCGCAGGGCGCGGTCGACCTCGTGCTCCGTGGCGGTGTCCAGGCTGGACGTGGCGTCGTCCATGACCAGCAGACGTCCGGCGTGCGCGAACGCCCGCGCCAGCCCGATACGTTGGCGCTCCCCGCCCGAGAGCGGCGCCGCCTCCAAGGGGGTGTCGTACCCGTGCGGGAGCCGGCGGACGAAGCCGTCGGCGCCCGCGGCCCGGGCGGCCTGCCGCACCTCCTCGGCCGACGGCCGCCACGCCCCGGCGGCGATCACCTCGGCGACCGTGCCCTCCCCCAGCGCCGGGCGTTCGAAGGCGAAGGCGACCTCGGTACGCAGCTCCCGACGGGTCAGCCGGTCGAGACGGACACCGTCCAGCAGCACCTGCCCCGCGTCGGGGTCGACGAGCCGCCCCGCCACGGCGGCCAGCACGGACTTCCCCGATCCGCTGCGGCCGACCACGGCGACCGTGGCGCCGCCCGGCACCCGCACTCCGTCGGCGCGCAGGACCTCCCTGCCGTCGCGCACCACGCGCACGCCCCGCAGTTCGAGTGCGCCCGGGCCGTCCGGGGGCAGGCGCAGCGGCCCGTGGGCCAGCGGGGCCGTCTCCTCCAGCTCCAGGGTCCGGCGCCGGGCCTCGCGGCCGCGCACGACCGCGCCCAGCAGGGAGGCGGTCCCCCCGACGCCGGCGGCCAACTGCGCGTACCGGCAGGCGGCGAGCATGTCCCCCACGCTCAGGTCGCCGGACGCCAGGCGCAGCCCGCCGACGGCCGTCGCGGCCAGGGTCAGCAACGGGACCAGGACGCCGCTCCTGGCGAGGGCCCGGCCGTGCAGGGCCCACATGTGCCGTCCCTGATCGGCGAGTTCGGCGAGCGGCGCCAGTACCCGCGCGCGTTCCCGGGCGGTGGTCCCCGCGGCGACGATGGTCGCCGTGCCGTCCAGGGTCTCCAGGAGCCGCGACGCGATCCGGGCCTGGGTGCGCTGGTAGGCGGCGACCGACGCGCCGGTGTCCCGGGCGAAGGCCCGCAGCACCAGCGCCAGGGCGGGCAGTCCGGCCAGCACGCAGGCCGTCACCCACAGGTCGACGAAGGCCAGGGCCACGAGCGCGCCGAGCGGGGTGACGAGCGAGGCCGCCAGGGACGCGCGGGCCGCGGGGGCGCCTCCCGCGTCGGCGGCGTTCAGGGTCAGGCGGGTGCCGACGTCCCCGGGCGTCCAGGGGCGTGCGCGCTCGGGGGCGGCGCGCAGCAGTCCGGCGAGGGCGCCGCGGCGGACCGACGCCGTCCGAGCGGCGTTGCAGCGGCCGGTGAACAGCGAGGTCAGACTGTCGAACAGCAGCTCGCCCAGGAGCAGCGCGGCACTCAGGGCCAGCCAGTGTCCGGCGTCGCCGTCGCGCAGCAGCAGGTCCAGTGTCCGGCCGAGGACGACGGGCTGGGCCACCGCCGCGACGGCCGCCGCGACCGAGCACGACAGCACCAGCGCTTCGAGCCCGCGCCCCCCTTCCGCGCGGCCGGCCGCGTCCTTCGCCGAGGACGGCCGCCGTTCACGGGGCCTCGTCTCCGCCACCGGCCCCAGCCCCTTCCGTCCGTTCCGTCCGTTCCGTCACTCCGGCATTCCGGCATTCCGGCCGGGCCGTCCGAGCGCATGCGTCGGCGCCCCGGGAGTCCCCGGGGCGCCGTTACCGGGCGGCGTGGCTCACCACGTCACCGCGGCGGTCGTTCCCGCGTCAGTTACAGGTGGTGATGCTCAGGCTGCTGTCGCCGCAGAGCAGCAGGCTGGCGCGGCTTCCGGTCTCGACGTCCCCCATGGCCTCTTCCTTGGGGGTCTCCATCGACTGCAGGTCAAACAGGTTCATGACATCTTCCCTTCGTACGGCAACGGGTGTGCTTCGGTCACGACCCCGGATGGGGCCGAGTCTGGGGGCCGCTGCCCTTCGGCAGCGGCGGCAGGAACGGCAGGGCGGCGGGCTCGTCGCCGAGTACGGAGGCGACGGCCAGCAGGCATCCGGCCGTACCCGTGGAGAGGTCCATGGACAGGCGCATCATCTGCTCGCCGGGGAAGGCGAGCCGGTCGCGGTAGGACATGGCGTGCCAGGCCAGGGCCTCGAGCTGGCGCCCGACGGCCGCCGGGCCGGTGCCGGGCACCTCGGCGGTGGTCCGGCCGAGGTACAGCACCATGCCGGCGACGCCCCGGTAGAGCCCGGGCTGGGCGTAGAACATGGCCTGCGCCGCCGCCACGATCTCGCCCCGCGCCCGGGCGAACTCCTCGTCGTCCCGGTGGGCCAGGTAGTCGTCCAGCACCATGCCGATGCCCACGCTGCCCGCGCCCAGGTAGGGCATGGTGCGCCAGCCCTCGTCCACCTGCAACGCGCCGCCCGCGCCGCGGACGCAACGGGCGAGGTCCTCGCGCAGGGCGTCACGGGCCAGGTCGAGGTGGGACGCATCGCCGGTGCGTTCGAAGAGCCGTACGAAGAGCAGCGCGCGTCCCGCGGCGCCGTACAGCAGTCCCGCGCGGGGCCGGCCGGAGCCCTCGCTCCCGGCACGGGCGCCGTCGGCCGTCAGCTCGGCGCAGCGCAGGGCCGCCGCGTGCAGTGCGCTCTCCCCGGTGGTGGCGGCCAGCGAGTCGAGGGCCAGGCCCAGTCCGGCGGTGCCGCTGTGCAGGTCGGGACCCAGGTGGCCGAAGGGCTGGTCGACAAGGAGTTCGACCAGGTCGAGGGCGCGGTCGCGGTGGCCGAGACGCTCCAGGGTCCAGGCCAGGCCCGCGAGGCCGTCGTGGAAGCCGTGCGGCATGCCCGAGGGCGGTTGCTTGGTCCGCTCCAGCAGCCACTGCTCGCCGTCCTCGTCCCGTCCCGCCCCGCTCTCGGCCAGGGCGTACAGCACTCCGGCCGCCCCGTGGCCGAAGGCCAGCCCGCCGCCCGCCGTGGCGAACTGCGCGATGTCGCCGGGGAAGAGCCGGTCCGTGCGGGACGGCGTCGCGGAGCCGCGGACGGCCTCGGCCATCGAGTCCCGGCTGCGGGGCCAGTCGTTCGGCCGGACCGGCGCCACCGGACCGGACGGCCGCCGCTGGGGGCGGGCGCCGTCGGCACCGGCCGTGATCTCGTCTACCGCCGCGTCCAGGAAGGACCGGTCCACGGGGAACCGCTCCGCGATCACGTCCGCGAGGTGGGCGGCCTTGCGGCGGTCGAGCGCCAGCAGGCTGGTGAGCGGGAGGAACAGCGCGAGCCGCAGACACGCCAGCGCGTACCGGTCGACCGCGACGCCCCGCCGGTCGGCCGGCGCCACGAAGCCGGGGTTGGCGACGGTCTGCCGTCCGGGTTCGTCGACGTGGTGCGCGGCCTCGAAGTCCAGCAGCGAGACGCTGTCGTCCTCGCGGATCATGATGTTGAACAGGTGCAGGTCGTTGAAGACCACGCCCCGGGCGTGGACGTCGGCGACGGCACGCTCCACCCGTGCGTGGACGTCGAGGGCCCAGGCGGTGTACTCGGCGAGTCTCCGCTCGTCCGGGTCGGCCTCGATGAGCGGGTGCCGACGGGCGAAGAAGGTGTTGAGCGGCTTGCCGTCGATGTGCTCCAGTACGAGGAAGTGGTGCTCCCCGACCGTGAGGTGGTCCAGCACCTCGGGCGTGCAGTCGAGCCCCGACAGCAGTTCCAGCGCCCGGCGTTCGCGGTGCAGGCGGGCCACCGCGTCGGCGCCGTCGGCCGCGAGACCGGCGTGCGGGCGGGCCTCCTTGAGGACGACCTGCTCGCCGGTGCGGGTGTCCCGGGCGAGGTAGACGCCGCCGCCGTTGGAGAAGTGCAGCGCCGATTCGATGGCGTAGGGCAGGCCGGTGACGGTCACCGCGGCTCGGGCGTCCAGGTGCGGGCGCAGGAAGGCGGGCGGGCGCACCCAGTCGGGTATCCGGAAGGCCGGTCCGCGCAGATCGGGCACGAGCACACCGTCGGGGCCGGTGACGGCCGGCCGCAGCTCGCCGTTGGCGTCGTAGCAGTTGCGGCGGGTGAAGCCGCCGTACCGGACGTGCACCGGGCCCTCGCCGATCCGCAGGTCGCTCAGGATGTGCGGGCCGGGTTCGCCGGCCAGCAGGCCGGACAGCTCGTCCACGAGTCGCTCGAAGTCCGCCTCGTCCGCGGGGTACACGGTGATGAACTTGCCGCTGCCGGCCCGGTCGGCGTACTTGGCGTTGCGCTGGTGGAGCAGGTAGCGGCTGGGCACGAACTTGAAGGCCGTGCCGCGCTCGACGCAGTGCAGCCACACGCGGTCCAGCACGCTCTCGGCGTTGTCGAGACAGGCCGCGACGTGGATCTTCCAGCCCTGGTCGGGCAGGGTGGCCTCGACCGGGCGCAGGGCGAGCCAGTCGCCGCTCTCGTTGCGCTGCCATCCCTCCGGCACGGGCCGGGAGGCCGCGGCGTACCGGGAGCGCCCGGCGCCGGTCCGCGGGGACGTGCGGTGGGGAGCGTCGTAGAAGTGCGGGTCCGCGTCGCAGTACACGGCGTAGCCCTTGTTCACGCCTACTCCCTTCCACCGGTCGCTGACGGAGATGACGGTGTCATGCCGCCGACCGCCCCGCACAGTTGCCGCTGTCACCTCTCCGACGTGCGGAACGCACGGGTAACTTCGCGGGCGCGCTGCCCGGAGAAGAGGTGACGATCCGTCAGAACGGTGGTCCCGGCCGGTACGTGCGGCGCCGCCCGCTCAGGCCGGGGGTGCCGCCGGCTCGTCGGGGCGGGCCGCCCACAGGCCCCGCACGTGTCCCAGGTGCCGTGTCGTCGCCGCGCGCACGGCCTCCTCGTCGCGGGCGAGCAGCGCGTCGAGGATCTCCAGGTGCTCCTCGGCCGAGGCCCGGAGCCGCCCCTGCTCGGCCAGGGCCGTCAGCCCGTACAGCCGGGAGCGCCGGCGCAGGTCCCGGACGACGTCCACCAGATGGGCGTTGCCCGCCAGGCCCAGCAGCCCCAGGTGGAAGCGCAGGTCGGCGTCGACGTACGCGATGAGGTCGCCGGCCACGGCGGAGGCGACGGTCTCCTCGGCGACCGGGCGCAGGGCCGCCAGGGCCGCGGGGTCGGCGGTGCCCGCGAGTGCGGCCGTGGTGGGGATCTCGATGAGTGACCGCAGGTGCGTGTACTCGTCGAGCTGCCGGTCGGAGACGGCGGTGACCCGGAATCCCTTGTTGGGCACGGTGTCGACCAGGCCCTCCTTGGCGAGGTCGAGCATCGCCTCGCGCACGGGGGTGGCGGAGACGCCGAAGCGGGCGGCGAGCCGGGGCGCCGAGTGGACCTCGCCGGGGCGCAGTTCGCCCGCGACGAGGGCGGCGCGCAGTGCCTCGGCGACCCGCTCGCGGTGACTGGTCCTCCTGCCTCCGAGGACGGGCAGGGCGGGACCGTCGGCGTTCACAGCACGAACCCGGCGGGGAAGGGGTCGTCGGGGTCCAGGAGGTACTGGGCGGTGCCGGTGATCCAGGCCCGGCCGGTGAAGCTGGGCAGCACGGCGGGCCGGCCCCCGACCTCGGTGGTGCCGAGCAGCCGTCCGGTGAACCGGGTGCCGATGAAGGACTCGTTCACGAACTCGGTGTGCAGCGGGAGGTGTCCGCGGGCGTGCAGCTGGGCCATGCGGGCGCTGGTGCCGGTGCCGCAGGGCGAGCGGTCGAACCAGCCGGGGTGGATCACCATGGCGTGCCGGGAGTGGCGGGCGGTGGCGTCGGACGCGGTCACCTGCACGTGGTGGCAGCCGCGGATGGTCGGGTCCTCGGGGTGGACCGGTGCCTCCGCCTCGTCGACGGCCGCCATCAGGGCGAGCCCGGCGGCCAGGATGTCGTCCTTGCGGGACCGCTCGAAGGGCAGCCCGAGCCGCTCCAGGGGCAGGATCGCGTAGAAGTTGCCGCCGTAGGCGAGGTCGTACCGCACGGTCCGGCCGTCGGGCAGGGTGACCTCGCGGTCCAGGCCGACGGCGAAGGACGGGACGTTGCGCAGGGTCACCGCCCGGGCCGCGCCGCCCTCCACGGCCACCTCGGCGACGACGACGCCGGCGGGGGTGTCGAGGCGGATGGTGGTGACGGGTTCGACGACCTCGACCATGCCGGTCTCGACGAGGACGGTCGCCACGCCGATGGTGCCGTGGCCGCACATGGGCAGGTAGCCGGAGACCTCGATGTAGACGACGCCCCAGTCGCAGTCGGTCCGGGTGGGCGGCTGGAGGACGGCGCCGCTCATGGCGGCGTGGCCGCGCGGCTCGTTCATCAGCAGCCGCTTGACGTCGTCGCGGTGTTCGCGGAAGTACAGCCGCCGCTCGTTCATGGTTGCGCCGGGGAGGGTGCCGAGGCCGCCGGTGACCACCCGGGTGGGCATGCCCTCGGTGTGCGAGTCGACGGCGTGCAGGACGAGTGTGCTGCGCATACGGGGCTCCCTAGGCGAGTCCGGCCGCGAGGGCCTTCTCGGTGGCGGCGCGGACGGCGGCCTCCTGGTCGGGCAGCAGCGGGACGCGCGGTGGGCGGCAGGGGCCGCCGTGCCGCCCGGCGAGGTCCATGGAGCACTTGATGGCCTGGACGAACTCGACCTTCGAGTCCCAGCGCAGCAGCGGGTGCAGCAGCCGGTACAGCCGCTCGGCCGTGGCCAGGTCACCGGCGACGGCGGCGCGGTACAGCTCGACGCAGGCGGCGGGCAGCGCGTTGGGGTACCCGGCGATCCAGCCCTTGGCGCCCGCGACCGCCAGCTCCAGCAGGACGTCGTCGGCGCCTGCCAGCAGGTCGAGTTCCGGAACCAGTTCCGCGATGCGGTAGGCACGGCGGACGTCTCCGGAGAACTCCTTGACGGCCCGGATGTGGCCCTCGCCGTGCAGCCGGGCGAGCAGTTCCGGCACCAGGTCCACCTTGGTGTCGACGGGGTTGTTGTAGGCGACGACCGGCAGGCCCGCCCGCGCCACCTCCGCGTAGTGGGCGAGGACGGAACGCTCGTCGGCACGGTAGGCGTTGGGCGGCAGCAGCATCACCGCGGCGCAGCCCGCCTCGCGTGCCCGCTCGGCCCAGCGGCGGGCCTCGGCGGAGCCGTAGGCCGCGACGCCGGGCACGACCCGTGCCCCGCCGACCGCGGCGACGGCGGTCTCGACGACCCGGGCGCGCTCCTCGGGGGTGAGCACCTGGTACTCGCCGAGGGAGCCGTTGGGGACGACGCCGTCACAGCCGTTCGCCACCAGCCAGGCGCAGTGCTCTGCGTAGGCGTCGTGGTCGACGGAGAGGTCCTCGCGCAGCGGCAGCGCGGTGGCGACGAGGACGCCGCGCCAGGGAAGGTGGTCGGTCATGAGGGTCCCCTCTCGGTTTCACTGCGGCTCTTCGGGTTCCTGCGGCTCTTCCGGTTCGCGCGGCTCTTCGGGTTCCTGCGGCTCTTCCGGTTTCCGCGGCTCTTCGGGTTCCTGCGGCTCTTCCGGTTCGCGCGACTCTTCGGGTCCCTGCGGCTCTTCCGGTTCCCGCGGCTCGCCGGGTTCCTCGGACCGCGTCCGGGCGAGCACGCCGAGGGGCACCGGGCGGGCGAACGGCCGCCTGGCCGGGCCGGGTTCGCAGCCGGTGAGACCGGCGACCGCGGGGGCGCACATCCGGCCCTGGCACCAGCCCATCCCGGCGCGGGTCAGCAGCTTGACGGTGCGGACGTCCCCCGCACCGAGCGACTCCACGGCCTCCCTCACGGCGTCGGCGGTCACCTCCTCGCAGCGGCAGACCACGGTGTCGTCGGTGACCTGTCCGGTCCACCCGGCGGGCGGGGGGAAGGCGGCGGCGAGGGCGTCGGCGGCCGTCCGCAGGGGCTCGCGCGCTCTCGCGGCCCGCGCCCATCCGGCCGGTTCGGGTGCGAGGCCCCGCAGCCGGGCGGCGATCGAGCGGCCGGCGAGGTGCCCCTCGGCGAGGGCCAGGGCGGCCCCGCCGATGCCGGTGGCCTCGCCGGCCGCCCAGACGCCGGGGACGCTCGTGCGCTGCTCGGCGTCGACGGCCACCGCCGGACCGTCCAGGCGGCAGCCGAGACCGTCGGCGAGATCGGTGTGCGGGAGCATGCCGTGGCCGACGGCCAGGGTGTCGCAGGCGAGGTGGCGTCCGGTGCCGCGCCGGACCCGTCCGCCGGCGTCGAGGGCGGCGACGGTCACGCCGGTCAGGCGGTCCTCGCCGTGGGCGCGGACGACGGCGTGCCGGGTGAGCGGGCGGACGCGGTGACGCAGCAGCCGGGCGGCGTGGCCGGCGCCCTCGGGGAGCTTGCCGGCCAGAGCGCGGGCGTGGCCGGCGATCCGCTTCGGGTCGGCCGCCTCGACGAGGGCCGCCACCCGCACGCCGGCCGCCGCGAGCCCGGCCGCCACCGGGAGCAGCAGGGGTCCGGTGCCGGCCACGACGGCGGTCCTCCCGGGCACGACCAGTCCGCCCTTGAGCATGGCCTGGGCGCCCCCGGCGGTGACGACGCCGGGCAGGGTCCAGCCGGGGAAGGGCAGGACGTGCTCGTAGCCGCCGGTGGCGAGCAGCACCGCGTCCGCGTGCACGTCGGACGGCTCGTCCTGCCCGGGGCCGAGCAGGGCACGCACCGTGAAGGCGCCGGACCGCTCCTCGACGAACCACACGTGGTGTTCCGTCAGGACGCGGACGCCGCGGTCGGCGAGCCCGTCCCGCAGCCTCGCCCAGGTGCGCCACTGGTGGTGCAGGGCCTGCGGGCGCCGGGCGCCCAGCTCGGCGGCGGGCTGCCGGAAGTACTGGCCGCCGGGCTGGTCCCCGGCGTCGAGGACCGTCACCCGCAGCCCTCCCGCCGCCGCCGCGAGGGCCGCCGCGAGCCCGGCCGGGCCCGCTCCGACCACCGCCAGCTCAGTCCTCATGGCCGGTCCCGGCCTGGGTGCGGATGCTGTCGCCGGGGCGTACGGGGACCAGGCAGGCGCGCTGGTTGGGGCGGTCGTTGACGGTGACCAGGCAGTCGAAGCACACACCGATCCCGCAGAACACCCCGCGCGGGACGCCCGAGCCGCGGGTGGTGCGCCAGGAGGTGATGCCGGCCGCCCAGAGCGCGGCGGCGACGGTCCGGCCGGGCAGCACCCGGACCGGCCGGCCGTCGACGGTGACGGTGAGGGCGGGCGCGGGCCGCGCCCGGACCAGCCGGAGGGGATTCACGGGGCCTCCTCGGAGAAGCGGTCGGGGCGGAAGGCGTCGAGGTCGAGGGCGGCCCGCTCACCGGTCAGCAGTCGGGCGATCAGGTGCCCGGTGCCGGTGGACAGCCCGATGCCGGCTCCCTCGTGTCCGCAGGCGTGGAGGAGGCCGGGTGCCCTCGGGTCGGGGCCGATCGCCGGGAGGTGGTCGGGCAGGTACGGCCGGAAGCCGGCGTAGGTCCGCACGGCCCGCACCTCCGCGAGGAAGGGGAACAGCCGCGTCGCCCCGGCGGCCAGCGCCCGGAGCGCCGGCACGGACACCGACCGGTCGAAGCCGACCCGTTCGCGGCTGGCGCCGATGAGGACCGGCCCCGCCGCCGTTCCCTCCACGACCGGGGAGGTCCGCAGGCCGGCCGTGTCGCTGGCGACGTCGTGGACGTAGTCGGCGGCGTACACCTTGTGCCGCACGCGGGGCGGCAGCGGTTCGGTGACGAGGACGTGGCCGCGCCGGGGCAGGACCGGCAGCCGGACACCGGCGAGAGCGGCCACCTCACCGGCCCAGGGTCCGGCCGCGTTGACGACCGCCGGTGCGTGCAGGTCGCCGCGGTCGGTACGTACTCCGCGCACGGCGCCGTCGCCCGCGCCGGATGCCGGTCACCGTGCGGCCGGTGCGCAGCCGGGCCCCCGAGGCCCGCAGCAGGTGGGCGGCGGCCAGGGCGGGCATCACCTGGGCGTCCCCGGGGTAGTGCACGGCGCCCGCGAGACCGGGGGCCAGACGGGGTTCCAGGTCGTGGATCCGGTCCGCCGCGACGGCCTCCGCCACCACCCCGGCCGCCCGCTGCCCGGCGGCGAAGGTCTCCAGGCCGGCGAGTGCTCCCGGGGTCTCGGCGACGACCACACCGCCCTTGGCCTCGTACTCGACGGCGGGGCGGCCCAGCTCCCCGGACAGTTCGGTCCACAGGCGGGCGGACAGCAGGGCGAGGTCCAGCTCGGGACCCGGTGCCTTGTCGGAGACGAGGAGGTTGCCCTCCCCCGCTCCGGTGGTGCCGCCGGCAACCGGGCCGCGGTCCACGACGATCACGTCGAGCCCCGATCGGGCGGCGTACCACGCACAGGCCGCGCCCACCATTCCGGCCCCGACCACCACGACATCGCAGGTCAGCGACTCGATCACGGCAGTACTATGTCACACATCACACTGCCTGGGAACAGGGCCGCGACCCTCCCGCGGGGGTCACCCGGGGTCACTCGGAGGCGGGGACCACCCTCAGCCGGGCGGTGCCGCGACGGGGTCGCGCGGGCCGGGGCGGCGTGCGGCGCGGCTCGCGCAGGACCAGCGTCAGGCGGGTGTGGCCCAGCTCCTCCAGCACCCTCGGGGTCTCCACCACGACCCGGCACTCGGTGGCGCCCCAGCGCGGGTCGGGGTGGTGCAACGGCCTTACCGCGCCGTCGTGTTCGACGGCCTCGGCGCCGACGGCGCGCATCCAGTGGGGGAGGCCCTGGCGGTAGGCGGCCTCCATGATCGGGTCCTGGGCGATGTCGCGGCGGACGGCCTGCAACCCGGGGTCGTGGCCGTACCGCTCCAGCGTGGCGGCGAAGTGCGCGAGCATGGGCAGGCACCAGCTCGACTCGTGCTCCCCGAGGACGCCGGACGCGTCCGGGTGGAAGAGGACGAACCTGAGGAAGTTGTCACCCGGCATGGCCGTCGGGTGCGGGCCGGCCCCCCGGAAGAGTGTCCGGAAGGCGCTGTTGGTCAGGACCACGTCCCAGCGATGGTCGACGACGAGGGACGGGAAGGCGACGGCCTCCAGGAGCGCGGTGTAGTCCTGGAGGTACGCCTGGGCGTCGGGGGTCGCGGGACCGGGCCGCGGCGCCGGCCGCTGCCCTCCTGCCTGAAATGCCATCGGGAGGTCACCCCTCTTGCCTATGCGGCCTTCTCGCGGCGTCCCGATCCTGGTGCCCCGGTGCAAGCCGTGTCAACTATCGTGGCATTTCGTGCCTGTTGACGGCTGAAATAGGCCACAGTTGTGGCGAGACCTGGATGTGAGTTCGAGCGGCAGGCTACTCTCCGGGAGTTCACGGCAACCGCTTGTGCAAAGCCTGTGAGGCCTGTGAGAGACGTAGGAGAGCTGTCGGTGACGGGTGGCTTCGAGGGTCCGGGCGCCATGCCGACGGCGGTGCTGTCCGCCGTCGTCGCCCGCGTCGCCGACCTCGCGGACCGGCTCGGCGTGCCGCACGCCGAGGTCTTCGACGTCGGCCGGCTGTCCGCCGCCTCCGGCGTCCCCGAGTCCGTGGCGGGCGCGCTGCTCGGCGGGCGCCCGGCCGGCGAACCCGACGTGCAGGCCCGGTTCGTGCAGCGCCTGGACCTGCTGCGCCGTACCCGGCTGAAGCCGAACGGCCGCAAGTACACCCAGCAGGAGATCGCCGACGGGGCCGGCATGTCCCGGCAGCAGGCGGGCGCCCTCATCAACGGCGACCGGCGGCCCACCATGGAGCACTGCGACGCCATCCAGCGCTTCTTCCGGGTGCACGCCGGGTTCCTCACCGCCGAGGACCCCGAGGCGCTCGCGAGCGCCTTGCAGCGCACCGAGCAGGAGCTGTTGCAGCAGCTCGCCGACCGGGAGCGGCAGGCGGCCGCGGTCGACGACGACCCCCTGGAGCGGCTGCTGCAGGACCACGGGGTGCGCGGGATCGCCTGGCGGGCCGCGCAACTCCCCACCGACCAGCACCGCGACAAGGTCGCCGAGTGGCTGGACATGCTCCTGGAGAGCGTCAAGCGACCGGAGTCCTGAACGGGATTGTCAGTGGTGGGCGGCAAGCTGGACGTGTGCCACCGCCGTGCGGGGGCGCGTGACCGCTGACGTCGTTGTGGGGAGAGCCGACCGATGACCACCGCCGTACTGACCGACCACGAGCGCACGGCCGTTCAGGCCTACCTGCGGCTCCTGCACACCGTGCGGGCCGGCTTCGACACCGCGGCGGGCCCGGCGGACGCCCGACGCCCACCCGTCGTCCCGCCCTCCGTGCTGGCCGAGGCGGAACGGGCGCTGGAGGCCGCCGGACTGACGGGGAACGAGGAGGCGTTCTTCCGGCTCCTGCGCGACTGGTGCCCGCGGCCGTGACCCGGGGGCCGCGGCCCGGGGCCGGGTGACGGGTGGCAGGTGGCGGGGTTCAGGCGTGGGGGACCGTGACCGCCGTGGCGACCAGGCCGTGCCGGGCGGTCCAGCGGCCGTCGAAGTGGCCGAGACGCCGTCCGCCCACGAGAGGGCCGGGCACCAGGAGAGCGGCGCGCAGGGTGCCGCGGTGCGGGTCCACCGGGTCGACGGAGATCTCGATGTCTGCCTCCATGAAGTCCAGCCACTGCCCGGTCAGGGGGAACCACGCCTTGTAGACCGACTCCTTGGCGCTGAAGAGGAGCCGGTCCCAGTGGACGCCGGGCCGCTCCCGGGCCAGTCGGCGCAGCCGCTCCGCCTCGACGGGCAGGGAGACACCGGGCAGGACGCCGTCCGGCAGCGGCCCGTCGGGCTCGGCGTCGATACCGACGGAGGCGAGGTCGGTGGCGCGGACCAGGGCGGCGGCGCAGTAGCCGTCGCAGTGGGTCATGCTGCCGACCAGCCCGGACGGCCACCGCGGCGCGCCGCGTTCGCCGTGGAGCACGGGCTGGGCGGGCACGCCGAGCTTCTCCATGGCCCGGCGTGCGCAGGACCGCACCGCGGTGAACTCCCGGCGGCGCTTGTCGACCGCCCGGGCCACGAGCGCCGCCTCCTCCGGGTAGAGGGGCAGGTGCCCGGCGTCGTCCCGCCCGTGGGCCTCCACGGTGACCACCGTGGCGGGCAGCAGCTCCTCTATCACCGGGCGGTCTCCTCTCGCGGCGGCGACGGCAGGATGCGGCGCAGCTGTCCGGGCTGCCCGGTCCGCTTGCGCCACTCGCGGGGGTAGCCCACCGACACCTCCTCGAAGCGGACGCCCTCGTGCCAGGTGGTCCGCGGGATGTGCAGATGTCCGTAGACCATGGTGTCGACCCGGAACCTGCGGTGCCAGTCGGCGGTCAGGCGGGTGCCGCACCACATGGCGAACTCCGGGTACCACAGGACGTCGGTGGGGTGGCGGTCCAGCGGGTAGTGGTTGACGAGGATCGTCGGCAGCCCGTCCGGGAGCGCGGCCAGTCTGCGCTCGGTCTCCGCGACCCGCGCCCGGCACCATGCCTCGCGGCTCGGGTACGGGTCGGGGTGGAGCAGGTACTCGTCGTTGCACACGACGCCGGTGCCGTGGGCGTACGCCAGCCCCTCGTCCTTGGTGGCGCACCCGGTGGGCAGGAACGAGTAGTCGTAGAGCAGGAACAGCGGTACCACGACCGCCGGCCCGCCGACGCCGTCCCACACCGGGTACGGGTCCTCGGGCGTCGTCACGCCCAGCTCGCGGCACATCTCGACGAGGTGCTCGTAGCGGGCGGTGCCGCGGAGGGTGACCGAGTCCTTGGGGTGGGTCCACAGTTCGTGGTTCCCGGGGACCCAGACCACCCGGCGGAAGCGGTCCGCGAGGGTGCCGAGGGCCCAGCGGACGTCGGCCACGGTCTCCGCCACGTCGCCGGCCACCAGGAGCCAGTCGTCGTCGGATTCCGGGCGCATCTTCTCGACCAGTGCGCGGTTCTCCTCGTAGCCGATGTGCAGGTCGCTGATGGCCCACAGCTGCCCCGGACCACCGTCCGTCGCCGCCATCCCCACCCCTTCCGGACGCGCGTTCGAGGTCACGAGAGCACGAGATCACATCCCGGACCCGCTCACAAGGGCGGCTCGCCCCATCGGACCAGCGGGTGCTCCCGCCCACTCCAAGGAGAACGGACGCGTGCGTGTGACGCGCTTTGCGCCGTGGGGCACGGGACCCCCTATGATCGCCCCGACACCACCGCCACGAATCTCCCTCCGCGCAGGGCGGCTTGGTGTCCCTCCATCCCCCTTGGCCGGGCACGGCCGGCTTCGCCCTGCCCGCGACCCGCGAAAGGCGGCCTGCATGGTTTCTCCCGTACGCGTCTGGCTCAACCGCACGTACGCGGAGAACGTCTTCTTCATGGATCAGCTGCGGAGAAATCCCGCCGACCGGGCCGTCGAGATCCACGCCACGCACGGCGACCCGGACTCCCCCGTCCTGGCCGCCGCCGACACGGCCGAGCTGGAGCCCGAGGGCCTGTCCCCGGCCGGGTACGTCGAGTACGCCCTGGACCAGTGCGCGCGCCGGGGCATCCACGTGTTCGTGCCCCGACTGCACCAGGCGGCGGTCGTGGCCCACCGCGCCGAGTTCGAGGCGGCAGGTACGGCGTTGCTGGCGCCGCCCCCGGAGGCGGTGGCCGTCTTCGAGGACAAGGTGGTCGCCTACGAGGCCGTGCGGGCGGTCGGCGTGCCGGTCCCGCCCTGGTGGCGGGTCCGCACCGCCGACGAACTCGTCGCTGCCGTCGAGGAGTTGGAGGCGCACGGTCATCGGGCGTGTTTCAAACCGGCGTCCGGTGCGGGCGGCGTGGGCTTCCGCATGGTCACCCGCGCCCCGTTCTCCCTCACCCACCTGAACGGCTTCCCGAGCCCGGAGGTGCCGCTGCCGCTGGTCGTCGAGGCGCTGCGGGCGGCCGAGGAGCCGGTGGACTGGCTGGTGATGCCGCGGCTGGAGCAGCCGGAGGTCTCCGTGGACTGCCTCACCGGGCCCGACGACCGGGTACGGCTGGCCGTGGGCCGCACGAAGCACGGCCGCCGCCGGGGGTTCACGCTCCATGAGCAGTGGCTGGCACCGGCCCGGCTGATCGCCGAGACGTTCGGGCTGCACCACCTGTCCAACGTGCAGTTCCGGATGTTCGGCGACCGGCCCGTCCTGATGGACGTCAACACCCGCCCGGCCGGCGGGCTGCACCAGCTGGCGCTGTGCGGCGTCAACGCGCCCTGGGCGGCGGTCCGGCTGGCCCTCGGCGACGACCCGGGCGAACTGACCCCGCCCTTCCTGGGCCAGGACTACGCGGTGGTGTCCGGACCGCGCTCGCTGCGACCCGTTCCCCTCCCCCACCAGCGCACGGAACCGCCCGGCGGACCGGCCCCGACCGCCGGGGCGGTATCGGCGTCCGCATCCGCGTCGCCGTCCCCCTCCGCGCCCCCGTCCGTGTCGCCGTGCGCGAGTGCGTCGGTTCAGGCTTCCACCGGTCGCCCGTCGGCCGGGGCGCCGGCCGTCGGCCCGGTGGGCGCCCCGGCACCGGACCACCCGGCCGCGGGCGCCCCCGCGTAGCGAGCCGCGCGGCGGGCGCACCGGGCCGCCCCCGTGGGACGGACGGGTCGCGCGGGGCCGCTCCTACCCGAGGTACGCCAGGCCGGGATGGACCGCCGTGTAGCCGTCGACGAGGCGGCGGGCGACGTCGACCGAGTCGACCAGGGGATGCAGGGCGAAGGCGCGTACCGCCGCCGTGCGGGAGCCGGTCTCCGCGGCCGTCATGACCTCGCGCTCGACCGCCTTGACCGAGCAGACCAGCCCGGTGGCGTGAGCGGGCAGCGGGTCGACGGCCACCGGGTGCGCGCCGTTCGCGTCGACCAGGCACGGGACCTCGATCACGGCGTCGGCGTCGAGCACCGACAGGGTGCCGCGGTTGCGGACGTTGAGGATGAGCGTGGTGCGCTCGTCGCGGGCCACCGCCCGCATCAGCGCCAGCGCCACCTTCTCGTAGCCGCCGGACAGGTCGTCCGCCTCGCGCTCGCCCGCGCCCGCAGTCTCCCGGTTCTCGGCCATGTAGGTGGCCTCGCGTTCGGCGCGGGTGCGGTCCCAGGTGGCGAGCGCCGGGGCGTCGGCCCGGCGCATCGCGTCGTAGAAGGCGGCCTGCTGGTCGCGCAGGAAGGCGCCCCGGGTGCGGTCGGCCTCCCGATAGGCGCGGACGGTCTCCCGGTTGAAGTAGTAGTAGTGCAGGTACTCGTTGGGGATCGCGCCGAGGGAGCGCAGCCACTCGGCGCCGAAGAGCCGGCCCTCCTCGAACGATCCGAGCAGCGCCGGGTCGGCGAGCAGCCGCGGCAGTTCGTCGCGGCCGCCGACGCGCAGACCCCGCACCCAGCCGAGGTGGTTGAGGCCGACGTAGTCGACGTGGGCCCGCCGCGGGTCGGCGCCCAGCGCGCGGGCGACGCGCCGGCCGAGGCCGACCGGTGAGTCGCAGATGCCGATGACGCGGTCGCCGAGGTGACGGGCCATGGCCTCGGTGACCAGACCGGCCGGGTTGGTGAAGTTGATGACCCAGGCGTCCGGCGCCAGCCGGGCCACCCGGCGGGCGATGTCGACGGCGACGGGAACGGTCCGCAGCCCGTAGGCGATGCCGCCCGCGCCGACCGTCTCCTGCCCGAGCACGCCCTCGGCGAGCGCCACCCGCTCGTCCTCGGCCCGGCCTTCGAGGCCGCCGACGCGGATCGCCGAGAACACGAAGTCGGCGCCGCGCAGCGCCTCGTCCAGATCCGTCGTGGCGGTCACCTCGGGCGCGTCGGCCACCCCGGCCGCCTGTTCGGCCAGCACCCTGCTGACCGCCGACAGGCGTGCCGCGTCGAGGTCGTGCAGCACGACGTGCGTCACCCGTCCCTCGGCACGGTCCCCGAGGAGGGCGCCGTACACGAGCGGCACCCGGAAACCGCCGCCGCCCAGAATCGTCAGCCTCACGCCCGCACCCTTCCCTCACCCGGCCGCACTTCCGCCTGGCGCCGATCATGGCACGCCGGGCGGCGCGTCACACCGACCGCCGGCGCCCGTACCCCGGCGGGTGACGGCGCTTCAGCGAAGCTCGGCCCGGAATCCCGCCGGTGTCTGGTCCGTGTGCTGGTGGAAGAACTTGGAGAAGTTCGCCGCGTCCGGGAAGCCGACCGCCGCGCCGATCCGGCCGATCGGCATGTCGGTGTGGGCGAGGAGGCGCTTGGCCTCCAGGACGACCCGCTTGTCGATGAACCCCTTGGGCGTCTCTCCGGTGGCGGCGCGTACCGCGCGGACGAGGGTGCGGCGGGAGTAACCGAGCGCGTCGGCGTAGGCGCTGACGCTGTGGTTGGTGGCGAAGCCCCGCTCGACCGCGTCCCGGAAGAGGGTGAAGGCGGTGTCGTTCGGCACGTCCCCGAGGCCTTCGCGCGCCGCCTGCGCGGAGCTGACCGCGAGATGGGCGAGGCGCAGCAGGAACGCGGAGAGCGTGTGGCGCAGTACGGCGGTGTGCAGGCTGAGGGGCAGGGTGGTGGCGTCCTCGTACTCCCGGTGCAGCTGGTCCAGCGCGGCCGTCAGCCCGGCGAGCCGCGCCTCGTCGGGGTGGAGCAGGGGCGGCAGGTCGTAGCGGTAGAGGCCGGTGGCCTGCACCGTGGCGCGCGGCAGGAAGCCGGGCTGCATGGTCAGCACCGTTCCGCGGTACTCGCTGTCGGGCGAGAAGCGGTGGACCTGTCCGGGCCGGATCCACAGCAGATCGCCGGCCGTCGCCTCGTACTCGGCGAAGTCGATCATGTGTCGGACCGGGCCGCCGGTGAAGAGCATGACGACGTGGAAGTCGATGCGGTGCACGCGGTGCAGCGGGGCGTGTGCGTGCCAGGTGCGGCCGGCGCCCATGGGACCGACCTGCACACCGACGCCGAGGAGGCTGAGATCGACCGGGAAGGGGAAGGTATCGATCCCGTCGCCTCCGCCGATGCTGCCGCCGTCGCCGTCGTCGCCGTATTGGATGTTTTCGTCCGCCATGTCCTTCTCGTGCCGTCCCACCCGTGCGCCCGACTCCGCGGGCGTGTCCCACTTTCACCACAGGCTGGCACACGACGACCTTCACTCACAAAAGTCAGACTTTTAAGTTTGAACACGTCAGACCGGCAACTTCGCTCCGATCGAGGATTTCTTGAAGATGAGCACGCACACAGTGGACAGCGCGGACCGCTTCGAATGGACCGAACTCGACCGGCGTGCCGTCGACACCGCCCGCCTCCTCGCGGCCGACGCGGTGCAGAAGGTCGGCAACGGGCACCCGGGTACGGCGATGGCCCTGGCCCCGGCCGCGTACACGCTCTTTCAGAAGGTGATGCGACACGATCCGGCCGATCCCGAGTGGACCGGCCGTGACCGCTTCGTCCTCTCCCCCGGGCACACCTCCCTGACCCTGTACTCCCAGCTCCACCTCGCCGGCTACGAGCTGGAACTGGGCGACCTGAAGGCCTTCCGTACGCACGGCTCCAAGACGCCCGGCCACCCCGAGTACGGGCACACCGCGGGCGTGGAGACCACCACCGGGCCGCTGGGCCAGGGCGTCGCCAACGCGGTGGGCATGGCGATGGCCGCCCGGTACGAGCGGGGCCTGTTCGACCCGGAGGCCCCCGCGGGCGAGTCCCCCTTCGACCACACCGTCTGGGCGATCGTCTCCGACGGCGACCTCCAGGAGGGCGTCTCCGCGGAGGCGTCGTCGCTCGCCGGCCACCAGCGGCTCGGCAACCTCGTCCTCCTCTACGACGACAACCACATCTCCATCGAGGGCGACACCGCGACCGCCTTCTCCGAGGACGTGCTGAAGCGGTACGAGGCCTACGGCTGGCACGTGCGGCGCATCGAGCCCGCCGGGAACGGCGACGTCGACCCGCACGCCCTGTACGCGGCGCTGACCGCGGCCAGGGCGGAGACCGGCCGGCCCTCCATCATCGCCATGCGCACGATCATCGCCTGGCCCGCCCCGAACGCGCGGAACACCGAGGCCTCCCACGGCTCCGCCCTCGGCGAGGCAGAGGTCGCCGCCACCAAGCGCGTCCTCGGCTTCGACCCGGACCGCAGCTTCGAGGTCCCGGCCGAGGTCCTCGCCCACACCCGCCGGGCCCTGGACCGGGGTGCCGAGGCGCACGCCGCCTGGGACAAGCGGATCGACAAGTGGCGGGGCGCCCAGCCGCGGCGCGCCGAACTCTTCGACCGGGTGGTGGCCGGCCGGCTGCCCGAGGGCTGGGCCGACGCGCTGCCGGTGTTCGAGACGGGCAAGGCGCTCGCCACCCGCGCCGCCTCCGGCAAGGTCCTCCAGGCACTCGGTCCGGTACTGCCCGAGCTGTGGGGCGGCTCGGCCGACCTGGCCGGTTCGAACAACACCACGATCGACGGCGCCGGCTCCTTCCTCCCCGAGGGCAACCCGCTGCCCACGGCCGACCCCTACGGCCGCACCGTCCACTTCGGCATCCGCGAGTTCTCCATGGCGGCCGAGATGAACGGCATCGCGCTGCACGGCAACACCCGCATCTACGGCGGCACCTTCCTGGTCTTCTCCGACTACATGCGCAACGCCGTGCGGATGTCCGCGCTGATGCAGCTGCCGGTGACCTACGTGTGGACGCACGACTCCATCGGCCTCGGCGAGGACGGCCCGACCCACCAGCCCGTCGAACACCTCGCCGCGCTGCGCGCCGTCCCGGGCCTCAACGTGGTCCGCCCGGCCGACGCCAACGAGACCGCCACCGCCTGGGCCGAGATCCTCCGGCGCCACTCGACCCGACCGGCCCCGCACGGCCTCGTCCTCACCCGCCAGGGCGTGCCGACCTACGAGCCGAACCCCGACGCGGCCAGGGGCGGGTACGTCCTGGCGGACGCCTCCACCGGCACCCCGGACGTCGTCCTGATCGCCACCGGCTCCGAGGTGCGGCTGGCCGTGGCCGCGCGGGAGGCGCTGGAGGCCGAGGGGACCGCCACCCGGGTGGTGTCGATGCCGTCCGTGGAGTGGTTCGAGGAGCAGCCGCGCGCGTACCGCGAGAGCGTGCTGCCGCCGTCCGTGCGGGCCCGGGTGGCCGTGGAGGCCGGTATCGGCCTGACCTGGCACCGGTTCGTCGGGGACGCGGGGCGCATCGTCTCCCTGGAGCACTTCGGCGCCTCCGCCGACGCCGAGACCCTGTTCACCGAGTTCGGCTTCACCGCCGGGCACGTCGCCGCCGCCGCCCGGGAGTCCCTGGCCGCCGTGCGCGGCTGACCCGGTCGGATCGCACCGGACCGCGTCCGACCGCACCGGTCGGGCCGGTCCGGCAGCGGGAAGAAACCACGAGGAACCGCAGAAAGAGAAGATGATCACTGTGACCGAAGCAACCGCGACCGCGGGAGCACTGCGACGCCTGTCCGAGGCGGGCGTCTCCGTATGGCTGGACGACCTGTCGCGGCGGCGGATCGAGTCCGGCAACCTCGCCGAGCTGATCGCGACGAGGAACGTCGTCGGCGTCACCACCAACCCCTCGATCTTCCAGGCCGCGATCGGCTCCGGGGAGGGCTACGAGGAGCAGCTCGCCGACCTCGCGACCCGGGGCGTGACCGTCGACGAGGCGGTCCGCATGATGACCACCGCCGACGTCCGCGCCGCCGCCGACGTGCTGCGCGAGGTGTACGACGCCACCGGCGGCCGGGACGGCCGGGTCTCCATCGAGGTCGACCCGCGGCTCGCCCACGACACGCGGGCCACGATCGCCGAGGCCCGCCAGCTGGCGTGGCTGGTGGACCGCCCCAACGTGATGATCAAGATCCCGGCGACGAAGGCCGGTCTCCCGGCGATCACCGAGGTCATCGGCGCCGGCATCAGCGTCAACGTCACGCTGATCTTCTCCCTGGAGCGCTACCGCGAGGTCATGGACGCCTACCTCGCCGGCCTGGAGAAGGCGCGGGCGGCCGGGCTCGACCTGGCGGACATCCACTCCGTCGCCTCCTTCTTCGTCTCCCGCGTCGACAGCGAGATCGACAAGCGGCTGTCCCTGCTGGGCACGGACGAGGCCCTCGCCCTGCGCGGCAGGGCGGCCCTGGCCAACGCACGGCTGGCCTACGAGGCGTACGAGGGTGTCGTCGCCGGCGACCGCTTCGCCGCCCTCGCCGGCGCCGGCGCCCACCCCCAGCGCCCCCTGTGGGCGTCGACCGGGGTGAAGGACCCGGCATTCCGGGACACCCTGTACGTGGAGGAGCTGGTCGCTCCCGGCACCGTGAACACGATGCCGGAGGCCACCCTGGCCGCCGCCGCGGATCACGGCGACGTCCGGGGCGACACGGTCACCGGTGGTTACGCCCAGGCCCGGGCGGACCTGGAGGCCGTGGAGCGGCTCGGCATCGCGTACGACGAGGTGGTGCAGCAGCTGGAGCAGGAAGGCGTGGCCAAGTTCGAGGCGGCCTGGCAGGACCTGCTCGACGCCGTGACGAAGTCCCTCGACAGCAAGGGAGTTGACGGGGAATGAGCGAGGACCTTCCCGCTACGACGGTCCACGAGACCAAGGCGACGAAGGAGGCCAAGGAGGCCGAGGCCGCGCAGGAGGCCGCGGGGCCGCTGCACGCCGAGGAGGCCGAACGGGCCGCGGCCGCCGGGGCACCGAAGGCGGCCAGGAAGGGCAGGCCCGCCCGGGCCGCCAAGAAGGCCGGGACGGCCCGCGCCGCCAGGGACGCGAAGAAGGAGAGCGCGGCCGGGCGGAGCACGGCGCCCGCCGCACCGCTCGACTGGAGCAACCCGCTGCGCGATCCCCAGGACCGCCGCCTCCCCCGTATCGCCGGCCCGTCCGGGCTGGTCATCTTCGGCGTCACCGGCGACCTGTCGCGGCGCAAGCTGATGCCGGCCGTGTACGACCTGGCCAACCGCGGCCTGCTGCCGCCGGGCTTCTCCCTGGTCGGCTTCGCGCGTCGGGACTGGGAGGACCAGGACTTCGCGCAGGTCGTGCACGACGCCGTCAAGGAGCACGCGCGCACGCCGTTCCGCGAGGAGGTCTGGCAGCAGCTGGCCGAGGGCATGCGCTTCATCCCGGGCGACTTCGACGACGACGACGCGTTCGAACAGCTGCGCGATGCCGTGGAGGAGCTGGACGCCTCCCGCGGGACCAGCGGCAACTACGCCTTCTACCTCTCGGTGCCGCCGAAGTTCTTCCCCAAGGTCGTCCAGCAGCTCAAGAAGCACGGGCTGACCGACGCCCCCGAGGGTTCCTGGCGCCGCGCGGTCATCGAGAAGCCCTTCGGGCACGACCTGGACAGCGCCCGCGACCTGAACGCCCTGGTGCACGAGGTGTTCGACCCGGAGCAGGTGTTCCGGATCGACCACTACCTGGGCAAGGAGACCGTCCAGAACATCCTGGCGCTGCGCTTCGCCAACCAGATGTACGAGCCGATCTGGAACCGGTCCTACGTGGACCACGTGCAGATCACCATGGCCGAGGACATCGGCATCGGCGGCCGGGCCGGCTACTACGACGGCATCGGCGCCGCCCGCGACGTCATCCAGAACCACCTGCTCCAGCTGATGGCCCTCACCGCCATGGAGGAGCCCGCCTCCTTCGACGCCCCCTCGCTGCTCACCGAGAAGCTGAAGGTGCTGAAGGCCGTGCGGCTGCCGGACGACCTCGGCGAGCACACCGTGCGCGGGCAGTACGCGGGCGGCTGGCAGGGCGGCGCGCAGGTGCCCGGCTACCTGGAGGAGGAGGGCATCGACCCGGCCTCCACGACCGACACCTACGCCGCGATCAAGCTGGGCATCGACAACCGCCGCTGGGCGGGCGTCCCCTTCTACCTGCGCACCGGCAAGCGGCTGGGCCGCCGGGTCACCGAGATCGCGGTGGTCTTCCAGCGGGCCCCGCACTCCCCCTTCGACTCCACCGCCACGGAGGAGCTGGGCGAGAACGCCATCGTCATCCGCGTCCAGCCGGACGAGGGCATGACGGTGCGGTTCGGCTCCAAGGTGCCCGGCACCTCGATGGAGATCCGGGACGTGTCGATGGACTTCGCGTACGGCGAGTCGTTCACGGAGTCCAGCCCGGAGGCGTACGAACGGCTGATCCTGGACGTCCTCCTGGGCGACGCCAACCTCTTCCCCCGCCACCAGGAGGTGGAGGAGTCCTGGCGCATCCTGGACCCGATCGAGGAGTACTGGGCCACGCACGAGCGGCCCGCACAGTACGCCTCCGGCGGCTGGGGACCGCGGGAAGCCGACGAGATGCTCGCACGAGACGGACGGAGCTGGCGCAGGCCATGAGGATCGACCTGACCGACACCACGGCAAGCAAGATCAACAAGGCGCTGGTGCAGGGCCGCCGGGCCATCGGCACGCCGGCCGTGGGCATGGTCCTGACGATGGTGATCGTCACGGACGAGGAGAACGCCTACGACGCCATCAAGGCGGCCGAGGAGGCCTCGCACGAGCACCCCTCGCGCACCCTGGTCGTCATCAAGCGGCACGCCCGCAACCTGCGCGACCGCACCCGCTCGCACCTGGACGCCGAGGTCCGGGTGGGCTCCGAGGCCGGCACCGGCGAGACGGTGGTGCTGCGCATGTACGGCGAGGTGTCCGAGCACGCCGACTCGGTCGTGCTGCCGCTGCTGCTGCCGGACGCCCCGGTCGTCGTGTGGTGGCCGGTGGAGGCACCGGACGACCCCGCGAAGGACCCGCTGGGGGCGCTGGCCCAGCGCCGGATCACCGACCTCTACGCGGTCGAGCGGCCGATGGAGGTCCTGGAGCGCCGGGTCCGCACCTACGCGCCCGGTGACACCGACCTCGCCTGGACCCGGCTGACGCTGTGGCGCTCCATGCTGGCCGCCGCGCTCGACCAGGCCCGGGTACCGGTGACCTCGGCGACCGTGGAGGCCGAGGCCGACAACCCGGCGGCCGAGCTGCTGGCCCGCTGGCTGGAGGCCCGGCTGGACGTACGGGTCGACCGGGTGGTCACCGACGGTCCGGTCGTCACGGCCGTCCGCCTGGGCACCGCGAACGGCGAGATCCTCATCGACCGGCCGGAGGGCCCGCTCGCCACGATGACCCTGCCCGACCAGCCCCCGCGGTCCCTCGCGCTGAAGGTCCGCTCCACCTCCGAACTCATCGCCGAGGAGCTCAGGCGCCTCGACGCCGACGAGATGTACGCCATCGCCCTGCGCGGCGCGGCCGGCAAGGAGACCCCTGTCCATGTCTGACACCCCGAAGCTCGACCGGCGCCCCGAGTGGACCGCGCTGGCGGACCACCGCAAGGACGCGCTGCCGCGGCCGGACCTGCGCGAGCTGTTCGCCGACGACCCCGGACGCGCCGAGCGGTACGTCGTGCGCGTCGGCGACCTGCGCATCGACTACTCCAAGAACCTGGTCACCGACGACACGCTGGCCCTGCTGCGGGAACTCGCCGAGGCGACGGGCGTGGCCGAGCTGCGGGACGCCATGTTCCGCGGTGAGCGGATCAACATCACCGAGGACCGGGCGGTGCTGCACACCGCGCTGCGGGCGCCCCGGGACGCGGTGATCGAGGTCGACGGCGAGAACGTCGTGCCGAAGGTGCACGCCGTGCTGGACAGGATGGCCGCCTTCGCGGACCGGGTCCGCTCCGGCGAGTGGACCGGCCACACCGGCAAGCGCATCCGCAACGTCGTCAACATCGGCATCGGCGGCTCGGACCTCGGCCCGGCGATGGCGTACGAGGCGCTGCGGGCCTTCACCGACCGCTCGCTCACCTTCCGGTTCGTGTCCAACGTGGACGGCGCCGACCTGCACGAGGCGGTCCGGGACCTGGACCCGGCCGAGACGCTGTTCATCGTGGCGTCCAAGACCTTCACCACGATCGAGACGATCACGAACGCGACCTCGGCGCGCTCCTGGCTGCTGGCGGGGCTGGACGGCGACGACAAGGCGGTCGCCCGGCACTTCGTGGCCCTGTCGACCAACGAGGAGAAGGTCGCCGACTTCGGCATCGACACGGCCAACATGTTCGAGTTCTGGGACTGGGTCGGCGGCCGCTACTCGTACGACTCGGCGATCGGGCTCTCCCTCATGATCGCCATCGGTCCGGACCGCTTCCGGGAGATGCTCGACGGCTTCCGCATCGTCGACGAGCACTTCCGCAACGCCGAGGCACCGGACAACGCGCCGCTGATCCTGGGTCTGCTGGGCGTCTGGTACGGCAACTTCATGGACGCCCAGTCGCACGCGGTGCTGCCGTACAGCCACTACCTGTCGAAGTTCACCGCCTACCTCCAGCAGCTGGACATGGAGTCCAACGGCAAGTCGGTGGACCGCGAGGGACGCCCCGTCGAGTGGCAGACCGGCCCGGTGGTGTGGGGCACGCCCGGCACCAACGGCCAGCACGCCTACTACCAGCTGATCCACCAGGGCACCAAGCTCATCCCGGCCGACCTGATCGGCTTCGCCCGGCCCGTGGCCGAGCTGAGCGACGAGCTGAAGGCCCAGCACGACCTGCTGATGGCCAACCTGTTCGCCCAGGGGCAGGCGCTGGCCTTCGGCAAGACCGCCGAGGAGGTCCGCGCCGAGGGGGTGTCCGAGGAGCAGGTGCCGCACCGCACCTTCCGGGGCAACCACCCCACGACCACGATCCTGGCCGCCGAGCTGACCCCGTCCGTCCTCGGCCAGCTGATCGCGCTGTACGAGCACAAGGTGTTCGTGCAGGGCGCCGTCTGGAACATCGACTCCTTCGACCAGTGGGGCGTCGAACTGGGCAAGGTGCTGGCCAAGCGCGTCGAGCCGGCCCTCACCGAGGGCGCGGACGTGCCCGGCCTCGACCCCTCCACGGCCGCGCTGGTGGCCGCCTACCGTGAACTGAAGGAAGGGCACTGACATGCAGATCGGTCTTGTTGGTCTCGGCAAGATGGGCGGCAACATGCGCGAGCGCCTGCGCAACGCCGGCCACACCGTCGTCGGGTACGACACCAATCCGGAGAAGGCCGACGTCACCAGCCTGGTCGACCTGGTCGAGCAGTTGGAGCGGCCGCGCGCGGTCTGGGTGATGGTGCCGGCCGGCGCCGCCACCCAGGGCGTCATCGACCAGCTGGCGAACCTGCTCCGGCACGGCGACACCGTCATCGACGGCGGCAACTCCCGCTGGACGGACGACGAGAAGCACGCCGAGGAGCTGGCCAAGCGCGGCATCAACTTCGTCGACGCCGGCGTCTCGGGCGGTGTGTGGGGCCTGAAGAACGGCTACGCCCTGATGGTCGGCGGTGAGAAGGAGGTCGTCGACGACCTCAAGCCGATCTTCGACGCGCTCAAGCCCGACGGCCCCTACGGGTACGTCCACGCCGGCAAGGTCGGCGCGGGCCACTTCTCCAAGATGGTCCACAACGGCATCGAGTACGCCATGATGCAGGCCTACGCCGAGGGCTGGGAGCTGCTGGAGAAGGTCGACTCCGTGGACAACGTCCGCGAGGTCTTCCGCTCCTGGCAGGAGGGCACGGTCATCCGCTCCTGGCTGCTGGACCTGGCCGTCAACGCCCTCGACGAGGACCACCACCTGGAGGGGCTGCGCGGCTACGCGGAGGACTCCGGCGAGGGACGCTGGACGGTGGAGGCCGCGATCGACAACGCGGTGCCGCTCCCGGCCATCACCGCCTCGCTCTTCGCGCGGTTCGCGTCCCGGCAGGACGACTCGCCGCAGATGAAGATGATCGCCGCGCTGCGCAACCAGTTCGGCGGGCACGCCGTGGAGGCCGCCAAGAAGTAGGCCGCCCGGAAAGCGCGTTGACGTGATCGGCCGGTTCGGGTCAGAGTCCCTCCCTGATGGAGATCAACGACCTGACACCGGCCGAGGCGCGCGTCTGGCGGGCGTTCGCCACCGGCACCCACGTGGACTTCCGCACGGCGGACGACGAGGACCCGGCGGGCGGCGGCTCCTGGGGGCCGGAGCGGACCGTGCGCGCGGGCGTGCTGAGGGCGCTGCTCCTGGACGGTCCCCGGCAGGAGGGCGAGGTGGCCGCCCTCAGCCTGGCCGGGGCGCGCGTCACCGGTGCCCTGGAACTCCAGTACGCGACGGTCGAGCACCCCGTGCGGCTGCGCCACTGCCACTTCGACGAGACGCCCCGGCTGTACGCGGCGCGGCTGCGCGAGGTGAACCTGAGCGAGTCGGCGATGCCCGGTCTGACCGCCCACGCGGTCCGGGTGGAGGGCGTGCTGCGCCTGACCCGCGCCCGGTTCTCCGGGACGGTGCGGCTCGGCGGCGCGGAGGTCACCGGCAGCCTGTACCTGGAGAGCGCGGACGTCCACGCGCCGGACACCGAGGGGCCAGTGCTCCAGCTGAACCAGGCGGTGCTGGGGGCCGACCTGTGGGCGCCGGGACTGCGCGCCCGGGGCGAGGTGCGGCTGACCGGCGCTCGGGTGGCCGGGACGGTCAACCTCGCCGACGCGGTCCTCCACCGGCCCGACGGCACCGCCCTGCACGCCGAGACGCTCGCCGCCGAGGCCGACGTGCTGCTGCGGCAGGCCGAGGTCCGGGGCCGGCTGGAGTTCCGGGGCGCTCGGATACCCGGCCGGCTGGACCTGTCGATGGCGCGCCTGTCGCATCCCGGGGGGACCGCGCTGCGCGCGAGCAGTACCGTGATCGGCGAGCTGTGGCTGCGCCAGTGCCCGAAGGTGGAGGGCACCCTCAACCTGCGCCGCGCCCAGGTGGACGTGCTGTTCGTGGAGCCGGAGGCGGTACCGGACTGGGTGCAGCTGAACGACCTCGTCTACACCTCGCTCATCCCGCACGAGCCCGCCGAACGGCGGCTGCCCATGCTGGAGCTGGGCGAGAGCTACCTGCCCTTCACCTACGAGCAGCTGACCGCCGCGTACCGCCGGATCGGCGACGACGACGCGGCCCGGCGGGTGCAGCTGGCCAAGCAGCGGCGGCGCCGGCGCACACTGCCCTGGTACGGCCGCCTGTGGGGACATCTCCAGGACGTGACCGTCGGGTACGGCTTCCGGCCGCTGCGGGCGGGCGGCTGGCTGCTGTCGCTGCTCGCGGTCGGCTCGGTGGCGTACGGGCTGGACCATCCGGCGCCGCTGAAGCCGGCCGAGGCACCCGACTTCGACCCGGTCTTCTACACACTGGACCTGCTGCTGCCGGTGATCTCCTTCGGCCAGGAGAGCGCGTTCGCCCCCGAGGGCGGGCACCAGACGCTGGCGTACCTCCTGATCATCACGGGCTGGATCCTGGCCACGACGGTGATCACCGGTCTGACCCGCACCGTCAGCCGCCAGTGAAGCCGCGCACCGCGTGCTGCGCGGCCAGCCGGACCGGCGCGCCCGCCGCCCCGTAGCCGCGGTAGCCGCCGTCCCGCTGGACGAGTTCGAAGAAGACCCGTCCGACGGTGTGCGTGTAGCAGTGCCGGAAAGTGCCGTGCGCGTCGCGGTCGTAGAGGATGCCCAGTTCCCGGTAGGTCTCCAGCTCGCCGTCGGCGAACTCGAAGCGGGCAGCGAGATCGTCGTGGTAGTTCGCCGGGATCGGCAGCAGCTGCCCTCCGGCGGCGCGGAAGCGGCGGGCGGCGGCGACCACGTCGTCGGTGGCCAGGGCGATGTGCTGGGCGTGCGCCGTGTCGTCGGTGGGGGCCGCGCCGACGGTCAGCACGATGCGGACGGCGCCGTCGTCGGTGGTGACGGCGCGGGAGCGCAGCAGTCCGTAGGGGTCGGCGACGTCCACGCTCTCCTGCGGGCGCAGCCCGAGCACGCCGCGGTGGAACAGGGTCGCCTCGTCGAACTGGTGCCAGGGCTGGGCGAGGGAGAGGTGGTCGACGCGCCAGTCCGCGCCCTGCCCGGCGTTCTCGGCGTTCTCGGCGGTGTCCTCGAAGTCGGACCGCCAGTCGGGCCGGCCGTCGGGCTGCCGGGCGGCCTGCCGGTCGGGCGGTCCGGAGCGCTCGGTGGCGCAGAAGAACAGCTCCGTGCCGTCGGGCGCGGCGACCGCCTCCAGCGGGGCGTCCCCGGGGGCGCGGCGGCGGGGCAGGACCGGAGCCAGCAGGGCCTCGGCGCGGCGGGCGGCCCCGGCGGGGTCGGGCGACTGGAGGCCGACGGCGGCGAGCCGGGTGCCGTCACGGCGTTCGGCCGGCCCGGTGTTGACCAGGACACGGGCCTCGCCCCGCTGCCACAGGTCCACGGGTTTCCCGCGGTGCCGGGCGGTCCGGGCGAAGCCCAGCGCGCCGAGCACGGCCGTGACCGGTGCGGCGTCCGGGGTGACCAGCTCGGCGAAGGCGATCCCCGTGGGCGGGCGGGACGCGGGCGGCGCGGCGAGGCCGACGGTCTCCTGGAGCGTCAGCAGCGAGCGCCGGGCGTCCACGGCCGTGGGGCCGGCCTCGGACTGCCGGAAGACGTCGTTGAAGACCTCCAGGGACAGCGAACCCTCGTATCCGGCGCGCAGGACGTGCCGCACCAGCCCCGCGACGTCGAAGCCGCCCTGGCCCGGGAAGCAGCGGTAGTGGCGGCTCCACTGGAGGACGTCCATCGCGAGCAGCGGGGCGTCGGCGAGCTGGAGGAAGAAGATCTTCTCCCCGGGAATGTCCTCGATGCCCTTCGGGTCGCTGCCGCGCGCGAGGATGTGGAAGCTGTCCAGGCAGGTGCCGAGCGCCGGGTGCCCGGCCGCCTCGACGACACGCCAGGCGTGGTCGTAGGTGCTGATGTGCCGGCCCCAGGCGAGCGCCTCGTAGGCGACGCGGACGCCGTGCTCCTCGGCCAGGCCGGCCAGCCGGCTCAGCTGCTCGGCGGCGAGGGCGTCGTCGTCGAGCGCGTGCGGGGACACGCTGGAGCAGACCAGGACGGTGTCCGCACCGAGCCTGCGCGTCAGCTCGAACTTGTGCCGGGCGCGGCGCAGGGCGCGGGCGAACTCCTCCTCGGGCAGCGCCTCGATGTCCCGCACGGGCTGGTAGAGGTCGATGGTGAGCCCGAGGTCGGCGCAGCGGGCGCGGATCTCCTCGGGGGTGAGCGGGCTGGCCAGCAGGTCGTTCTCGAAGATCTCCACGCCGTCGAAGCCGGCCAGGGAGGCGGCGGTGAGCTTCTCGGTGAGGGACCCGCTGAGGGAGACGGTGGCGATGGACGTCCGCACGTGGCTGCCTCTCTTCTCCTGTTTGCCTACTGCGGGGCCCCGAGGGCGCCCGCCAGGTCGGTGATGTCGGCGAGCATCCGCACCGCGTCGGGTTCCCGCCCGGTGAACAGCCGGAACGCGTCGGCCGCCTGGAAGACGGCCATGCCGCCGCCGTCGAGGGTGGCGCAGCCCAGCGCGCGGGCGGTGCGCAGCAGCTCGGTCTCCAGCGGGCGGTAGACGACCTCGGCGACCCACAGCGCGGGGTGCAGCAGCTCGGCGGGCAGGGGCAGCCCCGGGTGGGCGGCCATGCCGGTGGGGGTGGCGTGCACGATGCCGTCGGCGGTGGTCAGCAGCCCCGGGAGCGCGTCCGGCGCGGCGTGGGCGGCGCGGCCGTCCCCGAAGTGCCGGTCCAGCGAGGCGGCGAGGGCGGCGGCCCGTTCGGGCACCGCGTCGACGACGGTGACCCGTGCCGCGCCCAGGGTGAGCGTGGCGTGGGCGACGGCGGCCCCCGCGCCGCCCGCCCCGAGCTGCACGATCCGCTCCAGCGGCGCGTCGGGCAGTCCCCGGGCGAAGGACGCGGCGAAACCGGTGACGTCGGTGTTGTGGCCGGTGGCCAGGCCGGTGTCGTCGAAGATGACGGTGTTGACCGCGCCGAGCGCCTCCGCCTGGGGGGCGAGGGCGTCCAGGTGCTCGATGACCAGCTGCTTGCAGGGGTGGGTGATGTTCAGACCGTCGAAGCCCAGGTCGCGGGCCGCGCGCAGCAGGTCGCCCACCGCCTCCGGCGGGACACCGAGGGCGTCGATGTCGATCAGCCGGTACAGATAGCGCAGGCCCTGCCGGTCGGCCTCCCGCTCGTGCAGGGCCGGGCTGAGCGAGGGACCGATGCCGGAGCCGATCAGCCCGACGAGATACGAGTCCTTGGACACCGGGGACCTCCTGAGCGGCTCGGATCTCCACCCGAGCGCAATGTACGAACCAGTACGTTAGTCATAGCAGGAGGGCGGGGCGTCTGGGAAGCGGGAGGCTTCTACAATCACCGGCACACCCCACCCGCACCTGTCGCCCCGCAGCCGAAGGATCCCGATGACCAGCGTCGACGAACCGGCACGATCCGGCGCGCGCACCCGCGACGCCGCCCGCACCCAGGCCGAGATCCTCGACGTGGCCACGCGGGAGTTCGCCCGGGCCGGCTACGACGGCGCCCGCGTGGACGAGATCGCCGCCCGCACCCGCACCACGAAGCGGATGATCTACTACTACTTCGGCGGCAAGGAACAGCTCTTCACGGCCGTGCTGGAGCGCGCGTACAGCGTGATCCGGGAGGCCGAGCAGCGGCTCGACGTCGAGCACCTGGACCCGGTGGCGGCCATCCGGCGCCTCGCGGAGGTCACCTTCGACCACCACGAGCGGCATCCCGACTTCATCCGCCTGGTCAGCATCGAGAACATCCACGACGCCGAGCACATCGCCTCCTCGGAGATGCTCGCCAGCATCGGCTCCCCGGCGCTCGACGTGATCCGCCGCATCCTGGAGGAGGGGCGGCGCTCCGGCCTGTTCACGGCCGACGTGGACGCCGTCGACCTGCACGCCATGATCAGCTCCTTCTGCTTCTTCCGGGTCGCCAACCGGCACACCTTCGGCGCCCTGTTCGGCCGCGACCTGGTGGACCCGGCGCAGCGCGAGCACTACCGGGCCATGCTGGGCGACATGGTGATCGCCTACCTCACGGCGGAGCGCGCCGCGCACTGACCGGGCGGGACCGCGGGACGGCGGCACCCCTTGACAGGCGGGAAACGTGCGCGCAACATCCCTTCCCAACCGCGACTAACTACCCAGTGGGTTAATTAGCCGATCGGCACTTCTCCCCTCCGCTCACTCCGCCCGTCGTGGAGTCCCCCGAAGGAGCAACGCCGTGTCCGTCCCCGCCCCCGCGTCCCAGGGCGCCGCCCCGCCCGGCCAGCCGAAGAAGGCCGCGACCGCCGCCTGGATCGGCAGCGCCCTGGAGTACTACGACTTCTTCATCTACGGCAGTGCCGCCGCGCTGATCTTCCCCGAGATCTTCTTCGACGAGTCCGACCCGGCCACCGCGACCCTGCTGTCGCTGGCCACCTTCGGGGTCGCCTACGCGGCCCGCCCGGTCGGCGCGTTCTTCCTCGGTCACGTCGGCGACCGCCTGGGCCGCAAGAAGATCATGGTGTTCACGCTGATCCTGATGGGCGTCTCGACGTTCCTCATCGGCTGTCTGCCCACCCGCGACCAGGTCGGCACCCTGGCTCCGGTCCTGCTGGTGGTCTGC
The DNA here is from genome assembly GCF_056430705.1 of Streptomyces sp. NPDC045956. NCBI lineage: Bacteria > Bacillati > Actinomycetota > Actinomycetes > Kitasatosporales > Streptomycetaceae > Streptomyces > Streptomyces sp. NPDC045956. The sequence goes on along the minus strand of NZ_JBWKKZ010000003.1, from coordinate 592,735 downwards.
CGCGTGCTGCAGGGCATATCGGCGGCGGGCGAACAGGCCAGCGCCAACTCGATGACCCTGGAGCACGCGCCACCGCGCCGCCGGGGCTTCTTCACCAGCTTCACCCTCAGCGGCACCCAGGGCGGGCAGCTGCTCGCCACCCTGGTGTTCCTCCCCGTGGCCGCGCTCCCCGAGGAGCAGTTGCTGTCCTGGGGCTGGCGCGTGCCGTTCTGGCTGAGCGTCCTGGTGGCCGTCGTCGGCTTCGTCATCCGCCGCAAGCTCGACGAGACGCCGGCCTTCGCCCAGCAGGCCGCCACGGAGGGGGTCGAGAAGATGCCGCTGGTGGTGCTGGCACGCGACCACTGGGCGGACGTGCTGCGGGTGGTCGGGGGCGCGCTCATCGCCTCGGTCAGCACCATCTTCACGGTCTGGGCGCTGGCGTACGCCACCAGCGACTCGGTCGGCATGTCCCGTACCGCCATGCTGTGGGTGGGTGCCCTCGCCAACGTCGTCGCGCTCGCCGCGATCCCGCTGTGGGCGACGCTGTCCGACCGGATCGGCAGGCGCCCGGTGTTCCTGGTCGGCGCGGTCGGCAGCGCGGGCACGATGTTCCTGTACCTGTGGGCGATCTCGTCCGGGTCCTACCCGCTGACGTTCCTGACCGGCATCCTCGCCTTCGGCGTCGTCTACAGCGCGGCGAACGGCGTGTGGCCCGCGTTCTACGGCGAGATGTTCTCCACCCGGGTCCGGCTCTCCGGGGTGGCGATCGGCACGCAGATCGGCTTCGCGGTGGCCGGCTTCGCGGTGACCTTCGCCGCGCAGATCGCGGGGCCGGACGGTGACGACTGGCTCGCGGTGGCCCTGTTCACGGCGGCGCTGTGCGTCCCGCCGGTGATCGCCGCGCTCTCGGCCCGCGAGACGCACACGGTGCCGACGGAGGAGCTGGGCGAGCGCGCCCGACGGGATCCGGCCCGGCCGGAGACGGTGACGGCCTGACCCGGCCGCACTCCGGCCACCGCCCACCGCCCACCGCCCACCGCCCACCGCCCACCGCCCACCGGCCGGGGGGATACGGGCCACCCGGGCACGGCGGCGAGGCCTCGCGGTCGTGCCCCGTGCCGTCGGGGCGTCCCGGCGCGTGCCGATCGCACCGTGCCCCGGCGAAACAGCCGGTCCGAGGTCTGAAGGCGCCCGGGCGGGGTAGGCCGCACGCACCTCGACGTACGACCAAGGAGGGCGATGGGGATGGCACCGCTGCGGCAGGAGGTCGATCCCGGCGCGGCCGGGCTGGACACCGGGGCGCTGGACCGGCTCGACGGGCACTTCGCCCGGGAGGTCGACGAGGGGCGGCTGCCCGGGTTCCTGGTGGCCCTCGCCCGCGGCGGACGCGTGGCCCATCTGACCGTGCACGGCCGGCGTGACCTCGCGGCCGGGCTGCCCGTGACCGCCGACACCCTGTGGCGGATCTACTCCATGACCAAGCCGGTGACGTCCGTGGCCGCGCTGATGCTGGTGGAGGAGGGCCGGCTGACGCTCGACGACCCGGTGGCCCGGTACCTTCCGTCCTTCGCCGAGCCCCGCGTGTACGTGGAGGGGACCGCGGACGAGGTGGTCACCCGGCCGGCCGCCGGACCGGTCCTGGTCCGGCATCTGATGACCCACACCGCCGGGCTGACCTTCGGCTTCTACCACTCCCACCCGGTCGACGCGCTGTACCGCGCGGCGGGTCTGGAGTCGTCGGTGCGGCCGGGCGCGGACCTGGCCGGGACCGTCGACCTGTACGCGAGTCTGCCGCTGCAGTTCGAGCCGGGCACCCAGTGGAACTACTCGGTGGCCAGCAACGTGCTGGGGCGGCTCGTGGAGGTGGTGTCGGGGCAGCCGCTCGACGTGTTCCTCGCCGAACGGGTCCTCGGACCGCTCGGCATGACGGACACCGGCTTCCACGTCACCGACGAGCAGGCCGGCCGGCTGGCCGAGCTGTACGGGGAGACGGACGGCGGCGGCATCGCCCCGGTCCCCGGGCTACCGGTGCGGGGCAGGCCGCGGTTCCTGTCGGGCAGCGGCGGCCTGGTCTCCTCCGCGCACGACGTGCACCGCTTCACGGAACTGCTGCGGCGCCGGGGCGAACTCGACGGCGTACGCCTGCTCGCCCCCGCCACGGTGGACCTCATGACCCGCAACCACCTGCCCGGCGGCGCCGACCTGCGCGCCGTCGGGAGCCGCCCCGCGCACGACGAACCGGGCAACGACGGGGTCGGCTTCGGCCTCGGCGTCTCGGTGGTGATCGACCCGAGCCGCACCCAGGAGCCCTCCGGGCTGGGCACGTACGGCTGGAGCGGGGTGGCGACCACCACCTTCTGGGTCGACCCGGGGCGTGATCTGACGGTGCAGTTCATGACGCAGGTGCGGCCCAGGTCCTCGCACACGGTCTTCCGGGACCTCAAGCGGCTCGTCCACGAGGCCGTGACGGACTGACCCGGGCCGGGCCGGTTCCGCCCGGCCCCGTTCAGGACAGGTGCGCCACCGCGTCCAGGTGGGGCAGGACGTGGTCCATGCGCTCCCGCTTGGTGCGCAGGTAGGTGATGTTGCTCTCGCAGGGCGGTATCAGCAGCGGGACCTGCTCGGCGACCTGGATGCCGTGCCGCACCAACGCCTCGCGCTTGCGCGGGTTGTTGGACATCAGCCGCACCGAACGCACCCCGAGGTCCTCCAGGATGCGGGCGGCCACCCCGTAGTCGCGGGCGTCCACCGGCAGCCCCAGGGCGAGGTTCGCCTCCACCGTGTCCAGGCCCTCCGCCTGCAACGCCATCGCGCGCAGCTTGGCGAGCAGTCCGATGCCGCGCCCCTCGTGGCCGCGCAGGTAGACGACGACCCCGCTGCCGGCGGCGGCCACCGCGGCCAGCGCGGAGGCGAGTTGGTCGCCGCACTCGCAGTGCCGGGACCCGAAGGCGTCGCCGGTCAGGCACTCCGAGTGCAGCCGGGTGAGCACGCCCTCCGCCCCCGGATCGCCGTGGACCAGGGCCACTTGCTCGTCCCCGCGCTCGTGGTCGAGATACCCGAACGCCCGGAATTCCCCGTACACGGTGGGCAGCGGAGTCACCACCACCCGTTCCACGTCCGTGCGCTGCGATACATTCTTGCCGAGTACACCAATTTTTTCTGTCATGATTCTCGCGTTCCTCAACAGATGGCTCAACAGTTTTGTCGACCGAGACGAAAGGCCGTGCGGGAATGGATGTTTCACTGGTGCCGGCGGACACGACCGAGGACGTGCGCGGGCGGGGCCGCACAGTGGCCCGGCAGGTCGCGGTCCTGCCGGTCGGGAGCTACGAACAGCACGGGCCGCACCTGCCGCTGGCCACCGACACGCTGATCGCCTGCGCCATCGCCCGGGAGATCGCCGCCGCGTACCCGGTGCACCCGCTCCCGCCGGTGACGATCGGCTGCTCGCACGAGCATGCGGACTGGCCGGGGACCGTCAGCGTCTCCTCGGTGACCCTGCACGCGGTGATACGCGACATAGCGGACTCGCTGCGCCGCTCGGGCGTCGACGCCCTGGTGGTGGTCAACGGGCACGGCGGGAACTACGTCCTCGGCAACGCCGTCCAGGAGTCGTCCGCCCGCGGCGAGCGGATGGCGCTGTTCCCGGCCGCGGAGGACTGGGAGGCGGCGCGGGAGCGGGCGGGTGTGGCCACCTCGCTGCTCACCGACATGCACGCGGGGGAAATCGAGACCTCCATTCTTCTGCACACGCATCCCGAATTGGTCCGGCCTGGTTTCGAGGCCGCCGATTTCGTCGCGGACGACCGGCGTCATCTGCTCTCCCTCGGAATGTCCGCCTATACCGATTCCGGTGTCATCGGGCGTCCTTCACTCGGTTCGGCGGAAAAGGGGAAGGAACTGCTGGCGAGCCTCGCCGATTCCTTCGGGGCGTACTTCTCGATCCTGACCGCGGCGGACGCGCCCGGGCCGGTGGGCGAGCGCGGGTAGGGCCCGCCCTGCTGCGGCTGCGGCTGCGGCTGCGGCTGCGCGCCCGGTACGCGGGCGCGCTCCGGGGCGTTCACCGGAGCCTCGCCCGCGCTGCCGGGGCCGGGGCCGGTGCGCAGCCCCGCGTGCCGGCGGACGACGAGCACGGCGATGCCGGGCAGGGCGGCCACGAAGCTCAGCACCCCGTACACCACGGCCACACCCAGCCCGGTGCCCGCGCCCAGCCCGGCCGCTCCGAACGCCCAGGCGGTGACGCCCTCCCGGGGGCCCCAGCCGGCGACGTTCAGGGGCAGGCCCATGGCAAGCAGGGCCAGCACGGCCAGCGGTGTGAGGACGGCGACGGAGGCACCGCTGCCGGCCACCCGGGCGGCGAGCACGAACAGCGCGAGGTGCCCGGCCAGGACGAGCAGGGACGACACAGCGATCCCCGGGAGCGCGCGCCGGGACAGCAGCGCCGTACGCGCCTCGCCGAGCGTCGCCCGCAGGGCCCGCCCCCGGCGGGTGGGTGCCCGGTTCATGCGGAGGGCGAGGCCGACGGCGAGCGCGCCGAGCAGGGCCGGCCCGAGGAAGGGAGCGAGCTGCCGGGCCTCGTCGCGGACCGGGGACGGCATGACGAGCAGCACCGCGGCCCCGACGCCGATCAACGCGAGCTGTCCGGCGGCCCGTTCGAGGACGACGGCCCGTACGCCCCGCCCGAGGTCGCCGGCGCTCCGCCCGTGCCGTACCGCGCGGTGCACGTCGCCGAGGACGCCGCCGGGCAGCGCGGCGTTGAGGAACAACGCCCGGTAGTAGTCGGCGACGGCGGGGCCGAGGGACAGCCGGATGCCCAGTCCCCGGGCCACCACGGCCCAGCGCCAGGCGCTGAGCACGGTGGTGACCAGTCCGATGCCGAGCGCCGCGGACAGCGCGGTCCCGTCCAACCGGCGCAGCCCGTCCCACAGGACGCCGGTCCCGGTCCGCCACAGCAGTACGGCGAGGAGGGCGACGCCCGCGAGGGTGCCCACGTGGGTGCGCAGACGGGTGGTCGGGCGGGTGCGGGGACGGGTGGCGGGCGCGGGACGGCGGCCGGCGTCCGTCTCCGCCCGGACCGCCGATGCGCTCACGAGGCTCCGCCCGTCGGCCGGCACAGCGCCAGGAGGTCGGTGTGGTGCACGACGACGGACAGCTCCCCGGCGGCGCAGGCGGCCAGACGCTCCGCCAGGTACCCGCCGGCCCGCTCCCCCAGCCGGGGGCGCTGCTCGACGGCCGCGCCCACCCAGCCCCGCAGCCACTGGGCGGTGAGCGCGGACTCGCCGGGCCCCAGACGCCAGTGGCTGGGGTGCGTCCGCACGGTGGCACCGTGCGCCGCGAAGGCTTCCGCCGCCACGGTGACCGCGTCCGGCCCGAGCAGGCCGGTCCGCCGCTGGTGGTCGTTGAAGGCCTCGGTGATCTCGGCGTCCAGCGGGTGGGCGGGGGTCGGTTCGACCCGCCCGGCGACGGAGAGGGTGAGCAGCGCGGGGCAGCCGGCCGCGGCGCAGGCGGCGGCGAGAGCGCCGACCTCCTCGGCGGTGAGCACGTCCAGCAGCGCGGAGGCCGTCACCAGCCCGGCGCCGGCGAGCGCGTCCGGGGTGAGGCGGGCCAGGTCGCCCCGCCGGGTCTCGACCGTGACGCGGCTGCCGTCGGCGGCCGAGCGCGGGGCACCGGCGGCGGCGAAGTGCAGGAGGTAGGGGTCGCGGTCGTGCAGCACCCAGTGCTGGGCACCGTCGAGCAGCGGGGCGAGCCACCGCCCCATCGAGCCGGTGCCGCAGCCCAGGTCGTGCACGACCAGTCCGTTCGCCCGGCCCGGCAGGCCGGCGAGGCGGCTGCGGAGCGGGTCCAGCAGTTCACGCGCCCGCGCGGCGGCGTCGGCGGGTTCGCGGAGCCGCAGCCACTCGGGGGCGAAGCGCGGGGGGTCGTCAGGGTGGGGCGGCTCCTCGCCCGGCCCTCCCGGCCCGTCCGTTTCCCGGAGGCGCAGGGTGGCGCGCCCGTCGGCGGACGGCGCGGCCGTGCCTCGGGCGGCCCGGGCCGCGGGCCGTCCGGAAGGGCCCCCGGCCGGGTCTGCGGGGACGAGGTCCTCCCCGGACACGGTGGCCTCCGGAGGGCCGGGCCGAGCCGGGACCGCCCCCGCGGCCGGTGACGTGGTCCTCCTCATGCCGCCCTCCCGGGGGTGCTCGGCAGCCGGTGCAGGACCGCGGCGAGGCTCCTGGCCGTGGTCGCCCAGCCGTCGAGGGCGGCGCGGCGGCCGCGCGCCGCGGCCTTGAGCCGGCGCCGTACGTCCGCCTCGCCGAACCAGCCGCGCAGTTCGGCGGCGAGTGCGGCGGAGTCCTCCGGCGGCACGAGGATGCCGGGCACGCCGCCGTCGGGCGCGCGCCCCACCGCCTCCGGGACGCCGCCCACGTCCGTGGCGAGTACGGGGATGCCGCGCGCGAGGGCCTCCGTCACCGCCATGCCGTAGGTCTCGGCGTACGAGGTGAGGACCATGAGGTCGGCGGTGGCGTACGTGGCGTCCAGCTCCGCGCCGGACCGCGGTCCTGCGAGTACCAGCCGCTCCTCCAGACCGTGCCGCGCGATCAGCGCCCGCAGCCGGCCGACGTACCGCGGGTCGTGTCCGAGCCCGCCGACGCACACGCAGCTCCACGGCAGGTCGGCGACCGCGGCCAGCGCCTCCACCAGCCGGTGCTGGCCCTTGCGCGGGGTGACGGCGGCGACGCACACCAGCCGGGAGACGCCGTCGGTGCCGGGTGCCAGGGGCGCGATGTCGGCGCCGGGGGCGGCGACATGGACCCGGGCCGGGTCCAGTCCGTGATGGGAGACGAGGCGGCGCACCGCCCAGTCGCTGGTGGCGACGACCGCGGAGACGGCGCGCAGCACCGCCCGTTCGCGGGCGTCGAGTGCCGCGGCGACGGCGGGGGCGAGGCCCGTCTCGTCACCGAGCGGGAGGTGGACCAGGACGGCCATGCGCAGCCGCCGCGCCTCCGGGACGACGATCTCCGGGACACCGCAGGCGACCAGCCCGTCGAGCAGCACCACGGCACCGTCCGGCAACCGGCGCAGGACACGCGCGAGTTCCGTACGGGCGGACTCGTCCGGCCGGGGCCAGGCCCCGTCGACCGGCAGCCCGCGCACGCGCCACCCGAAGCCGGGCAGGTCGAGCCGTATGCGCCGGTCGTAGGCGTTGCCGCCGCTCGGTGCGGCCGGGTCGTCGACTCCGCCGGGCACGACGAAGTGCACGGAGCGCAGGGACATCGGGATGATCCCGCCCTTTCCCGGGGCGGCCGGGGCCTGCGCCGGCACGTAGCCGAGACGGGCGCGCCCCGTCGTCGCGGCGACCACCGGTTCGGTGGACGTGTCGGTCACAGCGCACGCTCGTAACTCGCCCAGGCGACGTGCGACTCGTGCAGCGTCACGCTGAGGCCGGCCAGGCCCTGGGCGCCCTGCCCGAGCGCGCCCTTGTGCACCCGTTCGGCGAGCCGGTCGGCGATGACCTTCGCCAGGAACTCCGTCGAGGTGTTGACGCCGGCGAAGTCCGGTTCGTTGTCGAGGTTGCGGTAGTTGAGCTCGCTGACGACGGCGCCCAGCTCCTGGGTGGCCAGCCCGATGTCGACGACGATGTTGTCGTCGTCCAGCTGCTCGCGCCGGAAGGTGGCGTCCACCAGGAACGTCGCACCGTGCAGGCGCTGCGCCGGCCCGAAGACCTCGCCGCGGAAGCTGTGGGCGACCATGATGTGATCGCGGACGGTGATGCTGAACAACGGACGACCCTCCAGGTGTGGCACGTCTGGTCCCCGCCGGTCGCTGCGCGGGTACCGTCCATTACGGCCCGGTGCCCTCCCCTGTTCAGCGGCCCGTCCCTCTTTCTCAAGGTCAGGCGCCGATGGCCCGGCCCGCCTCAGCCGTCGTCGCCGCCGTACCGGATGCGGTGGCACAGGGCGGGTAGGTCGCCGGCGGCCAACCGGGGCATGACGTCGGGCAGTTCGGCGAAGGCGGACTCACCGGTGACGAGCGCGTCCAGCGCCGGGTCGGCGAGCAGGTCGAGGGCGAGGGCGAGCCGGTCGGCGTAGGAGCGGGTGGCGCCGCGCGCCGGGGAGACGGTGCCGACCTGGCTGCTGCGCAGGGTCAGGCGCCGGGAGTGGAAGGCCTCGCCGAGCGGAAGGGCGACGCGCCGGTCGCCGTACCAGCTCAGTTCGAGGACGGTGCCCTCGGGCCGCAGCAGTTCCAGTGACCGGCTCAGGCCCGCTTCCGTCGCGCTGGCGTGGACGACGAGGTCGAGGCCCCCGCGGGCGTCGGCGGGACGGGCGAAGCCGACACCGAGCGCCTCGGCGACCTCGGCCCGGCCCGGGTCGGCGTCGACCAACTGGACGCGGACGCCCGGGAAACGGGCCAGCAGCGCGGCCACCGAGCAACCGATCATGCCGCCGCCGACGACGGCGATCCGGTCGCCGACCAGGGGCGCCGCGTCCCACAGGGCGTTGACGGCGGTCTCCACGGTGCCGGCGAGCACGGCCCGCCCGGCGGGGACGGCCGCGGGCACCGGGGTGACGGCGGCGGCCGGGACGACGTACCGGGTCTGGTGCGGGTACAGGCAGAAGACGGTGCGGCCGACGAGGTCCCGCGGCCCCTCCTCCACCTCGCCCACATTGAGGTACCCGTACTTCACCGGCCCGGGGAAGTCGCCGTCCTGGAACGGGGCGCGCATCGCCGCGTACTGGTTCTCCGGCACCCGGCCGTCGAAGACGAGCGTCTCCGTGCCCCGGCTGACACCGCTGAAGAGTGTGCGCACGAGGACCTCGTCCGCGCCCCGGACAGGCAGCTCCACGTCGTGGACGGCGCCCCGGCCGGGCGAGTCCAGCCAGAACGCACGTGCGGTGCTGGTCATCGGATGTCCTCCTGAACGATCGGGAAGCCGCCCACGTACCGAGGGATGCACAGGCCGCGCACAAGGTAGCGGCGTTGATCGACTCTGTCACTCGGCCGGAGGGTGTTCGGTGGCCCTGAACGACACGTACGACGCGAGGCCCGCACAGCAGGAGACGGCGGTGGGGGCGGGGGCGCAGGTCCTTCTCCTGGCGCTGCTCGGTACCGCGATCGGCATGGGCACGGCGGGCTGGCTGACCGGCCTCGCCTTCGCGTTCGCGACCTGGGCGGTGCTCTCCCGGGCCCTGCACCGCTCCCGGCTCGCCTCGTTCGGCCCGGCCAACCGGGTGACCCTCGGCCGGGCCACCCTGGTCGGCGGGGTGACGGCCCTGGTCGCCGACTCCTTCAGCGGCGCACCGCCCGTCTCGCTCCTCGTCGGCCTGACCGCCGTGGCCCTGGTCCTGGACGGTGTCGACGGCAAGGTCGCCCGCCGTACGGGCACCTGCTCCCCGCTGGGCGCCCGCTTCGACATGGAGGTCGACGCGTTCCTGATCCTGGTGCTCAGCGTGCACGTCGCGCTGGACCTGGGTCCCTGGGTGCTGCTGATCGGCGGCATGCGGTACGTGTTCGTCGCCGCGGCCCGCGTGTGGCCGTGGCTGACCGCCCCGCTGCCGCCCAGCGCGGCCCGCAAGACGGTGGCCGCGTTGCAGGGCGTGCTGCTGCTGCTCGCGGGCGCCGGCCTGCTGCCGGAACCGGTGAACGCCGGGGTGGTGCTGCTGGCGCTGGGTCTGCTGGTGTGGTCGTTCGGGCGGGACGTGCGGTGGCTGTGGCGGACCTCGCGGGTGCGGGGCGGGCCCCGGGCCGAGGTGCTGCGCGAACTCGTCGCGCGGTGAGGTCCTCCGGCCGTCCGGCGGAGCGGGGGGGGGGGGGGGGGGGGGGGGGGGGGGGGGGGGGGGGGTGGGGGGGGCGACCTTTCCCCTCTCCCCCCCCGCCACACCCCTACCTTCCCT
>NZ_JBWKKZ010000003.1:550983-582877 GCF_056430705.1 Streptomyces sp. NPDC045956 | reverse complement strand
GCGGGAGGTTTTTGCCGCTCTGGTTGTTTTTGTGTGTTGTGCGGACGAGGTGGTGGATACCTGGGATCTCCCTTCTCCCCCCCCCCCCCCCCCCCCCCCCCGCGCCGTCCCCGCTACAGGTCCAGCCGGTACCGGAGTTCCGTGTGCGTGGGCACGTAGCCGAGGTCGTCGTTGACGCGCCTCATGTACGTGTTGCTCTCAGCGGTGTCGGTCAGGAGGCCGCCCAGCCCCGGGTGGTCGGCGCGGGCCCGTCGGATCGACTCGGCCTTCATCCACCGGGCCAGGCCGTGCCCGCGGTGCTCGGGGAGCACGGCGGTGCCGTAGTGCTGTCCGTCGCCCGTGCGGTCGCCGGGGACGACGAGTTCCGTGAACCCGGCGACCGAGCCGTCGCGGGTGTCGACGGCGACGACGGTGTGCAGCAGGTCGCCCCGGTCGTCGACGGCCTTCGCCACCGCCCGGACCCGGTCCACGTCCCACGCCCCGGCGACGTGGTCGGCATCCTCCATGGGCATGTCGTCCATGGCGCGCCGGGAGGCGGCGAACGTCCCGGCCAGGTCGTCGGGGACGGCTCCCTCCCAGGAGACCAGCCGGTACCCCGGGTGCGGGCGCTCGACGAGCCGGCCGAGGGCGGTGGCGTCCACGCCGGCCAGCGGCAGGCGGGCGTACCGCAGGGTGAGTACGGTGCGGAAGCCGCGCGCCGACAGGAAGCGGTCGCCGGGCGTCCCGGCCTCGGTCGCCGCGACGACGCCACTCCTGCCGTCGTCGCGGGCGGCGGCCACGGCGGTGTCGAGCAGCCGCGTGCCCACTCCCCCGCGCCGCTCCACGGGGTGGACGTGCAGGGAGAGTTCGGCGAGGTGGGTCTGTCCGGCGCCGGTGGGCAGGCGCAGGAAGGCCGAACCGACGGGGTGGGCGTCGGCGTCGGACGCCAGCCAGGCGAGGCGCCGGTGGTGCGGCCCGTCGGTGGGGTCGGTCAGCGGGGTGATGCGAAGCGACAAGGTGTCTCCGTCGTGAGGAGGTGCATCGGGTCCGTACGCGGGCTCGATCGCCGGGCAATCCTGCGCATGTGCTCCACACCTCCTCGGGGACGGTGCCGTCCGGGACACCGGCACGGCCGGGAGAAGGTAACCGGGCCGCCGCCCTGCGGGCAAGGGGATTACGGCTGTGCCGTGGCGGCGGAGGAGCCGGAGGACCGCCGGGGCAGCAACCCCGCCGCCGCCAGCGGTACGGCGGCCAGCACCAGCCACGGCACGGCGGCCGGCAGCCCGGTGTCCAGCAGCAGCCCGGTCGCGGAGCTGCCGGCCAGCACGACGATCCCGGAGACGGAGGACAGCGCCCCCGTGTACAGCCCGAGCCGTCCCTCCTCGGCGAGGTCCGGCACCCAGGCACGGGCGACGGGCGCGACCAGCATCTGCCCGAGGGTGAGCAGGACGACGAACCCGGCCGCGGGCAGCAGCCCGCCCGTTCCCGTCCACCCCGCGGGCCGCGCGCCCGCGACGACGGCGAAGCCGGCCGCGATCAGCACCAGTCCCGCCACCATCGACCGGCGCGGCGCGAGCCGCTTTCCCGCCCACCGCGTCACCGGCAACTGCGCGGTCACCACCAGCAGCGAGGACAGCGCGAACAGCCAGGCCAGCGGCGCCTGGGAACCCGCGGCGCGCTCCACCTCGGCGGGCAGGGCGAGGTAGAGCTGGTTGTAGGCGAGGAGGTAGGCGCCGTAGGCGCAGCACAGCGCGAGGAAACGCCGGTTGCGCAGCAGCAGTCGCGCGCCGCCCCTGACCGGGGCCCGGGTCCGCCCGGGGATGCGCTGCGGCAGCAGCCACGCGTGCCCGGCGAGGACGAGCACGAAGACACCGGCGCCTGCCAGGCACGCGGTGCGGAAGCCGACGGCGAGCAGCAGGGCCCCGAGCAGCGGCCCGACGAAGGCCCCGGCCTGCCCGGCGACGGTGAACAGGGCGAGCACCCGCGTCCGGTCCTCACCGCCGCGCTCCTCCCAGGCGACGGCCTGCCGGGCCACCTCGGACTCGACGGCCGGGGAGAAGAGGGCGGCGGCGAACCCGATCAGCAGGACGGCCCCGACCACGGCCCAGGTCCGCTCGGCGAACCCGAGCCAGCCGAACCCGGCGATCCGCAGCACACACCCGGCGAGGACGACCGGCCGGATGCCGTAGCGGTCGGCCAGCGCGCCGCCGACCACGAAGAGCCCCTGCTGGCTGAAGGTGCGCAGTCCCAGCACGAACCCGACCAGCCAGCCCGCCATGCCGATGCCCTGTCCCAGGTGCTCGGAGAGGAAGGGAAGGACGGCGAAGAAGCCGATGTTGAAGGCCAGTTGGGTGAGGATCAGCAGCCGGAGCAGCGGCGGGAGCGGGGCCGGGCGCCGGGTGCTCCGTGCGGTGCGTGCGGCCCGTGCGGTCCGGGGCGTGAACAGCGAGGTCATGGTGCGTCGACCGGCTTCTTCTGGGGCGCGGTGGCCTGTTCGGTGACGGTCGGGGTGGCGCGTACGGGTCGCCGCCGCGGCCCGCGGAGCCCGCCCGCGGCGCTGACGGCCAGGGCGCCGAGCAGGGCGAGGACGGCGGCGGGGGCGAGGACGGCCCAGGGTGCGCGTTCGGCGTAGGGCTGGTTCTCGGCGAGGAGCAGGCCCCATTCCGGGGAGGGCGGCTGGGCGCCCAGCCCGAGGAAGCCCAGCGAGGCGAGGGCGAGGGCGACACCGGGCAGCCGCAGGAGGGCGTGGCGGAGCACGGGGGGCAGCACGGCGGGCAGCAGTTCGCGGCGCAGCAGGTACCAGCGCCCGGCGCCGAGGCCCCGGGTGGCGGTGATGTGCAGGGTGGCGCGTTCCTGTCCCAGCAGCGCGGAGGTGTGCGCGGCGAGCGGCGCCCAGGCGACGGCGCCCACCGCGAGCGCGGGCGTGGCCCCTCCGCTGCCCGCGACGGCGGTGACGAGGAGGGCGACGAGGACGGGCGGCACGGCGTTGACGGTGTCGACGAGCGCCCCGGACACGCGGGGCACGAGCCCGAGGAGCACGCCCGCGACGAGGGCGGCGGCCGTGACGGCGGAGGCGAGGAGCAGGGTGTCGAGCGCCCCGTGGCCCACGCGGGCGAGCAGGTCGCGGCCGAGGGAGTCGGTGCCGAACGGATGGGCGAGGGAGGGCGCCCGCAACCGCTGCCCGGTGTCGAGGGCGAGCGGATCACGGGTGAGGCCGATTCCGACGACGGCGAGCAGCACGGCACCCTGGACGAGCGGCAGCACACGGCCGGCGGGCGGGACGGGCCGGTGCAGGGAGGAAAGCGCGCCGTCGCTCGGCGCGGGCCCGGTCAGCAGGCGGGCCGTGACGCGGGTGGCGCCGGTCGCGAGGGCCGCGAGGAGGACCAGGGCGAGGGTGCCGGCCTGGAGGACGGGCAGGTCCTGGGCGAGCGCGGCCTGGAGGGTGGTCCGGCCGAGACCGGGGATGTCGAAGACCTGCTCGACGGCGACGGCACCACCGGTCAGCCCCACGGCGAACAGCCCGAGGTTGGGCAGCAGCGCGGGCACACAGCGACGCAGCGCCTGCCGGGCGATACGCCGCCCGGTCAGTCCCCGGGCGGCGGCGGCCAGCGCCCAGGGCTCACCGAAGGCGCCGGGCAGCAGGTCGTCGAGCAGCCGCCCGATCACGGCCCCGGCGGGCAGTCCGAGGGCGAGTGCGGGCAGCAGGGTCCACTGGGGGCCGTACCAGCCCAGCGCGGGCAGCCACCCCAGCTGCACCCCGACGACGGTGGCGAGTACGGAGGCGACGAGGAACTCGGGCAGCGAGGCGACGACGGCCGAGCCGGTGCCGCCGCGCCGCCGCCCGCCGAGCCGGCGGCGGGCGCCCAGCCGGAGCGTGCGGGCGCAGACCAGTCCGGCGGTGAGGGCCGCGACGGCGAGGGCGACGGCCATGAGCAGCAGGGACGCGCCGAGTGCCTGGGCCACTCCGGGCAGCACGTCGGCGCCCGAGATCCACGACTGTCCGGCGTCCCCCCGCACCAGCCCGCCGAGCCACCGTCCGAGGACGTGGAACGGCCCGCCCTCGAGCCCGAGCTGCGCGCGGATGTCGGCGAGCACCTCGGGCGAGGGGTCACGCTCGGCGGACCGCGCCTTGAGCACGGTGTGGGCGGGATCGGTGTGCGTGAGCCACGGCAGCAGCCCGATGCCGCACACCAGGACCGCCGCCGGCACGACCCGCCACACCGCGGTGGCCACCCGCTGCCGCACGGCTCAGCGCCGGGTGCCGGTACCGACGAGGGTGCGCTCGTACGGGTCGAGGATCACGCCCTGCACGGAGTCGGCGACGCCGGTGATGATCCGCTGGTGCACGAGCGGCACGACGGCGTCGCTGCCGAGGATGCGGGCCTCCGCGGCCATCGCGGCGTCCTGCCGCTTCGCGGTGTCGGCGATCTTCTCGGCCCCGGCGACCGCCGAGTCGACGTCCTTGTCGCAGAGCTGGGCGATGTTGAAGCCGCCGTCGCAGGTGTAGTCGCCGGAGAGGACGGCTACGGGGTCACCGGTGTCGAGGAGGGTGTTGCGGGCGAGTACGAAGGCGTCGAACTTCCCGTCCAGCGCGTCGCCCTCCAGCCGCGAGTACTCGCGCACGGTGAGCTTCACCTTGAAGCCGGCCTTCTCCAGCTGCTGCTTGACCACCTGGGCGACCTCGGGCAGCTCGGGCCGGTTGTCGTAGGTGGCGAGGGTGACGGTCCTTCCGTCGGCCTTCCCGGCCGCCGCGCGGCCCACGGGCTGCGTCCGCTTCCCCTCGGCCCAGGTCACGGCGGGTCCGTAGATCCCGGCACCGGGGTCGGCGTAGCCCTCGTACACGTCCTCGGCGAACACGGAGGTGTCCACGGCGCCACGTGCGGCGGCCCGCAGCTTCGCGTCCGCGAAGGGTCCGGACGCCGCGTTGAGGAGCAGGCTGGTGGTCCGGGTGGTGGCGGTGTCGCGCCGCGTCTTCTCGTCGAGGGTCGCCGCCTGGGCCACCGGCACGGCCTCGGCGATGTCCAGCTCACCGGTGCGCAGGGCGTTGGCGCGGGCGGTGCCGTCGGCGATGAAGCGGGCGTCGATGCCGGAGGCCTGGGCGCGGCCGCCCCAGTAGTCGTCGAAGCGGTCGAGGGCCGCGGAGCCGGCGCCGTTGACCTTGGTCAGCTCGAAGGGGCCGGTGGCGGTGCCGACGGGGTCGACGTGCCCGCTCTTCCCGTAGGCCTTCGCGGAGAGGACGGCGAGGCTGGGGCTGGAGAGCCGCAACGGCAGTACGGGGTCGGGTTGGGCGGTGGTGATCCGGACCACCCGCTCGCCGCGGGCCTCGGCGCTGAGGGTGACGCCGGTGAGGGCGGCGGGCGCGGGCTCGGCGTCGGTGGCGTGGGTGAGGGAGTCGGCGACGGCGGCCGGGGTGACCTCGCTGCCGTCCTGGAAGGTGGCGTCGCGGAGCGTGAACTCCCAGGTCTTCTCCCCGTCCCTGCGCCAGGACTCGGCGAGGGCGGGGGCGGCGGAGCCGTTGGCGTCCAGCGCGGTGAGGCCCTCGGTGACGGCGAGCCGGCTGAGGAGGGTGGCGTCGGCGCCGTACGGGGAGAGGTTCTCGGCGGGCGGGAAGGCGAGGGCCACGCGCAGGCGGGAACCGTCGCCCTCGTCGCCGGAGCCGGAGTCGTCACCGCCGCCCGAGGCGAAGCAGCTCGATATGAGCGGCACGAGCAGGAACGGGGCGAGCAGCCGGGAGCGGCGGTGGGAACGCATGGTCCTCGGATCAATCGACGTCGAGCGGGTCAGGCGGGGTGACAGCAACGAACGGAGCCTACATGACAATCATTTCCATGACGGTGCGCGCCTCTCCCTCGACTTCATGCCATCGGCACGTCGAAGTGCACGATTCCCTGCCCGCCGCCGGCGTCCTCCCGCTCGTCGTGCACGACCTTGGCGAGCGACCGCCAGAAGGGCTCGGCACCGGGGACCGCCGGGTCGGTGTGCAGGTACACGGCCCGGTACCCGCCGTCCGCGGCGGCGAAGGCGAGCAGCTCGTCGACGAGCCGGCGCGCCAGCCCGCGCCGCCGGTGCTCGGGCCGCACGTACACGCGGCGCAGCTGCGCGGTCACGCCGGACGGGTAGCGCTCGGCGAGGTGCCGGGGGTTCGGGGGGTGCGCGGGCCCCCGGGAGTCGAGAGCACCGGTCGCGACGACCTCGCCGCCCGCGTCCACGGCGACGAGCAGGGTGTGCCGCCCGGGCGCCAGATAGGCCCCGGCCAGGTCGATGATGTCCCCGTGCCAACGGGGCACGTACCCGGTGCCGAAGTCCCGGTAGACGGTGTCGAGCATGACGGCCCGGGCGGCACCCAGGTCGTCCGGGGTCGCTGTCCTGAGGGTGTAGTCACTGGTGCGCACTTGCACATCGTACGCATTAACCGGAGCCGCTGATCAGACGCCCCCCGCGGGGACGCCGGTGCGCATGGCGTCGAGGGCGCGGGACGTATCGGGCGGCCGGAGGGGTGTCGGCGTCGTGGTCGCCGTCCGTGCCGCGAACGGCTCGGCGGCCGTGTCCCCGCATCGCCGGCATCCGGCCTCCTCACCCCGGAATGCGACGCGAACATCTGATGGGAGACGGCCGTGGCAAGTGCCGTCCGTGTTCAACCTATTGACAGTGCATTACATCGGCTTTACGTTCCGCCCATCTGAGAGCGCTCTCAGAAACTCCCCCTGTCACGACTTGAGGTGACACATGCCAGCCCCACGCTTCAGACCGGCATCCGTTCTGCTGCTGGCCTCAGCCCTCGCCTTCGTCGGCCTGGGCCCGGCCGCCGCTCCGGCGGCCGCCGCCACCGTCCCCGTAGGCTCCGGCAGCTACTCCGACACCCGGCCGGCCGGCACGTCGGGTCCCACCACCAACACGGGAGCACCGGTCACGCCCAAGGTGACCGCGGCCGCCCGGAACCGGCCCGTGCCCACCAACGACTGGTGGTCCTCGCTCGCGTACCAGCGGTACGGCGACAACCCGTACTCGACCCCCATGTACGGGCACCCCCTCACCTACCAGGCCACGGCCGGCGGGCTCGACGTCGGCTACCCGACGTCCCCCGCGATCGTCGGCGACGGCCGCCAGTACGAGTACGCCCACAAGCGCGACCTCACCATCGGACTGACCGGCCTCAACTCCCCCGACACCAAGGCCGACGACTGGTCCGACTGGACGGTCACGCCCTACTGGTCCGACGGTGCCCGCACCCTGCGCACCACCATTGGGCACGGCTCCCCGTTCGTGTACGCCAAGGGCTCCGGCGGCAACGCCCAGATCACCACCGCCGGCGCGCCCGCAGTCTTCGCCGACCAGGGCAACGTCCTCGGCATCACCGTCGCCGGGCACCACTACGCCCTCTTCGCACCGACCGGCAGCGACTGGAACGTCTCCGGGTCGACCGTCACGGCGGGGCTCGGTTCCAAGGACTACTTCTCCGTCGCGGTGCTGCCCTCCACCGGTGCGCTGGCGACGTTCAAGAAGTACGCCTTCAGCTTCGTCACCGGCTCCAAGGTGTCCTGGAGCTATTCCGGGGGTGCCTCCAAGGCCACCTACACGCTGACCACCGAGGCGAAGGAGGGCACCGAGCGCGGCACGCTCCAGGCGCTCTACCGCCACCAGTGGCTGCACACCACGGACCCCCTCACCTCCTACACCTACGTCTCGCCGCGCGGCACCATGAAGGTCCGCGAGTCGGCCTCCTTCACCACCAGCCAGAAGGCCTCGGCGGTGCTGCCCGCGCTGCCGAAGTCGAACGGCGTGGACACCGCCCGGCTGCGCGGATACCTCAACGAGGTCGTGAACGCCTCCGACCCCTTCTCCGGGGCCGCCGACACCTACTGGACCGGCAAGGCACTCGGCCGCCTCGCCCAACTCGTGCCGGTGGCCGACCAGATCGGCGAGACCGCCGTCCGCGACCGGATGCTCGGCCTGCTGAAGGGCAGGCTCCAGGACTGGTTCACGGCGGGGGGCGCGAACGAGTTCAGCTACGACAAGGACTGGAAGACCCTCACCGGCTACCCCGCCTCCTACGGCAGCGACACCGAACTCAACGACCACCACTTCCACTACGGCTACTACGTGTACGCGGCGGCGATCATCGCCCAGTACGACCAGGCGTGGGCCGCCGACTCCGCGTGGGGCGGCATGGTCAAGACCCTCGTGCGGGACACCGCCAACCCCAGCCGCACCGACACCGCCTTCCCCTTCCTGCGCGGCTTCGACGTGTACGCGGGCCACAGCTGGGCCTCCGGTCACCAGGGCTTCGCGGCCGGCAACAACCAGGAGTCGTCCTCCGAGTCCACCAACCTCAGCGCGGCCCTGATCCTGTGGGGCTCGGCCACCGGCGACACCTCGCTGCGCGACCTCGGCACCTTCCTGCTGACCACCGAGTCGGAGTCGATCGCCCAGTACTGGTTCGACGCCGACGAGCAGGTCTTCCCGTCCTCGTTCGGCCATGACACGGCCGGCATGGTGTGGGGCAGCGGCGCCGCCTACTCCACCTGGTGGACCGCCAACCCCGAGGAGATCCACGGCATCAACGTCCTTCCCGTGACGGGCGGCTCGCTGCACCTCGGCGGCGAGAAGGCCGCGATCCGGCGCAACATCGCCGAGATGGAGCGGGAGAACGGCGGCCCGGCCGTCGAATGGCGCGACATCCTCTGGGAGTTCCAGTCGTTCGCCGACCCCGCTGCGGCCAAGGCCAAGTGGGATGCGGGGCACGCGGGCTACACCCCGGAACAGGGGGAGTCCAAGG
The DNA here is from genome assembly GCF_056430705.1 of Streptomyces sp. NPDC045956. Lineage (NCBI taxonomy): Bacteria > Bacillati > Actinomycetota > Actinomycetes > Kitasatosporales > Streptomycetaceae > Streptomyces > Streptomyces sp. NPDC045956. The sequence continues at coordinate 574,122 of NZ_JBWKKZ010000003.1, read as the reverse complement.
CGCACACCTACCACTGGCTCAACACCCTCGACGCCCTCGGCGCGCCGGATGCCACCGTCACCGGGGACATCCCCACCTCCGCCGTCTTCACCAAGGGGACGACCCGGACCTACGCGGCCCACAACCACGGGTCGACGGCCCGCACGGTGACCTTCTCCGACGGCAAGACCCTGGCCGTACCGGCCCGTTCCACGGCGACCGGCTCCGGGTCGGGCTCGACGGACCCGGACCCCGATCCGGAGCCGCCGACCGGCAACACCTTCCAGCTGCGCAGCGGCGGCGCCCTGACCACGGCGACCGGGGGCACCGCGGGCAGCGACACCATCGCCTCCGGCGGCGGCGCCAACCACGACGGCAGCCCGTACCAGCCCCTCGTCTACGAGGTACGGGGCGTCAACGGCTCGCTCACCCCGGGCGCGTCGACCGCCTTCCGGCTCCAGGTGGACGCGGGCACCGCGGTCGGCCTCGGCCAGCAGGCGCGCGTCAGTTACGACTTCACCGGTGACGGCAGCTACGACCGGACGGAGACGTACCACTACTTCGCGACCGACCCGGTCAACGGATGGGAGGAGTACACGCAGGCGCGCGGCCTGAAGGCGTCGACGGGAACCCCGGCCGACCTCAGGGGCGGCAGCGTGCGCCTCGAGGTGTGGAGCGCCATCGGCAACGGCAGCGCCAAGCTCCAGACGGGCACGGACAAGTCCGTGCTGGTGATTCCGTACGGCTGAACCGGCGGAAGAGGGCATGCCACGACCCGGGGAGGACCGCTCCCCGGGTCGTGGCATGCCGGGAAGCTACCTGCCCCGGGGGTCCCCCACCCCGAGGGCGTCCAGCAGCATGGGGAGCGAGGCGTGCAGCTCGCGCTCCCAGTACGGCCAGGTGTGGGTGCCCGGGCCGTAGAAGTGGGTGGTCACCTTCTTCGCCCCCACCCGCTCCAGCTGTGCCGCCAGCGCATGGTTCTGCCTGTTGAAGTCCGCCTCCAGGGCGCTGGTGCTCCCCGGTGTGTCGAGGGGACCCGTCGTGCCGTCGCCGCAGGACAGGTACACCGGGATCGACCTGAGTCGCCGGGCGAGATGGAAGGGGTCGTGAGCCTCCCACACGCGGCGTTGCGCGACCGGGTCGCCCCAGACGCGGAGCGGGTCGTTGCCCTGGCCGGCGAAGAAGCCCAGGATGCGGTCGACGGACTCGTCGTTCAGGAGTGGGTGCGCCGAGCCGGAGTAGGCGGCCGCGGCCCTGAACATGCCCGGGCGGCGGGCCGCGTAGAGCAGGGCCCCCTGGCCTCCCATCGACAGGCCGGCCACGACACGGTCGTCGCCGGCGCCCCAGTCGCGTTCCAGCAGGCGGCGCAGCTCCACCGTGTGGAAGGTCTCCCAGGCCGGGTCGCCGCCCTTGCCGTGGTTCCACCAGTCGCTGTACCAGCCGTTCCAGCCGGCCTCCGGCATGACGACGAGGACGTCGCGCAGGCTCTCGGTCTCCGCCACGTCCGTCCTGCTCGTCCACGACGTGTAGTCGCCGCAGCAGCCGTGGAGGAGCCACAGGGTCGGCCAGTGCCGGCGCCGGCGGTCGTGCGGGTCCCAGCCGTCGGGGGTGAGGAGGCGGACCTGGACGGTCCGGCCGCCCAGGGCCGTCGACCGTACCGACAGGTCGACCTGCCGGTCCGCGACCCGGGTGACGGCCACGACCTCGGCGCCGGGGCGGGGACGGGTGGCGTCCGCTGAGCCCGCGGCCAGTGCCGGGGCGGCGGGCGCGAGGGTGGCCAGCAGGACGGTCAGGACCAGAAGGAGTCTGGCTCTGAGCGGGGTCAGGACGGTGGGCACGTTCGCGAACACGGCTGCTCCCTGCGGTGGGTTGCTGGTCGTCGCGGTGCGGTGCGGGCTTCTGTCACGGGTCCGGTCGTCGGTGCTCCGCTCTCCGTCGGCGCGGGCTTGGGCAGTCGCCCGACGTCCACTGCACAAGTAGCGACCTGTTCACGGGCGCCGTCAAGGTCGCGTCGAGGGGCGGTCGCGAGCGCCGAGGACACGATGGACGGAGGCGTTGTCAGTGCCTGCCGATAGATTCGATCTCGTTCCGCCGAGGTGGCGTGAACGCCCCCTTCGCTTGCATGGGAGATGGTGCGTTGTCCGTCTGGGAGAAGTCGAGCACGGCTCGGGTGGTGCCGCCCGCGCGGCCGAGGAAGCTGGCCAAGGTGCCGTTCGTCGAGCTGGCCGACGGCCGGTTGCAGGGTGTGGTCTCCAGCGGCTCGGACATCGGGCGCGTCTACGTGTCCTCGGTCGCGGCCGGGTCGTACGCGTACTCGTGCAGCACCAACAACAACCGCCCCTGCGGCGGGGCGCACGGCTCGTTCTGCAACCACATACGCGCGCTCGTCGGTGAGGCCGTGCTCCAGTACGGGGCGGAGCGCGTCGCCAGGTACCTGAAGGTCGACGCCGAGGACCCCGCCGACGCGCAGGTGCTCACCTACGCCATGACGTCCACGCGGCCCGGGCCCGGCGACGGCTCGGCGGCGGCCCAGGTCTTCAGCCGGTTCCTGCGGCACCTCGCCTACCTCGAACTTCCGGTCACCACCGCTCCGCTGCCCGAGATGCAGTGGTTCCCGACGACCAGGACGGTGGCCACCTGATGCGTGCCGATCTCCTTCTCGACGCGGTGGACGGTCTCGACGAGGCCCTCGCCGCCGTGGACGGCTTCGATGCCGCGCTCGTCGGCGGGCTGCTCCGCCCGCAGCCCGGGCAGGCCGAAGGGCTGGCCGCGCTCGCCGACGCCGTCGCCGGGTCGCCGCTGGCCTCGCGGGTGGCCGAGGCCGCCGACAAGACGATCGCCGGGGCCGGTGACGAGGGGCACTTCGTCGCCCTCGCCGCCGCCCGCACCGCTCTGCTCGGGTCCGTCCACGACGCGCTGGTCGACCGGGTGGAGGAGGCCGTCGGCCGACCCCGGGGTGAGGCCGCCGCCGCCCCCGCGGCCGGGGCGGAGCAGGCCGCCAATCTGCGCCTGGCCGCGCGCGGCTGGCTGTGCGACCTGGCGCGGGCCGGCTGGCGGGGCATCGACCACGAGCTGGTCGGCGGGGCCGCGCCCGTCGTCTCCGCGATGCTGCCGGACCCCGCGTCGCGCCGGCCGGCCACGCTGCTCGACGGGTTCGCCGCCGAGCTGGCCGCCTCCTGTCCCGGGGCGACGCTGGAGCGGGTGCCGGTGCGCCGCTGGGCCGACCTGTGGTCGCGGGCCCTGCTGCTGACGCTGCCGGGCGGCGACCCCGAACCGGTCGTGACCGAGGCGACCGGGCGTCTGCTGCCGCTCGGTGTCGACGTCCAGGAGCACGCCACCGCCGTACAGGCGCAGGTGCACGCGGTGTTCGAGCCCGCTGACGGCGGTACACCCCGGCTGGTGCGCGCCTCGGTGTCCGCACCGAAGCCCGACACGGTCGTCGGGGCCGGTCTGTGGCAGCTGCTGCGACCGCACATGTCGCTGCTGGCCGCCGTGAGCGAGGGCCGTTCCATGGACCTCGACGCGATGCCCCTGACCGCCGAGGGCGACCTCGTCTGGGACGACGCCCGCGCGCGTGCGGGTGAGCCCGCCGAAGCCTTCACCACCGCCCGGGTCGCGCTGCCCACCGCCGCCGCGTTCCCCGTGGCTCCCCTGGAGCGGCATCCGGCCCGGCTGGCGGTGCCGGTGCTGCTGGAAGGGTACGGCGTGGAGGAGGAGGACGGCCGGGTCGTCCTCCGGACGGCCGGAGGCCACCTCGGCGTCGACACCGACCGCCTGCCGGTCGCGGGGCCGCTCACTCCCGAGGTCGTGGCCTCGTCCGTGGCGTGCCTCGGGCTGCTGCGCTGGGATGCCGGGGAGTTCCTGCTCCAGCCACTCGCCGTCGAGCGGCTGGTGCGGAAGAAGGCCGTCGCGGTGCACGCCGGCGCCTGGGCCGGGGGGACGACCGACAAGGCGGGGGCCCGGGCCGAGAAGGCAGCCACGGACGCCGTCACCGTACTGCGCGAGCGCGCCGGAAAGCTGCTGCGGAAATGACCGGCCGCTCCCCCGGGCAGGCTCCCGGTCCCGCCCCCGATCCCGACGCGTCCGACAACCGCCGGCAGGTCCTCTACTGGCGGCTGCTCGCCCGGCTCTTCGACCCCGAGGAGCAGGCCACGCTGGAGTCGGCGAGTCTCGCCGTCGTCGAGGACATCGGCCTGCCTCCCGCCCTCCTGGACCCCGACGCGTCCGTCGGCTCCGTCGTGCAGCGCCATCCCGAACTCGCCGAGGAGTTCGACGGTTTGATGACGCCGGAGCCGGAGGAGGACGGTGAGCGCGACCGGGCCGCCGAGGTGCGGCGCGCGGCGCTGGCGTCGAAGGTCCTGCTGAACGTCTTCGCCTCCCGCCCCGGCAACGTCACCGCCGAACAGCTGGCGCGCTGGCAGTCCGACGCGGAGTGGCTGGAGCGTGCCCTCGGCTGCCGGCCCGGTGAACTGCGGGGCGGGCGGGGCACCGCGGGCCGGCCCGGCGGCGGCGTCAGCCCGACCGGTACGGGCGTCGGCGGGCCCACCCCCGACCTCAGCCGTCTCATCCCGGAGATCGGGCCGGCACTCGGCTCCATCGAGGCCGGCCTCGTGCAGCGCATGCGGCTGCGCGAGGTGCTGGCCGATCCCGCGCTGGCCGCCCGGCTGACACCCAGCATGTCCCTGATCGAGCAGCTGCTGCGCGACAAGGACAACCTCTCCGGCGTCGCGCTGGCCAACGCCAAGGCGCTGATCCGCCGGTACGTCGACGAGGTCACCGAGGTGCTCCGCACCCAGGTGGAGAAGTCCACGGTCGGTGAGCTCGACCGGTCCGTGCCGCCCAAGCGGGTCTTCCGCAACCTCGACATCGACCGCACCATCTGGAAGAACCTCACCAACTGGAGTCCAGAGGAGGAGCGGCTCTACGTCGACCGTCTCTACTACCGGCACACCAGCCGCAAGACGACACCCCAGCGGCTCGTCGTGGTGGTGGACCAGTCGGGTTCCATGGTCGACTCCATGGTCAACTGCACCATCCTCGCCTCCATCTTCGCGGGGCTGCCGAAGGTGGACGTCCATCTGATCGCCTACGACACGCAGGCGCTGGACCTCACCCCCTGGGCGCACGACCCCTTCGAGACACTGCTGCGCACCAAGCTCGGCGGCGGCACGGACGGCACGGTCGCGATGGCCCTCGCCCAGCCGAAGATCGCCGAGCCGCGCAACACCGTCGTGGTGTGGATCTCCGACTTCTACGAGTGGCGCCGGCAGGAGCTGTTCGACAGCATGGCCGCCGTCCATCGCTCGGGAGCGAGGTTCATCCCGGTCGGCTCGGTGACCAGCTCCGGGCGGGGCAGCGTCGACCCCTGGTTCCGGGAGCGGTTCAAGGACCTCGGCACCCCGGTGATCTCGGGACACATCAAGAAGCTCGTGCACGAACTCAAGACGTTCCTCACCTGATCACCGAGCGCCCGAGCGCCCGAAGGGGCCTCTCGTTCCGTTTCGTTGTGATCACCGCATGGAAAGGCCTTCCTCATGTCCGACCTGCTGCGCGCGCCCGCCGAGATCAAGTACGCGGAGGAGCTCGACTGGCTGGAGTCGATCGACGACAGCCCCAAGCCGTTCTCGTGGCGTCTGTCGCCGAAGATGGTCCGCCTGTTCATCCTCGGTTCCGAGCGCTCCGACGGCCTCGACCGGGAGGTCTCGCAGAAGTGGTTCGGTGACCGCAGCTTCGTCGAGCGGTCCATCGTGACCCTCGCCTCCGACCGCGGTCTGCTGCTCATCGGCGATCCGGGCACCGGCAAGAGCTGGCTGGCCGAGCTGCTGTCGGCGGCGATCAGCCGCAACTCCACGCTGGTGGTGCAGGGCACGGCCGGCACCACCGAGGACCACATCAAGTACTCGTGGAACGTGTCGATGGTCATCGCCAAGGGGCAGTCGCGGGAGTCGATGATCCCCTCGCCGATCATGACCGCGATGGAGGCCGGCTCCATCGGCCGGTTCGAGGAGCTGACCCGGTCGACCAGTGACGTCCAGGACGCTCTGATCTCCATCCTCTCGGAGAAGTACATCTCCGTGCCCGAGCTGGAGAGCGGGAGCGGGGACGACAACATCGTCTTCGCCAAGCCCGGCTTCTCGATCATCGCCACGGCCAACAGCCGCGACCGGGGCGTCAACGACCTGTCCTCCGCGCTCAAGCGGCGTTTCAACTTCGTCCGCATCCCGGTCGTGACTAACAAGAAGAGCGAGGCGGAGATCGTCCGCTTCCGCACCGAGGAGCTGCTGCGCCGGCACTCGATCGAGCTGGACGTGCCCCCGACCCTGCTCGACGTGCTCCTGCAGAGCTTCGCGGACCTGCGCGCCTCGGCGGCCGCGGCCGGCAGCGACGACGAGAAGCTGGAGTCCGCCCTGTCGACCGCCGAGCAGATCGGTGTCCTGGAGGACGCCGTGCTGCACAGCAACTTCTTCGGTGAGCGCGCCCTGACCGCCCGTGCCCTCGCGTCCTCGCTGGTCGGCTCGCTCACCCGCCGCGAGCCGGAGGACCTGGCCATCCTCAACAAGTACCTGCACGGTGTCGTCGAGCCGCGCAGCAAGGAGGAGGGCGGCTCCTGGCCCGAGTTCCTGGAGGGCGGCCGCGACGCGATCGCCACCCTGTCATGAGCGGGCCCCAGGAGAGCACGTCGTTCGCCGCGCTGCGCGGGCAGTTGCAGGAGGCGGCCGCCACGTTCGCGGGCGGACCGGACGCGCTGGAGGGCATCCTCCTCGGCCTGGTCGACGACGTCGACCGGGCGGTGCGCGAGCCGCTGGAGATCTTCCCGGTCTGTCACCACTCCCCCGCCTCGGCGACCGCCATGGCCCGACGGCTGCGCGCCAAGCAGCCGAAGGTCGTCTACGTGGAGCTGTGCGAGGACATGGCTCCGCTCCTCACCGAGCTGCGCAACTGCCGGCTGCCGGTGGCGGTGCAGGCGTTCGCCGGTGACGTGGACGGCTTCCCCGCCGAGTGGGCGCCGCTGTCGGTCGTCGCGCCGATCACCGAGGCGTCCGCCGAGTACCAGGCCATCGCGTACGCCCTCGACACGCCCGGGGTGGAGCTGGTCCTCGTCGACCGGTCGGCGGACCACGTATTCCAGTGGGACAGCAGGGGCGGGGAGGCGGCCGGCGAGACCCCGGCGGAAGGGGCTCCGGCCTCCGGTGAGCCCGAGGCCGCGCTGCACGGCGAGGCCGTCGGCGTCGAGATCGGCGACCTGCGTCCGCGCTTCGCCGAGCTGGAGGAGCACCTGCTGCGGCACGGCAAGGTGCGGCACTGGTCGGAGTGGTGGCACCAGTACGTCGAGGTGCCGCTCGGCGCGGGCACCGGCGACGGCGCCGCCGACCACGACACCTACCGCCAGGTCATGTTCCTCATCGGCAGCCTCTTCCGGCGGCTCGCCCCGGGCGACGGCGACCGGGTCCGGGTGGACGAGGACCGCGAGCGGTACATGTGGACGCGGATGCGGGAGCACATGGCGGCGACCGGGACGGATCCGTCGGACGCGCTGTACGTGTGCGGGGCCTTCCACGCGGCCAGCCGGGTGGCGGAGTTCGGGGTGGCGGGCAGCGACACGTTCACCATCTCGCCGCGTTCCGCCACCGCTTGGCAGTACGGGCTGATCCCGTCCAGTCACGCGGCGATCGAGGCGCAGTTCGGTCTCGCCGCGGGGTCGGTGTCGATCGCCGCGACCGAGTGGGCGAAGAGCCTGAAGCGGACCCGGGTGAAGCCGTTCCGCCTGGCGGGCCAGGCCGGGACGAAGAAGTCCGGGTCCGCGCGGAAGCAGGCGGCCGCCCCGGCACCGGAGCCCGTGGCCGCCGAGGACCGGCTGTCCGGCTTCCTGCGCAGGCCACCGGTGATCGACGGCCTGGACGAGGCGGAACTGCTCGGCTGGTCCGTGGACATCGTGCGCGCCGCCCGGCGCAACGGATACCTCGCCTCGACCGCCGACGCCATCGCCGTCTTCGAGACGTCGATCCTGCTCGCCGGGATGCGGGACCGGGCCAAGCCGACTCCGTACGACTTCCAGGACGCGGCGGTCACCTGCATCGAGAAGGACACCGTCCCCGGGCGGCGGGACGTGCGGCGCCTGGTCGAGATCATGATGGGCGGTGACCGGGTCGGCCAGGTCGGCTACGAGGCGCTGCCGCCGCTCGCCCGGGACGTGCACGACCGGCTGGCGCCGCTCGGGCTGAAGCTCCAGCAGCGGGGTGTGCAGCGGGCTCTGCTGGACATGGTCTCCCGGCCGGAGCTGCGGGCCTGTTCCGACGTGCTGTGGATGCTGCGGAGGCTGATGCCGCACGGTGCGGCCCGGCCGATCATGGGCGAGCGGCGGCTCGGCGAGCGCTCGATCCAGGAGTCGTGGGACCTGGCGATCGGCACCCACCAGCGGGCCCTCATCGAACTCGGCTACGAGGGCGTCAGCATCGAGCAGGTCCTGGAGCAGCGGCTGCGGCGGGACGCGTACGGGCCTCGGGCGACGACGGCGACCGTGCTCGCGGCGGTCGAGGACGCGACGCTGTACCTGGGCAGCCGGCGTCTCGCCGACGAGCTGGGCACCCACGCGCTGAAGGTCCTCGCCACCGAGCGCAGCGTCGACGGCGCGCCGGAGGTGCTGCGCCGGGTGCGCGGACTGCTGGCGTACTACCGGACCAGCGAGCCGGAGCTGCCCTCCTGGATCGAGTCGTTCGTCCGGACCGGCTACGCCCACTACTGCACGTTGCTGCCGACGGCGTTCCGGGACGAGGACGCGACGGTGGGGCAGGTCGCGGCGATGCTCGGCTTCCTGTTCAGCATGGAGGGCCTCGCGCTGTCCCTGGGGTGCGACCGGGCGCAGCTGGAGCTGGCGGTCGCCCAGTCGCACCCCGAGGAGCCGTCGAAGACGGCGCTGCTGTGGGCGGCCCAGGTGCAGCTCGGCACCCTGTCGCGGGACGGACTGCGCCGGCGGTGCGACGAGTTGCTGTCCAACCCGCTGGTGGTGCCCGCCTATCCGCGCTATCTCAACGGCTTCGTGCACGCGCTGGAGCCCGTGCCGGGGCTGGCGGACGTGGTGGTGGAGGCGGTGTCGAACGCGTTCGCGCGGCTGCCGGACGCCGTGCTGCTGCCGTGGCTGCCGCTGCTGATCACCACGATGCGCTCGGGCGCCGCGGAGCTGGCCCCGCTGCTGATCCGGGAGGCGGGACGGATCTTCCCGGGCCGGCTGGCGGCCCTGGACGCGTGGGTACCGCCGTGGCGGATGCCCGCCGCCGCGCCCGTACTCCGCCGGGCGGGGGCCGAGAAGCCCGGCCCCCGGGGAGCCGCGCTGCTGCCGGCGCACCCGGCGACCTGCGACGCGGTCGCGGAGCTGCTGGGCTGCGCCGGGGAGTGGGCCCAGCCCGGAGCGCCGACCGGAGCACCGGCCGGGCCGATGGGCGCCTCGCTCCTGGCCGCGCACCCGGCGGCCTGCGACGCGCTGGCCGGCCTGCTGGGGTGTGACGGGGAGTGGGCCGCGGAGGCCGCCTCCCCGGTCGGCGCCGCAGCCCGGGGGGCCGTGCTGACGATCCGGCACCCGGCCGCGGCGGAGGCGTGGGAGTCGCTGCTCGCGCGCGCCTGACCGCAGGGGCCGGCCCCGGTGGCGCCCGGGGCCGGCCTGTCGGGAGGGCCTCTCCCACAGGGAGTGTCGGGGAAGTGACGGGAACGTGGGCGCGCCGGCCTCGGGGACGTAGACCGTGCGTCGACGGTCGGTCGTGTCGTACCCCTGACCGAGGACGGTGCAAGGCCGGTGCGAGCCGGGTGCGGGCCCGGTGCGGGCCCGGTGCGAGCTGGGTGCGGGCCCGGTGCGGGCCCGGTGTGAGCCGGGTGCGAGCCCGGTGCGGGCCCGGTGCGGGCCCGGTGTGAGCCGGGTGCGAGCCCGGTGCGGGCCCGGTGCGAGCCCGGTGCGAGCCCGGTGCGAGCCCGGTGCGAGCCCGGTGCGAGCCCGGTGCGAGCCCGGTGCGAGCCCGGTGCGAGCCCGGTGCGAGCCCGGCCCCTCCCGCGTACGGGGAGGGGCCGGCCCGGTGCGCTAGCGGACGGCGGCCGGGGGCGGCGCCGGCGCGTAGCCGGTGGGCCGGGCACTGAACGTGCCGCGGCCCTGGGTGCGGCTGCGCAGCCGGGTCGCGTAGCCGAACAGTTCGGCCAGCGGCACGGTGGCGGTGACGACCGCCGTGCCGGCCCCCGTGTCGGAGCCCTTGACCCGGCCACGTCGGGCGGCCAGGTCACCGAGGACGCCACCGACCGCGTCCTCCGGCACGGTGACCGTGACCTCGACCACCGGCTCCAGCAGGACCATCGCCGAAACGCGCAGGGCGTCGCGGAGCCCGAAGCGGCCGGCGGTGCGGAAGGCCGTCTCCGAGGAGTCCTTGACGTGGGTGAGGCCGTCGACGAGCGTGACCCGCACGCCGGTCACCGGGTGACCGCCGAGAGGGCCCTCGGCCAGCGCGTCGCGGCAGCCGGCCTCGACCGCACGGACGAACTCCTGCGGCACGCGCCCACCGACGACCGCGGAACGGAACACCAGGCCCCGTTCTTCCGTGTCCTCCTCCCACGGCTCCACGTCGAGCACGACGTGCGCGAACTGCCCCGCGCCGCCGTCCTGTTTGACGTGCCGGTACACGAAGCCGGACACGCCCTCACCGACCGTCTCGCGGTACGCCACGCCTGGGCGGCCGACGGCGACCTCGAGACCGTGCTCGCGCCGTACGCGCTCCACCGCGACCTCCAGGTGCAGTTCCCCCATGCCCGACAGCACGGTCTGACCGGTCTGCGGGTCGGACCGGACGGCGAGCGAGGGGTCTTCCTCGGTCAGCCGGGCGAGCGCGGTGGCCAGTCGGTCCGTGTCCGCGGAGCGACGCGCCTGGACCGCCACGTGCACGACGGGCTCGGCGACACCCGGGGGTTCCAGGACCAGGGGGTCGTCCGGTGCGCACAGGGTCGAGCCGGCGCGGGCGGACTTCAGCCCGACCACGGCGACGATGTCCCCGGCGACCGCCCGTTCCAGCGGGTCGTGGCGGTCGGCGCACACCCGCAGGATGCGGCCGATCCGCTCGGTGCGTCGTGCGCTCGCGTCCCACACGGTGTCCCCCTTCCCGATCGTGCCCGAGTACACCCGCAGGTAGGTCAGCCGTCCTGTCGGGGTGGCGTTCACCTTGAACGCCAGTGCCGCCATCGGCGCCGCCGGGTCGGCGGGCCGTTCCTGCTCCGCGGCACCATGGGTGCCGCGCACCGGGGGTACGTCCGACGGTGACGGCAGGTAGGCCACCACCGCGTCCAGCAGCGGCTCGACGCCGCGGTTGCGGTAGGCCGAGCCGCACAGCACCACCACGCCGTCGCCGCCGCGGGTCAGGTCGCGCAGGGCGGCGGTGAGGGTGGTCGCGTCGAGGGTCTCGCGGTCGCAGAACTCCTCCAGCGCGGCCGGGTGGCGTTCCGCCACCGCCTCCTCCAGCAGTCGCCGCCTGCGCGCCGCTTCCTCACGCAGGGCGTGCGGGACCGGCCCCTCCTCGGCCGTGTCGGAGCCGTCGGCCCACACCAGGGCGCGCATGCGCAGCAGGTCGACGACGCCGGTGAAACCGTCCTCCGCGCCGATCGGCAACTGCACGACCAGCGGCACCGGGTGCAGTCGCTCACGGATCGAGGCGACGGCCGCGTCGAGGTCGGCGCCCGCCCGGTCCATCTTGTTGACGAACGCGATCCGCGGGACCCCGTGCCGGTCCGCCTGGCGCCACACGGACTCGCTCTGCGGTTCCACCCCGGCGACGGCGTCGAACACGGCGACCGCGCCGTCCAGCACGCGGAGCGAGCGTTCGACCTCGTCGGCGAAGTCGACGTGCCCCGGAGTGTCGATCAGGTTGATCCGGTGGCCGTCCCAGGAGCAGCTGACCGCCGCGGCGAAGATGGTGATCCCGCGGTCGCGTTCCTGCGGGTCGAAGTCGGTGACGGTCGTGCCGTCGTGGACCTCGCCGCGCTTGTGAGTGGTGCCGGTGGTGTAGAGGATCCGCTCGGTGACGGTGGTCTTGCCGGCGTCGACGTGGGCGAGGATGCCCAGATTGCGGACGGTGGTGAGGGTGCTGACATGGGTGCGCACGGCCCGTGGCCCTTCGCTGGTCTGTGCAGGGGGCGGCGCGATCTCCCGGGACGGCGGACGCTCGCGGCGGCGGCCGGCGGCACTCCTGGTGCCGGAGGTGCCGGAGGTACCGGCGGTGCTGCGGTACCGGTATCGGTACCGGCGTGGCCGAGCGGGCGTACGTCAGTGCGTCGTCGCGGGTTTCCGGTGCCGGCCGCGCAGCGGACACCGGACGGCCGGAGACACGAGGATCACCTCGTACCGGGCCGGGGGAACGACGGCAGCGGTGCGGATGCGCACGGCCCGGCTCCCCTCGTTCGGTCTCGATGTCGTGGTGAGTGTAGGGAAGCCGGAAGCGCCGGCGCATCGCATTTACCGGGGCTCGCGTACCGCTCCCGGGGCGCCTCGTCGTCTCCGTGCGGGAGACCGCGAAGGGATGGGTGCGGTTCCGGAGCAGCGCGGAAAACGCGCAATGCCGGCCGGGATCTCTCCCGACCGGCATCACGTTGCTGCCTGTCTTGTGTCCGAGGGGGGACTTGAACCCCCACGCCCGATAAAGGGCACTAGCACCTCAAGCTAGCGCGTCTGCCATTCCGCCACCCGGACCAGGTGTCTGTCGCTGTGCGGGGTGCTCCCCCGCGGCGACATGGACAACCATACCAAGCTTTCGCAGCGCCTTTCACCTGCGTTTCCTTCGCCTGAGCGGCGGTCCGGGACCGACGGCTCCGCGGCGCCTAGGGTCGGACCATGAGTGACTGGAAGGTTACCCAGGGTCCGCTTCCGCGTCGTCGGCCGCGGCCGCTGTCGCCGCTCAGGGAGCATCTGCGGGACACGTTCTGGTTCGCGCCCACGGCGGCCATGGTGGGCGTCTTCGTGGTGTGGCTGGTGGCACAAGAGCTGGACGCCGCGCTCGTGCGGGCGTTGCAGGACGAGGGGGACTACGAGACCCTCGCCGAGCTGCTGCGGTTCGCGGACGACGCGAGGACGGTGGTGTCCGCGGTCGGCTCGGCGATGATGACGTTCATCGGTGTGGTGTTCAGCATCTCGCTGGTCGCCGTGCAGATGGCGAGCGGGCAGTTCACCCCGCGGGTGGTGCGGCTCTTCGTCCGCAGCCGGATCACGAAGGCGACCTTCGCCGTCTTCCTCGCCACGTTCGTGCTGACCCTGCTCGTCCTGACCAGTTACGACAGCACCCCCGACCCGCGTGACACCACGTCGGTGCCCCTGGTGCAGTCGGTGCTCACCCTCGCGATGGTCGCGCTCAGTCTGCTGCTGTTCGTGATGTACGTGAACGCGACGCTGCGGCTGATGCGGGTCAGCCATGTGATCGCCCGGATCGCCGCGGAGTCCTTCCGGGTGGCGGCGCAGATGCCGGGGCCGACGGGTGGCGGGGTGCCCGCCCTCGGTCCGGTGACCGGGTGGGTCGCCCACGAGGGGCGTGCCGGTGTGCTGCGGGACGTGCACACCGCCCGGCTGGTGCGGGTGGCCCGCAGGCACGGAGTGGTCCTGCGGCTGGTCCCGCGGATCGGTGACTTCCTGGTGCCCGGCACTCCCGTCCTCGCGGTGCACGGCGGACAGGCTCCGCCGCGCGCGAGCCTGCGGTACGCCCTGGCCGTGGGGGTCGAGCGGACCTTCCACCAGGATCTGGCGTTCGGGTTGCGCCAGCTGTCCGACATCGGGCTGCGCGCGCTGTCCCCGGCGGTGAACGATCCGACGACCGCCGTGCAGGCGCTGGACCGGGTGGTGCAGATCCTGGCCGACCTGTCCCGGCGGCCGCTGGACCCCGTCGAGCACCGGGACCGGCACGGCGCCGTCCGGCTGGTGCAGCCCGTGCCGGGCTGGACCGAGCTGGTGGATCTCGGGTTCGCGGAGGTCAGGGGCTGCGCCGTGGAGGCCCCGCAGGTCACGCGGCGGATGCTGGCCGGGCTCGACGACCTGCTGAGGCTCGCGCCGCCGGAGCGGCGCGAGCCTCTGCGGCGCCACCGCGAGCTGTTGCGGCAGGCCGTCGAACGGACCGCGCCGAGCGCGGCGGACCGGGCCTTCGCCCTGGAGCCGGACCGCCAGGGCATCGGCTGACGGCCTCCCGCCCCGCCCGGTGCCCTCGGCCCTACGGCATGAGGTGGTGGTCCGGGAAGTTCCCCGGCAGCCGCTCCCCCGCCGGTCCCCGGGTGACGGCGCGTACCAGCAGCTCGCCGCCTACGAAGGCCCCGCGCCAGGACGCGCCGTGTCCGCCGAACAGCTCGTCGCGGTCCCCGCGGGAGCGCGGGACACCGTGGCCGACCTTGAACGCGCGGATCTGCGGCGCGAGCCTGTCGTACGTCGCCCGGTCGTCGGTGGCGAGCGTGGCGACCAGCGCGCCGTTCGAGGCGTTCATCGCGGCGAGCAGCTCCGCCTCGGTGTCGACCAGGACGACGGTGTCGACCGGGCCGAAGGGCTCCGCGTGGTGCAGCGGTGAGGACCGGGGCGGATTCAGGAGGGTGACCGGCTGGACGTAGGCAGAGGTGTCCTGGCCGGGCAGGAAGCGGGCGTCGGCGGCACTGCCGCGGTACAGGGGGACGGCGCCCCGGTCGACGGCCTCGGCGACCTGGTCGTGCAGCTCCTTCGCCTTGGACGCGTTGATCACCGGCCCGAAGTCGAGCCGCGGGCAGGGGTCGTGCGGTGCCTCGACGGCGAGCGGGTGGCCGACGCGCAGGGTGCGGACCGCCGGGAGGTACGCCGCGAGGAACGCGTCGAACTGCCGGCGCTGGACGACGAAGCGCGGGTAGGCGGTGCAGCGCTGCTTGCCGTAGTCGAAGAGCTTCGGGATCACCGCCGTGAGCGCGGCCCAGTCGGTGAACTCCCAGACGCCCCAGGTGTTGAGTCCCTCCTGTTCGAGGATGTGCCGCTTCCCCAGGTCGGCGACGGCCGTGGCCACGGCGGCACCGGTGTCGCGGCCGCCGACGAAGGAGACGCAGCCGATCTCGGGCGCCCGCACCAGGGCCGGCGACAGCTCGCCCCCGCTGCCGCTGACGAGGGTGACGGGGACGCCCTCGCGCGCGGCGAGGGCGCAGGCCAGGGTCAGGCAGGCGACACCGCCGTCGGTGGGGGTCTTGGCGATGACCGCGTTGCCCGCCAGGGCCTGCACCAGCAGGGCGTGGACCAGCACGCTCATCGGGTAGTTCCAGCTCGCGATGTTGGACACCGGCCCCTCCAGCGGTGCCCGGCCCTCGGTCATCGCCTCGATGCCGTCGACGTACCAGCGCACCCCGTCGACGGCCCGGTCGACGTCGGCCTGCGCGAGCCGCCAGGGTTTGCCGATCTCCCAGACCAGCAGCAGTGCGAGGAGCTCGCGGTGCTCGGCGAGGGCGTCGAGGGCGGCCGCGACGCGGGCGCGGCGTTCGGGCAGGGGGACGTGGCGCCAGGCGCGGTGCTGGTCGAGGCAGGCGCGTACCGCCCGGTGGGCCGTCGCCCCGTCCAGCCGGGGCGGGCCGGAGACCGGGGTGCCGTCCACGGGACTGACGGCGGGCAGGACCCGGCCGTCCGCCCGCCAGGCACCGTCCCAGAGGTTGAGGACCCGGTCGTCCCGGAACGCCTCGGGGGCGACGGCGAGGCAGCGGCGCCAGGCGTCGGTCCAGGAGGTGCCGTGCTTGAGGGTGAGGGCGGCGCCCCCGGTCCCGGCCGTCATGCGGAAACCCCGTCCCGGATCTCGCCGCCGAGTACGGCGACGACATGCCGTGCCGTCTCGGTCGGTGTGCTCCCGACCCGTACGCCGGCCGCCTCCAGCGCCTCCTTCTTGGCCCGGGCCGTGCCCGAGGAGCCGGAGACGATGGCACCGGCATGGCCCATGGTCCGCCCCTCGGGCGCCGTGAAGCCGGCGACGTAGCCGACGACCGGTTTGGTGACGTGGTCGCGGATGTAGGCCGCCGCGCGTTCCTCCGCGTCGCCGCCGATCTCGCCGATGAGGACGATCAGCTCGGTGTCGGGGTCGTCCTGGAAGGCGGCCAGGCAGTCGATGTGGCTGGTGCCGACGACCGGGTCGCCGCCGATGCCGACGCAGGTCGAGAAGCCGGTGTCGCGGAGTTCGTGCATGAGCTGGTAGGTGAGGGTGCCCGACTTGGAGACCAGGCCGACCGGGCCGGGCCGGGCGATGTCGGGCGGGATGATGCCCGCGTGGGACTGGCCGGGGGTGATCAGGCCGGGGCAGTTGGGGCCGATGATCCGGGTGCCCCGGGCCCCGGCGTACGCGGTGAGGGCGACGGTGTCGTGGACGGGGACGCCCTCGGTGATGACGACGGCCAGGCCGATGCGGGCGTCGGCGGCCTCGAGGACCGCGGCCTTGGCGAAGGCGGGCGGCACGAAGACCACGGTGACGTCGGCGCCGGTGCGCTCGACGCCCTCGCGGACCGACCCGAAGACCGGCACCGCGCGCTCCGCGAAGTCGACGGTGCGGCCCGCCTTGCGCGGGTTGACGCCGCCCACCACGTCGGTGCCGGCGGCGAGCATGCGGCGGGCGTGCTTCATGCCCTCGGCGCCGGTCATGCCCTGGACGAGGACCTTGCTCTCCTTGGTGAGGAAGATCGCCATGTCGACCTGTCTCCTTATCCGGCGGTGGTCGCCGCGGTGGCGAGTCGGGCGGCACGGCGGGCGGCGCCGTCCATGGTGGTGGCCTGTTCGACCAGGGGGTGGGCGCGGGCGGCCAGCACGGCCCGGCCGCGCGCCGCGTTGTTGCCGTCCAGGCGGACGACGAGCGGTGTGGTGAGCCGGACCTCCTCCAGCGCCCGGACGATGCCGTCGGCGACCTCGTCGCAGGCGGTGATGCCGCCGAAGACGTTGACGAGGACGGATTTGACGGCGGGGTCGGAGAGGACGACCGACAGGGCGTCGGCCATGACCCGGGCAGAGGCGCCGCCGCCGATGTCGAGGAAGTCGGCGGGCCGGGCACCGCAGCCGGCGACCGCGTCGAGCGTCGACATCACCAGCCCGGCGCCGTTGCCGATGACCCCGACCTCGCCGTCGAGCCGGACGTAGTGGAGGCCCTTGGCGGCGGCCCTCGCCTCCAGCGGGTCGGCGGACGCCGCCTGCTCGCCGTCCGGGCGGGGGTGACGGAAGCGGGCGTTGTCGTCGAGGGTGACCTTGCCGTCGAGGGCCACGATGCGGCCCCGGGTGGTCCGCACGAGCGGGTTGACCTCGACGAGGAGGGCGTCCTCGCGGACCAGCACCTCCCACAGCCGTACGAGCGCGTCGACGCTCTGCGCCGGCAGGCCCGCCGCCGCCGCGACGCGTGCCGCGACGGCCGGGGTCACGCCCTCGTCCGGGTCCACGGGGACGCGGACCACCGCTTCGGGGCGCTCGGCCGCCACGTCCTCTATCTCCGTGCCGCCTTCCGCGCAGGCGATGGCGAGGAAGCGGCCGGCCGAGCGGTCCAGGACGTAGGACACGTAGAACTCGCGGTCGACGTCGACCGGTTCGGCGAGCATCACGGTGGCGACCGTGTGGCCCCTGATGTCCATGCCGAGGATCTCGCGGGCCGCCCGTTCGGCCGCGACGGGGTCGGCGGCGAGCCGCACACCGCCCGCCTTGCCCCGTCCGCCGGTCTTCACCTGCGCCTTGACGACGGCACGTCCGCCGAGCCCGCGGGCGATCTGACGTGCCCGGTCCGGCGAGTCCGTGACCTCGGCCCTCGGGACCACGATGCCGTGTGCTGCGAAGAGTTCCCTTGCCTGGTGTTCGTACAGGTCCATCTCGGCTCCTGACTGAAAGTGCCGCACGCCCCCTGGACACCACCCACCGGATGCGGGATAACAAGCTTCATACAGTATTCGTCGACTGTATGCAATGTACGCGAGAGCGCCCCAACCCCTCGTGAAGGGACAGGACTTCGCCATGCCCGACGGCACCCAGGACGTCATCTCCGGCGGTCACCTCGTCGCCAAGGCACTCAAGGCCGAGGGGGTCGACCGCATCTACACGCTGTGCGGCGGCCACATCATCGACATCTACGACGGCTGCGTCGACGAGGGCATCGAGGTCGTCGACGTACGCCACGAGCAGGTCGCCGCGCACGCCGCCGACGGCTACGCCCGCATCACCGGCAGACCCGGCTGTGCGGTGGTCACCGCCGGACCGGGTACGACCGACGCCGTCACGGGCGTCGCCAACGCCTTCCGCGCCGAGTCCCCGATGCTGCTGATCGGCGGTCAGGGCGCGCACACCCAGCACAAGATGGGGTCCCTCCAGGACCTGCCGCACGTCGACATGATGACGCCGATCACCAAGTTCGCGGCGACCGTGCCGGACACGGCCCGCGTCGCCGACATGGTGTCGATGGCGTTCCGCGAGTGCTACCACGGGGCGCCGGGCCCCTCCTTCCTGGAGATCCCGCGCGACGTGCTCGACGCCGAGGTGGCGGTGGACAGGGCCCGCGTGCCGAAGGCGGGGGCCTACCGTGCCTCGACGCGCTCGCCGGGTGACCCGGAGGCCGTCGAGAGGCTCGCCGACCTGCTGGTGCACGCGGAGAAGCCGGCCGTCCTGCTCGGCAGCCAGGTGTGGACGACCCGCGCGACCGAGGCGGCCGTCGAACTGGTCCGCACCCTGAACGTCCCGGCGTACATGAACGGCGCCGGACGCGGCACGCTGCCGCCCGGCGACCCGCACCACTTCCAGCTGTCCCGGCGCTACGCCTTCTCGAACGCCGACGTCATCGTCATCGTGGGCACGCCCTTCGACTTCCGCATGGGCTACGGCAAGCGGCTCTCCCCGGACGCGACGGTCGTGCAGATCGACCTCGACTACCGCACCGTCGGCAAGAACCGCGACATCGACCTCGGGATCGTCGGCGACGCCGGCCTCGTCCTGAAGTCGGTGACCGAGGCCGCCTCCGGGCGGATCGACGGGGGCGCGGCGCGGCGCAAGGAGTGGCTCGACGAACTGCGCGCCGCCGAACGCACGGCGCTGGACAAGCGGCTGCCGCAGCTCAGGTCGGACGCCTCCCCCATCCACCCGTACCGGCTGGTCAGCGAGATCAACGACTTCCTCACCGAGGACTCGGTCTACATCGGCGACGGCGGCGACATCGTCACCTTCTCCGGTCAGGTCGTGCAGCCCAGGTCACCGGGCCACTGGATGGACCCGGGGCCGCTCGGCACGCTCGGCGTCGGCGTCCCCTTCGTGCTCGCGGCCAAGCAGGCGCGGCCCGACAAGGAGGTCGTCGCGCTCTTCGGCGACGGCGCCTTCTCCCTCACCGGCTGGGACTTCGAGACCCTCGTCCGCTACGACCTGCCCTTCGTGGGCATCGTCGGCAACAACTCCTCGATGAACCAGATCCGCTACGGCCAGGCCGCCAAGTACGGCAAGGAGCGCGAGCGGGTCGGCAACACCCTCGGGGACGTCCCGTACGACGCGTTCGCGCGGATGCTCGGCGGCCACGGCGAGGAGGTCCGCGACCCCGCCGACATCGGGCCGGCCCTGCGCCGGGCCCGCGAGTCCGGCAAGCCGTCCCTGGTCAACGTCTGGGTGGACCCGGACGCGTACGCCCCCGGAACCATGAACCAGACGATGTACAAGTGAGGTGGCACCATGACGGACACGCCGGCGAAGGCCCTTGAAGGCGTCCGCGTCCTGGACATGACGCACGTGCAGTCCGGTCCCTCCGCGACCCAGTTGCTCGCCTGGCTCGGCGCGGACGTCGTGAAGCTGGAGGCGCCCACCGGTGACATCACCCGGGGGCAGCTGCGCGACCTCCCGGACGTCGACTCCCTCTACTTCACGATGCTCAACTGCAACAAGCGGAGCATTACCCTCAACACCAAGTCCGCGCGCGGCAAGGAGATCCTCACCGAGCTGATCCGCCGCTCGGACGTCATGGTCGAGAACTTCGGGCCGGGCGCGGTGGACCGGATGGGCTTCACCTGGGAGCGCATCAGGGAGATCAACCCGCGGATCGTGTACGCCTCCGTCAAGGGGTTCGGCGAGGGCCCGTACACCGGCTTCAAGGCGTACGAGGTGGTCGCGCAGGCGATGGGCGGATCGATGGCGACGACCGGTTTCGAGGACGGGCCGCCCCTGGCGACGGGGGCGCAGATCGGGGACTCGGGCACGGGTGTGCACGTCGTGGCGGGCATCCTCGCCGCGCTCTACCAGCGGGAGCGCACCGGACGCGGTCAGCGGGTGAACGTGGCCATGCAGCACGCGGTGCTCAACCTCTGCCGGGTCAAGCTGCGCGACCAGCAGCGCCTGGCCCACGGCCCGTTGGCCGAGTATCCCAACGAGGACTTCGGCGACGAGGTCCCCCGCTCCGGGAACGCCTCCGGCGGCGGCCAGCCGGGCTGGGCGGTCAAGTGCGCGCCGGGCGGTCCGAACGACTACGTGTACGTCATCGTCCAGCCGGTCGGCTGGCAGCCGCTGAGCGAGCTGATCGGCCGGCCCGAGCTGGCCGAGGACCCCGAGTGGGCGACGCCCCGGGCCCGGCTGCCGAAGCTGAACAAGATGTTCCAGCTCATCGAGGAGTGGTCGTCCACCCTCCCCAAGTGGGAGGTGCTGGAGCGGCTCAACGCGCACAGCATCCCGTGCGGGCCGATCCTGTCCACCAAGGAGATCATCGAGGACCCCTCCCTGGTCGCCAACGAGATGGTCGTGACCGTCCCCCACCCCGAGCGCGGCGAGTTCGTGACCGTCGGCAGCCCGCTCAAGCTCTCCGACTCCCCCGTGGAGGTGCGCACCTCTCCGCTGCTCGGCGAGCACAACGAGGAGGTCTACGTCGGTGAACTGGGCCTCGGCGACGAGGAACTGCGGCTGCTCAAGTCGAACGGGGTGATCTGACATGGGGACCGAGGACCGGGTGGCGCGGGTGCGCCGGCTCCTGGACTCCGTGCGGGCCGCGGGCCGCACCGCGCTCACCGCGCCCGAGGGCAAGGTGCTCGCCGACGCCTACGGGATCGCCGTACCGGGCGAGGAGCTGGCGCGGGACGTCGACGAGGCGGTGGCGTGCGCGGCGCGGTTCGACGGGCCGGTCGTGATGAAGATCGTCTCGCCGGACATCCTGCACAAGACCGACGCGGGCGGTGTGGTCGTCGGCGTTCAGGGCGCGGCGGACGTGCGGGCGGCGTTCCGCCGGATCGTCGACGGTGCCCGCGCGTACGACGCGGGGGCCCGCATCGAGGGGGTGCAGATCCAGGAGCTGCTGCCCGAGGGGCAGGAGGTCATCGTCGGCGCGGTGACCGACCCGACGTTCGGGAAGGTGGTGGCCTTCGGGCTCGGCGGGGTGCTCGTCGAGGTGCTCAAGGACGTCACGTTCCGGCTGGCGCCCGTCGACGCCGACGAGGCGCTGTCCATGCTGGACTCCATCCGGGCGGCGGAGGTGCTGCGCGGGGTGCGCGGGCGGGCCGGGGTGGACCGGCGGGCGGTGGCCGAGCAGATCCGCCGGGTCTCCGAACTCGTCGGCGACTTCCCGGAGATCGCCGAGGTGGACCTCAATCCGGTGATCGCCACGTCCGGGGGCGCGGTGGCCGCCGACATCCGGGTGATCCTCGCGACGGAGGCGCCGAAGGAGCGCCGCCGGTACTCGCGCGAGGAGATCCTCACCTCGATGCGCCGCCTCATGCAGCCGACGTCGGTCGCCGTGATCGGCGCGTCCGGTGAACCGGGCAAGATCGGCAACTCGGTGATGCGCAACCTCGTCGACGGCGGTTTCGCGGGCGAGATCCACCCGGTGAACCCGAAGGCCGATGACATCTTGGGCCGCAAGGCGTACAAGAGTGTCACCGACGTTCCCGGTGAGGTGGATGTGGCGGTCTTCGCGATCCCGGCGCGGTTCGTGGCCGCGGCTCTGGAGGAGGTGGGGCGCAAGAAGATCCCCAACGCGGTGCTGATCCCCTCCGGGTTCGCGGAGACCGGTGAGCACGCGTTGCAGGACGAGATCGTGGCGGTCGCCGAGCGCCACGGTGTGCGGCTGCTCGGCCCGAACATCTACGGCTACTACTCGACGTGGCAGGACCTGTGCGCCACGTTCTGCACACCGTACGACGTGAAGGGCGGGGTGGCGCTGACCTCGCAGTCGGGTGGCATCGGGATGGCGATCCTGGGCTTCGCGCGGACGACGAAGACGGGCGTGTCGGCGATCGTCGGCCTCGGCAACAAGGCGGACCTGGACGAGGACGACCTGCTCACCTGGTTCGGCGAGGACCCGCACACCGAGTGCATCGCGATGCACCTGGAGGACCTGAAGGACGGCCGCGCCTTCGTCGAGGCCGCGCGGGCGACGGTGCCGAAAAAGCCGGTCGTGGTGCTCAAGGCGGGGCGCACGGCGGCGGGTGCGCGGGCCGCCGGCTCGCACACCGGGGCGCTCGCCGGGGACGACGCCGTGTACGACGACATCCTGCGGCAGGCCGGGGTCATCCGGGCACCCGGCCTGAACGAGATGCTGGAGTACGCGCGCGCGTTGCCGGTGCTCCCCGCTCCGGCCGGGGACAACGTGGTGATCATCACCGGTGCCGGTGGCAGCGGGGTGCTGCTCTCGGACGCGGTGACGGACAACGGGCTGACGCTGATGGAGATCCCGCCGGACCTGGACGCCGCGTTCCGTGCGTTCATCCCGCCGTTCGGGGCGGCGGGCAACCCGGTGGACATCACCGGGGGCGAGCCGCCGTCGACGTACGAGGCGACGCTGCGGCTCGGTCTGGAGGACCCGCGCATCCACGCGCTGGTCCTCGGCTACTGGCACACCATCGTCACGCCGCCCATGGTGTTCGCCGAACTCACCGCGCGCGTGGTGGCCGAGTTCCGCGCGCGCGGCGTCGAGAAGCCCGTGGTGGCCTCCCTCGCCGGCGACGTGGAGGTGGAGGAGGCGTGCCAGTACCTCTTCGACCGCGGGGTCGTGGCGTATCCGTACACCACCGAGAAGCCGGTGGCGGTGCTGGGCGCCAAGTACCGGTGGGCGCGGGCCGCGGGGTTGTCGGGGGGCGGCTCATGAGGTGAGTCGGCGGGGGGACGTACGGCGTGGGGTTTAAAAACGGCCAAGTAAAACTATGGTCCCTAAAAACGTTTTGCAAGGGGGATTTCTTAAAACCCCCCCCCACAAAAAC
>NZ_JBWKKZ010000003.1:225049-550973 GCF_056430705.1 Streptomyces sp. NPDC045956 | reverse complement strand
AGACTCCCTTGCTTTTTTCTTCCCCCCCCTCCCCTTGTTCCTTTGTCCTTTTTTCTCTCCTAGCTCCCCCCCCCCCCCCCCTCCTCCTCCCCCCCCCCCCCCTCCCCCCCCCCCCCCCCCCGGGACCCGCGCGCGCACGGAAGGCATTGGACAGGGGGCGCTGGCCAGAACTTTCGACGCAAGGGGTGCGAACGACATGACAACCACCGAGGTCCCCCGGTCAGCCGGCTACCGGGAGGTGACCGACAGGAACGGACGCGTCTACCGTGTGGGCGAGTCCGACATCGACATCATGGGGCGCAAGCGCAAGTGGATGGTGATCCTGCCCTGGGTCGGCATGATGGGCATCTCCTCCGCCGAGTACGCGTTCGCGTCCGCCGAGGACACGCTGCACGAGGCCCACCACTGGTCCAGCGGCAACATCTACTGGATGATGACCGCCTGGATCTTCTGCCAGGCCGCGGTGGCCTTCCCCGCGGGGCGGCTGCGCGAGAACGGCAGACTGCCGGCGCGCTGGGCGATGATGCTGGGCTCGCTCGGCACCCTGCTCGGCTATCTGTCGCTGGCGTTCGCGCCGCACGTCTCGCTCGCCTTCATCGGCTTCGGCGTGTTCAGCGGCATGGGTGCGGGCATGGTGTACGCGACCTGCGTCAACATGGTCGGCAAGTGGTATCCGGAGCGCAGGGGCGGCAAGACCGGCTTCGTCAACGGCGGCTTCGCCTACGGCTCGGTGCCGTTCGTCTTCATCTTCCACGGCTTCATGGACACCTCCAACTTCCGCTGGGTCCTGGTGTCGGCCGGTGTGTTCCTCGCCGCCGTCGTGGCGGTCGCCGGCTTCTACTTCCGGGACCCGCCGAAGAACTGGTGGCCGGCCGCCGTCGACCCGCTGAACCCGCCGGACGACCCGAGGGCCCGGCGTTCGCTGGAGAAGAACCCCCCGGCGACCAAGCAGTACTCCCCGCTGGAGGCCTGGCGCACCGGCCGGGTGGCGCTGATGTGGTTCTGTCTCGCCTGCACCTCGGGCGTGAACATCTTCGGTATCGCCTTCCAGGTGGACATCGGCGAGGAGGCGGGCTTCGCGGCCGGCATCGTGGCCACCGCCATGTCGTTGAAGGCGATCGTCAACGGCACCGGCCGCGGTGTCATCGGCTGGCTCTCCGACCTGTACGGCCGCAAGCAGTGCCTGCTCTACGTGTGCGCGATCCTCGGCCTCGCCCAGTTCGGCATCATCTGGTCGGCCGAGATCCGCAACCTGCCGCTGTTCCTGGTCTTCTCCGCCGTCTCCGGTTTCGGCGGCGGTGCCATCTTCCCGATGTTCGCGGCGCTGACGGCGGACTACTTCGGCGAGAACAACAACGCCACCAACTACGGCATGGTCTACAGCTCCAAACTCGTCTCCGGCCTCGGCGCGGGCATGGGTTCCGTGGTCGTCGGCGCCTGGGGCTACAACGGCGCCTTCACCCTCGCGGGCTGCATCTCGATCTTCGCCGGCTTCATGGCGCTGTTCCTGCACCCGCCGGGACACTCGAAGGGCAAGCACATCACGCCGAACCCGCGGCCGCTCGGTGAGGGCTGACCCGGCGAAGCCCGCCCGCACGGACCGGGCGGCCCCTCCCCCACGATGCGGGAGGGGCCGCCCGGCCCGTGCACCGGGTCAGCGGCGCCGCTTGCGCAGGGCCGCCAGGTTGTCGTAGCTGATCTTGGCCTCGCGCAGGGACTGCGCCGGGTCGGTGGCGCTCGGGGAGTTGTCGTCCTCGATCATCGGGTTGTGGTAGTTCCGCTCCCCGACCCGGGAGAAGAACGTCGTGTAGTCGATGACGCCGGTGCCGAACGGGACCATGTCGTAGCCCATGCCGTTGGTCGTGCTGACGACGCCGTCCTTGGCGTGGAAGAGCGGGTAGCGCTTGTTGTTGCGGGCGACCAGGCCGGCCGGGTCGAAGACGTTCCTGCGGGTGGAGCCGTCGTGGGCGGTGTAGGTGTGGAACTTGTACTGGGCGACGTGCGCCCAGAAGATGTCCATCTCCAGCCAGACCAGCTTCGGGTCGGTGACCTTCAGGAAGTACTCGAGCTTCCGGATGCCGGAGCTGCGGGTCGGGCGGCCCTGGTCGTCCAGCGGGCCGCCGTCGAGCAGGAAGCCGTAGGCCCCGTCGTGGTTGTGGGTGTAGAGCTTGACGCCCTCACGACGGGCTATCGCGCCGAGGGCGTTCCACTTGTCGGCGGCCACGTCCCAGTCGGCGCGGTAGGAGCTGCCGGTGGGGTCGCCGCCGGTGCCCATGTGGTCCAGGCCGAGGATGTTGGCGATCTCCAGGTGCTTCTTGAAGGTGTCCTTGTCCGCCTCGGTCAGCGGCCAGGAGCCCGGGATGAAGCCGTGGTTGCCCTGGGCGCGCAGGCCGTAGTCGTCGAGCCAGCAGCGCAGCAGCTTGGCGCCCTGGACGGTTTCCAGGTCGGCGCCGCCGGGGGCGTTGGCGTGCTGGCGGTAGCCGGCGAACTCGACCTGGCGGTAACCGTGGCGGGAGAGCTGCTTGAACACCTCGCGGAAGCCGGAAGGCAGGTCGGAGGCGAGGGGGTCGCGGGCGGTGGCGTCGCGGACGGTGTAGAGGATGATGCCGCGCTTGTCCGCCGGGACCAGGACCTGCCCGCGGCCGTGACCGTGGTCGTGGTCACGGCCTCTGTCCCGGTCATGGGCGAGGGCCGGAGCGGCGCCGAAGACGGGGGCCGCGACGGCTCCGGCGGCGACGGCGGTGCAGGTGCTGAGGAAGCGGCGGCGGCCCACGCCGAGACTGCGGCGCAGGCTCTCGTCCGGGCCGCCGGCCGCGGAGTCGGTGCCTGCGTCGGTGCGCGAGGGGTCGGAGAACAGGGTCACGGGTGCCTGCCTTCTGGGTCGTGGCCTGCCCTGATGCGGCTCGGGCGGGCCGTTGTCAGTGCCGTGTGTTTCACTCTCGGTAGTCGGATCTCGGTGGCCGTGGACGGTGCCGCGTCAGCCGAGTCCGGCGAGCTGGAGCAGGAGTTGTTTCACGTCGGTGGCTTTGATGCGGTCGCCGAGGGCGCGGGGGGTGGAGCAGAGGAGGAGCGGGCCTTCGTCGTCGCTCGCGGGGAGGCGGCCGTGGCTGCCGCGGATGGGTGAGGGGTCCAGGGGGACGACGGCCATGCGGTAGCGCATGCCGAGTTTCTTGCGGGCCAGGGCGGTGGCGGCCTTGACCTTCACGTAGGGGTCGTGGGGGTCCATGAACAGCTCGACGGGGTCGTAGCCGGGTTTGCGGTGGATCTCGACGAGCTGCGCGAAGTCCGGCGCCCGCTCGTCCTCCAGCCAGTAGTAGTAGGTGAACCAGGCGTCCGGTTCGGCGACGGCGACGAGTTCCCCGGCGCGGGGGTGGTCGAGGTGGTGGGCCTTCTTGCCGGCGTCGTCCAGGAGTTCCTCGATACCGGGCAGCCCGGTGAGGGCTTCGCGGGTGGCGTCGAGGTCTTCGGGGCGGCGGACGTAGATGTGGGCGATCTGGTGGTCGGCGACGGCGAAGGCGCGGGAGGCCATCGCGTCGAGGTATTCCATACCGTCCTGGGTGTGGACCTCCAGCAGGCCGGCGCGGCGCAGGGCGCGGTTGATGTCGACGGGCCGGCTGACGGGGGTGATGCCGTACTCGGACAGTGCGACGACGGTGCGTCCCTCGGCGCGGGCGTCGTCCAGGAGCGGGGCCAGGGCCGTGTCGAGGTCGGTGGCGGCTTTGAGGGAGCGGGGGTCGTGGGGGCCGTAGCGCTGGAGGTCGTAGTCCAGGTGCGGGAGGTAGGCGAGGGTGAGGTCGGGGTGGCGGGTGGCCATGATGTGGCGGGTGGCGTCGATGATCCACTGGCTGGAGACGAGGTCGGCACCGGGTCCCCAGAAGTGGAAGAGGGGGAAGGTGCCGAGTTTTTCGGTGAGTTCGTCGTGCAGGGCGACGGGGCGGGTGTAGCAGTCGGGTTCCTTGCGGCCGTCGGCGTAGTAGACGGGGCGGGGGGTGACGGTGATGTCGGTGTCGGCGCCCATCGCGTACCACCAGCAGATGTTGGCGACGGTGTAGCCGGGGTGGGCGCGGCGGGCGGCGTCCCAGAGTTTGTCGCCGGCCACCAGGCCGTTGTGCTGGCGCCACAGCAGTACGTCGCCCAGTTCGCGGAAGTACCAGCCGTTGCCGACGATGCCGTGCTCGGCGGGCGGAGCACCGGTCAGGAACGTCGACTGGGCAGCGCAGGTCACCGCCGGCAGCACCGTGCCCAGCGGCGCGCGGGAGCCGGACTGGCCGAGCTGCTTGAGGTGGGGCATGTGGTCCAGGAGACGGGGGGTGAGACCGACCACGTCCAGGACGAGCAGGGGGGTCGGTCCGTCGGAGTGCGTCGGCGCGGTCATGGCAGTTCCTTCAGGCCGAGGTCGGTCAGCAGGTCGCGGGCCAGGGTGAGTTCGGCGGCGATCCCGTCGGTGAGCTGGGCGCGGGCACGCGGGCGCAGCTCGGGCGGCAGGGCCTGCCAGGTGTAGGTCTCCACCTCCAGGTGCCGGGTGAGGGGACGGGGGCCGCCCACCAGCCGCGCCAGGGTCTGCTTCAGCACCTCCATCGTCGAGGTCAGCGGCGCGGCGGGGGCGGCGTGCAGGGGCACGTGGAAGTGGGCGCGCCAGGGCGCGGTGACGGGCAGGGGCCCGCCCTCGGTCAGGGCCTCGTCGAGGTCGTCGGTGCCCCGCAGGTCTCCCGCCTCGGTGGTGGTGCGGGTCTGGTGCAGGAACCGCGGTTCGGCGAACGCGGCGAGCGCTTCGCGGACTGCGGGGTCGGTGGGTTCTTCGGCGTGCAGGGCGGCCGACAGCTGGGACTTGACGACCGGGACGCGGGCCGCGGCCAGGGCGTCCAGGGCGGTGTCGGGGTCCTCGAAGGAGGTGGCGAGGTGGCAGGTGTCGACGCAGACGCCGATGCGGTCGTGGCCGACCGCGCTCAGCGGCGCGATCGCGTCACGGGTGGTCTCCACCACGCAGCCGGGTTCGGGTTCCAGGCCGATACGCACGGAGCGGCCGGTCAGTTCCTGGAGGGCGTCCAGGCGTTCGGCGAGGGTGGCCAGCGCGGTGCGGGCCTTGTCGGCGCGGGTGGTGTCGTAGGCGGTGCGCCAGGCCAGCGGCAGCGTGGAGATCGTGCCGTCGGTGACGTCGTCGGGCAGCAGGCCCGCCAGGACCCGGGCCAGCGCTGTGGTGTGCTCCAGGCGCTCGGGGTCGGCCCAGTCCGGTGTGTAGACGCGGTACTTGACCTCGCCGGAGCCGAAGCCCTCGTAGGGGAAGCCGTTGAGGGTGACGACCTCCAGGCCCCGCCGTTCCAGCTCGCCGCGCAGTCCGCGCAGCGCGGCCGGGTCGGTGACCAGGGCGTGCGCGGCGTCCCGGGCCAGCCACAGGCCGATGCCCAGCCGGTCGCGGCCCAGCCGGCGGCGCACCGGCTCGCAGTGCTCACGCAGCTGCGCCAGCACCCCCTCCAGGGTCTCCGCGGGATGCACGTTGGTGCAGTAGGCGAGGTGGACGGTGGAGCCGTCGGGATGGCGGAAGCGCATGGCTCACTCCCCGCCGCGCAGGATGGAGTTGCCCTCGTGGGTGGCGTCGGCGGAGGTCACGTCGAGCGCGAGGCGTCCGCTGAGGCCGTAGAAGGCGACGGGGTTGCGCCACAGCACCCGGTCCACGTCGTCGTCGGTGAAACCCTCGGCGAGCATCAGGTCGCCGACCTTGCGGGTCTTGAGCGGGTCGCTCCTGCCCCAGTCCGCGGCGGAGTTGACCAGGACCTTCTCCGGGCCGTACTCGCGCAGGAGGGCGACCATGCGGGCCTCGTCCATCTTGGTGTCCGGATAGACGGAGAAGCCGAGCCAGGCCCCGCTGTCCTTCGCGGCCTCGACGGTGGTCTCGTTGAGGTGGTCCACCAGCACCCGGTCCAGGGGCAGCGCGGACTCGCGCACCACGTCCAGGGTGCGGTGGAGTCCGGCGAGCTTGTCGCGGTGGGGGGTGTGCACGAGGGCGGGCAGGCCGTGGTCGGCGGCGAGCTGGAGCTGGGCCGCCAGGGCGGTGTCCTCGGCCGGCGTCATGGAGTCGTAGCCGATCTCGCCGACCGCGACGACCCGGTCCTTGACGAGGTAGCGGGGCAGGTCGTCCAGGACGGGCAGGCAGCGCGGGTCGTTGGCCTCTTTCGGGTTCAGGGCGATGGTGCAGTGGTGGGCGATGCCGTACTGGGCGGCGCGGAAGGGCTCCCAGCCCAGCAGAGCGTCGAAGTAGTCCCGGAAGGAGGCGGGCGAGGTGCGGGGCTGGCCCAGCCAGAAGGAAGGCTCGACGACGGCGCGGACACCGGCGGCGTGCATGGCCTCGTAGTCGTCGGTGGTGCGGGAGGTCATGTGGATGTGCGGGTCGAAGATGCGCATCAGGACTCCTTGCCGTGGGGGGCGGCCGGGGCGTGCGACGTGCCGGGCTCGGTCAGGGCCAGGACGCGGTGCAGGTCCTCGGGGACGGGGCGGCCCGCGGCCGTGCGTTCGGCGGCGTAGTCGGTGAGCATGCGGGCCAGTTCGGCGTCACCGCGGGCGCGTCCGGCGAGGTCCGCGACCTCGTCCAGGGGCACGCCGGTGAACAGGCACTTCAGTACGGCGTGCCGCCACTGGTGGGCGTCGAGGTGCCGGGCCGCGTAGGGGCCGAGGGCCGCGGCGACCAGCCGGGTGTCGTTGGTGCGCAGGGCGTCCTCGACCAGGGGCAGGGCCTCGGGGTCGGACACCAGGTGGGGCAGCGCGTGCAGGACGGCGCGGCGTTCGTCGGCGGTGCCCTGGGAGTAGACGCGGGTCAGCGCCTCGGTGTCCGCGCGTGCCGCGTGCAGGACGAGGACGCGGGCGGCGTCGGCGTGGGCGGGGCCGCAGCGGCGTGCGGCCTCGGCGAGGCGCAGTTCCCAGACGGAGATGGGGCCGTGGGCGCCGGGGTGGGCGGCGGCCTCGTCCATGGCCTGGTCCAGCCAGGCCCTGGCGGCTCCGCCCAGCTCGGCGGAGAGGGCCGCGCGCAGGTCGGCGGGCGGGACGTGGGCGGGGGTGGGGCCCTGGTCCCGTCCGACGGTGGGGGCGTCCGCACCCTGGGTGTCGGGGGTGACGTGGCCGGTGTGGGGCTGCGTCATGGGGGTGGCTCCCTTCAGTGGGTGGCGGAGGCCTCGCCCGAGCGGCTCGTGCGGGGGTCCGCCGTCGCGGCCCCGCGGAGGAACGGGAGGGAGAGTTCGGCGAAGCGCGGCCCCGCGTGGGAGTGGCGGGGCAGTTCGACGACGGTCAGGCCCTGGTAGCCGGTGTCGGCGAGGGCCTGGAGGACGGGCGGGAAGTCGATCTCGCCGTCGCCGAAGGGCAGGTGCTCGTGGACGCCGCGGCGCATGTCCTCGATCTGCACGTGCCGCAGCCAGGGCGCCGCCTCGCGTACGCAGTCGGCGGGCGGCAGCGGTTCCAGGCACTGGCAGTGTCCGATGTCCAGGGTCAGGCCGAGCTGTACGGGATCGCCCAAGAGGCGGCGCAGGTGGTGGAAGTCGGCGAGGGTGGCCAGCAGATGGCCCGGTTCCGGCTCCACCGCGAGGGGCACGCCGGCGTCGGCGGCGGCGTCCAGGACCGGGTCCAGGGCGTCCGCGAGGCGCTTCCAGGCGGTCTCCGCGTCCGTGCCCGGCGGCGTGATGCCGCTGAAGCAGTGCACGGCGTGGGCCCCCAGGTCGGCGGCGACGCGCACGGCCCGCACCAGCAGGCCGGCCCGGCGCGCCCGGTCACCGGGGTCTGGGTCGAGCAGCGAGGGGCCGTGTTTGCGGCGCGGGTCGAGCACATAGCGGGCGCCCGTCTCGACCGTGACGTCCAGACCCAGCGCGTCGAGGCGGTGCGCGACCCTGCGGGTACGGGCGGCGAGGTCCTCGGCGAGCGGGTCGAGGTGCATGTGGTCGAGGGTCAGGCCGACGCCGTCGTAGCCGAGGTCGGCCAGCAGGGCGAGGGCGTCGTCGAGGCGCAGGTCGGTGAGACCGTTCGTGCCGTAGCCGAAGCGGAGCGGGAGGGTGGGGGCACCGGTGCTCATGTGATGCTCACCTTCCTCAGGCCGGCCCTGCGCACGAACATCCGCCCGGCCGGGGCCAGCGCCGCGACCAGGAGCGATGTGGCAGTGGCCCCGGAGCGGGCGGCGAGCGCCGCCTGGAGCGGGATCGTGGCCCTGATGCCGCCGCCGACGGCCCGTTGGGTGAGCGGGGGCGAGGGGTTGAGCGCGGCGTGGAAGTAGGGCCGGGCGGCCGTGGCGGCGTAGGCGGCGCCCAGGGCGGTGGTGAGGGCTCCGGCGGCCTGCGCCGGGCGCCCGGCCGGGCTGGGGCCCGGCAGGCCGGGGGCGGCTGCTGCCCACCGGCCTGCCGGGAGTCGGGTGCGGCGGTGGGTGACCAGCCGCGTCAGCGCCGCCGTCGTCGTGAGGGCGGCCAGCGGGGCCAGGACCGAGCCGCCGTCGGTCTCCCGGCGGGAGACGGCCGTGACCGCGAGGGTGTGGCTGCCGAGCAGCGCGGCGGAGGGCAGCGCGGGGCGGACGGCGCCGCCGGTGGCGGCGGCGCCGAGGAGCAGGTCCAGGCCGCGGGCGGCGGCCATCGCCACGGGCCCGGCGGGGGTGTGCTTCAGCGCGAGGTCGTAGGCCCAGACGGTCGCCGCCAGCGGGGCGGCCACCGCCAGGGCGGGCCGCCCGGCGGCGGCGGCGAGTGCCAGGCCCGCTCCGGTGAGGCCGCAGGCCGCGGTGAACGCGGCGGCCGGACGGATCCGCCCGGAGGGCAGCGGGCGGTGCGGGCGCTCCACGGCGTCCTCGGCCCGGTCCGCCCAGTCGTTCAGGGCCATGCCCGCCTCGTACAGGCACAGGGAGGAGCCGATGGCAAGCAGCGTGCGGGGCCCGGGGCGCACGCCGGCCGCGGCCGCACCGGCGAGGGCATCGCCGGGCACGGTGAACAGGGCGGGCAGGCGCAGCAGTTCGGCCCAGGCACCGGCGCGCGTGGCGCCGGTCGGGGGGGAAGCGTGCGTCGGAGCCTCGGCGGCATCCGACGGGGCGTTCCGCGCGGCCGGGCCGTTCCCCGCCGCGCCGGCGGGCGCGGAGGCGTTCCGGGCCACGGCGACCGCGCGGCTCACCGCTGCTCCTCGCCGGCGCCGTCCCGGAGCCGTCCGGCGAAGGCCATCAGTTCCGCGTACTGCTCGGCCAGGGACGAGGGGCCGTCCCCCACCGGGTCCTTGAAGTAGAAGCCCAGAGCGCGCAGCGGACCGGACAGGCCCCGCTGGTGGGCGCGGGCGGCCAGCCGGGCCAGGTCGAGGACGAGGGGCGCGGCCAGCGCCGAGTCGCAGCCCTGCCAGGTGGTCTGGAGGACCATGCGGGCGCCGAGGAAGCCGTCGAAGGCGATGTGGTCCCAGGCGGTCTTCCAGTCGCCGAGGGCGGGCACGTCGTCGATGTGGACCTCGCCCTCGGGTGCGGCGCCGAGGGTGTCCGCGAGGACGCGTTCCTTTCCGGCGTTCTTGGCGGCTGCCGCCGCGGGGTCCGCGAGGGCCGCGCCGTCGCCGCCGCCCAGGAGGTTGGTGCCGGACCAGGCGCGTACGGCGAGGGCCCGCTGGAGGAACATCGGGCCGAGCACGGAGCGCAGCAGGGTCTGCCCGGTCTTGCCGTCGCGGCCCGCGTACGGGAGCCCCGAGGACTCGGCGAGCGGGGCCAGCGCCGGGTGGTGCAGCCCGGTGGAGGGCGTGAAGTTCACGTACGGGCAGCCGGCGCGCAGGGCGGCCGCCGCGTAGAGGGAGCTGGGCGGCAGGGTGCCGTCGGTGGGGGCGGGTTCGGTGGAGGCCACGTTCAGCACGACGGCGCCGGCGAGGTCGTGGCGGCGGACGAAGTCACGGATGTCGTCCGCGAACACGTCGATCCACTCGTCCTGGGTGCGGGCGGGCCCGCCCTCCGGGACGCCGGTCACGGGACCGCCGGGCCTGATTTCCCGGTCGGCGGCGACCAGTTCGGCGTGCACGGCCGACGGCAGGCCGTGCGGCAGGACACCGCCCTCGGCCAGGTGCTCGGCGCGCTTGGGCAGGGGGCAGTCGAGGGTGTCGTGGCCGCCGAAGACGAGCGACGACAGCGGCGGCAGACCGCTCGACGCGAACGGCGGGGTCTCGGTGACCATGCCGGTCGGCGAGTGCAGGCCCGCGGCGACGGCGGCGCAGCCCGCGATCGCGGTGGTGGCCACGGAGCCACGGGCCCCGATGAGCCAGACGCCGAGGCGCGGAGCCGGGGAGGGGGTGGGCAGGGACGGTTCGGCGGACATGGGCAGCCTCCTTGTCGTACGCGAACCTGGTGCGAGTGCCGGGAGGGGGGACGAGCGGGGTGCCGGGCGCGGGCCCGGCGGGACGGCGGGCGGAGGTCCGGCGTCCTCCGCCCGCCGCCGTTCCGGTAGCCCTAGGAGTTCAGTTCCTTGAGCTGGATGTTGCGGAAGGAGACCTGGTCGTCGGCGCCGTGGTTCTGGAGGCCGATGTACCCGTCGGTCAGGCTCCGCTCGGGGTCCTTGTTGGTGAAGTCGTTGATCTTGACTCCGTTGAGGAACACCTGGAGGCGTTCGCCCTGGACCTTGATCTCGTAGGAGTTCCACTGGCCGGGCGGCCGCAGGACCTGGTCACGGGCCTTGATGTTCGCCGACTTGAAGGAGTAGACGGAGCCCGTGGTGCGGTCCGCCGCGTCGGTGGCGTCGATCTGGATCTCGTAGCCCTTGTTCACCGCGGACCAGGGGTCGTCGGAGGCCGGGAAGCCCACGAAGATCCCGGAGTTGTCGTCGCCCCGCATC
This sequence comes from Streptomyces sp. NPDC045956, assembly GCF_056430705.1. Classification (NCBI taxonomy): domain Bacteria; kingdom Bacillati; phylum Actinomycetota; class Actinomycetes; order Kitasatosporales; family Streptomycetaceae; genus Streptomyces; species Streptomyces sp. NPDC045956. The sequence goes on along the minus strand of NZ_JBWKKZ010000003.1, from coordinate 540,171 downwards.
TTCCAGTCGAGCTTGAGGGAGTACGACTTCAGCTCCTTGGCCTGGTACCAGAGCAGGCCCATGCCGCCGTTGGACTCCAGCGTGCCGTTCTTCACGTCGAAGGAGCCGGGGCCGGCCTGCTTCCAGCCGTCCCTGGTCTCGCCGTTGAAGATGTCCCGGTAGCCGGTGTTCGGCTTGCAGTCGGCCTTGACCTGTCCGGTGGCGTACTGCATGCCGCCGAGCAGGTGGCCACGGAACGCCTCGTCGGCGTAGGACTCCTTCGTGTGGCCGCCGCCGGTGTAGAAGGACCGGCCGCCGCCGTAGCTCTGGCACCAGGCGATCGGGTGGTCGCCCTTCATGGTGCCGCCGTCGTAGGTGGTCTCGTCCAGGGTGGCGAGGATCTTGGCCTGGTCCCGCGGGTTGGTGCGGTAGTTGTACCACTCGTCGGTGCGCTCCCAGGTGTCGCCGAGGTGCGCGGTGGAGGGGTGGTCGTGGTCGTGGACGCGCACGGTGGCCTTCTGGATGGCCGGGTGCGAGTCGAAGTGGGCGCCGACGAGGCCGCCGTAGAACTCCCAGTCGTACTCGGTGTCGGCGGCGGCGTGGATGCCCAGGTAGCCGCCGCCGTTCTTGACGTAGTTCTCGAACGCCTTCTGCTGGTCGGCGTCGAGGACGTCACCGGTGGTGGAGAGGAAGGCGACCGCGTCGTACTTGGCGAGGTTGGCCGTGGTGAACTGCTTGGCCTCCTCGGTCGCGGTGACCGAGATGCCGGCCGGGGCGCCCAGCTCCTTCAGCGCGGCGATGCCCTCGGGGATGGAGTCGTGGCGGAAGCCGGCCGTCTTGGAGAAGACGAGGACCTTCTTGCCGCCCTTGAACGGCTCCTTGGAGAACTCGAAGTCGTCCAGGTCGTACAGCGCGCCCTCGCCGCCCCGGAAGACCAGGTAGATGTCGGTGGTCTTCTTGGGCAGGGCCCGCAGCGGCACGTCGACGTCCTGGAAGGTCTCCCAGCCGCCGGTCGGCGGGATGTACGCCGAGCCGTGCAGCGGGCCCTCGGGCGAGCCGGTGCGCAGTTCGACGAAGCCGCCGGCGCCGCCGGAGGAGGCCCGTACGGTGAGCTTCTTCTGCCCGTCGAACTTGTAGGGGCTGAAGGAGATCCAGTCGCCGTCGTCGATGTTCCCGACGGTCTTGCCGCCGTTGGCGCCGGTCTTGTCGATGACCGAGACGCCCTGTTGGCCGCCGAAGTGCTCGGCCTGGCGGTGCAGCGGCTGGAGCACGGTGCGGGCGGTGCCGGTCAGGGCCTCCTGGCCGTTCGCCCCGCCGTCGGTGTAGCTGGCGCCGACGACACCGTAGATGTTGGCGTTGGGGTCGTGCCCGCCGTCGCCGGGCGGCGGCTTCAGGGTGCCCTCACAGCCCATCTCGCTGGTCAGCTCGTGGGCGTGGGAGTCGTGGCCGAGGCTGTAGGCGACCTTGACCTTGGAGCAGTCGACGGTCTCCTCGGGGTCGGTGACGGTCACCTTGAAGGGGACGGGCTCACCGAACGCGGCCAGGGTGCCGTTGCCCGGGACGTCGATCCGGACCTTGGGCGCGGTGTTGCCGACCACGATCCGGACGCTGGCGCTGCCGGTGTTGCCCTCGGGGTCCTTCGCGGTGAAGGTCGCGGTGTAGGTGCCGACCTTCTTGTACTTGTGGGTGGGCGTGAGGCCCTCGCCCTTGGTGCCGTCGCCGAAGTCCCAGCTGTGGGTGAGGTCCGGGGAGTCGGCGTCCTTGACGGAGGCGGTGAACTTCACCTTGAGGCCGGCCGCGCCGGACGTCTTGTCGGCGCTGACCTCGGCGATCGGGGAGAAGCCGTCCTCGGCGTTCTCGATGCGGTACAGGGCGGAGTTCTCGTCGCCCTGGAACCAGGAGACGCCGTAGTCCAGCACGTAGAGCGCGCCGTCGGGGCCGAACTCCATGTCCATGATCTGGGTGCCGGTCCAGGGGAAGTCGTTGATCTTCGCGACCGTGCCGTCGGCGTTCTGCTCGATCCGCTTGATCCACCGGCGGCCGAACTCGCCGGCGAAGAAGTCGCCGTCGAACTCCTCGGGGAACTTCACGCTGGAGTCCAGCTCGGGGTCGTAGCGGTAGACCGGGCCGGCCATCGGGGACTCGGAGCCGGTGCCGAACTCGGGCACGGAGCCGCCGTCGTACGGGATCCAGGCGGCCTGCGCGGGCGGCAGGTCGACCAGACCGGTGTTGTGCCGCGAGGTGTTCTTCGGGGCGGCGCAGTCGAACTTCTCACCGGAGGTCTTGGTGGCGAAGTCGTAGTCGACGTAGGCGTCGTTGTTGCCCGTGCAGAACGGCCAGCCGAAGTTGGCGGCCTTGGTGACCTTGGCGAACTCGACCTGGCCGGCCGGACCGCGGTTCGGGTCGGCGGCGCCCGCGTCGGGGCCGTAGTCGCCGACGTAGACGGTGCCGGTCTCGTCGTCGACGCTCATCCGGAACGGGTTGCGGAAGCCCATCGCGTAGATCTCGGGGCGGGTCTTCTCGGTGCCCGGGGCGAAGAGGTTGCCGTCCGGCACGGTGTACGAGCCGTCCTCGGCGACCTTGATCCGCAGGATCTTGCCGCGCAGGTCGTTGGTGTTGCCGGAGCTGCGGCGGGCGTCGAAGGCCGGGTTGCGGTCCGGGCGCTCGTCGATCGGCGTGTAGCCGTCGGAGGCGAACGGGTTGGAGTCGTCACCGGTGGACAGGTAGAGGTTGCCCTCGGCGTCGAAGTCGATGTCGCCGCCGACGTGGCAGCAGGTGCCGCGGGAGGCCGCGACGTCCAGGACCTTCTTCTCGCTGGCCACATCCAGCGTGCCGTTGGCGTTGAGGACGAAGCGGGAGAGGCGGTTGACGCCGTCGAACTTCTTGAAGTCCTCCGCGGTCCCGGTCTCCGGCGCGTCGCCCGCCGGGGTGTCGAGCGGCGGGGCGTAGTACAGGTAGATCGCCCGGTTGTTCTCGAAGTCCGGGTCGATGCCTACGCCCTGGAGGCCCTCCTCGTCGTGGCTGTAGACGTCGAGCTTGCCGGCGACCTTGGTGACGCCGCCCTGGTCGGTGAGGCGCAGTGTGCCGTCGCGGGCGGTGTGCAGGACGCTGCGGTCCGGGAGGACGGCGAGCGACATCGGCTCGCCCATCTCGGGTTCGCCCTTGGCGAGCGGCACCTGCTGGAACTGCCCCTCGGCGGCCGCCGGTTCGTCGTGCTCTGGGTGGCCGGGGTGGGCGCCGGCGACGGTCGCCGGGGTTCCCACCGCCAGGATCAGGCCGGTGAACAGGGCGAGCGTGGTGCGCAGCCTGGGGCGCCTCGTGGTCCTGGTGCTTTTGAGTCTGGTTCTGTGCACGAAGTCCCTCCGGGAACGGGATGGGCCGTACGGAACGGGTGCGATGACGTGCGTTGCGGCGGGCTCCGGGGTGCGCCGTCACCCCGGGGGCGTGGGTGTCCTGAACACTTCAGGGACGGTAACCGCGTTCTTCCGGGGCCAACACCCCTTGGGCCCGGACTGGTTCAACTTTTTCCCAATGCAGGACAAAGCGGGATTCGGGCAGGCCTGACCGGGGACCGGCGGTTGTGCCGGCCCCCGTCCCCGACCTGCGGTCGGGCGGTCGGGCGCTCGGGTCAGCTGTTGAAGGCGGCGTCGAAGGACGCGCTGGGCGGGTCGAAGTCGAAGGTCTTGAGGCGGGTCAGGGCCTCGGGGGCGCCCTGCAGCCGGTCCATGCCGGCGTCCTCCCATTCCACGGAGACCGGGCCCTGGTAGTCGATGGAGCGCAGCATGCGGAAGACGTCCTCCCACGGGACGTCGCCGTGGCCGGCCGACACGAAGTCCCAGCCGCGGCGCGGGTCGCCCCACGGCAGGTGGGAGCCGAGGCGCCCGTTGCGGCCGTCGAGGCGCTTGCGGGCCTCCTTGCAGTCGACGTGGTAGATCCGGTCGCGGAAGTCCCACAGGAAGCCGACCGGGTCGAGGTCCTGCCAGACGAAGTGGGAGGGGTCGAAGTTGAGGCCGAAGGCGGGCCGGTGGTCCACGGCCTCCAGGGCGCGCTGGGTGGTCCAGTAGTCGTAGGCGATCTCGCTGGGGTGGACCTCGTGGGCGAAGCGCACGCCCTCGGCGTCGAAGACGTCGAGGATCGGGTTCCAGCGGTCCGCGAAGTCCTGGTACCCCCGGTCGATCATCGACTCCGGGGCGGGCGGGAACATGGCCACCAGGTGCCAGATGGCCGACCCGGTGAAGCCGATGACGGTGTCCACGCCGAGGCGTGCGGCGGCCCGGGCGGTGTCCTTGATCTCGGCCGCGGCGCGCTGTCGCACGCCCTCCGCGTCGCCGTCGCCCCAGATGCGGGCCGGCAGGATGGCCTGGTGGCGCTCGTCGATGATGGCGTCGCAGACCGCCTGGCCGACCAGGTGGTTGGAGATCGCCCAGCACTTGAGGCCGTACTTGTCGAGCAGCTGGTGGCGGGAGTCGACGTAGGAGGGGTCGGCGAGGGCCTTGTCGACCTCGAAGTGGTCGCCCCAGCAGGCGAGCTCCAGGCCGTCGTAGCCGAAGTCGCGGGCGAGGCGGCAGACCTCCTCCAGGGGCAGGTCCGCCCACTGACCGGTGAAGAGAGTGAAGTTGCGCGGCATGTCGCTGCCAGCCTCCTCAGGGGGCGATCGGGGTGTAGACGGAGTTCTTCTCGGCGCTCTCCTCGACCGCCGCGAGGACGCGCTGCACCTGGAGCCCGTCGGCGAAGGAGGGTTCCGGCCGGCGGCCCTCGGCGACGGCGTGCACGAGGTCGCGTGCCTGGTGGACGAAGGAGTGCTCGTAGCCGAGCCCGTGGCCCGGCGGCCACCAGGCGTCCAGGTAGGGGTGCTCGGGTTCGGTGACCAGGATGCGGCGGAAGCCGGCGTGCTCCCCCTGCTCGGTGCCGTCGTGGTACGACAGCTCGTTGAGCCGCTCCAGGTCGAAGGCGAGCGAGCCGCGTTCGCCGTTCAGCTCGATCCGCAGGGCGTTCTTGCGGCCGGTGGCGTAGCGGGTGGCCTCGAAGGAGACCAGGGCGCCCGAGGTGAGGCGGCCGGTGAACACGGCGGCGTCGTCCACGGTGACCTGGCCCATGGCGCCGTCCGCCGAACCGGCCGAGAGCCCCCGGGCGGCACCGGCGGGCAGCGGGCGTTCCCTCACGAAGGTCTCGGTGAGGGCGGAGACGCCCGCGATCCGCTCGCCCGTCAGGTACTGCGCGAGGTCCACGATGTGCGCGCCGAGGTCGCCCAGGGCGCCCGAGCCGGCCAGTTCCTTGCGCAGCCGCCAGGTCAGCGGCGAGTGCGGGTCCACCAGCCAGTCCTGGAGGTACGTCACCCGCACGTGCCGCAGGCGGCCGACGCGGCCCGCGGCCACCATCCGGCGGGCGAGCGCGGTGGCCGGTACCCGGCGGTAGTTGAAGCCGACCATCGCCAGCTGACCGCGCGCGGCAGCCTCGTCGGCGGCCCTGGTCATCGCCTCGGCCTCCCCCACCGTGTTGGCGAGGGGCTTCTCGCACAGGACGTGCTTGCCGGCGGCGAGGGCGGCCAGCGCGATCTCGGCGTGGCTGTCACCGGGGGTGCAGATGTCGACGAGGTCGATGTCGTCCCGTTCGACCAGGGTCCGCCAGTCGGTCTCGGTGCTCGCCCATCCGTGCCGGTCGGCCGCGGTGCGGACGGCGTCGGCGTCCCGCCCGCAGATCGCGGCCAGGACCGGGTTCAGCGGCAGGTCGAAGACCCGGCCCGCGGTGCGCCAGCCCTGCGAGTGCGCGGCACCCATGAAGGCGTAGCCGACCATGCCGACGCGCAGGGGCGGTCTGGTCGCGGATGCCCCCGTCGCCCTGGTCCCGGTCCCGTCGTCGGTCCCGGTGCCGGTGGCTGCTGCCCCCGCTCCGGCCCCCTCGGGCTGCTGCGGCTGTCCCATCGGATGTCCTCCTCGTCGTCGTGGCGCGGTGGGGGTGGGCCCCGCCCCGGCCGGCTGGTCAGGCCGCTGCCGGGGCGGCAGCCGTCACTTGGTGCCCGTCACTTGAAGCCCGTGGACATGTACTGGTCCACGTTCTCCTTGTCGACGACGGCCGAGTAGCAGGTGACGGTCGAGGGGATCTCGAACTCGGCGAGCCCGCTGACGCCCTTGCCCTGACCGAGGGCGCGGGCGAGGTCGATCGCCGAGGCCGCCATGGTGGGCGGGTAGAGCACGGTGGCCTTCAGGACGCCGCTGTCCGCCTTGATCGCCTGGAAGGCGGAGAGCGCTCCGGCGCCGCCGACCATCAGGAAGTCGTCGCGCCCGGCCTGCTCGATGGCGCGCAGCGCGCCCACGCCCTGGTCGTCGTCGTGGTTCCACAGGGCGTCGAACTTGGACTGGGCCTGGAGGAGCTGGGCCATCTTGGCCTGGCCCGACTCGACCGTGAACTCGGCGGCCTGGCGGGCCACCTTCTGGATGTTCGGGTAGTTCTTCAGACCGTCGTCGAAGCCCTTGGTGCGCTGCTGGGTCAGCTCCAGGTTGTCCAGGCCGGCCAGCTCGATGACCTTGGCGCCGGACTTGCCCTTGAGCTTCTCGCCTATGTAGTGGGCGGCGTTGAGGCCCATGCCGTAGTTGTCGCCGCCGACCCAGCAGCGGTAGGCCTGGGGGCTGTTGAAGATGCGGTCGAGGTTGACGACCGGGATGCCGGCGCGCATGGCCTTGAGCCCGATCTGGGTGAGGGCCTTGCCGTCCGCGGGCAGGATGACCAGGACGTCGACCTTCTTGTTGATGAGGGTCTCGATCTGGCCGATCTGCTGGGCGGTGTCGTTGGAGCCCTCGGTGACCTCCAGCGTGACGTCCGAGTACTTCTCGGCACGCTTCTGCGCCTGGTCGTTGACGGCGTTGAGCCAGCCGTGGTCGGCCTGCGGGCCGGCGTAGCCGATGGTGACCTGCTTGCCGGGCTTGTCGTCGGCGGCCGGCTGGGTGTCCGCGGCCTTGTCGTCGCCGTCGTCGGGGTCGTTGCTCGTGCAGCCGGTGAGGACCACGCCGGCGGACACGGCGGCCGCTCCGAAGAGCAGGCCTCTGCGGCTCGTGAGGTTCGTCATGACGGTGGACCCTTTCCTCAGTGCGTGCTTGCGGTACGGCGCTGGACCAGCACGGCGGCGACGATGATCGCGCCCTTGGCGATCTGCTGCACGTCGGTCTGCAGGTTGTTCAGGGCGAAGATGTTGGTGATGGTGGTGAAGATCAGGACGCCGAGCACGGAGCCGAGGATGTGGCCCCGGCCACCGGTCAGCAGCGTCCCGCCGATGATCGCGGCGGCGATGGCGTCGAGTTCGTAGAGGTTTCCGTTGGTGTTCTGGCCGGAGCCGGCCAGGACGATCAGCAGGAAGGCGGCGATGCCGCAGCAGAGCCCGGACAGCAGGTAGAGGTAGAGGCGCTGGCGGCGGACGTCGATGCCGGCGAGCCGGGCGGCCTCCGCGTTGCCGCCGACGGCGACGGTGCGGCGGCCGAAGGTGGTGCGGTTGAGCACCAGCCAGCCGATGACGGTGACGGCCGCGAACACCAGGACCAGGGGCGGGATGCCGAGCACGTAGGCGTCGCGCTCGCCGAGGTCCAGGACGCTCGGGACGGTGACGACCTGGGTGCTTCCGTCGGTGATCTGGAGCGCGAGGCCGCGTGCCGAGGCCAGCATGGCGAGGGTGGCGATGAAGGGGACCATCTGCCCGAAGGCGATGAGCACCCCGTTGACCAGTCCGCAGCCCACGCCGACCACGATCGCCGTGAAGAGGATGCCGAAGAAACCGTACTCCTGGGTGGCGACCGTGGTCGCCCACACCGAGGCGAGGGCGACGATGGCGCCGACGGAGAGGTCGATGCCGCCGGAGACGATGACGAAGGTCATGCCGACGGTGACGACGCCGATCACGGACGCCTGGGTGAGCACCAGCTGGAGGTTGCGGGTGTCCAGGAACGAGTCGGGCTGGGTGATGCCGCCGATGAGGACCAGTGCGGCGAGCACCCCGAGCAGGGTGAGGGTGCGGACGTCGGCGCGGCCCAACTGGACTCGCCAGGCGGGCGGGTGGTCCACCGGAGCCGCCTTGCCGGTGCCGTCCCGGGGCGGGGACACGTGCTGGGTCATGACGCCGGGCTTCCTTCCATCACGAGGTCGAGTACGCGGTGTTCGTCGAGTTCACGGGCGGGGGCCTCGTGCACGACACGGCCCTCGCGCAGCACCAGCACGCGGTCGGCGAGGCCCAGTACCTCGGGCACCTCGCTGGAGACCAGCAGGACGGCGAGGCCCTCGTCGGCGAGGCGGCGGACGACCGCGTACAGCTCGGCGCGGGCGCCGACGTCGACGCCGCGGGTGGGTTCGTCGAGCAGCAGGACCCGGCAGCCGCGCAGCAGCCAGCGGGCGAGGACCGCCTTCTGCTGGTTGCCGCCGGAGAGGGTGCGCACGGGCGCCGTGGGGTTGTCGGGCCGCAGGGACAGCTCCCGGGTGGCCGCGCGGGCCGCTCCGAGTTCGGCCCCGCGGTCGATCCAACCGCCGCGCGAGAAGCGGGACATGGCGGAGACCGACACGTTGCGGGTGACGGACTCCAGCATCAGCAGGGCCTGCGCCTTGCGTTCCTCGGGGGCGAGGCCGAGGCCCGCGGCGACCGCGGCACGGACGCTGCCCGGCCTGAGCGGGCGGCCGTCGACGACGACCTGTCCGGTGCTCGCCTTGCGGGCGCCGTAGATCGTCTCCAGGATCTCGGAGCGGCCCGAGCCGACGAGTCCGGCGAGGCCGACGATCTCGCCGGGGCGGACCTCCAGGTCGAGGGGGGCGAACTCACCGTCCCGGGAGAGCCCCTTGACGCTGAGCACGGGCTCTCCCACCGCCGGGGCGGCGGGCCGCTCCGGGAAGACGTACTCCACGTTGCGTCCGGTCATCAGCGCCACCACCTCGCGGGTGGGCGTCTCCTTGGCGGGCAGGCCGCCGGCGACGGCCCGGCCGTCCTTGAGGACGGTGACCCGGTCGCCGATGCGGCGGATCTCCTCCAGGCGGTGCGAGATGTAGACGACGGCGACGCCGTCGGCGGTGAGGTCGGTGACGATGCGGAAGAGGTTGTCCACCTCGTCCGGGTCGAGCGCGGCGGACGGCTCGTCCATCACGATCAGCCGTACGTCGTGGGAGAGCGCGCGGGCCATGGACACGATCTGCTGCTGCGCCGCCGAGAGGTCCCCGACCAGTCGCCCGGGATCGACCTCCGGATGCCCCAGGCGCTTGAGGAGCTGCGCCGTCGACGCCCGGGCAGCCCGGGCCCGTACGACGAAGCCCGCGGCGGTCGGCTCGTGGCCGAGGTGGACGTTCTCGGCGACCGACAGGTGCTCCACCAGGTCGAGTTCCTGGTAGATGGTGGCGATGCCGAGGCGCATGGCCGCGATGGGCGAGCGCAGGGTGACGTCCTCGCCGCGCCAGCGGATGGTGCCGGTGTCGGGCTGGTGGGCACCGGCCAGCACCTTGATCAGGGTGGACTTCCCGGCGCCGTTCTGGCCGAGCAGGCAGTGCACCTCGCCGGCCTGGACGTCGAGGTCGACGCCGTCCAGGGCCCGGACTCCGGGGAAGGACTTGGTGATGCCGGACATGCTGAGCAGCGGTGGTTCTGGAGCCATGTGAGGTCCCCTCGGCGGGCGTGCGTGCGGGCCGGTGTCAGGGCAGCGCGAAGCTGGGTGGGTCGGGGCAGGGCGGATCGAGGCAGGGTGGAGCCGGGCAGCGGCGAGCAGAGCGGGGCGGTGTGCCGTGCTGGTGGGGCGCTGTGCTGGTGGAGCGCGTGCTGGTGGAGCGCGTGCTGGTGGAGCTCGCGGACCGGGCCGACGGGCCCGGGTGAGGAGGGCGTCTACGCGGGTGAGAACAGGTGGTCGCTGATCAGCCGGGCCCCGCCGATGACGCCGGCACTGGGGCCCAACTCCCCTAGGACGATGGGCAGGTTGCCGGTCGCCAGCGGCAGCGACTGGCGGTAGACCTGGGTACGGATGGCGGCGAGCAGGTTGTGGCCGAGGCCGGTCACCCCGCCGCCGATCACCACGAGCCCCGGGTTGAAGAAGCTGACCAGACCGGCGATGACCTGGCCGGTGCTCCGGCCGCCCTCCCGGATCAGGTCGAGTGCGGTGGCGTCGCCCGCGGCCGCGGCGGCGGCGACGTCGGCGGCGCTGAGGCCCCCGCTCGCCTCCAGCCGGTTGGCGAGCTCGGCCGACCGGCCCTGCTGGGCGGCCTCCGTGGCGTCGCGGGCCAGGGCCGCGCCGCTGAAGTGGGCCTCCAGGCAGCCCCGGTTGCCGCAGGCGCACGGGCGCCCGTCGGGCACGGCCTGGATGTGCCCGATGTCGCCCGCGCTGCCCGTCGTCCCCCGGTAGACGTCACCGCCGACGACGATGCCGCAGCCGATGCCGGTACCGATCTTGACGACGAGGAAGTCGTGCTGGGTGCGGGCGACGCCCGCGTGCTGCTCTCCCAGGGCCATCAGGTTCACGTCGTTGTCGACCATGACCGGGCAGCCGAGTTCCTGGCTGAGCGCCTCCCGTACCGGGAAGCCGTCCCAGCCCGGCATGATCGGCGGAGCCACCGGCACACCCTCGGGGAAGCGGACCGGCCCCGGGACGCCGATGCCGGCGCCGTCGAAGCCCTCCGCGAGCCCCGAGGCCCGCAACTTCGCCGCCATGGCCAGTACTTGCTCGAAGACCGCGACCGGCCCCTCGCGCACGTCCATGGGCTGGTTGATGTGTCCGAGGATCTCCAGCTCGGCGTTGGTGACCGCGACGTCGACCGAGGTCGCGCCGATGTCGACGCCGAGGAAGCGCAGTGCGGGATGGAGCCGGATGTTGTGGCTGCGGCGCCCTCCGCGCGAGGCGGCGAGTCCGTCGGCCACCACCAGGCCCGTCTCCAGCAGCCGGTCCACCTCGACGGCCAGCTTGGACCGGGAGAGGTCCACCTGGTCGCCGAGCTGGGCGCGGGAGTTGGGCCCTCCGTCGCGCAGCAGCTGGAGCAGTCGTGCCTGGTGGGCGTTAGCGGGTCGTGCCGTCATGCGTCTCACGAGCCCCTCCCCGCCTCAATCGGCCTTCGAGTGTGCCGGTTCCCGGCCACGTCCTTGGCTTGCTTTCGGAGGGAACGTAGCAGTGGGCGCCGGGTGTGGGAAGAAGTCACGCACGAATTGCTGCGAACTTTCTCCACTGAGTGGACAAAGAAGTGCGGGGCGCACGCCTTCCCCGGGCACGACGAGGCCGCCCGGCGGATGCTCCGGGCGGCCTTCGTACATCCTCTGACCTGGGAGTCCTGGCTCAGGATTCGTCGCGCGCGTGGTACGAGCGCCGGGTGTGCTCGGTGTGCTCGCGCATCAGCCGGGTCGCGGTCTGCTCGTCCCGGTCGGCGACGGCGGCGATCAGCTGCCGGTGCTCGATCCAGGACTGCCGGCCGCGCTGCCGGGCGATGGGCGTGTAGTACCAGCGGACCCGGCGGTCGACCTGTGCGGCGAGTTCGGCGAGGACGGCGTTGCCCGCCAGCTCCATGATCTTCGCGTGGAAACGGGCGTTGGAGGCGACGGCGGCGTCCACGTCGTCGGCGGCCACGGCCCGCTCCCCCTCCGCGCACAGGTCCTCCAGGGCGGCCACGCCCCCGCTGCCGGCGTTGGCGGCGGCGAGCCGGGCGGCCTCGGCCTCCAGCAGCGTACGGACCGTCAGGAGCTGGTCGGCCTCCTCCTCCGTCGGCTCGTGCACGAAGGCGCCCTGGGCGGGGCGCAGATCGACCCAGCCCTCCGTGTTGAGCCGTTGCAGGGCCTCGCGCACGGGCTGCCTGGACACCCCGAGGTGCCCGGCGAGTTCGCTCTCGACGAGGTGCTGGCCGGGCTGGAGGGCCCGGGTGGTGATGAGTTCGAGCAGCGCCTCGTAGACACGGTCGCGGAGCGGGCCGGGCCGTTCGAGCTTGGGCACCGCGCCCTGCGGCAGTCCTGCGGACAACATCGGTCCCCCCTCGAAGGCGGCAAGGCCGGTACGCCGAGTATCGATTGTCTTTCGTCTACAGTCTACGGCGCACCGGGCCGTGGGGGCCGGGAGTAGTCCATGTCACACCGCGGCGGCGGGACCGTTCACGGGCAGCGGACGACCTGACCGGCGTAGGAGAGGTTCCCGCCGAAGCCGAAGAGCAGGACCGGGTCGCCGGTGTCGATCTCACCGCGCTCCACCAGCTTGGAGAGCGCGAGGGGGATGCTCGCCGCCGAGGTGTTGCCGGACTCGACGACGTCGCGGGCGACGACCGCGTTGACGGCGCCGATCTTCGCGGCGAGGGGTTCGATGATGCGCAGGTTCGCCTGGTGCAGGACGACCGCGGCGAGGTCGGCCGGCTCCAGCCCGGAGCGCTCACAGGCCTGGCGCGCGAACCCGGGCAGGCGTGTGGTCGCCCAGCGGTAGACGCTCTGGCCCTCCTGCGCGAACCGCGGGGGCGTGCCCTCGATGCGGACCGCGTTCCCCATCTCGGGTACGGAGCCCCACAGCACGGGCCCGATCCCCGGCTCCGCGCCGGGCGCCGAGGCCTCCACGACGGCGGCCCCCGCCCCGTCTCCGACGAGCACGCAGGTGGTGCGGTCGCTCCAGTCGGCCACCTCGGACATCTTGTCCGCGCCGATGACCAGGACCCGGCTCGCCGAGCCGGCCCGGACGGCGTGGTCGGCGGTGGCCAGGGCGTGGGTGAAACCGGCGCAGACGACGTTGAGGTCCAGTGCGGCGGGTCCCGGGATGCCGAGGCGGGCCGCGACGCGGGCGGCGTTGTTCGGGGAGCGGTCGATCGCGGTGGAGGTGGCGACCACGACCATGTCCACGTCGGCGGGCGTCAGTCCGGCCGCCGCCAGTGCCTTGGCCGCGGCGTGGCCCGCCAGTTCGTCGACCGGCTCCTCGGGCCCGGCGATCCGGCGGGAGTGAATACCGACCCGGCTCCTGATCCACTCGTCGCTGGTGTCGACCATGCCCGCCAGGTCCTCGTTGGTGAGGATCCCGGCGGGCTGGTAGTGGCCGACGGCGGTGATGCGGGAGCCGTGCATGTGGTGGAGTCCTCGCTGCCTCGGGGTACGGGATCCACCAGTGTGATCAGTGACCGACGGGTACGACGGCAGGTGATACGACAGGAAACCCGCGCCCGCCTTGTCGGCTTCGGTCAGCACCCCGGGCGCCCCAGGGGCGTCACCCGGTGAACAGCTGGGTCGCCTTGCGGACCAGTTCGTACAGGCCGTAGGTGAGGGGCGCGGCCACCCAGAGCCAGGTGAAGGCGATCAGCGGCCGCCGGTCGGGCAGGTCAGGCGGACTCTGGCTGCTGTCGTCGGACATCGGCGGCCTCCTTCGGTGCGGGGGCGGCGGAGACGTGGTGGCGGGGGTGGACGGGGCGGACGAGTTCGTTGGCGACGAAGCCGACGGCCAGCAGTCCGATCATGATGACGAAGGACGTCCCGTACAGGGACGCGCCGTGCCGCCCGGCCTCCTCCTGCCGGTCGGCGATCCAGTTCACGATCAGCGGTCCGAGGACGCCGGCCGTGGACCAGGCGGTGAGCAGCCGTCCGTGGATGGCGCCGACCTGGTAGGTGCCGAAGAGGTCCTTCAGGTAGGCGGGGATCGTGGCGAAACCGCCGCCGTAGAAGGAGAGGACGACCAGCGCGCACAGGACGAACAGTGGCTTCGAGGAGTCGCCGAAGAGTGCGATCAACGTGTACATCAGGGCGCCGACGCCGAGGTAGACGCGGTAGATGTTCTTGCGGCCGATCAGGTCGGAGGTCGAGGACCAGCCGATCCGGCCCGCCATGTTGGCCGCCGACAGCAGGGCCACGAACCCGGCGGCGGCGGTCGCCGACACCGGGGTGGAGGTGTCGGCGAAGAAGTCGGTGATCATCGGCGCGGCCTTCTCCAGGATGCCGATGCCGGCCGTGACGTTCATACAGAGCACGATCCACAGCAGCCAGAACTGGGGGGTGCGCACGGCCCCGCGCGCCGAGACCTGGACGCCGGAGAGCGCGGCCGGCCCGCCGCCCGCCCCCTCCTTCGGACGCGGCACCCGCACCAGCAGCACGCCCAGCAGCATGAAGACGGCGTACGACAGCCCGTGCACGAGGAAGGCGAGGGCGATCCCCGAACTGTCGCTGCCGAAGGACTCCAGCATCTGCGCCGACCAGGGCGAGGCGATGAGCGCACCGCCGCCGAAGCCCATGATGGCGATGCCGGTGGCCATGCCGGGCCGGTCCGGGAACCACTTGATCAGCGTGGAGACGGGCGAGATGTAGCCGATGCCGAGGCCGATCCCACCGACGAAGCCGTAGCCGAGGACGATCAGCCAGTACTGCTCGACCGCCGCGCCGAGCGCGGAGAGCAGGAAGCCCGAGGAGAAGCAGACCAGGGCGACGGTCATCGCCCAGCGCGGCCCGTGCCGTTCCACGAGCGTGCCGCCGAACGCTGCCGACAGCCCGAGCATGACGATGCCGAGCTGGAAGGGGAGCGCGCTCTGCGTGCCGCTGAGACCGAGCGCGGACTCCAGGGGCGGTTTGAACACGGACCAGGCGTACGCCTGGCCGATGGAGAGGTGGACCGAGAGGGCGGCGGGGGGAACGAGCCAGCGGCTCCAGCCCGGGGGTGCGACGGGGGGACTCATGAATCCCCAACCGTAGGGAGAGGTGGGGCTGTTGAGAAGACAGTTGAGCAGACAACCACTGTCCTTGCACAAAGCCTTGCCGGGCCATCTTCCATACTGTAGACAATATTTCGTCGACATGGTCGGCAGTTCCGCGGTATCCCTCGACCGAACGGAGCTTCCTCGCATGAAAGTCGCAGTTCTGGGCGCCGGGGCGATCGGCGCCTACGTCGGCGCCGCGCTCCACCGTGCGGGCGCCGACGTGCATCTCATCGCCCGTGGGCCGCATCTGGCGGCCATGCGGCAGCACGGAGTACGGGTGCGCAGCCCGCGCGGGGACTTCACCGCGCGCCCCCGTGCCACGGACGACCCCCGCGAGGTCGGCCCCGTGGACTACGTGTTCCTGGGCCTGAAGGCCCACGCGTACGCGGCGTGCGGGCCGCTGATCGCGCCGCTGCTGCACGACACCACGGCCGTCGTGGCCGCCCAGAACGGCATCCCCTGGTGGTACTTCCACCGGCACGGCGGCCCGTACGACGGACGCCGCCTCGACAGCGTGGACCCGGCCGGCGCGGTCAGTGCGGTGCTCGCGCCCGAACGGGCCGTCGGCTGCGTCGTCTACGCGGCCACCGAACTCGAGAGCCCGGGTGTCGTCCGGCACGTGGAAGGCACCCGGTTCTCCCTCGGCGAACCCGACCGGAGCGTCTCCGCCCGGTGCCTCGCGCTCGGCGAGGCGATGCGGGCGGGCGGCCTCAAGTGCCCGGTCGAGCCGGACCTGCGCAACGACATCTGGCTGAAGCTGCTGGGCAACATCTCCTTCAACCCGATCAGCGCCCTGGCCCGAGCCACCATGCGGCAGATGTGCCGGCACGGCGGCACCCGCCGGGTCATCGAGACCATGATGACCGAGACCCTGACGGTCGCCGAGGCCCTCGGCTGCGAGGTCGGCGTCTCGGTCGAACGCCGCCTCGCGGGCGCCGAGAAGGTCGGCGACCACCGCACCTCCACGCTCCAGGACCTGGAGCGCGGCAAGCCGCTGGAACTCGACGTCCTGCTCGCGGCCGTCGTGGAACTGGCGGAGATCACCGGGGTCCCGGTGCCCACCCTGCGCACCGTGCACGCCCTGTCGGACCTGCTCGCGCTGAGGAGCGCCGCATGAGCCCACGTGACCCGGACCGCGGCGGCCGAAGGCGGCGCGCCCGCGACCCGAAGACCTACACCCGCCTCACCCACCCCCTCGTGCGGGACTCCCGCGACGAGCCGTTCCGCCGGGCGAGCTGGGACGAGGCCCTGGACCGGACCGCCCGGGGCCTGGCGGCCGGACGCGACGCGTTCGGCATGTTCTCCTGCGCCCGGGCGACCAACGAGATGAACTACGTGGCGCAGAAGTTCGCCCGGGTCGTCATGGGCACCCACAACGTCGACTCCTGCAACCGCACCTGCCACGCGCCGAGCGTGGCCGGCCTGTCCGCCGCCTTCGGCTCCGGCGGCGGCACCTCCTCGTACGAGGAGATCGAGCACAGCGACGTGATCGTGATGTGGGGCTCCAACGCCCGCTTCGCGCACCCCATCTTCTTCCAGCACGTCCTCAAGGGCATCCGGGCCGGTGCCCGCATGTACGCCGTCGACCCCCGCCGCACCTCCACCGCCGAGTGGGCGGAGAGCTGGCTCGGCCCGAACGTCGGCACCGACATACCGCTGGCGCACGCGGTGGGCCGCGAGATCATCCACGCGGGGCTCGTCAACGAGGCGTTCGTGGCCCGGGCGACCACGGGCTTCGAGGGGTACAGGGCCCTGGTCGAGCCGTGGACCCTCTCCCTCGCGGAGAAGGTGACCGGCGTCCCGGCGGCGGCCGTCCGCGACCTGGCGCACGCCTACGCCCGCGCGGAGCGTGCCCAGCTCTGCTGGACCCTCGGCATCACCGAGCACCACAACGGCACCGACAACGTCCGGGCACTGATCAACCTCTCCCTGCTCACCGGCCACGTCGGCCGCTACGGCTCCGGACTGCAACCCCTGCGCGGCCAGAACAACGTGCAGGGCGGCGGCGACATGGGCGCGATCCCCAACCGGCTGCCCGGCTTCCAGGACGTGCTCGACCCGGCGGTGCGGGCGAAGTTCGAGTCGGCCTGGGACACGGTCATCCAGCCGCGGCACGGCCTCACCCTGACGGAGATGTTCGAGGCCATGGACGACGGCACCCTGCGGGCCGTCTACTGCATCGGCGAGAACCCCGCCCAGTCCGAGGCGGACAGCGCACAGGCCGTACGCCGGCTGCGGGCCCTGGACTTCCTCGTCGTACAGGACATCTTCCTGACGAAGACCGCCGAACTGGCCGACGTCGTCCTCCCGGCGACCGCCGGCTGGGCGGAGACCGAGGGCACCACCACCAACAGCGAGCGGCGCGTCCAACGCGTCCGCAGGGCCGTGTCGCCGCCCGGCGAGGCCCGGGAGGACATCGGCATCCTCTGCGACCTCGCGACCCGCCTCGGCCACGACTGGAAGTACGCCGACGCCGAGGCCGTCTGGGACGAACTGCGCTCCCTGTCGCCGGACCACCACGGCATGACGTACGCGCGCCTGGAGGAGCACCAGGGCATCCAGTGGCCGTGCCCGAGCGGCGAGCGGCTGGAGCCCACCTACCTGCACGGCCGGCTGTGGGCCGAGGACCCGGCACGGCGTGGTCCGCGCGCGCCCTTCGGACTGGTCCGGCACGACCCCCCGGTGGACCTCACCGACGAGGAGTACCCGATCCGGCTGACCACGGGCCGACGGCTCGACTCCTACAACACGGGTGTGCAGAGCGGCGGTTACCCGTCCCCGCTGCGACGCGGCGAGTGGCTCGAACTGTGCCCCGAGGACGCCGAGCACTACGGGGTCGCGGTCGGCGAGGAGGTGCGGGTGTCCTCCCGCCGCGGGTCGCTGGTCGCGCCCGTCCGGGTCGACACCGCCCTGCGCCCCGGGCTCGCGTTCATGAGCTTCCACTTCCCCGACGAGGTCGACACCAACCAGCTGACCATCGAGGCCAACTGCCCGATCGCCGGGACGGCGGAGTTCAAGGCCTCGGCGATCCGGATCGAGAAGGTGAGCACCGGTGGACCTGCGCTTCGGTGACAGCAGACCCACGGACGAGGAGCGCGAGGCCGTCGACGCCCTGCTCGGCCCGCCCGGGTCCTCCTGGGAGGGCGCCGCCCGCGACGGGGCGGCCGCCGACCTCAGGTGGGCGCGCGGCGGACGCGCGGCCCGGGACCGCCGCGACCTGCTGCTGCCGGCCCTGCACGCGGTCAACGACCGGGTCGGCTGGATCAGCGAGGGCGCCCTGCACTACGTGTGCCGACGCCTGACGGTCCCCCCGGCGGAGGCGTACGGCGTCGCCACCTTCTACGCCATGTTCTCCGTCCGCCCCCGCCCCGCCACCGTCCTCCACCTCTGCACCGACCTGGCGTGCACGGCGGCAGGGGCGGCCGGGTTGTGCGCGGCGGTCGAGGCGCGGCTGGGCCCGGAGAGCGGCGTCCGGGTCGAACACTCCCCGTGCCTGGGCCTGTGCGAACGAGCACCCGCGGCCCTGGTCGTGCGCGCGGGCGAGACGGCCCGCCCGGAGTCGGGCGAGGAGGCCGTCCAGCACGCGGGAGAGACCGGGGGCGGACAGGGGCGGCGGGGACGTACCAGGCGCCACGCCACCGCGGTCGCCGCCCCCGCGACCCCCGAGGCCGCCGTCGGCGCGGCCACCGCCCCCGAGACCGCGCCCCCCGAACCCGCCGCCTCCCTCGCCGTCCCCCAGGCCGGCGACCCCGCGCTCGTCCTCCTCCGGCGCGTCGGCACCACCGACCCCGCCTCCCTCGACGACTACCGTGCCCGCGGCGGCTACACGGCCCTGCGCCGTGCCTTCGAACTGGGCCCGGCCGGCGTGATCCGCGAGGTCACCGACTCCGGTCTGCTCGGCCGCGGCGGCGCCGCGTTCCCCACCGGCCGCAAGTGGCAGGCGACGGCCGCCCAGCCCGACCACCCCCACCACCTGGTCTGCAACGCCGACGAGTCCGAGCCGGGCACCTTCAAGGACCGCGTGCTCATGGAGGGCGACCCGTACGCGCTGGTCGAGGCGATGACGATCGCGGCCTACGCGACCGGCGCGCACCAGGGCCACCTCTACCTGCGCGGCGAGTACCCGCGCGCCCTGGCCCGCCTCACCCACGCCGTCACGCAGGCCCGCGCCCGCGGTCTGCTCGGCGACGACGTCCTCGGCCGGGGCTACGCCTTCGACATCGAGATCCGGCGCGGTGCGGGCGCCTACATCTGCGGTGAGGAGACGGCCCTGTTCAACTCCATCGAGGGCTACCGGGGCGAGCCGCGCTCCAAGCCCCCGTTCCCGGTGGAGAAGGGCCTGTTCGGCAAGCCCACGGTGGCGAACAACGTCGAGACACTGGTGAACGTGCTGCCGATCCTCACCCTGGGCGCCCGGGCGTACGCGGCGATCGGCACCCCGGACTCCACCGGCCCCAAGCTGTTCTGCGTGTCGGGCAGCGTGGACCGCCCCGGCGTCTACGAGCTGCCGTTCGGGGCGACCCTCGGCGAACTGCTCGCGCTCGCCGGTGTCCGGGACGGCCTCAGGTCGGTCCTGCTCGGCGGTGCCGCGGGCGGCTTCGTGCGCCCCGACGAACTCGGCCTCCCGCTCACCTTCGAGGACACCCGCCAGGCGGGCACGACCCTGGGCTCCGGGGTGGTGATGGCCTTCGACGACACGGTGCCGCTCCCCCGCGTCCTCCTGCGCATCGCGGAGTTCTTCCGCGACGAGTCGTGCGGGCAGTGCGTGCCCTGCCGGGTCGGGACCGTGCGCCAGGAGGAGGCGCTGCGCCGCATCGCGGAGCGCACGGGCGCCGCCGCGGCCCCGGACGTCGCGCTGCTGCGGGAGGTCGGCCGGGCGATGCGGGACGCCTCGATCTGCGGCCTGGGGCAGACCGCGTGGAACGCCGTGGAATCCGCCATCGACCGTCTGGGGGCGTACGAATGACCGCGATACCGCTCGGAGTGCCGCGCCGCCCGGTGGAGTTCAGCCTGGACGGGCAGGAGGCCAGGGTCCCGGAGGGGGCGACGATCCTCGACGCATGCCGGGCCGCCGGGAAGGACGTCCCGACCCTGTGCGAGGGCGACACGCTCACCCCGAAGAACGCCTGCCGGGTCTGCGTGGTCGAGGTCGAGGGCGCCCGGACCCTCGCCCCCGCCTGCTCGCGCCGCGCGGAGCCCGGCATGGTGGTGCGCACGGACACCGAGCGGGCCCGCCACAGCCGCAGGATCGTCCTCGAACTCCTCGCCTCCTCGGTCGACCTGTCCACCACTCCCCGGGCGGCCGGCTGGATCGAGGAGTACGGGGCCGAGCCGGACCGCTTCGGCCCGGACGCGGCCCGCGTCGACGAGGAACCCAGGATCGACAACGACCTGTACGTCCGCGACTACGGCAAGTGCATCCTCTGCTACAAGTGCGTGGACGCCTGCGGGGAGCAGTGGCAGAACAGTTTCGCGATCTCCGTCTCCGGCCGGGGCTTCGACGCCCGGATCTCGGTCGAGCACGACGCGCCGCTGACCGACTCGGCGTGCGTCTACTGCGGCAACTGCGTCGAGGTGTGCCCGACGGGCGCCCTGTCGTTCAAGTCGGAGTTCGACATGCGGGAAGCGGGCACCTGGGACGAGACACGACAGACGGAGACGACGACGGTGTGTGCGTACTGCGGAGTGGGCTGCAACCTCACCCTGCACGTGCAGGACAATGAGATCGTGAAGGTCACCTCGCCGCACGACAACCCGGTGACCCACGGCAACCTGTGCATCAAGGGCCGCTTCGGCTACCAGCACGTACAGAACCGGGACTGACCGGCAAGGGGCACGGACATGGGACGAGTCACGGAACGACGCAAGGTGATCCGGATCCGGGACGGGGCGGTCTCCGCCCGCCCGGACACGCTCGTCGCCGAGGAGCCACTGGAGATCCGGCTGAACGGCAAGCCGCTGGCGATCACCATGCGCACCCCGGGCGACGACTTCGCGCTGGCCGCCGGGTTCCTGGTCAGCGAGGGCGTGCTCGCCGAGCAGGGGGACCTCCAGAACATCGTCTACTGCGCGGGCGCCACGGCCGACGGGGTCAACACGTACAACGTGGTCGACGTGCGGACCACCGCCGGCATGCACATCCCCGACATCACCCTGGAGCGGAACGTCTACACGACCTCGTCGTGCGGACTGTGCGGCAAGGCGAGCCTGGACGCGGTGCGTACGACGGCCCGCTGGCCGATCGCCGACACTCCCCCGGTCCGCGTCACGCCGGAACTGCTCGCCGGCCTGCCCGACCGGCTGCGCGCCGCCCAACGGGTCTTCGACCGGACCGGCGGACTGCACGCGGCGGCGCTGTTCACCGAGGACGGGGAGCTGGTGGACGTACGGGAGGACGTGGGCCGGCACAACGCCGTCGACAAACTGGTCGGCCGTGCTCTTCAGAACGGCGAGCTGCCCCTGTCCCGGTCCGTCCTGCTGGTGTCGGGCAGGGCCTCCTTCGAACTGGCGCAGAAGGCCGTGATGGCGGGCATCCCGGTGCTGGCCGCCGTGTCGGCACCGTCCTCGCTGGCGGTGGACCTGGCCGCCGAGACGGGGCTGACCCTGGTGGGCTTCCTGCGGGGCACCTCCATGAACGTGTACGCGGGTGAGGACCGCGTCGCCCTGCGGGCCGCGGCCGCGCAGGGCTGACCCCCTCCCCCGCGGCACGGCGGCGGGGCCCCGACCGGCGGGGAGCGCCCCCTGCGCCGCTGGGGCCCCGTCTCGACCGGGTCGCCCGCGCCCGGGGGCGTGCCGTCGCACGACACGCGCGTGATCACCTTGGGCGGAGGCTGCCCGGTACGTCCTGTTCTACTGATGCCCTGACGACCGGCTCCCGACCAGCCGCCCGAAGGGCAGACCGATCCATGCCGTCCTCTCCCCGCGCGCGTCCGCGTTCCCCCCTGCTCGCCCTCGCCTCCCTGTGCGCCCTGGCCGCCGCCCCGCTCCCCGCCCACGCCGAACACGGGGGCGGTGCGTCCGGGTTCGAGCAGCAGGTCCTCTTCGAGGCGGGCCGGGACCCGGGCGGCTACGCCTGCTTCCGCATCCCGGCGATCGTGCGCACGACGGACGACACCCTGCTGGCCTTCGCCGAGGGCCGGGTCCTGAACTGCGGGGACGCCGGCGACATCGACATCGTCGTCAAGCGCTCCACCGACGGCGGACGCACCTGGGGCCCGCTCCAGGTCGTCAACGACGGCGGCGGCGACACCCACGGCAACCCGGCCCCCGTCGTGGACCGCGCCACCGGCCGCGTCCTGCTGGTCGAGACGTACAACGCGGGCCGCACGGATGCCGCCGGCTGCGCGGTGCCCTGCGCCCGCACGCCCCACCTCCAGTACAGCGACGACGACGGCCGCACCTGGTCCGCGCCCCGCGACCTGAGCGCCGGCATCCTGCCGCCCGACTGGAACTCCTGGTACGCGACCGGCCCCGTGCACGGCGTCCAGCTCACCGGCGGCGCCCACCCGGGGCGGCTCGTCGTCGGCGTCAACGCCGAGACCTGGGACGGGGAGCGAAGCGAGATGGGGGTCCCCCCGGCCGGAGGCCGGGGGAGGGTCACCGCCCACCACGCGGCGCTGGTGGTCAGCGACGACGGCGGCGAGCACTGGAGGGTGGGGGCCACCGACACCTGGCCCGTCGCCGCCGACGGCACCTTCCGGCAGAAGCCGTCCGAGGTGGCCCTCGCCGAACGCGCCGACGGCTCGCTGCTGGTCAGCGGCCGCGAGGAGAACGGCACCGACCTCGGCCACCGCACCCAGGCCGTCAGCCGCGACGGCGGCGACAGCTTCGCCGCGCCCTTCCGGACCCTCCCCGGCCTGTACACGCCGCAGGTGCAGGGCTCGGTGCTCCGCCTGGGCGACCGGCTGCTGCTGTCCGCCCCCGCCGACCCCGACCGCCGCCGGACGATGACGGTCCGCTCCTCCTACGACGGCGGTGCGACCTGGGAGGGCGTGGACCACGGCACGGTCGTCACCCGGGACTGGTCCGGCTACTCCGACATGGCGGCCGTCGACGACGCCACGGTGGGGCTGCTGTACGAGGCGGGAGCCGTCGACGCGCGCGACGAGATCCGCTTCGCCCGCTTCACCGAGGACTGGCTCCGGCCGCGCCGGGACGCCGGCCCGACCACTCCCGACCTCGCCCCGGGCGCCGCCGCGGCGGCCGTCGCCGGCGGCGCGCGGGTGACGGAGGGGGCGGTGGGCGGTGCGCTCGCCTTCGACGGCGCCGACGACGCCGTACGGCTGCCGTTCGACGAGCGGCTTCCGCTCGGGGAGGGGGACTTCACCGCGTCGCTCCGATTCCGGTACACGGCGGCCGACGGGGAGCAGCCGCTGCTGTGGATGGGCGGGGTCGGCACCACGCAGCCCCAGGTGTGGCTGCGGGCGGAGCCGGGCGAGGACCGCGTCCAGGGCCTGATCACCGCCCGTGCGGGCGGAGCCGCCCCGCGCTCGGCGTGGGTCCGCACCGACCGCGCGTACGACGACGGCGCCTGGCACCACCTGGCGCTGCGCCGCGGCGGCGGGCGGCTGACGCTCTTCGTCGACGGCACGGCGGTCGGCGCCGCCGCGGACGTGCCGGGCTCGGTCAGCCGGAACTCGCCGTTCGGCGTGCACGTCGGGGAGCGCGTGGACGGCCGGGCGCGTTTCACCGGCGCGATCGACGAGGTGCGCGTGTGGGACCGGGCCCTGAGCGACGAGGAGATCGCGGCCGGCGGTCCGCCGCCGGCCCTCGGGAACACGGTGCTGCACCTGCCCCTGGACCGGGTGGACGCGACCGGCTGAGGGGCGCGGCGACTCAGCGGCTGCCGCTGCCGGCCGTGGTG
Source organism: Streptomyces sp. NPDC045956 (assembly GCF_056430705.1). Lineage (NCBI taxonomy): Bacteria > Bacillati > Actinomycetota > Actinomycetes > Kitasatosporales > Streptomycetaceae > Streptomyces > Streptomyces sp. NPDC045956. The sequence goes on along the minus strand of NZ_JBWKKZ010000003.1, from coordinate 516,692 downwards.
CGCGCCGGGGTCGCGTCGTCGGGGGTGAGCGCCTCCGGGTCGCGGGACCGCCGTTTGGCGATGACCGCGCACACCATCAGCTGCATCTGGTGGAAGAGCATCAGTGGCAGCACGGCCAGGGAGGCCTCGGCACCGAACAGGACGCTCGCCATGGGCAGGCCGGCGGCGAGCGACTTCTTGGACCCGGCGAACTGGACGGCGATCCGGTCCGCCCGGCCGAAGCCCAGCGCCTTCGCCCCGTACCAGGTCAGCAGCAGCATCACGGCGAGCAGCACGGCCTCCACGACCAGCAGCGCGGCCAGCCGGGCCGGGCTGACCCGGTGCCAGATGCCCTGGACCATGCCCGCGCTGAACGCGGTGTAGACGACCAGCAGGATGGAGCCGCGGTCGACGAGCCCGAGCACCTTCCTGTGCCGGGCCACGAAGCCCCCGACCCAGCGGCGCAGCAGCTGCCCGGCCACGAACGGCACGAGCAGGTGCAGCACGATCTTCACCACCGAGTCGGCGGAGAACCCGCCCCCGCCGCCCAGCAGGGCGGCGGCCAGCAGCGGGGTGACGACGATGCCGACCAACGAGGAGAAGGACCCGGCGCAGATCGCCGCCGGCACGTTGCCGCGGGCGAGGGAGGTGAAGGCGATCGACGACTGGATGGTCGACGGGACCAGGGTGAGGAAGAGCAGGCCCTGGTGGAGGGGGTCGGTCAGGAGCACCGGGACCAGACCGCGGGAGGCGAGCCCGAGCAGCGGGAAGACGACGAAGGTGCAGGCCAGCACGGTGACGTGGAGGCGCCAGTGCCGCACACCGTCCATCGCCTCACGGGTGGAGAGCCGGGCACCGTAGAGGAAGAAGAGGAACGCGATCGCCGCGGTGGAGGCGCCGGAGGCCACGTCCGCGCCCGTGCCCCGGGCCGGCAGCAGCGCCGCGAGGCCCACCGTGCCGAGCAGCAGCAGGACGTACGGGTCGATCGGCGGCCGACGCGGCCGTCGCAGGCGTTTCACGGTGCTCCACTTGCTCGTTCGCCGATGCCCGCGGGCGGGACAGGGAGGGCGGGACGGGGTCACGGGTCCCCGCTCCATCCTGCTCCCCCGCCCAGCGATCGGGAATCCGGTACACCGCTCTGACTGTCATCACGATCGCCGATAGGCTGGCCACATGTACGACCCCTCTCACCTGCGGACCTTCCTGACGGTGTCCCAGACGCTGAGCTTCACGCAGGCCGCCCGGCGGCTCGGGCTGCGCCAGTCGACCGTGAGCCAGCACGTGCGGCGGCTGGAGGAGGCCACCGGCCGGCAGCTGTTCAGCCGCGACACCCATTCGGTGGAGCTGACGGAGGACGGGGAGGCCATGCTGGGCTTCGCGCGCCGCATCCTGGAGGTGCACGAGCAGGCGACCGCCTTCTTCGCCGGCACCCGGTTGCGCGGTCGGCTGCGGTTCGGGGCGTCGGAGGACTTCGTGCTGACCCGCCTGCCCGAGATCCTGGAGGGCTTCCGGCACGAGCACCCCGACGTCGACCTGGAGCTGACGGTGGAGCTGTCGGGGACGCTGCACGAGCAGCTGGCCGCCGGGAAGCTCGACCTGGTGCTGGCCAAGCGGCGGCCCGAGGACCCCCGGGGCGAGCCGGTCCGGCGCGACCGGCTGGTGTGGATCGGTGCGGAGCGGCTGCGTCTCGACCCGGACCGTCCCGTCCCACTCATCGTCTACCCGCCGCCGGGCATCACCCGGGCGCTCGCCCTGGAGGCCCTGCACCGGCAGGGCCGAGCCTGGCGCATCGCGTGCACCAGCGGCAGCCTCAACGGCCTGATCGCCGCCGCCCGCGCGGGCCTCGGCGTGATGGCGCACTCACAGGGTCTCGTCCCGCCCGGCCTGGTGCGGGTGCCGGACCGGGCCGGGCTGCCCGAGCTGGGCCGGGTCGACTTCGTGCTCGTGCACGGCCGGCGCCACCCCTCGGCGCAGGGCGCGGCGGACGCCCTCGCGGCGGCGATCCTGACGGGCGGGGACCGGCTGCAACGGCCTCGGCGCGCGGGGCTCGCCTAGGCGGACCGCCCGCCGCGGCGCGGGAACGGCGATGCCCGACCGTACCGGCGCCGGAAGCTCCGTACCGGCGGTAAGCGGGGCGTACAGATTCGGTGGAGATTACGCCACCGAACCTTACTCATCCGTCAGTAAAGTGTCCGACCCTTCCCCATGTGCGTGCTTTTCACCTCGCTGACCAGCACGAACATGAGCGCTGTTCGTTTCTGGCGCCCCTCCCGCCCCCGTCCCGGGTGGGGTAGCTTTCACCGCGCTGTGCGGGGGCTCATCAGAAGCGGGGAGCGGGGTTTGCGCGAGTTCACCAGTCCTCCGTCGACGTCGGCACCACCCGTGGGCGGTCTGGCCGACGCCGTCTTCCGCCATGCGCAGGACGATCCGCACCACATCGCGCTGGGCCGCAAGGACGAGGCCGGGCAGTGGCGGGACGTGACCGCCGGCGCGTTCCGCGACGAGGTGCTGGCCCTCGCCAAGGGGCTGCTCGCCCAGGGCATCCGCTTCGGCGACCGGGTCGCCATCATGTCCCGCACCCGCTACGAGTGGACCCTCTTCGACTTCGCCCTGTGGACGATCGGCGCCCAGGTGGTGCCGGTCTACCCGACCTCCTCGGCCGAGCAGTGCCTGTGGATGCTGCATGACGCCGAGGTGACGGCCGCGGTCGTGGAGCACGAGGATCACGCGATGACGATCGCCACCGTCATCGACCGGCTGCCGCACCTGCGCGGCCTGTGGCAGCTGGACTCCGGCGCCGTCCAGGAGCTGTACGACGCGGGGGCCCACCTCGACGACGAGGTGGTGCACCGGCACCGCAAGGCGGTCACGCCCGACACGGTCGCCACCGTCATCTACACCTCGGGCACCACCGGCCGCCCCAAGGGCTGCGTCCTCACGCACGGCAACTTCATGTGGGAGGCGGACACGGTCATCGAGCGCTGGGAGCCGGTGTTCCACTCGAAGAAGGGCGACGAGGCGGCGACCCTGCTGTTCCTGCCCCTGGCCCACGTCTTCGGCCGGATGGTGGAGGTCGCGGCGATCCGCGGCCGGGTCCGCTTCGGCCACCAGCCGCAGCTGAACGCCGCCGTCCTCCTGCCCGACCTGGCCGCCTTCAGGCCGACCTTCATCCTGGCCGTGCCGTACATCTTCGAGAAGGTGTTCAACGCGGCGCGGCGCAAGGCGGAGAAGGAGGGGAGGGCGGGCGCCTTCGAGAAGGCCGTCGAGGTGGCCGTGAAGTACGCGGAGGCCGTCGAGGCGAGGGCCTGGGGCGTCGGTCCCGGCCCGTCGGCGGGCCTGCGCATGCAGCACCAGCTCTTCGACAAGCTCGTCTACGCCAAGGTGCGGGCCGCGATGGGCGGGCGCATCCGCAACGCCATGTCGGGGGGCTCGGCGATGGACCGGCGGCTCGGCCTGTTCTTCGCGGGCGCCGGCGTGCAGATCTACGAGGGCTACGGCCTGACCGAGTCCACGGCGGCGGCCACCGCCAACCCGCCCGAGCGCACCCGCTACGGCACGGTGGGCCGGCCCGTCCCGGGGGTCACCGTGCACCTCGCGGACGACGGCGAGATCTGGCTGAACGGCGACAACGTCTTCCAGGGCTACCTCAACAACCCCAAGGCCACCGACGAGACCCTGCACGACGGCTGGCTCGCCACCGGCGACCTGGGCGCGCTGGACGAGGACGGCTACCTCACCATCACCGGCCGCAAGAAGGAGATCCTGGTGACCTCCGGCGGCAAGAGCGTCTCCCCCGGGCTGCTGGAGGAGCGCGTGCGGGATCATCCGCTGGTCAACCAGTGCATCGTCGTCGGCAACGACCGCCCCTACGTCGCCGCCCTCATCACCCTGGACACCGAGGCGGTCGACCACTGGCTGGCGATGCGCAACAAGCCGCGGATGGCGGCGGCCGAGCTGGTGCACGACGCCGACCTGGAGACGGAGGTGCGGCGCGCGGTCGTGGCCGCCAACACGCTGGTGTCGCAGGCCGAGTCCATCCGCACCTTCCGCATCCTGGCCCAGCCGTTCACCGAGGAGCACGGCCTGCTGACGCCCTCGCTGAAGCTGAAGCGCAAGGCCATCGAGAAGGCCTACGAGGTGGAGGTCGAGGCGCTGTACACGGCTTGAGTTCGCCGGTCAGGAATGCATCACGGCCCGTGATCGTTGACGATATGAAGTACCACCTGACCACAACCGAAGGATCAAGAGCTCGTGAGCAGCAAGGTCCCCCCGATCACCCTGAACAACGGCGTCGAGATGCCCCAGCTGGGCTTCGGCGTCTGGCAGGTGCCGGACGACGAGGCCGAGACGGCCGTCGCCCAGGCGCTGGAGGCCGGGTACCGCAGCATCGACACAGCGGCGATCTACGGCAACGAAGAGGGCACCGGCAAGGCCATCGCCGCCTCCGGCGTGGCCCGCGAGGACCTCTTCGTCACCACCAAGCTCTGGAACACCGACCAGGGGTACGACTCCACCCTCCGCGCCTTCGACACCTCGCTGGAGAAGCTCGGCCTGGAGTACGTGGACCTGTACCTGATCCACTGGCCCATGCCCGCCAAGGGGCGGTACGTCGACACCTACAAGGCGTTCGAGAAGCTGCATGCCGACGGCCGGGTCCGGGCCATCGGCGTCTCGAACTTCCTGCCGGAGCACCTGGAGCGGCTGATCGGCGAGACGTCGGTCGTCCCCGCCGTCAACCAGATCGAGCTGCACCCCCACCTCCAGCAGCAGGCCCTGCGCGCGTTCCACGCGGAGCACGGCATCGCCACGGAGGCCTGGTCGCCGCTCGGCTCCGGCAAGGGCATCCTCGAGATCCCGGCGATCGTCGCGATCGCCCAGAAGCACGGCCGCACCCCGGCCCAGGTCGTGCTGCGCTGGCACCTCCAGACCGGCAACGTGGTGATCCCGAAGTCCGTGACGCCGTCGCGGATCGCGGAGAACATCGACGTGTTCGGCTTCTCCCTGGACGACGAGGACCTCGCGGCCATCAGCGCGCTGAACGAGGACCGGCGGCTGGGCCCCGACCCCGCGGAGTTCAACGCGGAATGACCCGCCCGCGCGGAAGGGGCCCGGCCGTCACCGGCCGGGCCCCTTCCCGTCAGGCCGGGCTGCGCGTCAGGCCGGGCTCCGCGTCAGGCCGGGCGCACCGCCGTGTGGACGGTGTGCGCCACTAGGACGAACACGTCCGTCCTGCGGTGCACGCCGGCCTCGTCCGCGGGGTCGAGCAGCCGGTCGAGCGTGGCCCGGTCGGTGGCGTCGAGGCCGTCCGCGATCCGGTCCCGCAGCCGGGTCAGGGTGGTGACGACGTACGCCCGGGCCTGGTCGGTGAGGGGTGCGGGCAGGTCCAGCAGGAAGCTGCGGGTGCCGTTGTGCTCGAGGCCCGCCGCGGTGAGCAGGGCGGCCCAGTCCTCGGTCTCGGCCACACTGCCGGGCAGGTCGGCGCGCATCTCGGCGAAGAAGTCCTCCTCGACCGCGTGCATCCGGGCCTGGAGCCCGGGGCGCCCGATACCGAGGTCGCGGGGCAGGAAGCGGGCCGGGAGCCCGCCCTCCAGCAGTGCCAGCGTGCCGCCGGGCGCCAGGTGCCCGGCGAGCGCGGCGAGGGCCGCCCGCTGGTCGCCGAGGTGGTGCACGCTCTGGCTCGCCCAGATCAGGTCCGCCGGGTACTCCAGCTCGCCCAGGGCGCCGGGCAGGTCGCCGGCGAGGGTACCGAAACGGTCGGCGACGCCGAGCCGGGCGGCGCGGTCGCGGGCCCGCTCCAGCAGCGGTACGGCACCGTCGGCGGCGACGACGCGGGCACCGGGGAAGGCGTCGGCGAACAGACAGGCGACGACGCCGGGTCCGCTGCCGACATCGACGACCAGGCCGGGCTCCGTCACCTCCCGCGCCAGCCAGGCCATGGCCTGCCGGTACAGCGGTGTGTACAGCTCCGCCTGGGCCTCCAGGAGCGGGGCCATGGCGGCCCAGTCGATGTCGGTGTGGTCGTGTGCGTGACCGTGTGCGGGTCCGGGGTGGTCGTGTCGGTGCCGGTGAGCGTCGTGGTCGTGGTCGTGCGCCATGGTGGTCGGCCTCCCGTTCGCGTTGCCGCCAGCGTGCGACGGAGCACCACGGGGAGGCAAGTTCCCTTGCCGTAATCGCAAAAGCCGCGCACCCGGGTCCGGCCGGGGAGGACCGGACCCGGGGGGCGTCAGCTACGCCTGAGTCCGCTCAGGACAGGGGCGGGTACGCGTTCTTCATCAGCTCCTGGAACTGCGCGGAGAACCAGTGCCCGGACACCGGGGCGTCGCCCAGTGCGCCCGACATGCTGTTGCCGTTGCGTGCGTTGCCCGTGTACGTGGGGTCGCACATCCGGTCGAAGCCCTTGCCCTCGTCGTTCGGGATCTCCTTGCTCGCGCCGTCGGACTCGCCCGGGGGCTTCATCCAGACGTACGCGTCGATCCCGGCGGCGGGAGCGGCCTTCGGGCGTTCACCGAGGCCGGCTCCGGCCTGGTTGCACCAGTTGCCGAGGTGGATGCGGCGGTCGTAGCGTCCACCGTTGACGTAGGTGTCCACGTTGGTCGTCGCGCCCGGTCCGGTGGGTCGCGCGGTGCCGCCCCAGCCGTTGCGGGAGGTGTCGATCAGCATGCCGAGGTTCTGGTCGAAGCCGAGCGAGACCAGCTTGTCGCGCATGGCCTGGGCGTAGGACAGCTCGTCGGTGTACTGGTTCCAATCGACCCACTTGGACTGGCGCACGGGGGTTCCGTTCACCGAGTCCGTGATCTTGAAGTTCTCCTCCTTCAGAGCGCTGTAGTTGGCGGTGTTGACGATGAAGCCGTGCACATCGCCGACGGTCGCCCCCTCGGTGGTGGCGGCGGACTTGAACATGTCGGCGGAGGGGCCGAAGTTGCTGTCCCACCCGAGCCAGCCGTGGTGGCCGGCGTCGACGTAGTTGTAGACGTTGTCGATGTCGCCGAGCTTGTTCAGGGCGTAGCCGACGCCCTTCTGGTAGTTGCCGTTGGCCTTCATCACGTCGCAGTTCGGCGTGGCGGTCGGCCGCCCGGAGACGTTGGTCACCAGGTTGGGCAGCGAGTCGATCTCGACCGTGGTGACGATCCGCAGGCCCGCGTACTTCGGGTCGGCGAGGATCGCGGCGATCGGGTCGATGTACTGGGTCTTGTACTTGTCGATCTCCGTCGGGCCCAGTTCGCCGTTGGAGGCGAGGGCCGCGCAGTCGCGGCCGGGCAGGTTGTAGATGACGAGCTGGACGGCGAGTTCGCCGGAGCCCTTCTGCGTCAGGGCCTCGTCGAGGTGGTCGCGCAGCCCCATGCCGCCGTTGACGCCGTTGATGGCGGCGATCCGGTCGAGCCACACACCGGTGGGCTGGTTCGCGATGCGGGAGCCGCCGGGCTCGGCGGCGGCCTTCTCGGACCACTCGGGGTTGACGTAGACCTTGGCCCCCGCGTACGGGTTGTTCACCCGGTCGGACGGGCCGCCCGGGTCCGGCGGGTCGGTCGGGTCCGGGTCGGTGGAGCCGCCGTCGTCGACGTTGCAGGTCACGCCGTTGAGCTTGAAGGTGGCCGGTACGGCGTTGCTGCCGCTGTAGGTGCCCTGGAAGCCGAAGCTCGCCGAACCCCCGGTGGAGAGCGTGCCGTTGTAGGACTCGTTGGCCGCCGTGACTGCGGCGCCGCTCTGGCTGACCTTGGCGTTCCAGCTGTTGGTGACCTTCTGGCTGCCGGCGTAGGTCCATCCGAGCGACCAACTGGACGTGGCCGCACCGTTGTTGGTGACGGTCACGGCAGCGGTGAAGCCGCTGCCCCAGTCGTTCTGCACCTTGTAGTCGACGGTACAGGGGACGGCTGCCGCGCCGGCGCTCGCGGAGTGTGCGGCGAGAGCCGTGCCGGACGCCCCGGCGACCAGCGTCAGGGCAGCGAGCATCGCGGTTCTGCTACGGGTCATGAGTGCGAAATCCTTCTTCCGTGGGGGTGCGGGTGCTGTCGTCCGGGACCGCGCGCCGTCACGGGCGCGGTCCGCTGCCGGACGGCATGGGGGTGCCGCCGGGTTCGGGGAGGATCAGGAACGGTCCGCGGGCACGGTGGAACCGCCCGGGTCCGGTACGGGCCGGCGAGCCGGCCGGTGACGCGTGGGACGGGCCGCGGCTGCGGCTATAAGTCCTGAACGCGGAAGGTGGAGCGGGGGGTGGCGCATGAGCGACTCCTCGCAGTTCAGGCGCGCCGTGACCAACGCGTCGACTGATGGAACCGCTCCCACTGGTTCAGCGAAGGTAGCGCCAAGTGACGGCAAAGAACAGAGGAGTGACCAACTTTCTCCCGCCGTCGACTGTCGAATCTTTTCGACTGTTCACACATCTTGACCGCTTCCAGTGCCCTCTTCACTATGGGAGCGCTCCCACTGGTTCAAGGCTTGTCGCTCCTCCCCCACTCCCCGAGGCGCAAGGAGGAACCAGCACCATGTATCCCGGACAGAGACCCGGACGCCGCACCGCGCGGCGCCTGTGGACGGCCGCGCTGGCGGCCCTCGCGTTACCCCTCACGCTGCTGGGCACCGGTTCGACTCCGGCCCAGGCGGCGGCACTTCAGTGCAGCGTGGACTACCGGACCAACGACTGGGGCTCCGGCTTCACCGCCGAGCTGACGCTCACCAACCGGGGCTCGGACGCCATCGACGGCTGGACCCTGACGTACGCCTACGCGGGCAACCAGAAGCTGACGAACGGCTGGAACGGAAGCTGGTCCCAGTCGGGCCGGACCGTCACCGTGAAGAACGCCCCGTACAACGCCCGGGTCGCGGCCGGTTCCGCCGTCACCGCCGGCGGCCAGTTCACCTACAGCGGCACCAACGCCGCCCCGACGAGCTTCGCCGTCAACGGCACCGCCTGCACCGGCGCGCACCAGCCGCCGATCACCGTGCTGACCAGCCCGGCGCCCGGCGCGGTCTACTCGCAGGGCGAGGCGGTCCCGCTGGCGGCCACGGCGGCCGCCGCCGACGGTGCCACGATCAGCAAGGTGGAGTTCTACGACGACACGCGGCTGCTGGGCACCGACACCAGTTCGCCGTACACGTACTCCGCCTCCGGCTTGACCGTGGGCAGTCATTCTCTGGTGGCGAAGGCCTACGACAGCACGGGGGCCTCCGGGGACTCGACGCCGGTCGGCATCACGGTCGCCTCGGGACCGACCGTGGTGGCCACACCGGCGCAACTGGGCGTCCAGCAGGGGAAGTCGGGGACGTACGAGGTCAAGCTGTCCAAGCAGCCGGCCGCGAACGTCGCCGTGACGACGGCCCGCGCGAGCGGCAACACCGGCCTGACCGTCACCGGCGGGGCGAGTCTCACCTTCACCCCGGCGAACTGGAACACCGCCCAGAAGGTGACCGTGGCGGCCGACGCCTCCGGCACCGGCTCGGCGGTCTTCGAGTCGACGGCACCGGGGCACGGCAAGGCCGCGGTCACCGTCACCCAGCTGGCCGCGGCGAAGGACTACGACGCCCGGTTCCTGGAGCTGTACGGGAAGATCACCGACCCGGCGAACGGCTACTTCTCGCCGGAGGGCATCCCGTACCACTCGGTCGAGACGCTGATCGTCGAGGCGCCCGACCACGGCCACGAGACCACGTCCGAGGCGTACAGCTACCTGCTGTGGCTCCAGGCCATGTACGGCAAGGTGACCGGCGACTGGGAGAGGTTCAACAACGCCTGGGAGATCATGGAGACGTACATGATCCCCACCCATGCCGACCAGCCGACCAACTCGTCCTACAACGCCTCGAAGCCGGCGACGTACGCCCCCGAGCTGGACACGCCCGAGGAGTACCCGGCGAAGCTGGACGGCGCGGTCTCCGTCGGCCCGGACCCCATCGCCGGTGAGCTGCGGTCGACGTACGGCACGGACGACGTCTACGGCATGCACTGGCTCCAGGACGTGGACAACACCTACGGCTACGGCAACTCGCCCGGCAAGTGCGAGGCGGGCCCGTCGGACACCGGACCGTCCTACATCAACACCTTCCAGCGCGGCGCGCAGGAGTCGGTGTGGGAGACGGTGCCGCAGCCGACCTGCGACGCCTTCAAGTACGGCGGCCGGAACGGCTACCTGGACCTGTTCACGGGTGACGCCTCCTACGCCAAGCAGTGGAAGTTCACCAACGCCCCGGACGCCGACGCGCGGGCCGTGCAGGCCGCGTACTGGGCGGACAAGTGGGCCGAGGAGCAGGGCAAGGGCGACGAGATCGCCGGCACCCTCGACAAGGCCGCCAAGATGGGCGACTACCTGCGCTACGCCATGTTCGACAAGTACTTCAAGAAGGTCGGCAACTGCGTGGGGCCGGCGAGCTGCCCGGCGGGCACCGGCAAGGACTCCTCGCACTACCTGCTGTCCTGGTACTACGCCTGGGGCGGCGCGGTGGACACCTCGGCGGGCTGGGCCTGGCGCATCGGCTCCAGCCACACCCACGGCGGTTACCAGAACCCGCTGGCCGCGTACGCGCTGAGCACCTACGACGACCTGAAGCCCAAGTCGGCCACGGGCGCCGCGGACTGGGCCAAGTCGCTCGACCGCCAGGTGGAGTTCTACCGCTGGCTCCAGTCGGACGAGGGGGCCATCGCGGGTGGCGCGACCAACAGCTGGGCAGGCCGCTACGCGACCCCGCCGGCCGGCACGCCCACGTTCTACGGCATGTACTACGACGAGAAGCCGGTGTACCACGACCCGCCGTCCAACCAGTGGTTCGGCTTCCAGGCGTGGTCCATGGAGCGGGTCGCCGAGTACTACCAGCAGAGCGGCGACGCGCGGGCCAAGGAGGTCCTGGACAAGTGGGTCGACTGGGCGCTGTCGGAGACGACGGTCAACCCGGACGGCAGCTTCCTGATGCCCTCGACGCTGAAGTGGTCGGGCAAGCCGGACACCTGGAACGCCTCCTCGCCGGGTGACAACGGCGACCTGCACGTCACGGTCGCGGACTACACCAACGACGTGGGCGTGGCGGCGGCCTACGCCAAGACCCTGACGTACTACGCCGACCGCTCGGGCGACACGGAGGCGGCCGCGACCGCCAAGGCGCTGCTCGACGGCATGTGGGAGAACAACCAGGACGCGCTCGGCATCGCCGTCCCGGAGACCCGCGCCGACTACAACCGCTTCGACGACCCGGTGCACGTCCCCAGCGGCTGGACCGGGACCATGCCGAACGGCGACCGGATCGACGCGTCGTCGACCTTCTCCTCGATCCGCTCCTTCTACCAGGACGACCCGGCCTGGTCGAAGATCGAGAGCTACCTCGCGGGCGGTGCCGCGCCCACCTTCACGTACCACCGGTTCTGGGCCCAGGCGGACATAGCCCTCGCCATGGGTTCGTACGCGGAGCTGCTCGAGTAGTCCCCGCCGGGCGCTCCGCGGGGCGCGGGAGTTCTCGGCTGCGGGCCCGTGCGTGGCCGGCCGCGCAGTCCCCCCGCGCCCCGTCGGTGCGCTTGACAGCTCCGTGTGCCCGGTCCCGTCACCGGACGACGGGACCACACCGCCGGGCGGCCTCGTCCACGCCGAGGCCGCCCGGCCCTCGCATGTGTTCTGCTCCTGACGGAAGGACGGTTCCCCACCGTGCGAAGAACCCGGATCCTGACCCTGCTGCTGGCCCTGGGGGCCGGCCTCCTCACCGGGGGTCCGCCCGCCGCGCTGGCCGCCGACGCGCCGCGGGCGGCCGTCGCCGCCGACACCTACACCTGGAAGAACGCCCGCATCGACGGCGGCGGCTTCGTCCCCGGCATCGTCTTCAGCCGCACCGAGAAGGACCTCGCCTACGCGCGCACCGACATCGGCGGCGCCTACCGCTGGCAGGAGGCGTCGAAGACGTGGACGCCGCTGCTCGACCACGTCGGCTGGGACGACTGGGGGCACACGGGCGTGGTCAGCGTCGCCTCCGACGCCGTCGACCCGGACCGGGTGTACGCGGCGGTGGGCACGTACACCAACGACTGGGACCCGGGCAACGGCGCCGTGCTGCGCTCCGCCGACCGCGGCGCGAGCTGGGAGAAGACCGACCTGCCCTTCAAACTGGGCGGCAACATGCCGGGGCGCGGCATGGGCGAACGGCTGGTCGTCGACCCGCACGACAACGACGTGCTGTACCTGGGCGCGCCCAGCGGCAACGGCCTGTGGCGGTCGACGGACGCGGGGGTGACCTGGGCCGAGGTGACGGCCTTCCCGAACCCCGGCGACTACGCGCAGGACCCGTCCGACGCGAGCGGCTACGCCTCCGACAACCAGGGCATCGTCTGGGTGACCTTCGACGAGTCCACGGGCTCCGCCGGCGCGCCGACGAAGACGGTCTACGTCGGGGTCGCCGACAAGGAGAACGCCGTCTACCGCTCGACGGACGCGGGCGCGACCTGGGAGCGGGTCGCCGGGCAGCCCACCGGGTACCTGGCCCACAAGGGGGTGCTGGACGCGGAGAACGGCTACCTCTACCTGGCGTACAGCGACACGGGCGGCCCGTACGACGGCGGCAAGGGCCGGCTGTACCGGTACGCGACGGCGACCGGCACCTGGACGGACATCAGTCCGGTCGCGGAGGCCGACACCTCCTACGGCTTCAGCGGCCTGACCGTGGACCGGCAGAACCCGGGGACGGTGATGGCGACGGCGTACAGCTCCTGGTGGCCGGACACGCAGATCTTCCGCTCCCGGGACAGCGGCGCGACCTGGACGCAGGCCTGGAACTTCACCTCGTACCCGGACCGGGAGAACCGGTACACGATGGACGTCTCCTCGTCCCCGTGGCTGACCTGGGGCGCCAACCCGACACCGCCCGAGCAGACGCCGAAGCTGGGCTGGATGACGGAGGCGCTGGAGATCGACCCGTTCGACCCGGACCGGATGATGTACGGGACCGGGGCGACGATCTACGGCACGGAGAACCTCACGCAGTGGGACTCGGGCGGCAAGTTCGCCGTCGAACCGATGGTGCGCGGCCTGGAGGAGACGGCGGTCAACGACCTGGTCTCTCCCCCGTCCGGTGCCCCGCTGCTCAGCGCGCTGGGTGACGTCGGGGGCTTCCGGCACACGAGCCTGACCGAGGTGCCGCCGATGATGTTCACCTCCCCGAACTTCACCACCTCCACCAGCCTGGACTTCGCGGAGGCGAAGCCCGACGTCGTCGTGCGGTCCGGCAACCTGGACTCCGGCCCGCACATCGCGTTCTCCACGGACAACGGCGCCACCTGGTTCGGCGGCACCGACCCGTCCGGGGTGAGCGGCGGCGGCACGGTCGCGGCGGGCGCGGACGGCGGGCGCTTCGTGTGGAGCCCGGCGGGTGCCGGAGTGCACCACACGACGGGCTTCGGCACCTCCTGGCAGGCGTCCAGCGGCATCCCGGCGGGCGCGGTCGTCGAGTCCGACCGGGTGGACCCGAAGACCTTCTACGGCTTCAAGTCCGGGAAGTTCTACGTCAGCAAGGACGGCGGTGCGACCTTCACCGCGTCGGCGGCCACCGGCCTGCCCGCCGGTGACAGCGTCCGCTTCAAGGCCCCGCCGGGCCGCGCGGGCGACGTGTGGCTGGCCGGGGGCGCGCCGGACGGACCCTACGGCCTGTGGCACTCCACGGACGGCGGGGCGACCTTCGCCAAGCTGCCGAACGTCGAGGCGGCCGACACCGTCGGCTTCGGCAAGGCGGCACCCGGGGCCTCCTACCAGACCCTCTTCACCAGTGCGAAGATCGGCGGTGTCCGCGGCATCTTCCGCTCCACCGACCAGGGCGCCACCTGGACCCGCGTCAACGACGACGCCCACCAGTGGGGCTGGACCGGCGCCGCCATCACCGGCGACCCGCGGGTGTACGGACGGGTGTACGTGGCGACCAACGGGCGGGGCGTCGTCTACGGCGACACGTCCGGGACCGGTCCCGGGCCGGACCCCGGCCCGGCGGGCGCCTGTGCGGTGACGTACAAGATCACCAATCAGTGGTCCGGCGGTTTCCAGGCGGACGTCCGGCTCACCAACACGGGCACCGGCCCGTGGAACGGCTGGTCCCTGAAGTGGCCCTTCGCGAACGGCCAGCAGGTGACCCAGATGTGGAACGCCGACCCCGCCCGCTCGGGCGCCACGGTGACGGCGCGGAACGTCGACTGGAACCGCAACGTGGCCCCCGGCGCCTCGGTGAGCTTCGGCTTCACGGGGAGCTGGTCGGGGACGAACGCGAAGCCTTCCGGATTCCGGATGGGTGAGCAGGACTGCACTCTGGAGTGACCCCTGGCCCGGGGGTGGGTGCCGCACGGCCCCCGCCTCCGGTCCGGTCACACCGAGACGTCGGACCCGGCAGAGGAATCGCCGTCCAGGCTTTCCCTGCTCTCAGACCTGAGCTGGGCGATAATCTCGGCCCGGGACTCGTCGATCTCGCTCGCCAGTCCGTTCACCTGTGTGACGAGGTCCGAGGTGATCTCGGTGACGACGTGCGGTTCCAGTGGTGAACCGTGGAGTTCCGAGACCGCCTCGCGCAGGTCCTGGATGACCGCGAGCATCTCGTGGACGTCACTTGCTTCCTTCACGCCCGTCAGCATTCTGCGGGTGCGCCGGTCCATCGCCCTCGCACACGCCTCCTCGTCCAGGGGGCGGGAGAGTTCGGCCACCGCCTCCTCCATCACACCGCTGACGAACATCTGGAGGTCACGGTCGTCGGCCTCCTCCAGGAAGGCGCGCACCTGCCTGAACACCGTGCGCAGTCCCTCCGCCAGTGCCCGGAGTGCCGCCGCCCCGTCCGCGTCGGTGAAGCGGCTCCTGCGGACGGCCGCGGCAAGCTCGCCGATCAGCTGCGGCACCGGGCCCCGCCCTCCGAGGCCCCGCAGGACATGGGCAAGGGCCCGCAGACCGTCGGCGACGCCGGCCAGTGCCGCCAGCTGATCGGGCACCTGGTCCGCACCCTGCCCGACCGGCTCCGTAGCCGTCCTGCGTATCGTGCGCGCCACCGCCTCGACGAACGTCCTGGCGGCAAGAGTCAAGCGGCGCAGTTGCAGGTACCGCTCGAAGCGCGTGAGCAGAGTCCCGAACAGTTCGAGGTAGTCGATCATCACCCTGAACAGTCCGTCCACGGCCTCGGACGAGTCGGCGTCGGCCACCTGGGCCGACAGAGCGTCGCACAGGTCCGCCACGGCGAGGGATAGCACCGCGTCCCCGTTGAGGCTGTCCAGCGCGTGCAGGACATCGTAGGTCGCGTCGACCAGATGCGTAGGCCGGCCCGGGGGGTCCACGGCAGCGACCATGTCCCGCCACAGGACGCTTCCCTCGTTCGTACGCAGCAGGTACCGGACCTTGTCGAGGGTGGTGAGGAACAGGTCATGGGCTTCGACCGCGTGCGGGAAACCGTTCAACGCGTTCGCGACGCTACCGGCCGCAGTGCTTCCACCGGGCAGTACGAGGATCGGGGCGGGCTGCCGGTAATAGGGGTTGCGGGCGATCCACACACTGCCGCGCCCGTCGCTGTACAGCTCCGGTGTCTGCGGATCCCGGTTCCTCGCGAGCGTCTCGGTCACGAAGTCGTACAGCTCGGATATCGAGACGTAGCCGTCGCGGTCCCTGTCGGCCAGACCGTTCCTGATTCCGTCCAGCAGGACCGAGGTGAAAACCGAGCGCGGTCGCAGCCCGGGCAGGGCACCCGAGCCTTCCTCGTACGAGTACTGGAACGACGTGGACGAGGTCAGGATGACGCGCCCCCGGCCCGACAGGTGCACAGGCAAATCCACCTTGCTCCTCGCACCGCGTGAGACGAGGCCACGGCGGAACGCCCCGCTGAAGCAGCAGTCGAGAATGATCACCTGAGTCCTGGCGTCACACTCGTCCAACTGAACGAGAATCGCTCGCGGGTTGAGTCCGGTCTGGGCCAGGCGGTCGGCCTCCGAGTCCCTCGCGGCGAGGTAGTAGCGGTTCTGGACGTCCTTCACCCCGTGGCAGGAGAAGTAGACGAGCACGAGGTCGTCCGGTTCCGACGCGGCGAGGAAGGACTTGAGGGCGCGCTCGATCTCGTCCGCGAGACCGTCGAACACCTTGGTGACGGTGAATTGGCCGAGGCCGGGGTCGCCGAGCACCTCGGCGAGGGCCTCGGCGTCACCTGCCGGGGCGACCAGCTTCGTGAACTCCGGGTCCTCGTAGGTGTCCGTGGCGATCAGGAGTGCTCTGCGCCGTCCGCGCCCGCCGTTGTCAGAACGCCGGGTCACCGTGGGTTCCGGGTGTCTCGTCGTCGCTCGCGCCGGACGCGGCGTTGGCCCTGAGCCACTCGGCGATCAGGGCCTGCTCCTCCTCCTTGGGGTGCCCCGTCACCGTCAGGCTTCCCGACGGCCCCGTCAGCTCCACGGAGCGATGCTGTGCCCGGCCCACCCAGCCGGCCGCCAGGCGTACCACCTCGGAGAGAACCGGTGACGCGACGAGAGCCGCGACGAGGGACAGCGTGAGCGGATCCCCCTTGGCACCCTGTGGGGCCCGCTGCCCGGTCCGGGGACGGACCAGTTGTGCACCGAGGTCACTCAGCCCGATCCTGAACGGCTCGGCCGCGTCCTGCCAGTCCTCCAATTCCAACGTGTCGTCGTACAGGCGCAAAGTGACAGGTACGCGTTCCGTGCTCATCAGTCCCCCCATGCCATCGCGCGTTACGCGGTCAGTATGGTCCCGGCGGGTTTCTCGTAGGTGCTGTTTCACCATTCACCTCCGTACCGCACGTGTCGTCGACCCGCCGGGGACGGCGCCTTGCTGCGACCGCTCAGGGATTCACGGTGTGTACACCACCGGCCTGGGAGCCGTCGGCATGCCGTTGCCGAGGAAGAAGCTCGGGTGCGGGGGCTGGTTGTAGGCGGTGTTCTGCCACGCCAGGGCCGTGCGGTACTGGGGGTCGTGGAGGAGGGTGGTGATCCTGCGGTCGGTGTCGTGCGGGGTGGAGTAGATGCGCAGGGCCGTGTTGTTGGTGGTCCGCCAGACGACCTCCTCGCGCCAGTCGCCGAGGATGTCGCCGGCCAGGACCGGGGTGGCCTTGGTGCCGTTGTTGGACGCGACGCCGGAGCCGGTGAGGAGGCGGGTGTCGCCGGACGTGCCGTACTTGTCGATGCGGGTGGCGTCGAGGAGTTCGCGGACGGGGTCGCCGTCCCACCAGGACAGGAAGTTGGCGCTGGAGGGCTTGCGGCTGTTCACCACCGTGCCCTTCGGGTTGCGGATGCCGCTCTCGGCCGACGACCAGGACTCGGCGCCGGCGCTGCCGGACCAGACGTCGGCGGCGACGCCGCGGCCGTTGTCGCCGCTCGCGCCGGTGGACCAGAGGATCTGGCCGGTGCGCGCGTCCGCCATCCAGGAGGAGGGCTTCGAGCCGTCCTCGTCGACCTTGAACTCCTCCAGGCCCGCACGCGACGGGTCGAGGTCGCCGACGTGCATGGCGTCGCCGTGGCCGTTCCTCGTGGTCCACAGGCCGTTGCCGTTGTCGTCGACGGCCATGGCGCCGTAGACGATCTCGTCCTTGCCGTCGCCGTCGACGTCGGCGACGGACAACTGGTGGTTGCCCTGGCCGTCGTAGCCCTTGCCGGCGTTGGTGGAGGAGTTGGTGTCGAAGGTCCAGCGGCGGGTGAAGCGGCCGTCCCGCCAGTCCCAGGCGGCGATGACCGAGCGCGTGTAGTAACCGCGCGCCATGATCAGGGAGGGGCGGGAGCCGTCGAGGTAGGCCGTGCCGGCCAGGAAGCGGTCGACGCGGTTGCCGTAGGAGTCGCCCCAGGAGGAGACGGTGCCCCGGGCGGGGACGTAGTCGACGGTGCCCAGGGCCCTGCCGGTCGGGCCGTCGAACATGGTCAGGTACTCGGGACCGGACAGGATGTAGCCGGAGGAGTTGCGGTGGTCGGCGGAGGAGCTGCCGACGACCGCGCCGGTGCCGTCCCTCGTGCCGTCGGCCGTCTTCATGGCGACCTCGGCGCGGCCGTCGCCGTCGTAGTCGTACACCTGGAACTGCGTGTAGTGGGCGCCGGAGCGGATGTTGCGGCCCAGGTCGACGCGCCACAGCCGGGTGCCGTCGAGCTTGACGCCGTCGACGATCGTGTTGCCGGTGTACCCGGACTGGGAGTTGTCCTTGGCGTTGGTCGGCTGCCACTTGAGGACCAGGTCGAGCGCGCCGTCACCGTCGAGGTCGCCGACGGAGGCGTCGTTGGCCTCGTAGGTGTAGGAGACGCCGTCGGGGGTGGTCCCGCCGGCGGGCGGGCTGATCGGCACGTCCTTGTAGCCGGCCCGGAACTGGATCGCGTGCACCGAGTCGCCCTGCTCCGTGCCGTTCACCACGGCGCGGACGGTGTAGTCGGCGTGGGAGGGCGCGCCGGCGTGGAAGAAGGTGGTGGTGCCGGTGACCGGCGTGGAGTTGACCTTCGTGCCGGCCCGGTAGACGTTGAAGGCGACGTTGTCCGGGTCGGTGCCGAGCCAGCGCCAGCCGACCAGGTTCCCGTCACCGGTGTGGACGCTGACCACGCCCCGGTCGAGGGCCTCGACCTGCCGGGCCGTCGCGGCCTCGGCGGTGTCGGTGGGGAGGGTCGCCAGGCCGGCGCCGAGGAGCCCTGCGGCGGCGAGCCCGGCGGCCAGGGCCGACGGACGTCTGCGGATCTTGTGGGGGTGCCTCACGGGACGAACCTCCTGGAGGACGGATGGGTTCCGCCTCTCAGTCGCCGCCCGGTGCGGCGGGGTTGCCGCCCCTCGCCTCCGGTTTCGCGAAGGCCCGCAGGGTGAAGACGGGGTCGGGCCGGGGCCGGTCCTGGTCGGGGAGGTCCGCGAGCCGGGCGGCGAAGTGCTCCGCGCGCGGGTCGCCCGGCGGCAGCGTGACGAACCAGCCGCGTCGCAGGTCGGCGATGGTGCGGCGGGGGCTGCGCCCCTGACCGTGACCGGCGAAGCGGGTGGAGCCCGCCGGTACCAGGCCGTGCGCGCGGGCGTGGGACTCGACCTGGCCGGCACCGTCGTGGACGGTGCTCGGCGGGCGGGAGGCGAGCACGGCGTCGATGTCGCTGCCCACGTTGTGCGAGGCGCCTTTGTCGACCGTCGTCACGTACACCCCGCCGGGCCGCAGGACCCGGGCGCATTCCCCGACGACGGCCCGCACCTCGTCGCCCCCGCCGACCAGGTGCAGCAACCAGACGCTGCTGACGGCGTCGAACTCCCCGCTCCTGAAGGGCAGTCGGCGGCTGTCGGCCAGGACGACCGCGCCCGGCAGCCGGGCGGCGGCGTAGCGGGCCATGGTGGGGGCGAGGTCGGCGCCCGTCACCCGCATGCCGTCCCGTCCCGCGGCGAGGCGCCGGGTGACGATACCGGTGCCGCAGGCGACGTCGAGCAGGCTGCGCGCCCGCGCCGGTACGAGCGTCAGGACGGCCTCGGCGGCGGCCGCGGCCCGGGGCTCGCCACCGCGGGAGGCGTCGTACCGTTCCGCTTCCTTGTCGTAGTCGAGCACGTCCGTCAGTGTGCCCCATGGCCGGCGGCCAGGTCCTCCACCCTGCGGGCGAGCTGGACGTCCTTCTCGGTGACGGCTCCGCCCGCGCTGTGGGTGTGCACGGCCAGGGAGACCGTGTCGTAGCCGAGGGTCAGGTCGGAGTGGTGGTCGAGCTCCTCCTGCACCTGGGCGACGTGGACGACCATCGCGGTCGCCGCGAAGTGCGAGCCGAGCCGGTAGGAGCGGGTGAGCCGTCCGTCGGTGAGGGACCAGCCCGGCAGCTTCGCCAGTCGCTCCTCGATCTCCTGCTGCGACAGTGGTACGGCGGGCACGGCGGGCATGGGCTGCGCTCCTCACGTGGGGGTGGCGGCTACCGCCTCAGCCTGCCACAGCAAGGCCGCCCGGGCCCCGGCGCGAGGCGGCGTCGACTACCGTTCGGCGTATGACCGTACTCCCGTCCACCGCCGCGCCCACCGCCCGGGGCGTGGGTCCGATGCTGCGTTCCTGGCGGGAGCGGCGGCGGGTCAGCCAGCTCGAACTGGCGCTGCGCGCCGACTCCTCCGCCCGGCACATCAGCTTCGTGGAGACGGGCCGCTCGCGGCCGAGCGAGGAGATGGTGCTGCGCCTCGCGGAACACCTGGACGTCCCGGTGCGGGAGCGCAACGCCCTGCTGCTGGCCGCCGGTTACGCCCCGCACTACCCGGAGACGCCCCTGGAGGACCCGGCGCTGGACGCCCTGCGCGAGGGCATGGAGCGGCTGATCCGGGGCTACGAGCCGTATCCGGCGCTGGTCGTCGACGCGACCTACCGGGTGCTGGCCGCCAACCGGGGCATCACGATGCTGATGGAGGGCCTCCCGGAGCACCTGCTCGAACCGCCGCTCAACGCCATGCGGCTGACCCTGCACCCCGAGGGCCTGGCACCGCGCATCCGCAACCTGCGCGAGTGGCGCGGGCACCTGCTGGAGCAGATGCGGCGGGAGATCGCCCTGCACCGCTCACCGCGGCTGCGGGAGCTGTACGAGGAGGTGGCGGCGTATCCGGTGCCGGACACCGCGCCGGGCGCGGAGCCGGCCGAACCGGTGCCGTACTTCGCGCTGCCGCTGCGGATCGAGCACGAGGGCCGCACCCTGTCGTTCATCTCGTCCATCTCCACCTTCAACACCCCGATGGACGTGACGGTCGCCGAGCTGGCCATCGAGACGCTGCTCCCGGCCGACCCGGCGACGGTCAAGTACCTTCACACGCTGCTGGCCTGACGCTGCCTCAGCGCGAGGTGCTGGAGCAGTCCGAAGCCGGCGACGGTGAGAGCCTGGAGCACCGTCCACACCGCACCCGCCGTGGTGGGCGTGAGCCAGAGGGCGAGGGCGGCGAGGCTGAGCGCCGCCCAGGCGAGGTTGGCCTCCACGACGGCCCGCACCCCGAGGGCCGGCGGCGCGGGGCGGGCTGCCAGCAGGCCCACGCACCCGGCGTACACGGCCAGGAACGCGCCGAGACCGAGGAGCAGCCCGGAACCGGCACCGAGGAAGCGGCCCAGGGGCCCGGAGAGCGTGAGGTAGGCGACGGCGTTGGCGCCGGTCACGGCCGCGTCCAGGGCCAGGAAGCGGCGCAGCACCGGCTGCGGCTCGTGGGTGCGGGCGAGTGCGGCGATCTGGTTCGTGGACATGGCGAGTCACCCTCCGTCGGGTCGGACAAGGCTGGGGAAGCCGGGTTCCGGGCCGGAGTGCGCCGGCCCGGAACCCGGTGGAGCCAACGATCCCGGCCGGGCCGCGTCCGGTCGATTACCCGCCGGGTAATGACGTCGGGCCACGGCCGCCCCTTGTGAGACGGGCGGGGGTGCATGACAGACTGCGGTGTGACTTGGGCGCGTTGGGGAGGCGTGGCGTGAGTGAGCGGCGGGCCGCACCCACGGTGGGCCAGGTGGTCCTGGGCAGGCGGTTGCAGGAACTGCGGGAGACGGCGGGCCTGAAGCGCGAGGAGGCCGCCAAGGTGCTCCGGGTGGCACCGGCGACCGTCCGGCGCATGGAGACGGCCGAGGTGGCGCTGAAGATCCCGTACCTCCAGATACTGCTGACGGCGTTCGGCGTACCCGCGGACGAGGTGTCGGCGTTCGTCGCCCTGGCCGAGGAGGCGAACCGGCCCGGCTGGTGGCAGCGCTACCACGACGTGCTGCCGGACTGGTTCAGCATGTACGTGAGCCTGGAGGGCTCCGCGCGGATCGTGCGGTCCTACGAGCCGCACTTCGTGCCCGGGCTGCTGCAGACCGAGGAGTACGCGCGCGCGGTCCTGGAGGCGGGCACGATCGGCACCTCGGGGGCGGACGCGGTCGAGCGGCACGTGTCCCTGCGCATGGAGCGGCAGCGGCTGCTGGAGCGCGCGGACCCGCCCCACCTGTGGGTGGTGATGGACGAGACGGTGCTGCGGCGCCCGGTGAGCACCGACGGCCGGGTGATGCGCGAGCAGTTGGACAAGTTGCTGGACTTCTCCGTCCGGGACCGGGTGACGCTCCAGGTCGCCGAGTTCGAGGACGGCCCGCATCCCGGGACGTACGCGCCGTTCACGCTGTTCCGGTTCGCCGAGCCGGAGCTGCCCGACATGGTGTTCACCGAGTACCTGACGGGCGCCCTGTACCTGGACTCCCGCGCGGAGGTCTCCGCGCACCTGGAGGTCCTGGACCACATGACGGCGCGCGCCGCCTCGACCCAGCGCACCGAGAAGATCCTGCGCGCCTACCGGGAGAACCACTGACCCCGCGCCACCGAGCCGCTCCCCCTTCCAGCCCCCGAGGAGACGACACCGCATGACCGGTTCCGACGCCGCCCCCGGCCCCCTCGACACCAGCCGCCCGCATCCGGCCCGGGTCTACGACTGGTGGCTGGGCGGCAAGGACAACTACCCGGTGGACGAGGAGCTGGCCCGCAAGATCCTCGCCGCGGACGACACCGCGGTCCGCGGGGCCCGCGCCAACCGCCGGTTCATGCACCGGGCCGTCCGTACGCTGGCGGAGGCCGGCATCCGCCAGTTCCTGGACATCGGCACCGGCATCCCGACCGAGCCGAACCTGCACCAGGTGGCGCAGGCCGTGGCCCCCGAGGCCCGGGTGGTCTACGCCGACAACGACCCGATCGTCCTGCGGCACGCCCAGGCGCTGTTGCACGGGTCGGCGGAGGGCTCCACCGACTACGTCCACGCGGACGTCCGGGACCCGGACACGATCCTGCGGGCGGCCGGCCGGTCACTGGACCTGGGCCGGCCCGTCGCGCTGTCGCTGGTGGCCCTGACGCACTACCTCGGCGACGCGGCCGACGGCGACGACGTACACGGCCTGCTGCGGCGGTACGTCGACGCCCTGGCACCCGGCAGCCACCTGGTCCTGTCCCAGGTCACGCCGGATCTGAACCCCGAGGCGGTGGGCCGGGCGGCCGCCCTGTTCACGCGCAGCGGCACGCCGTTCCACCCGCGTTCGCTGGCCGAGTTCTCGCGCTTCTTCGACGGGCTGGAGCTGCTGGGCCCGGGCGTCATCCCGGTCACCGGATGGCGGCCCGACCCTCAGGACGTCGCGGCCCAGGCGGAGGGTGTCGTGCCGGTGTACGCGGGGGTCGCCCGCAAGCCCTGACCGGCACCCCGGCCGGCCCGCCCTGACCCGTACGGGCCCCGCGAACAGGTGCGCTCCCGCGCCCGCCCCTAGGTTCGGAACGTCAGGACCGGGGCGACCGAGGGAGCAGCGCACGTGACCGACACGCGGACACCGCCCACCGAGCCGGGCGCGGCCCTGCTGCGCGCGGGGCGGTTCTTCCGGCCCGGGACGGCCGCCCCCGACCTGCACAGCATCGGACTGGTCGGCGGCCGGGAGTCGGACGCGTTCTACCGGGACCGCTGGAGCCACGACAAGGTCGTCACCTCCACGCACGGCGTGAACTGCACCGGCTCGTGCCGCTGGAACGTGTTCGTCAAGGACGGCATCATCACCTGGGAGACCCAGGCGACGGACTACCCCTCGGTCGGCCCGGACCGACCGGAGTACGAGCCGCGCGGCTGCCCCCGGGGCGCGGCGTTCTCCTGGTACACGTACTCGCCGACCCGGGTGCGCTACCCGTACGTGCGCGGGGTGCTGCTGGAGATGTACCGGGAGGCGAAGGCACGGCTGTCGGACCCCGTACTGGCCTGGGCCGACATCCAGGGCGACCCGGAGCGGCGGCGGCGCTACCAGCGGGCGCGCGGCAAGGGGGGCCTGGTCCGGGCGCACTGGGACGAGGCCGTCGAGATGGTCGCCGCCGCCCACGTCCACACCATCCGCAGCCAGGGCCCGGACCGCATCGCGGGCTTCTCCCCCATCCCGGCGATGTCGATGGTGTCGCACGCGGCGGGGGCCCGCTTCCACTCCCTCATCGGCGCCCCGATGCTGTCGTTCTACGACTGGTACGCCGACCTCCCCGTCGCCTCCCCGCAGGTCTTCGGCGACCAGACGGACGTACCGGAGTCGGGCGACTGGTGGGACGCGGCGTACCTGATCATGTGGGGCTCGAACGTGCCGGTGACGCGCACGCCGGACGCGCACTGGATGGCGGAGGCCCGCTACCGGGGGCAGAAGGTCGTGGTCGTGTCGCCCGACTACGCCGACAACACCAAGTTCGCCGACCAGTGGCTGCACCCGCACCCGGGCACGGACGCCGCGCTGGCCCTCGGCATGGGGCACGTGGTCCTCAAGGAGTTCTTCGTCGACCGCACGACGCCCTTCTTCGACGACTACGTGCGCCGCTTCACCGACCTGCCGTTCCTGGTGACGCTGACCGAGCGGGACGGGGCGTACGTCCCGGCGAAGTTCCTGCGCGCGGCCGACCTGGGGCAGGAGGGCGAGGACGCCCGCTGGAAGACGGTGGTGCTGGACGAGGCGTCGGGCCGCGCGGTGGTCCCGAACGGCTCGCTGGGCTTCCGCTGGAACGAGGCGGACCGGGGGAGGTGGAACCTCGACCTGGGCGAGGTCCGCCCGCGGCTGAGTCTGCACGGCCACGAGATGGCGTCGGGCGTCGAGGTGCTGCTCCCCCGCTTCGACACCGAGGGCGGCCCGCACGCGCAGGGCCGCGGGGACGTGCTGAGGCGGGGGGTGCCGGCGACGCGGCTGGGCGGGGCGACCGGACCGCTGGTGACGACCGTCTTCGACCTGCTGCTGGCCCAGTACGGGGTGGCGCGCCCCGGCCTGCCGGGTGACTGGGCGGCGTCGTACGAGGACGCGGCGGCGCCCGGCACCCCGGCCTGGCAGGAGACGCACACCTCGGTGCCCGCGGCGGCCTGTGTGCGTATCGCGCGGGAGTTCGCGCGGACCGCGGAGCGCTCGAAGGGGCGCTGCATGATCCTCATGGGGGCCGGGACCAACCACTGGTTCCACTCGGAGACGATCTACCGGGCCTTCCTGGCCCTGCTCCAGCTCACCGGCTGCCAGGGCCGCAACGGCGGCGGCTGGGCGCACTACGTGGGCCAGGAGAAGTGCCGTCCCGCGACCGGCTGGGCGACGCTGGCGGCGGCCTCGGACTGGTCGCGCCCGCCGCGCCAGATGATCGGCACCGCGTACTGGTACCTCAACAGCGACCAGTGGCGCTACGACCGGTTCGGCGCCGACGTCCTGGCCTCGCCGCTGGGCGAGGGACGGCTGACGGGGATGACGGGCGCGGACTGCCTCGCGCTGTCGGCCCGCACCGGGTGGATGCCCTCGTACCCGACCTTCGACCGCAACCCGCTGGAGCTGGGCGAGGCCTTCGGCGACCCGGTGGCGGGCGCGGTGGCCGAACTGCGCGCGGGCACCCTGAAGTTCGCCTGCGAGGACCCGGACGCGCCGGAGAACTGGCCCCGCATCCTGACCCTGTGGCGGGCCAACCTGCTCGGTTCCTCGGCGAAGGGCGCCGAGTACTTCACCAAGCACCTGCTGGGCACCCACTCCTCCCTGCGCGCCGAGGAGGCCGCGCCCGGCGAGCGCCCCCGGGACGTGACGTGGCACGAGGAGGCGCCCGAGGGCAAGCTCGACCTGCTGCTCTCGCTGGACTTCCGGCACACCTCCTCCACCCTCCTGTCCGACGTGGTGCTGCCCGCCGCCACCTGGTACGAGAAGCACGACCTGTCCAGCACGGACATGCACCCCTACGTGCACGCCTTCTCCCCGGCCGTCGACCCGCCGTGGCAGACGCGGACCGACTTCGACACCTTCAAGGTGCTCGCGGAGAAGCTGAGCGAGCTGGCCGTCGGCCACCTCGGCGTGCGCAAGGACCTGGTGGCCGCCCCGCTCCAGCACGACACCCCGGGTGAGATCGCCCAGCCGGGCGGGGTGGTACGGGACTGGCGGCGCGGGGAGTGCGACCCCGAGCCCGGGAAGACCCTGCCGAACCTCGTCGTCGTGGAGCGGGACTACACGGCGATCGGCGCGAAGTTCGCGGCGCTGGGCCCGCTGGTGGAGGGCAAGGGGCTGCCGGCCAAGGGCATCACCCTGAAGCCGGACGAGGAGGTCGGCCGGCTGCGCGACCTCAACGGCGCGGTGCGCGGCGGCCCGGCCGACGGGCGTCCGGCGCTGGACACGGCGGTGAAGGCCGCCGACACCATCCTGGCCCTGTCCGGCACGACCAACGGGCGCCTGGCCGTCCAGGGCTTCCGCACGCTGGAGGCGAGGACCGGGCAGGAGATGGCCCACCTCGCCGCCGAGCACGAGGGCAAGCGGATCACGTACGCGGACACGCAGGCGGCGCCCGTGCCGGTGATCACCTCGCCGGAGTGGTCGGGCAGCGAGGCCGGCGGGCGTCGCTACACGGCGTTCACGCTCAACACGGAGCACCTCAAGCCCTGGCACACCCTCACCGGGCGGCAGCACTTCTTCCTGGACCACGACTGGATGCACGAGCTGGGCGAGGCGCTGCCGGTCTACCGTCCGCCGTTGGACATGAGCAGGCTCTTCGGCGAACCCCAGCTGGGTCCGGACGGGCACCGGGAGGTGACGGTCCGCTACCTGACCCCGCACAACAAGTGGTCCATCCACTCCGAGTACCAGGACAACCTCTTCATGCTGGCGCTGTCCCGCGGCGGCCAGACCATCTGGATGTCGACGCGGGACGCGGAGGCGATCGGGGTCGCCGACGACGACTGGATCGAGGCGGTCAACCGCAACGGCGTGGTCGTGGCCCGTGCGATCGTCTCGCACCGCATGCCACCCGGCACGGTGTACATGCACCACGCCCAGGAACGCACGGTCAACGTCCCGCTGGCCGAGACGACCGGCAAGCGGGGCGGCATCCACAACTCGCTCACCCGGCTGATCCTCAAGCCGACCCATCTCATCGGCGGCTACGCCCAGTTGTCCTGGGCGTTCAACTACCTCGGCCCGACGGGCAACCAGCGCGACGAGGTGACCGTGATCCGCCGCCGCAGCCAGGAGGTCGAGTACTGATGCGCCCGATGGCCCAGGTCGCCATGGTCATGAACCTCGACAAGTGCATCGGCTGCCACACCTGCTCGGTCACCTGCAAGCAGGCGTGGACCAACCGCCGGGGCATGGAGTACGTCTGGTTCAACAACGTCGAGACCCGCCCCGGACAGGGCTACCCCCGCCGCTACGAGGACCAGGAGAAGTGGCGGGGCGGCTGGGAGCTGAACCGGCGGGGCGCGCTGAGGCTGAAGGCGGGCGGGCGGCTGAAGAAGCTCGCCGGGATCTTCTCCAACCCCAGGCTCCCGGAGATCAAGGACTACTACGAGCCCTGGACGTACGACTACAAGAACCTGACCGACGCCCCGCTCGGCTCCGACTACCCGGTCGCGCGGCCCGTCTCCCAGCTGGACGGCAAACCGATGAAGATCGGCTGGTCCTCGAACTGGGACGACAACCTGGGCGGCGCACCCGCCTACGGCGACCTGGACCCGATGGTGGAGCGCACCCGGCAGCAGGCCTCGGAGAAGGTGCGGTTCGCCTACGAAGAGACCTTCATGTTCTACCTGCCGCGCATCTGCGAGCACTGCCTCAACCCGTCGTGCGTGGCGTCCTGCCCGTCCGGGGCGATGTACAAGCGCTCCGAGGACGGCATCGTGCTGGTCGACCAGGACCGCTGCCGGGGCTGGCGGATGTGCGTGACCGGATGCCCGTACAAGAAGGTGTACTTCAACCACCGCACCGGCAAGGCCGAGAAGTGCACCTTCTGCTACCCGCGCATCGAGGTGGGCCAGCCGACGGTCTGCTCGGAGACCTGCGTGGGACGGCTCAGGTACCTGGGGGTCGTGCTCTACGACGCGGACAAGGTGACCGAGGCCGCCGAGACGCCGGACGAGAAGCAGTTGTACGAGGCCCAGTTGGGCGTCTTCCTGGACCCGGAGGACCCGGCGGTGCGGCGGGCCGCGGAGGAGGCGGGCATCCCCTTCGACTGGATCGAGGCGGCCCGGCGCTCCCCCGTGCACGCGCTGGTGAGCAGGTACCGGGTGGCGCTGCCGCTGCACCCGGAGTACCGCACCATGCCGATGGTCTGGTACATCCCGCCGCTGTCCCCGGTGGTGGACGCGCTGACGGAGACCGGGCACGACGGCGAGGACGCGGACAACCTCTTCGGCGCGATCGACACCCTGCGCATCCCGCTGGAGTACCTCGCCGAGGTGTTCACTGCGGGCGACACCGGCCCGGTGCGGGCGTCGCTGGAGAAGCTGGCGGCGATGCGCGCCCACATGCGGGCGATCAACCTCGGCGAGACCCCCGACCCGGCCGTCGCCACGGGCGTCGGTATGAGCCCCCGGGAGATCGAGGACATGTACCGGCTGCTGGCCATCGCCAAGTACGAGGAGCGGTACGTGATCCCGACGGCCGCCGTGGGGGACGCGCACCGGCTGGAGGCGTCCGCCCTGCCGGACACGTGCAGCCTGGACACCGACGGCGGCCCCGGCATGGGCGGCGACGGTCCCTTCGGCCAGGACTCGGGGCGCAGGCGGCTGCCGCTGGTGCCGGTGGAGAACTTCCACGTCCTGCGCCGGCGGCAGACCGCGGACGACGAGAGGGAGGTCTGATCCGATGCCCGGGTTCGAGGTGCTGTACCAGGCGGCGGCGCTCTGCCTGACCTATCCCGACGACGACTTCCGCGCCCGGCTGCCGCTGCTGCGCGAGGCGGCGCCCCCGCTGCGCGCCTTCACCGACCACGCGGCCGTGACCCCGCAGGGCGAACTCCAGGCGCACTACGTGGAGGTCTTCGACTTCAAGAACCGGCACAGCCTCTACCTGAGCTGGTGGACGGACGGCGACACCCGCAACCGCGGCATGTCCCTGGTCCGCTTCAAGGAGCTGTACCGCGCCCACGGGCTGGAGTTCACCGGCGAGGAACTCCCGGACTTCCTCCCGGCGGTGCTGGAGTTCGTCTCCCGCACCGGGGACATCGGCATGCTCACCGAGCACCGCGACGCCCTGGACCAGCTCCGTTCCCGGCTCACCGCGTTCGGCACGCCCTACGCGTGCGTCCTGGACGCCGTGTGCGCCACCCTGCCGCCCGCCTCGACCGGAGCACGCCGATGAACGTCTTCCTGTGGGGCGTGCTGCCCTACGCCGCCTTCGCCCTGCTGGTCGCGGGCCTGGTCTGGCGGCACCGCTACGACCGGTTCGGCTGGACGACCCGCTCCTCCCAGGTCTACGAGTCCAAGCTCCTCAACATCGCCTCGCCGGTGTTCCACTACGGCATCCTGTTCGTGCTGGTCGGCCATCTCATCGGCCTGTTCGTCCCGGCGTCGTGGACGGAGGCGGTCGGCGTCGGCGAGCACGCCTACCACCTGTTCTCCCTGTACGGCGGCACCCTGGCCGGGGTGCTGACGGTGGCCGGGATCGCCATGCTGGTCTACCGCCGCCGCACCAGGGCACCCGTCTTCCGCGCCACCACGGCCAACGACAAGTTCATGTACGTCTTCCTGCTCGGCGCCATCGTCCTCGGCATGATCGCCAAGCTCTCCGACACCTCGGGCGACGGCTACGACTACCGCTCCACCATCGCCCCCTGGTCCCGCAGCCTGTTCGTGCTGAACCCGAAGGTGGAACTGATGGAGGGCGTGCCGGTGCTCTACCACGTGCACGCGGTGATCGGGATGGTGCTGATCGCCCTGGTGCCCTACACGCGCCTGGTGCACATGTTCAGCGCGCCCTTGCAGTACCTGACCCGCCCCTACGTGGTGTACCGGTCGCGCGACCCCAGGCAGCTGGGGCCGCGCCCGGACCGGCGGGGCTGGGAGCGCGCGGGCTCCTGACCGCTAGGCCAGCTTCGCCGTGAGGGTGATGGTGGTGCCGGTCAGGGCCTGGCTGACCGGGCAGTTCTTCTTGGCGTCCTCCGCGGCGGCGACGAACGCGTCGTTGTCGAGGCCCGGGACGGTGCCCTCCACGGTGAGGTGGATGCCCGTGATGCCCTCGCCGGGCTGGAAGGTGACGTCGGCGGAGGTGGTGAGCTTGGTGGGCGGGGTGCCGGCGCCGGCCAGGCCGTGCGAGAGCGCCATGGAGAAGCAGCTGGAGTGGGCGGCGGCGATCAGCTCTTCCGGGCTGGTCTTCCCGTTGGCCTGCTCGGCGCGCGAGGGCCACGACACCTGCTGCTCGCCGATGCCGGACGAGTCGAAGGTGACGACACCGTTGCCCTCGAGCAGGTTGCCTTCCCAGACGGTGTGTGCGGAGCGCGTGGTTGCCACGGCGGAGTCCTCTCGAATTCTCTTGCTGTACGGGGGCGGTGGGAGCCCGTGCCCGGGTCCCCGCCCCCATCCGATCACACTCCGGCTCGGCTCACGAGGAACACCCGGGTGTCCGCGCTGCCTCCGTGCGCCGCCTGCGGGCCGCCATCACCGCGTGGACCAGGACGCCGGCGAAGAGGAAGAGCACCCCCTGGTAGACCGCCGCGTAGCCGGCGCCCGCGACCAGCCACAGCGAGAAGGCCGCCGCGACGGACGCGATCACCCCGTCCCGGACGAGGCGGGCCCGGTCGACCTTCTCGCCCTGTCCGGAGAGCAGGTGGAAGAGCTGGGCGGCGGTGGCCAGCAGGTAGGGCACGGTCGCCGTGAAGGTGGTGACCAGGACGAGGATCTCGAAGACCTCGGCCGAACCGGACGTGTAGTTGTACACGGTGAGCAGCGAGGCGAGGACGACGGTGACGCCGACGCCGAACGTCGGCACTCCGCGCCGCCTGCGGGCGAACGCGGCGGGGAAGAGCCCGTCCTTCGCGGCGGCGTACGGGGTCTGGGCGCTGAGCAGCGTCCAGCCGTTGAGGCAGCCGGTCATCGACACCAGGGCGGCGAGCGCCACGGCCCAGCCGCCCCAGGCACCGCCGAACATGGCGTTCACGGCGTCCGAGAAGGGCGCGGTGGAGGTCACCAGGCGGTCGTGGGAGACCGTGCCGAAGACCGCGAGGGTGCCCAGCAGGTAGACGAGGGCGGCGCCCGCGGTGCCGATGACGGTGGCCCGGCCCACCGTGCGGCGGGGGTCCTTGACCTCGCCCGCGCTGACGGCGGCGGACTCCACCCCGAGATAGGAGAAGAGCAGGATCGCGGCGGCCGCGGAGACCGCTCCGATGCCGCTGCCGCCGCTCGCGTTGAACGGTCCGAGGTTGTCCGCGTCGAAGAAGAACAGTCCGCCGACCGCGACCAGCAGCAGCGGCGCGAACTTCAGCACGGTGGCCACCAGCTGGACGGCGCCCACGTAGCGGGTGCCGGCGAAGTTGGCCAGCGCCGGCAGCCACTGGATGACGAGCGCGGCCAGACAGGCGGTCCAGCGGTGGTCGTTCACCGGGATCAGTACGTCGAGGTAGCCCACGGCGGCGACCGCGAGCGCCGCGTTGGAGACCCAGGTGGTGATCCAGTACGCCCAGGCGGCGAGGAAGCCGGCGAAGTCGCCGAAGGCCTCGCGGGCGTAGACGTAGGGGCCGCCGGTGCGCGGGTCGCGGGCGGCGAGGCGGCCGAAGACCAGGGCGAGCGCGATGGCGCCGACGGTCAGGACGCCGAAGGCGAGCAGGCTGATGGTGCCGAAGGGCGCGACGGAGGCCGGGAGCAGGAAGATGCCGCCGCCGATGATGTTGCCCATGACCAGGGCGGTGGCAACGGGGAGCCCGAAGCGGCGGGCGTGCCTGCCGTTGCCGGGAGCGGGGTCGGGGGCCGCGGGGGTGTCCCGCGGGTCCGGAGCCGGTGGGGGGACGGTCCCGGTGACGTGCATGGGGTGGGGCGCCTTCCTTGGAACTGGTGCCCGGGATCGCCGGGACGGCGCCCATGGTCGGGCACCGTCCGGCACGCCTCCAAATCAGGCGCTTTTGTCCTGCGCGACCCCGCCCACGACGGGAAAAGGTGCGCTGTCGACGGCTCTCGACGGTGAATCGTCCACGGGCACCTGCGGGCCGTTCGACTCCCGCAGCCAGCGGCGCAGGATCCGGTGGACCTGTTCGGCGCCGACGATCTCCGCGCCTTCGGCGACCGGCGCGGACAGCACGGCCGGTGACAGCAGGAAGGCCCGCGACTGGGCGCCGCCGAGCCCGCCGTGGGAGCCGATCTGCTCCTCGAAGGCGAGGACCTCGCCGTCGGCCGGGTCGTGGAAGGAGTTGACCATGATGTCGGCGGTGTGCGGGAAGGAGTGCGTGCGGCGGACGGCGTCGGCGGCGCCGGGCCCGAAGACGGCGAGCGGGCCGGGGTCCTCGTCGAGCCGGTCCAGGGGGATCTCCGCGCCGCGCGCGCCGAGCACCACCCCTCCGTGCCGCTCGCTGCGGACCAGCAGGAAGCCGACGCCGGGGTGGTTGGCGAGGGTCGGCAGCAGCGCCGGGTGCCGGGCGTCGATCTCCTCCCGGGTCATCCGGTGCGGCACGTCCGGGAAGGAGACCAGGCCCAGGTTGCCCGAGGCCAGCACGATCGGTTCCGAGCGGCGGCCGGTGGGGGTGTCGGCGGGGCGCTGCTGCTCGGCGCCCTCCTCGACGGGCCGGTGCAGGGCGGCCCGTACGGTGTTGCGCGCCTCGGCGCCGCTGCGGGTGCGCTGGGCCCGGCGCGGCACGGGCAGTCCGCAGCCGGCCCGCACCAGGTCGCCGAGGGTGAGGCCGTAGCGGGTGCGGAAGGTCTCGCCGGGGCTCTGGCCGTGGTCGGAGAGGAGGACGACGCGGTACTTGCGGGGGGCGTGCTCGGTGACCGTCTCGATCAGGGCGAGGGACCGGTCGAGGCGCTGGAGGACCTTCGCGGCGTCCCGGCCGCGCGGCCCGGAGTGGTGCGCCACCTCGTCGTAGGCCACCAGGTCGGCGTAGACGGCGGTGCGTCCGGCGAGCATGTCCCCGATCACCGCGGCGACCACGACGTCCCGTTCGACGACGGTCGCGAAGGCGCGGACGAAGGGGTAGAGGCCGCCGCGCGAGACCCGGGGGCGGACCTTGTGCAGGCGGGCCCGGACGGACTGGCCGATCTCCCGGCCCACCTCGGCGACGAAGGACAGCGCGGTGCGCACGGCGTTGGCCGGGTCGGCGAAGTAGGCGAAGTAGCCGGACCGGGAGCGTGTCTCCGGGCTGCGGCGCCGGGTCGCGATCGACAGCACGAGCGCCTGTTCGTCGGCGCCGCCGCCGAACAGGTTGCCGCGGCTGGCGCCGTCGAAGGTGAGCAGCCCGCCGTCACCGGTGCGCTCGATGGCCCGGCGCTGCAGTTCGGCGGCGCTAGTCGGGCGGTTGCAGACCATGACCTCGCCGCTGTCCTTCTCGTACCAGCGGAAGGCGGGGACGTCGTGGTTGCTGCCGTGCAGGATGCCGAGCTGGCTGGCGCCGGTCTGGCTGGACCAGTCGGTGTGCCACACGGCCAGCCGGTGGGTCGCGGATCTGCCGTCGCGGCCCAGCCAGCGGGCGACGGTGGGCATGGCGCCGCTGTCCACGGCGTCCAGCAGGACGTCGTGGCCGACGCCGTCCAGTTGCAGGAAGACGGTGCCGGGACCGGACGGGCAGGGCGGGCCGGATCTGCGGCGGCGGTCGGCGAGGCGGTACAGCCGGCGCCGGTAGGCGTCGTCGTCGCGCACGGCGAGGGCCCCGCCGGTGGCGGAGGCGACCGCGGACATGACGGCGGCCACCACGACCGCCGTCTCCGGGGCGACGCCGCCGCTCCCGGCCGGGTTCACGTCGATCGCGAGGAGCAGCAGCCCGCCGTTGAGGAAGAAGACCAGCAGCCCGAGGACGAGCGCCGGCACCAGGAGCAGCATCCGGACCATCAGCGGCCACACCAGGGCGGACAGCAGGCCGAAGGCGCCGGCCCCGACCGCGGCGGTGACGGCGATGTCGGTGGCGCTGTCACCGTCGGGCGACTGGAGCCGGAAGTCGGGCAGGATGCCGGCGAGCGCGAGCATGGTGACGGTGGACACGGCCCACACCGCGACACTCCGCCCGATCTGACTGGCGACCCGGCGCCAACGCCCTGCACCCACGCTCCGTACACCTCACGTCCGGGCCCGTCCTCGGCGCGGGCCTGCCCCACCCTGTCACAACGGTCCGGAGTGCCCGTTTGTCCCCCCGGGTCCGGTTCACACCCCCCGGCGGGGTCAGCGGCCGTCGTACCCGGCCGTCGGCATGGACAGCCTCCGGTGGACGCACGCCTTCATCCGGGCGTCGTAGGACGGTTCGGCGTGGCCGGCCGTCTCGACGCGGGCCCCGCGCCGCGCGCACTCCGCGGTGAACTCCTCCACCGACGACAGGGCGCTCTCCAGCACCCGCCGGCTGGGCGCCACGAACAGGTCGCGCCCGGGACGGACGCCGTCCCACAGCGCTTCGTGGTCCGGTCGCAGGCCGCGCACCAGCAGTTCCCTGGCGACGACGTAGCCGTGCTCCGCGGCCCAGCGGGCGCACATGGCGTGCTGGCTGCGGGAGTCGACCAGGAAGGGGTCGTCGTCCAACTGCTCCAGCGGCGTCAGACTCGCGATCGCCGTCACCCGCACCAGACCCATGGTGTCCCCCTCACCTCCCGTTTTCGCCGCCGACCCTACTCCTGGACGTAGGCTTCGGGGAGTCGCGCGAAGGAGGCAACGAGGTGCCGGTGGAGCTCACGTGGTGGGGTCATGCCACCTGCACGGTCGAGGACTCGGACATACGTGTACTGACCGACCCCCTGTTCGCCCGTCGGCTCGCGCACCTGCGCCGCCGCCGGGGCGCGGTGCCGCCGCCGGAGGCCTGGCGCGCGGACGTGGCCCTGGTGTCCCATCTGCACGCCGACCACCTGCACGTGCCCTCGCTGGCCCGGCTCGCCCCGGGCACGCGCCTGCTCGTGCCCCGGGGCGCACGCCGGTCGGTGCCGGCGCTGCGCCGGCTCGCGCACCTGGAACCGACCGAGGTGGCGCCCGGCGACGAGGTCCGGGTCGGCGACCTGCGGATCCGGGTGGTGCCGGCCCGGCACGACGGGCGTCGGCTGCCGTTCGGACGGCAGCGCTCCCCCGCCCTGGGCTACGTCGTCGAGGGCGAGGCCCGGACGTACTTCGCCGGGGACACCGGGCTGTTCGACGCCATGGAGAAGGAGGTCGGGCCGGTCGACGCGGCCCTGCTGCCGGTGGGCGGCTGGGGGCCGAACCTCGGTCCGGAGCACCTGGACCCGGGGCGGGCGGCCGAGGCGCTGGCCCGGCTCGCGCCGCGCACGGCGGTGCCGGTGCACTACGGCACGTACTGGCCGATCGGGATGAACGCCGTGCGCCCCCACGAGTTCCACACGCCGGGCCACGAGTTCGTGCGCCTGTCGGCGCTGCGTGCGCCGGGGGTGGCCGTGCACCGGCTGGGGCATGGCGAGAGCGTGCGGGTGGAGGTCGCGCCGTGAGCTGGCTGGACGCGGCGGTGAGCATACCGACCGAGCCGACGCAGCAGGCGTTCGGCTATCCCTCGCTGTTCCTGCTGGTGCTGATCGGGGCGCTGGTGCCGGTGGTGCCGACGGGCGCGCTGGTGAGTTCGGCGGCCGTGGTGGCGACCCACCAGACGCTGCCGTACTCGATGCTGATGGTGTTCGTGACGGCCTCGCTGGCCGCGTTCTGCGGGGACATGGCGCTGTACTGGCTGGGGCGGCGCGGGGTCGGTTCGAAGAACGGCTCGCGCTGGCTGGAGGCCATCCGGTCCCGGGCGCCCGAGGACCGGCTGGAGCAGGCGCAGGAGAAGCTCGCCGACCACGACGTGGCGGTGCTGGTGCTGTCCCGGCTGGTCCCGGCGGGGCGGATACCGGTGATGCTGGCCTGCCTGCTGGCCGAGTGGCCGCTGCGCCGGTTCGCCCACGGCAACCTGCCCGCCTGTCTGGCCTGGGCGGTGACGTACCAGTTGATCGGGATCCTGAGCGGCGCGCTGTTCGACCAGCCGTGGGAGGGCGTGGCCGCCGCGATCGCGCTGACCGTGCTGGTCAGCGTGGCCCCGGCCCTGTGGCGGCGGCTGCGGGGGCCGGCGAAGGCCTAGGCACGGGCGTGATCCGGTGTGCTCCCCCGGCCGCGCTCACTCCAGCACGCGGGAGCCGCCGACCGGCAGGTCCCACAGGTGCTCCCGGGGCAGGCCCGCGTGCCGCCAGGCGGCACGGACCCGGGTCAGCGGCTCCAGCACCGGCTCGGCGGACAGGATGAAGGTGCCCCAGTGCATGGGGGCCATCCGCCGGGCGCCCACGTCCTGGGCGGCCCGCACCGCCTCCTCGGGGTCGCAGTGCACGTCGCTGAGCCACCAGCGGGGGTTGTAGGCGCCGATGGGGAGCAGCGCGAGGTCGATGCCGGGGTAGCGGCGGCCGATGCGGGCGAACCAGTGGCCGTACCCGGTGTCGCCGGCGAAGTACACGCGCCGGCCGTCGGGGCCGGTGAGGACCCAGCCGCCCCACAGGGTGCGGCAGGTGTCGGTGAGGCTGCGCTTGGACCAGTGGTGGGCGGGGACGAAGTCGAAGCGCACGCCGTCCAGTTCGGCCGCCTCCCACCAGTCCAGCTCGGTGACGCGGGTGAAGCGGCGGCGGTGGAACCAGCGGCCGAGCCCGGCCGGCACGAAGACCGGGGTGTCCCGGGGCAGCCGGCGCAGCGTCGGGGCGTCCAGGTGGTCGTAGTGGTTGTGGCTGATGACGACGGCGTCCACGCGGGGCAGGGCGCTCCAGGGAACGCCCACCGGAGTGACCCGCGCGGGGGTGCCGAGGATGCGGCGGGACCAGACCGGGTCGGTGAGCACGGTGAGCCCTCCGATGTTCACCACCCAGCTCGCGTGCCCCGCCCAGGTCACGGCGACGGTGCCGGCGTCGACGCGGGGCGGCCGGCCGGGTGCGTACGGCAGCCGGGGGATGTCGGCGAGTCCTTCGGGGCCGGGTCTCACCGCGCCCTCGCGGGCGAATCTCGCGAAGGCCTTCAGACCGGGCAGGGGTGTGGTCAGCCGGTCGTGGAAGGTCCGCGGCCACACCCGGTGCTCGGCCAGCGGCCGGGGTTCCGCGAGCGGGGGGTCCGGGGGCGGCGAGGCGGGCGTGGCCGGCGGCGCGCCGGTGTCCTGGACGGAGGTGGTGGTGCTCGTGGTCGACCGGGGCTGCTGCGTCATCGAGGAGGCTCCCATCGCTGAGCGTCGCGGAGATCGTCGAAGACCGACTTCAGACCGATCAGGGCGCGTTGCACGTGTGGCAGTTCCAACGGGTCGGGGACGGTGGGGCGTTCTGTGCGCTGCTCATCAGTACCAGCGTCGGCCAGAGGAACGCTGGAGAGCCGGACGCGCAGGGCCTGGAGGTCGTCGCCGAAGCGGTGGCCGCCCGGTGCGGGCATGCCGAGGCGGGCGGTGAGGAAGTCCTCCAGTTCCTGGGCGTCGCCGACGCCCTGGGCGGCGAGGGCGTCGCGCAGCGGGCCGAGGTCGGCGTACAGGTGGCGGCCGGCCTGCGGGGGCCGTGCGGTGGCGCCCGCGGTGACGACCGCGGTGTGCACGGCGGCGGCCAGGCGCGCGTGCAGGCGCACGGCGGCCGACCGGCGGGCGGTGACCGGCTCGGGTTCGGCGAGGGCGTACCCGGCGGCGGCGGCGACGGGCGCGGCGACGCGGGCGCCGAGCGCGGTGAGCACGTCCAGCACGCGGGCGTGCAGGCCGTCTCCGGCGGCGGACGCGGGGAAGCGGGCGACCGCGGCCGGCCAGCCCGGCGGCAGCAGCGCGCCGGCCAGGTCGGTGACGACGGTGACCCGTTCGGGCAGCATCTCGGCGGGGCTGAGCAGCACGGTGGCGTGCGGGTCGTGCAGGGTGTCGCGCCAGGTCTCGTCGCTGACCAGGTGCAGCCCCTCGGCGGCGGCGGCCTCGACGGTCTCGTGCAGCAGTTCGGGCGGCGCGACGGTGCCGGTGGGGTCGTCGGCGACGGACAGCACGAGCAGACGCGGGTCACCGCCTTCGGCGCGGACCCGCCGTACGGTCTCCAGCAGGGCGTAGGGATCGGGGACGCCGCCGGACTCGGCCGGGGTCGGGACGTGGAAGACGGGCCGGCCCAGGAGCCGTGCGTACGGTGCCCACCAGGCCGCGCAGGGGCGCGGCACCAGGACGTCGCCGCCGAGTACGGCGGTCAGCGCGAGCAGCAGGGCGTGGGCACCCGGGGCGGCGGCGAGGTGGCCGGGGTCGGTCGGCAGGCCGCGGCGGTCCCAGTAGCCGCTCGCGGCGGCCAGGAGGGCGGGGGCCCCGCCGACCGGTTCCTCGCCGCCGCGGCCGGCCGCGGCGGCGAGCACGGCGGACAGCTCGGGCAGCACCGGCAGGCCGTCGCCGGGGAGGTGCGGACCGTAGCGGACGGGTCCGTGTCCTTCCGGTACGCGGTGCGCGGGGGTGTGGCTCCGGGGGTCCCGCCCTGCGGGGGTGCGGCCCTCTCCGCCGCCTCGCCCCCCGGGGTCCGTGCGCCGCATGCGTGCCTCCGCGCAGTCCGTCGTGCCGTGTCCTGCCGCCGCCCGGCCGGGTGCCCTTCTTCCCAGGTCCTGATCGGTCGTCGTCGGTCGTTGCTGAACGTACCCATCGGGGCGCGGTGCCATGGCCGTGGCGCGGGTGGCGCCGGTCACCGGCGGACCGGGGTGCGGCGGGGTCGGTGCGGACCGGGATCAGTGCCGTTCCAGGTCCCCGCGCAGCCGGAGCCGCAGCCGGTGCGCGGCCGCGGCGCCCGCACCCGCGATCAGGACACCGCCGGCGGCCAGCGCGGGCACCGAGTCGGTGAAGGCACCGCCCGCGCCGGCCCGCACACCGTGCTCGGCCGACGGGCCGGCGCAGGGCTCCTGCGGCGCGGGGGCCCCGCCATGGGGCACGACGGGCTCGGGACAGGGCGGCTCGGGGGCACCCTTTTTCCCCGGCTCCGGCACGGTCGTCGTCGCGCTCCAGGGGTCGCCGCCCTCACCGCCGGCCCCCTCCGGGCAGGCGCCGTCGACGGTCCACGCGTCCTCGGTGTCCGCGGAGTCCTCGGTGTCCTCGGGGGCGTCCGGGATGAGCGGGGCGTCGGGGGCGTCCGGGACTCCCCCGGTGTCCTGGGCGGTCTCGGCGCCTTCGGTGTCCTGGGCGGTCTCGGCGCCTTCGGTGTCCTCGGCGCGCAGGGTGTCCTCTGTGTCCTCAACGGCCTGGGTGTCCTGGGCGTCGTGGGTGTCCTGGGTGTCCGTCACGGCCGCTATGCGCGCGGTGCCGCGGTAGGCGGCCCCGGACGTCGTCCCCGCGGTGCCCGCGATCCTGCGCAGGGCGACGGTGCCCTGGTCGAAGACCGGCGAGGTGGCGTCCAGGGCCGCGGGCGCGGGCGCGCCGGTGGGAGCGCAGGACACGGAGACGGTGACGGTGCCGCCCGGGACGGCTCGGGCCGGACCGACCTCCGCGACCGGTCCGCCGGAAGCCACGGAGGGCAGGGAGCGAGCGCCGGGCGCCTCGGGCGCGGACGGCGCGGCGGGTGCTGAAGGCGCGGCGGGTGCGGAGGGCGCAGCGGGCGCGAGCGGCGCGGCGGGTGCGGAAGGCGCGGCGGGGTCACCGGGTGCGGAGGGCGCGTCCGGGGGCGCGGGGACGCCGGGTTCGGTGGGCGGAAGGGGCGCACCGGGTTCGGCCGAGGCGGGCCCGGTGAAGACGCCGAGGGCGGCACCGGCCAGGACGGCGGCGGACAGGGCGCGGGCGGTGCGGCGCATGGGGGCGGGCTCCTTCGAGCGACGGCTGCGGGGGGGCACGGCGCTCGCGCCCCTGCGGCCATCACAGCCCTCCCGGCACCACCGCGCGCGCCGCCGTGCGCCGTTCGCGGGAACGA
This sequence comes from Streptomyces sp. NPDC045956, assembly GCF_056430705.1. Lineage (NCBI taxonomy): Bacteria > Bacillati > Actinomycetota > Actinomycetes > Kitasatosporales > Streptomycetaceae > Streptomyces > Streptomyces sp. NPDC045956. Next base: position 477,099 of record NZ_JBWKKZ010000003.1, on the reverse strand, counting down.
GGGGCCCGAGCGGGTGAACGCCGTGTTTCGCGCCCCCGGCCGCCGCTCGGGTTTCCGCGCCCGGCCGGCGCACCCCGGCCCGCCTCAGGCCGTCTGGTCGCGCAGCACCTGCTCCCGTACCCGGTTGCAGCAGCGGCTGATCAGCCGGGAGACGTGCATCTGGGAGATGCCGAGTTCCTCGGCGATGCGGCTCTGGGTCATGTCGTCGAAGAAGCGCATGTAGAGGATGGCGCGTTCCCGCTCGGGCAGGGCGGCCAGGCGTTCCTTGACGGCCTCGCGGTCGACGACCGTGTCCAGGGCCGGGTCGGGGCCGCCGAGCGCGTCGCCCAGCGAGTAGCCGTCCTCGCTGCCGGGAAGCTCCGCGTCCAGCGACAGGGCGGTGAAGCTCTCCAGTGCCTCGAGGCCCACCCGGACGTCCTCCTCGCTCAGGTCGGCGTGCTCGGCGATCTCGGTGACGGTGGGCCGGCGGCCCGAGACGGTCCGGGACAGGTCCTGGCCGGCGAAGCGCACGCGGTTGCGCAGGTCCTGGACCCGGCGCGGCACGTGCAGGGTCCACATGTGGTCGCGGAAGTGGCGCTTGATCTCGCCGGTGATCGTCGACACGGCGTAGCTCTCGAAGGCGTTGCCGCGTTCGGGGTCGTACCGGTCGACGGCCTTGACCAGGCCGAGGGACGCGACCTGGCGCAGGTCCTCGTAGCTCTCGCCGCGGCTGCGGAAGCGGCCCGCGAGCCGTTCGGCCATCGGCAGCCAGGCCTCGACGATCCGCTCGCGGACCGCGTCGCGTTCCGGGCCGTCGGGGAGGGCGGCGAGCCGGCGGGAGGCGTCGGCGGTGTCGGGGGCGTCGTCGTGCGGGTGCTTCACGCTGGCGTGGATCGGCATGTGCGTCGCAACTCCCTCGGAGCGCGGGGTCCCGTCGTGGCACCGGGCGGGTGCCCGGTCGAAGCGGCCGGTGCGCGGGGCGCCGCGGGCTCGGAGAACCCTCCGCGCCCGGGTCGGTCGGCACCGGTCCGACGGCGTGACCCTGGGGTCGGGCGGTCACCGCGGGAGGGCGTCCGGCATCCGGACGGCCGTCCGGGGCGGCAGGGCGCCGCTCCCACGGACGTGCCTCCTGTCCGAAGCACTGAACCTGCGCCTGCCCCCCGGTCCCCCTGCCAAACCACCCGGTGTTTTCCGGCGTCCTCCGGGGACACCCGGACAGGTGCCGTCGTCCGTCCCCCACCGGTCCGGGAGGTCCGCTTCATGAGCACCAAGGTGTCCGACCACGTCCTGCAGCGCCTGCGCGAATGGGGTGTCGAGCAGGTCTTCGGCTACCCGGGCGACGGGATCAACGGGCTGCTGGCCGCCTGGGGCCGCGCCGAGAACCAGCCGCGGTTCGTGCAGTCCCGGCACGAGGAGATGTCCGCGTTCCAGGCGGTCGGGTACGCCAAGTTCAGTGGTCGGCTGGGGGTGTGCGCCGCGACCTCGGGGCCGGGGGCGATCCATCTGCTCAACGGGTTGTACGACGCCAAGCTCGACCACGTCCCGGTGCTGGCGATCGTCGGGCAGACCCACCGGACCGCGATGGGCGGCTCGTACCAGCAGGAGGTGGACCTGCACACGCTGTTCAAGGACGTCGCCTCGGAGTTCGTGGAGACGGTGACGGTCCCGGAGCAGCTGCCGAACGTGCTGGACCGGGCGATCCGCACGGCGTACGCGCGCCGCTGTCCGACGGCCGTCATCATCCCCGGCGACGTGCAGGAGCTGGACTACTCGCCGCCCACGCACGAGTTCAAGATGGTGCCCTCCAGCCTGGACCGCGGCTCGTGGACGGCGGTCCCCTCCGACGAGTCGGTGCGGCGGGCGGCGGAGGTGCTCAACGCCGGTGACAAGGTGGCGATCCTCGTCGGCCAGGGCGCGGCCGGGGCGCGGGAGCAGGTGGAGCGGCTCGCCGAGAGGCTGGGCGCCGGGGTGGCCAAGGCGCTGCTCGGCAAGGACGTCCTCAGCGACGAACTGCCCTACGTCACCGGGTCGATCGGCCTGCTCGGCACGCGCCCCTCGTACGAGCTGATGCGGGACTGCGACACCCTGCTGACCATCGGGTCCTCCTTCCCGTACTCGCAGTTCCTGCCGGAGTACGGCAAGGCGCGGGGCGTGCAGATCGACATCGACCCGCACATGATCGGGATGCGCTACCCGAACGAGGTGAACCTGGTCGGTGACGCGAAGGCCACGCTGGAGCGGCTGATCCCGCTGATCGAGGGCGGTCGGGGCCGCGAGTGGTACGACACGGTGTGCGACAACGTGACGCGCTGGCGCGACGTCATGGAGCGCCGGGCGGGTCTGGAGGCGGACCCGGTCAACCCGGAGTACGTGGCCGCTGCCCTCGACCCGCTGCTGCCCGACGACGCGATCGTCACCTGCGACTCGGGCTCCACGGCGAACTGGTACGCCCGCCACCTGACGATGCGGCCCGGCATGCGCGGTTCGCTCTCCGGCACGCTGGCCACCATGGGCTGCGGGGTGCCGTACGCGATCGGCGCGAAGTTCGCCCACCCGGACCGGCCGGTGATCGCCCTGGTGGGGGACGGGGCGATGCAGATGAACGGGCTGGCGGAACTGATCACGGCGGCGAAGTACCGCGACCTGTGGTCGGACCCGCGGCTGGTCGTGGCCGTCTGGAACAACCGGGACCTCAACCAGGTCACCTGGGAGATGCGGGCCATGGGCGGCGCGCCGTCCTTCCTGCCCTCGCAGGCGCTCCCGGACGTGCGCTACGCCGACTTCGCCCGCTCGCTGGGGCTGACCGGCATCCGCGTGGAGAAGCCGGAGGACGTGGAGGCGGCCTGGCGGGCGGGGCTGGCGGCGGACGGTCCGGCCGTGCTGGAGTTCCTCACCGACCCGGCCGTGCCCCCGGTACCGCCGCACGCCACCTGGGAGCAGATGGAGTCGACGGCCGCCGCGATCCTCAAGGGCGACGCGGACCGGGGGTCGATGGTCAAGCAGGGGTTCAAGGCGAAGGTGCAGGAGTTCCTGCCGAGCGCGGGGCGGGAGTGACCGAGGAGGGCGCGGTCACCGCTCGCGGGGCCGGCTGAAGCGGAGCATGTTGCCGGCCGGGTCGCGGAAGGCGCAGTCGCGGACGCCGTAGGGCTGGTCCACCGGCTCCTGGAGCACCTCGGCGCCCGCGGCCCGGATGCGTTCGAAGGTCGCGTCGACGTCGTCGGTGGTGAAGATGACGCCGCGCAGCATGCCCTTGGCGAGCAGTTCGGCCACGGCCTCCTTGTCGGCGGCCGAGGCGTTGGGGTCGGCGAGCGGGGGTTCGAGGACGATGTCCACACCGGGCTGGGCCGGCGAGCCGACGGTCACCCAGCGCATCCCCTCGAACCCGACGTCGTTGCGCACCTCCAGTCCGAGCACGTCCCGGTAGAAGGCGAGCGCCTTGTCGTGGTCGTCGACGGCGATGAAGCACTGCGAGAGGTTGATGTCCATGCGCTTCACGCTACGGGCGGCCCGGCGGGCCTCGCTTCTCCGTTCCTGACCGGTCGGGAGTAGATCTTGGCCACGCAGGCGGGGACGGCGGCGCCGTCCGAGTGGTCGCGGGCCCGGTAGGCGCTCGGGCTCTCGCCGACCAGTTCGGTGAACCGGGAGCTGAAGGACCCGAGCGACGTGCAGCCGACCTCGAAGCAGACTTCGGTCACGCTCAGGTCGCCGCGCCGCAGCAGCGCCTTGGCCCGCTCGATGCGGCGGGTCATCAGGTAGCTGTAGGGCGTCTCCCCGTAGGCGGCGCGGAAGCTGCGGGAGAAGTGGCCCGCCGACATGAGTGCCACGCGTGCCAGGGCCGGCACGTCGAGCGGCTTCGCGTACTCGCGGTCCATCAGGTCACGGGCCCGGCGCAGCCTGGCCAGGTCCTCCAGCGTCGTCACCCCACCACGATCCCACAGCGCCTGGCCCGTGGTGGGGTGACGACGGGCCCGGCGTCGTGGGTCGGGTCGGGCGTCAGGCGCCGACGTAGGCCGCGAGGTGTTCGCCGGTGAGGGTGGAGCGGCCGGCGACGAGGTCGGCGGGGGTGCCCTCGAAGACGATCCGGCCGCCGTCGTGGCCGGCGCCGGGGCCGAGGTCGATGATCCAGTCGGCGTGGGCCATGACCGCCTGGTGGTGCTCGATGACGATGACGGACTTGCCCGAGTCGACGAGCCGGTCGAGCAGCCCGAGGAGTTGTTCGACGTCGGCGAGGTGCAGTCCGGTGGTGGGTTCGTCCAGGACGTAGACCCCGCCCTTGTCGCCCATGTGCGTGGCGAGCTTCAGCCGCTGCCGCTCGCCGCCGGAGAGGGTGGTGAGCGGCTGGCCGAGGGTGAGGTAGCCGAGCCCGACGTCGGCGAGCCGCTCCAGGATCTTGTGCGCGACCGGGGTGCGGGCCTCGCCGGCGCCGAAGAACTCCTCGGCCTGGTCCACCGACATCGCCAGCACCTCGCTGATGTCCCGGCCGCCGAACCGGTACTCCAGCACCGCGGGCTGGAACCGCTTGCCCTCGCAGTCCTCGCAGGGCGCGGAGACGCCCGCCATCATCGCCAGGTCGGTGTAGACGACGCCGGCGCCGTTGCAGGTGGGGCAGGCGCCCTCGGAGTTGGCGCTGAACAGGGCCGGCTTGACCCCGTTGGCCTTCGCGAAGGCCTTGCGGATCGGTTCGAGCAGCCCGGTGTACGTCGCCGGGTTGCTGCGCCGCGAGCCCTTGATGGGGCTCTGGTCGACCGACACGACGTCCGCGCCGGCCGGGACCGAGCCGTGGATCAGGGAGCTCTTGCCGGAACCCGCCACACCGGTGACCACGCAGAGCACGCCGAGCGGGACGTCGACGTCGACGCCCTGGAGGTTGTGCCGCGTGGCGTCGCGGATCTCCAGGGCGCCGGTGGGTTCGCGGACGGTCTCCTTGAGGGAGGACCGGTCGTCGAGGTGGCGGCCGGTGACGGTGCCGGCGGCCCGCAGCTCCTCGACGGTGCCCTCGAAGCAGACGGTGCCGCCCGCGGTGCCGGCGCCGGGGCCGAGGTCGACGACGTGGTCGGCGATCGCGATGGCCTCCGGCTTGTGCTCGACGACGAGGACCGTGTTGCCCTTGTCCCGCAGCCGCAGGAGCAGGTCGTTCATCCGCTGGATGTCGTGCGGGTGCAGGCCGATGGTGGGCTCGTCGAAGACGTACGTGGTGTCGGTGAGCGAGGACCCCAGGTGGCGGATCATCTTGACGCGCTGGGCCTCTCCGCCCGACAGCGTGCCGGCCGGCCGCTCCAGCGAGAGGTAGCCGAGGCCGATCTCCACGAAGGAGTCGAGGGTGTCGCGCAGCGCGGTGAGCAGCGGCGCCACCGACGGCTCGTCGAGTCCGCGGACCCAGGCGGCGAGGTCGCGGATCTCCATGGCGCAGGCGTCGGCGATGGAGATCTTCCCGATCCGCGACGACCGGGCGCCCTCGCTGAGCCGGGTGCCGTCGCACTCGGGGCAGGTGGTGAAGGTGACGGCCCGCTCGACGAACGCCCGGACGTGCGGCTGCATCGCCTCCTTGTCCTTGGACAGGAACGACTTCTGGATCTTCGGGATCAGGCCCTCGTAGGTGAGGTTGACGCCGTTGACCTTGACCTTGACCGGCTCTCCGTAGAGGAAGTCCCGCAGTTCCCGCTCGGAGTACTCGCGGATCGGCTTGTCGGGGTCGACGAAGCCGGACTGGGCGTAGACCTGGACGGTCCACTGGCTCTCGGACTTCCAGCCGGGGATGGTGAAGGCACCCTCGGCCAGCGACTTGGAGTCGTCGTAGAGCTGGCCGAGGTCGATGTCGGAGACCGTGCCGCGGCCCTCGCAGTGCGTGCACATGCCGCCGGTGCGCTCGTAGGTGGCCTTGGTCGCCTTCTTGTTGCCGCGCTCGACGGTGATCGCGCCGCTCGCCCGGACGGAGGCGGTGTTGAAGGAGTAGGCGCTGGGCGGGCCGATGTGCGGGTCGCCCAGCCGGCTGAAGAGGATGCGCAGCATCGCGTTGACGTCGGTGGCGGTACCGACCGTGGAGCGGGGGTCGGCGCCCATCCGCTGCTGGTCCACGATGATCGCGGTCGTGAGGCCGTCGAGGACGTCGACCTCGGGCCGGGCCAGGTTCGGCATGAAGCCCTGCACGAAGGCGCTGTAGGTCTCGTTGATCAACCGCTGCGACTCGGCGGCGATCGTGTTGAACACCAGGGAGCTCTTGCCCGAGCCGGAGACGCCCGTGAAGACCGTCAGCCGCCGCTTGGGGATCTCGATGCTGACGTCCTTGAGGTTGTTCTCCCGGGCGCCGTGCACGCGGATCAGGTCGTGGCTGTCGGCGACATGCGGTGCGGCCTGCCGCGTGTCCGTCCTTCTGGCGCTGTTCATCGGGTCTCCTCCGTCGGCGGGTCGGCAGTGACACGCTAGACGGGGCGCGGGGACTCCCGCTTCTCGATTACTGATCGGCCGGCCCGGCCACGGCCGGCTCGGCGTCCTGGGGCGGCGGGGCGGAGCCCGGGAGCAGCAGTTCCTCGTAGCGGCCCAGGCCCAGGACCACGCCGAGCATGAGGACCGGGATGAAGACAGCGAGCAGCACCGCCATGGTCCGTCCTTCCCGAGAAGGGGTGGGCGTGGGGGGTGGTGCGCGGGCCGGGTTCCCCCGCCCCGCCGGGCAAACCCGGGGTGCTCGGGCGGCCACGCACCGTGTCGGTGGGAGGCCGGGCCGCATCGGACCGGACCCGTCCGGACGAATCCGTGTCGGTGCGCGGTGTCCGGGTACGCGGTCGGCACCCCGAAGGATCTGGAGGGAGACATGCAGCGAGGCAGCGACCGGATGAGCGTCCACCGCGACGACGAGATGAAGCACGAACTCCAGGGTCTGCTCAGGTCCGGGCACTCCACCCGCACCGAGGAGTGGAACGACCCGGAACCGGCTGCCGAGGACGACCCGGACGTCATGTACGGGCCGGTGACGCCGGGCCGCGGACCGACGTACCTGGAGGCCCTGCGGCTCGAACTGGCCCGGAACCTGACCCGGGGCACCTTCCCCGCGGGCCCTCGGGAACTGGGCCGGGCCCTGCGCCGCGGCCATGCGCCGGACGCCCTCGTCGAGGGCCTGGAACGGTTGCCGCACAAGGCGCGCTACGACAACGTGCAGGAACTGGCGATGGCCCTGACCGACGACGGCGGGTCCGGGTCCGCCGGTACCCGGGGCGCCTAGCGCCGAAAGGCGGTGCGCACCCGCGTCCGCCGACGGTCACCCCCGGCGGTCCGGCCGGGGGCCCGGGGCCCCGCCGGGGCCCTCTCGCCGGCATCAGGGGGCCGCGCACGGCCGGACCACATCACACGGCCGAACGACACAGGTGCTGCGGGCGGCGACACCGGCCGGAGCACCCGGAAAGGAAACCGACCCCATGCGTATCGCATTTCTGACCGCGCCCGAGGGCGTGGAGCAGGTCGAGCTGACCGAGCCGTGGCAGGCGGCGAAGGACGCGGGTCACGAGCCCGTGCTCGTCTCCACGCAGTCCGGTGAGGTCCAGGGCTTCGACCACCTCGACAAGGCCGACACGTTCCCGGTGGACGAGGTGGTGGGCGACACGTCCGCCGAGTCCTTCGGCGGGCTGGTCCTGCCGGGCGGCGTGGCCAACCCGGACTTCCTGCGCATGGACGAGAAGGCCGTCGCGTTCGTCGGGGACTTCTTCCGGCAGGGCAGGCCGGTGGCCGCCATCTGCCACGCGCCGTGGACGCTCGTGGAGGCGGACGTCGTACGCGGCCGGGTGCTGACCTCGTGGCCGAGTCTGCGGACCGACCTCACCAACGCGGGCGCCACCTGGGTCGACGAACAGGTGAAGGTCTGCGACCACGGTGACAACGTGCTGATCACCAGCCGCAAGCCGGACGACCTCAAGGCGTTCTGCGAGACGTTCCTCGCGGAGTTCGCCAAGGCGGACGGCTGACGGACGGACCGGGTCCGACCGGGCCGCGGGGAGGCCACCGGGCCGGCGCTCAGACGCCGGGTGCGGTGGCCTCCCCGCAGCCGCGTTCGCGGGCGCCCTCACGGGTGCGGCCCGCGGCCACCGGACGCCGGGGGTTGCGGCGCAGCCACTCGCCCTCCAGCTGGGCCATACGGTCGTTGTGGGCCCGCAGCGCGTCGTTCGACCCGTAGAGCAGGGTGTCGTGGCGCGTGCGGTGGATGGTCTCCAGTTCCTTCATGAGCTGCTGGTCGTCCAGGCGGCCCGGGTCCACACCGGTCGCGGTGGCCTCACGCGTGTCGTGTTCGTTCATGCGGTCCGGGTACCCGCCCCCGAGCACTACCACCCCCGAGCGGCACCCGGGAGGGCAGCCCCATGGATCTCTCGTTTCTGCACCCCCTCTACGAGCATCAGGGGCCCTGGGCCTCGGTGTACGTCGACCTGTCCCGGCACGCGGAGGACACCGCCCACGAGCGGGAGCTGACGGCCGCCGCGGTGGCCCGGGAGCTGGCGGCCCAGGGCGCGGACGAGGCGACCTGCGAGGCGGTGCGGGAGGCCGTGGACGGGCTGCGGCACGCCACCGATCCGCACGGGCGGGCCCTGTTCGCGTGCGGCGGCCGGGTGGTCCTGGATCCTCCGCTGGCCCGGCCCCCGTACGGCGGGACCACCGCCGACTGGGCACCGCTGCCGCACGTGGCGCCGCTGCTGGACCTGGCCGGCGAGGACCCGGTGTGCGTGGTGGCGTACATCGACCGCAAGGGTGCCGACTTCGAGCTGCGCAGTGCGCTGGGCAGCTCGGACGCGGGCGGCGTGACCGGCCGGAAGTGGCCGGTGCACCGCACGAGCAGCGCCGACTGGTCCGAGCGCCACTTCCAGCTGCGGGTGGAGAACACCTGGGAGCACAACGCGGCGGAGATCGCGGACGCGCTCGCCGTCTGCCAGGAGGAGACGGGCGCCGACCTGATGATCCTGGTGGGCGACGACCGGGAGCGGCGGTCCGTGCACCGGCGGATGCCCGAGCGGCTGCGGGACCGGATCGCCGAGGCCTCCCGCGGCGCCGGGAGCAGGCTGCTGGACGACGAGGTGGAAGGGCTGCGCGTCGACCACGTCCGTTCGCGCGCGCGGGAGGACCTGGAGCGGTTCCTGGCCGCCCGCACCCCGGACGGCGAGGGCCGGGCCGGTGCGGCGGAGGGCGTGCCCGCGCTGGTGGAGGCGGCCCGTGAGCACCGCATCGACGAGCTGCTGATCATCCCCGACGGCCCGGACACCCACCGCGAGGTGTGGGTGGGCGAGGACGCCGACCAGCTCGCGGTGCGCCGTACGGAGCTGAAGACGCTCGGCGAGCAGACCTCCTGGTCGGCCCGCGCGGACGATGCCCTGCTGCGCTCGGCGGTGATGACCGGTGCCCCGGCGATCTCGGTGACGCCGGCCCTGCCGTCGGAGGCGGCGGACAAGGCCCCGGTGGGCGGTCTCGGGGCGCTGCTGCGCTGGAAGTGACCGCCCGGGCGGGCGTCAGCGGGCCCGCTCCACGCGCCGTTCGTCCCAGACCGGCTCCGCCGTCTCGCGGACCCGGCCGTCGCTGCCGAAGACCAGGTACCGGTCGAAGGAGCGGGCGAACCAGCGGTCGTGGGTGACGGCGAGGACCGTGCCCTCGAAGCCCTCCAGGCCTTCCTGGAGGGCTTCGGCCGATTCCAGGTCGAGGTTGTCGGTCGGCTCGTCGAGCAGGAGCGCGGTGACGCCCTGGAGTTCCAGCAGCAGGATCTGGAAGCGGGCCTGCTGGCCGCCGGAGAGGCGGTCGAAGGGCTGCTCGGCCTGCTGGGTCAGCTCGTAGCGGCGCAGCCGGGACATGGCGGCGCCCCGGTCCTGGGAGTGCTCGGTCCACAGGATGTCCAGGAGGGGGCGGCCGAGCAGTTCCGGGTGGGCGTGGGTCTGCGCGAAGTGACCGGGCACCACGCGCGCGCCGAGCTTCCAGTTCCCGGTGTGCGCCACCTCGGCGCCGGCGAGCAGTCGCAGGAAGTGCGACTTGCCGGAGCCGTTGGAACCGAGGACGGCGACCCGTTCGCCGTAGAAGACCTCCAGGTCGAAGGGTTTCATCAGGCCGGTGAGTTCGAGCTGCTCGCAGGTGACGGCGCGTACGCCGGTGCGGCCGCCCTTCAGGCGCATCCTGATGTCCTGCTCGCGCGGCGGCTCGGGCGGCGGGCCGGCTTCCTCGAACTTGCGCAGCCGGGTCTGGGCGGCGGCGTAGCGGGAGGCCATCTCGTGGCTCACCGCGGCCGCCTGACGGAGGTTCAGCACAAGCTTCTTGAGCTGTGCGTGCTTCTCGTCCCAGCGGCGGCGCAGTTCCTCGAAGCGGGCGAAGCGCTCGCGCCGGGCCTCGTGGAAGGAGGCGAAGCCTCCGCCGTGCACCCAGGCGTCGGCGCCCGCGGGGCCCGGCTCCAGGGAGATGATCTTCTCGGCGGCGCGGGCGAGCAGCTCCCGGTCGTGGGAGACGAACAGCACCGTCTTGCGGGTCTCGGCGAGCCGCTCCTCCAGCCAGCGCTTGCCGGGCACGTCGAGGTAGTTGTCCGGCTCGTCGAGGAGCAGTACCTCGTCGTTGCCGCGCAGCAGGGCCTCCAGCCCCAGCCGCTTCTGCTCACCGCCGGAGAGGGTGCTCACCTGCCGCCACTGGGCGCGCTCGTAGGGCACGCCCAGGGCGGCGGTGGTGCAGATGTCCCAGAGGGTCTCCGCCTCGTAGCCCTGCGCCTCGGCCCAGTCGGCGAGCGCCTGCGCGTAGCGCATCTGGGCGGCCTCGTCGTCGACCGTCATGATGCCGTGCTCGGCGGTGTCGACGGCGCGCGCGGCCTCGCGGATGCGGGGCGGCGCCACCGACACCAGCAGGTCGCGCACGGTCGTCTCGTCCCGGACGGAGCCCACGAACTGCCGCATCACCCCGAGCCCGCCGCCGACCGTGACGGTCCCGCCGTGCGGCTTCAGCTCGCCCGCCAGCATCCGCAGCAGGGTGGTCTTGCCCGCTCCGTTGGGGCCGACGAGGGCCACGACGGCCCCCTCCCCCACCCGGAACGACGCGTCGCCGAGCAGCGCCCTCCCGTCGGGGAGGTAGTACTCCAGGTGTGCGGCTTCGAGATGGCCCATGGGACCGGATTCTGCGGCTCGCACCGCTCCCGGGGCAAACCCATTTGGCCCGCCGCGGACGCGGGCCGGGGCACGTGGGGCGCGCCACCCGCAGGAAACGCCGCCCGCAGGGTAGGCGGGAGGCATGAGTCCCGACGTAGACCTCACCGCCCTCACGCCCGGCCCGCACCCGGTCCGCAACGGTTTCCTGCGCCTGGACCAGCGTGCGTTCGAGGCCGTGGCCGCCCGTACCTGGCCCGGTGCCGATCCCCTGCTGCCCCGGCTGAGCCGCAGCGCCAACCACGGTGTGCTGTGGTTCGCGGCGGCCGCCGCGCTGGCCGCGTCCCGGACGCCCAGGGCCCGTCGCGCCGCCGCCCGGGGTCTCGCCTCGCTGAGCCTGGCCTCGCTGACGATCAACACTCTCGGCAAGCGCTCGGTGCGTCGGGCCCGGCCCGTCCTCGACCCGGTGCCGCTGGTCCGGCAGCTGAAGCGGCAGCCGATCACGACGTCGTTCCCGTCCGGGCACGCCGCGTCGGCCGCCGCGTTCGCGACCGGGGTCGCGCTGGAGTCCCCGGCGTGGGGGGCCGCAGTGGCCCCGGTGGCGGCGGCGGTCGTCCTGTCCCGCGTCTACACCGGCGTCCACTTCCCGAGCGACGTCGTGGCCGGCGCGGCCCTCGGGGTGGGGGCCGCGTTCGCCGTGCGGGGCATGGTGCCCACCCGGGCGCAGCTGACGCCGCCGGCCCGGCCGCAGGCCGAGGTGCCGGCGCTGTCGGGGGGCGAGGGGCTGGTGATGGTGGCCAACATCGGCTCGGGCACCTCGGACCGGGTGCGGGCGCTGTGCGACGCGCTGCCCGAGGCGGAGGTCGTCGAGTGCGAGCCGCAGGACGTGCGGGAGGAGCTGGAGAAGGCGGCGGGCCGTGCCCGGGTGCTGGGCGTGTGCGGCGGCGACGGCACGGTGAACGCGGGCGCCGAGATCGCGCTCCGCCACGGGCTGCCGCTCGCGGTGCTGCCCGGGGGCACGCTGAACCACTTCGCCTACGACCTCGGCGTCGAGGACGTCAAGGACCTGTGCCGGGCGCTGGAGCGGGGCGAGGGCGTGCGGGTCGACGTGGGCCGGTTCGCCTCCGGCGGGCAGCGCGGCGTCTTCCTGAACACCTTCAGCCTCGGCGTGTACCCGGAACTGGTGCGGGAGCGGGAGCGCTGGTCGTCGCGGATCGGCGGCTGGCCGGCCGGTGTGCTCGCGGCCGTACGGGTGCTGCGGGCCGACCGGCACCCCCTGGAGGCCGAGGTGCGGGGCCGCAGGCGTCCGCTGTGGATGCTGTTCGCGGGCAACGGCACGTACCACCGCCGGGGCATCGCCTCGGGCCGCCGGCTCGACCTGGCGGACGGGCAGCTGGACGTGCGGGTGGTGCACGGTGGCCGCCGCCCTGCGCTGCGGCTGCTGTCCGCGGCCCTGGCGGGACCGCTGACCCGCTCCCCCGCGCACGCCGCGGTGCAGGTGGGCCGGCTGCGTCTGTCCGGGGTGGCGCCCGGCACGCTGATGGCGTTCGACGGGGAGCTGACGGAGACGGAGGGCGACCTGACGCTGGAGAAGCTGCCCGAGGCGCTCACGGTGTACCGGCCGCTGCCCGGCACGGGACTCCTCTCCTGACCACTCCCGGCTTACTGACGCCTCGTCAGTCCACATCACGATACGCACATCTCACCATCCGGCCCAGGGGCGTACGGTGTCCGCACCGTCGGGAGAGCCGGGAGACCACCATGCCGAAGCCTCGGGAGACCGCCGTCTACACGCACGGGCACCACGAGTCCGTGCTCCGTTCGCACACCTGGCGCACCGCCGCCAACTCCGCCGCCCACCTGCTCGGCTCGCTCGAACCCGACATGCGGATCCTGGACGTCGGCTGCGGTCCGGGCACCATCACCGCGGACCTCGCCGCCCTGGTCCCCGACGGGCACGTCACCGGGGTGGACCGGGCGCCGGAGATCGTGGAGAGGGCCCGCGCGACGGCCGCCGACCGCGGGGTGGCCAACACCGACTTCGCGGTGGCCGACGTGCACGCGCTGGACCACCCGGACGACACCTTCTGCGTGGTCCACGCCCACCAGGTGCTCCAGCACGTGGGCGACCCGGTGCGGGCGCTGCGGGAGATGAGGCGGGTCGCGCGGCCGGGCGGGATCGTCGCCGTCCGCGACTCGGACTACGGGGCCATGACGTGGTACCCGGCCTCGCCGGGCATGGACGACTGGCTGGCCCTGTACCGCCGGGTGGCCCGCGCCAACGGCGGCGAGCCGGACGCCGGACGCCGGCTGAAGGCCTGGGCCCTCGAAGCGGGCTTCACCGACATCACCGCGACCTCCTCCACCTGGACCTTCTCCACCCCCTCCGAACGGGAGTGGTGGAGCGGCCTGTGGGCGGAGCGCACCCTGGAGTCGGCGTACGCCGGGCGCGCCGTCGAGGGCGGCCATGCGACGACGGAACGGCTGCGCGCCGTCTCGGCGGCCTGGCGGGAATGGGGAGAGCGGCCGGAAGGCTGGTTCGCCGTGCTGCACGGGGAGATCCTCTGCCGCGTCTGAGCGCCTCCGGCGCCGGTACGGCCTGATGGCAGGGGTGCGTCCCCTGCCCGACCGCCGCGTCGCGCGCCGACGCGCGGGCCCGGGAGTTCCGGGCCCGCGCGTCGGCGGGGCGGCCGCTCGGCCGGATCACTCCCGGGGCAGCAGCGGTCCCAGCGGCCCGAGGTCCAGGTTCAGGTCCTCGGGCCGCAGGCCGTAGCGGTCGCGCAGTTCGGTCATGCGGTCGTCGAGGAGCATCAGGGTGAGCCCGATCCGCTCCTCCTGCTCCTCGCTGAGGTCGCCCTCGTCGACCCGGCGCAGCGCCTGGCGCTCCATGAGCTGGCGCAGCAGCTCGACCACGGTCAGCACCAGCTTGATCAGGTCGCGTTCGACCGTGTCGGGTTCCAGGTCGAGGCGCTTGCGGGGCTCGGGATGATCGCTCACGTCAGTCCCCGAACGGTGAGGGGACGTTGCGGTTGACCGAGCTGATCAGCGCGTTCAGGTCGATGCGGACCAGGTCGACGTCGGCTATGCGCAGGGTGACGTCACCGGTGATGACCACGCCGCCGGCGAGCAGCCGGTCGAGCAGGTCCACCAGGGCTATTTCACGGCGTTCGACGACGGTCACGACGCCTCCCCCGGGCTCTCCTCGCCGGCGAAGGAGTAGGCGGCCCACGGCCCCGTGAGTTCCACGCGCATGCCGGGGACGTCGTCCTTCGTCCGGTCCACCATCTCCACGAACTCCTCGGACACGTCGCGCCGCACCAGATAGGCGGCGTTGAGGACGTTGCGTCCGGTGGCACCGGAGAGGCTCGGGTTCTGCGGGGCGTGCAGCCTCGCGTCGTCGGCCCGGTCCGAGAGCGTCTCGTGCAGCCGCGTCGCGAAGCCCTCGGCCCTGGTCCACAGGTCCTCGTTCGCACGCGTCTGCATGCGCCGCTGCCGGAGGTAGTCCCGGCCCGAGGCGGGCTTCGGGGCGGCCTGCGCCGGCCCCGAGGCCCGCTCCTGATCCGGCTCGACGTAGACCTTGACGCCCCATTCCACGCGCCCTTCGAGCCGGTCCAGCCGGTCCGAGAAGGTCTCCGCACGCTCCTCCATCATCACGCGCACGCCGCTGTCGTCCCGGAAGACGGTGGCCAGCCGGAGCGGCAGCGGGGTGGTGACGGCGGTGAGCGCGTCGATGACCTGCTGATGGGCGCGGGCGGTCCCGGAGAGCCAGTCCAGATCCTCCAGGTGGGCGCGGAGCGCCTCCTCGGAGAAGTCGGCCTCGGGGACGTGGCTGACGACGGCGACGAGGTCGCCGTGGGGCAGCAGGCGGGGCGGATCGCCCGCCACCCCCGTCAGCTGGGACTGCAGGGCCGCGCCGAAGGGGCGGCAGACGGCGTACACGTACCGCAGTCCGGTCACGGTGCCTCCCTCGGTACGCGGCCCGGGTCCAGCTCGCGCAGGCGTTCACGCAGTTCGGCGTTCTCCCGGGTGAGTTCGTCGCGCCGGGCGCGCGAGGAGAGGGCGGGGTCGCTCTCCCACCAGTCGATGCCCATTTCCTTGGCCTTGTCCACGGACGCGACGATGAGCCGCAGCTTGATCGTGAGCAGCTCTATGTCGAGCAGGTTGATCCGGATGTCGCCGGCTATGACGACCCCCTTGTCGAGCACCCGCTCCAGGATGTCGGCGAGATTGGCGCTCTGTCCCTGGCCATAGGGGTCGGGCAGTCGGCTGGGTGTGGTCATCGACGACTCCCGCTGCCGGCGTCCTCGTGCTCCTCACGGGACGCGTACTCGTCCTCCCCGGCTTCCTTGTCCTCCTCGTACTCGCCCTCGGGCTCCTCGTACTCGCCCTCCGGTTCCTCGTACTCCTCGTACTCCTCCTCGGGCTCGCCCTCGGACTCCTCCTCCGGCTCCTGCTCGTACTCGGCGTCCGCCTCGCCCTCCTCCTCGGCGTGCGGCTCCTCCTCGTCCTCGTACTCCTCCTCGGGCTCGTCGTCCTCCCGGTCGTCCTCGTGCGCCTGCCCCTCGGGCTCGTCCTGCTCGTCCTGCCCCTCCTGCTCCTGCTCCTGCTCCTCGGCGACGGCGTCCTCGTGGCTGCGGACGACCTCGCCGTCGCGGATCTCCCCGCGCCAGCCGTCGTCCGCCTCGCCCTTGAGGGTGATGTGGCGGACGTAGTTCTTCAGGTCGAGGCGGGCCCGGCGGCCCTGGGCGCGCCAGATGTTGCCGGTCTTCTCGAACAGGCCCTTGGGGTAGTACTCGATGACCAGGATGACGCGGGTGAGGTTGTCGGCGAGCTGGTGGAAGCTGACGACGCCCTTGGTGGTTCCCTTGGCGCCCTCCGACGTCCAGGAGATCCGGTCGTCCGGCACCTGCTCGGTGGTCTTCGCCTTCCAGCTGCGGTTGGACCAGAAGACCTTCAGCTGCCAGTCGGACGAGGTGTCGTCGGCGCGGTTGGCGCTCTTGACCCCCTTGGCAAAAGTGCTGAAGTCCTGGTACTGGGTCCACTGGTCGTAGGCCGTGCGCAGGGGGACGCCGACGTCGACGTACTCGATGATGACGGTCGGCTTCTGGCCCCCGCCGCCCTTCTTGCGCCCCCTGCCGCCGGCGAGGTTCTTGAAGGCGCCCACCACGTTGTCCTTCACCTTGCCGGCGCCGACCTCGAACGCGGCCCGCATCGGGCCCTTGCCCTCGGCGAGCTTGCGGCCGCCGTCGAGGGCGAGCTTGGCGAATCCGGGGCTGTTGCCCTCGGCTATGTCGTTCAGCTTGCCGGTGGTCTCGCCGAGCTTGGTGCCGACGCCGGTCAGCAGCCGCGTGACCTGGGCGGCGAGGTACTCCTGCACCTCCGCCTTGAGCCGGTCGGCCGCCTCGCTCCGGGCGACGTCGGCGAGCGGGTTGTTCTTCGCCGCCTTGCCCGCGGTGGAAGCCGCGGAACCGAGGGTGTCGGTCATCGCTCACCACCGCCCTTCGTCTGCCGGGGGCCGGCGCCGCGGGCGGCGTTCCTGGCTCCGGTGGTCTTCTTCCCGACCGCCTTCTTGGCGGGCTGGGCCCGCTTCGCGGCGGCCTTCTTGGCGGGGGCCTTGGCGGCGGCCTTCTTCGCCGGCGCCTTCTTGGCCGCCTTGCGGGCCCCGTCGGGAGCCGCCTTCGCGGCCCGCTCGCCGCGCGGCTCGCGGCGTTCCCGGCCCCGCCCCTCGGACTCGTGCTCGTCCTCGTGGGCGTCCTCGGGGGACTCGTCCTCGCGGTCGTCGTACGCGTCGCGCTCGTCGTCGTACTCCTCGTACGGCTCCGAGTCCTCCGAGTCCCCGGAGTCGCGGGAGCCGACGCCCGGCGCCTTGGACGCCACGCCGGAGAGCTGGTCGCGCACCTGGGCGGTGCGCCCGTGCAGACGGTCGGCGAGCGCGTCGATCTGCCGCTCGACCATGGCGCCCGAGGCGGCCTTGCCCACGCCCCGCAGGTCGGTGCGCAGCTGGTCCCCGATCTCCTTGAACTGCGGGTTGTTCTGCAGTTGCGTGGAGACCAGCTCCGCGATGCCCTTCGGGGTCAGGTTCATCTTCTTGCCCGCCACCATGGTGCCCACGGCGACCGCGAGTTTCAGCTTCTTCGTACGTCCCAGCAGATAGCCGGCCCCTACCGCGAGGCCGAGTCCCACTCGATTCATGGCGCCGTCCCGTTGCCCAATCCCGCGCTCGTGCGCGTAGCGATCTCCAGCCGGTCCAGAAGTCCGTCCTCCTGGCGGTCGAACTCCTCCTCGGTGATCTCGCCGGCCTCCAGCTGCTCTTCCAGCCGGGCAAGTTCGGCGCGGACCGTGGCGGGGTCGTAGTAGATCCGCTCGGCCTCGTTCAGCACCTGTCTGATGGCCCAGGCGCCGCCGCGCGCCGGGGCGAGCGGCAGCAGCAGGACCTCCGAGATGAGTCCCACGTCCTCACTCCGTTCCGACATCCATCCCGCCGGCCGCGGTGCCCGCGGGCTCGGCCGGGCCGGGCTCGACGAAGCTGTACGGCGGCAGGGGGCCGTTCACGCGCACCTCCAGGTGCGGCATGTCCTTGCGGGCCCGCTCCACGGCGGCGAGGAACTCCTCGGCCGCGTCCTGCTTCACCAGGTACGAGACGTTGGCCAGCCACCCGGTGGACTCGGGACCCACGCTCACGGCGTCGGCGACCGCGTCCAGGGCGCGCTCCACCGCGACCGCGTCCTCGGCCTCCTTGCGCTGGACCGCCGCGGCGACCATCTCGCCGAGCTGGATCTTGGTCTCGTAGCTGCCGCCGCCCGACTGCCGGTTGGACTCGGCCAGCGCCCGGATCTCCGGGTTGTCGGCCATCACGTGGTGCAGCACGGCCTCTTCGACGTGGTTGGCCTTGACGTTGTACTCGACCCGGCCGTCCAGCGCCGCGAGGCGCTCCGTGTAGTGGTCCGCCCGCTCGGCCAGCACGCCCGTGACCGAGGCGTCGTCCGGGGCGACGCTGCCGAAGCGCATGGGCAGCACGCAGCCGCCCGCGCCCGCCTCGCTGAGTACGTTCTGGTGGGCGAGCAGTTCCCTGCGCTTGGGGCGCAGGCCCTCCGGCGCGTCACTGACGACGGCCGCCAGATCGCCCGCCTTCAGGATCCGCACCTCGCGCGGCGGCTCACCGACGCCGGCGATGCCCTCGGGGAGCGAGGGGTGCGAACCGGCGGTGATGCCGTAGACGTACGTGCTCACTCCTGCTCCTCCTTACGGCGCGAGGCGGTCGACTTGCGGGCGCGCGGGCGCGAGGCGGTCTCACGCTCGGAGCCGCCCTCGTCGCGGGCCTGCTTGAACGCGTCCGATATGGTCTCGGCGGCGCCGGACAGCGCCCCCTTGGACTTGCCCTTGGCGCCGGACTCGGTGATCGATCCGACCAGGTCGGGCAGGCCCGGGTCCTTGCGCGGCCCGGCCTCCAGGTCGAGCCGGTTGCACGCCTCGGCGAAGCGCAGATACGTGTCGACACTGGCGACGACGACACGGACGTCGATCTTCAGGATCTCGATGCCGACCAGGGAGACGCGCACGAACGCGTCGATGACGAGTCCCCTGTCCAGAACAAGCTCGAGCACGTCGTAAAGGCCGCTGCTGCCGCCTCCGCCGCCGGTCTGTTGTGCCGGTACGACAGTCATGCCAGCAATCCCTCCATCTCGTCTGTGGGTGTGTGTCCGGTCGGACGGCCTAGCGGCCGCCGCGCGTGTCCGCCCGGCCGCGCTCGTAGCGCCGGACGCGCCGGTAACCGGTGAGCTGCCCGTCGGGGTCCAGCTCGACCTGGTAGCTCGCCATCAGGCTCATCGTGTCGGGGACGCGCTCGAGTTCGAGGACCTCGACCTCCAGCGCCCATCCGTCCTCCGTCTGCTCGAAGGACGACACCGACTCGGCGGTCATGCCGGTCAACTCGGCGAGCTGGGCACGCGCCTCGCGCAGGATCTCCATCGGCCGGGGCCTACGGGGCTCCTGTTTGCTTTGAGTTTTCTGTGAACTGCGTGTGCTGCGTGAGTTGTCTGACTTCTGGGTCTTCTGTGAGTCCTGTGATTCTTGTGAACTCTGTTGCGAGTCTTGTGATTCGGATGTGTTGTTCGTGTTCGCCATGGCCACCTCCCCTCCCGTGTGGCCGCAAGTGTGTTCGCCAAACCTCCACGGGCACATGCATGTGCCACGCGCCGCCGCAACCGGACGGCCCGCGCGCCCGGGCCGGTCAGCCGCGCAGGGCGTTCAGCCGCCGACGGGCGGGACCGAGCGCCCGGGCGCGGCTCATGATCCCCTCCCAGGGCTGGGTGCGGACCTGGTCGACGGCGTCCGCGATGGTCCAGCGGCGGGCGTGCAGCCCGGGGTCGTCGAGCTGGTCCCAGGAGATGGGCGTGGCGACGGGCGCACCGGGCCGGGCGCGGACGGTGAGCGGGGCGACCGCGGTCTGCGCGTAGGCGTTGCGCTGGATGTCCAGGTAGAGCCGGTCGCCGCGGTCCTTCTTGCGGGCGGCGGTGGTGAGCCGGTCGGGGTGGGCCGCGGCCAGTACCTCGGCGACGTCCCGCGCGAACTCCCGTACGTCGTCGAAGTCCTGGCGGCCGTCGAGCGGCACGACCGCGTGCAGTCCCCGGGATCCGGTGGTCATGAGGGCCGAGGGCAGCTTCAGTTCGTCGAGCAGTTCGCCCAGCAGCCGGGCGGCCTCCCGGACCGCCGGGAAGTCGTCGCCGGCCGGGTCGAGGTCGAAGACCAGCCGGTCCGGCCGGTCGACCTGCCCGCGCCGGGACAGCCAGCGGTGCAGGGTGAGGGCGGCCTGGTCGGCCAGGTAGAGGAGGGTGGCGGTGTCGTCGCACACGGTGTGGCGGACGGTGCCGCCCTCCTTGCCGACCTCGACGCGGTCGATCCAGTCCGGATAGTGCTCCGGGGTGTTCTTCTGCATGAACCGCGGTCCGTCGACACCGTCCGGGTGCCGCTCCAGCATCAGCGGCCGGCCCCGCAGGTGGGGCAGGAGGAACGGGGCGGCGGCCCGGTAGTAGTCGACGAGATCACCCTTGGTGTACTCCTCGCCCCGTCCGCCGTCCCCGTCGTCGCCCGCGGGGAACAGCACCTTGTCGGGCCGGTGGACCTCCACCGTGTGCCGCCCGGCCCGGACGGTCCGTACGGCGCCTGCGCTCACGGGACGATCGCCTGCTCGACGAGCATCCGTACGGCGGCCGCGACCGACTCGGCGTCGATCCCCGCGGCGTGCAGTTCCTCGGCCGGGCTCGCGGAGCCGGGCATCGTCCCGACCGCCAGCCGGACCAGGCGCGGCACGGGCCGCCCGTCGCAGAACGCGTCGAGGACCGCGTCCCCGAGGCCGCCCTCCTGGCGGTGGTCCTCCACGGTCAGCAGACAGCCGGTGTCCTCGGCGGCCCGGCGCAGCGTGTCCCGGTCGACGGGCTTGACGGAGTACAGGTCGATCACGCGGACCTGGATGCCGTCCTCCTCCAGGGCGTCGGCCGCGGCGAGCGCCTCGTGCACGGTGACGCCGGCCGCGACGACGGTGAGCCGGTCGCGGTCGGAGGTGCGCAGGACCTTGCTGCCGCCGACCGGGAACTCCTCGTCGGGGCCGTAGATCACCTTGCTGCCCCCGCGCGAGGTGCGCAGGTAGCGGATGCCCTCCAGCCCGGCCATCCCGGCGACCAGGCGGGCGGTCTGGTTGGCGTCGCACGGGTACAGCACGGTCGAGCCGTGGACGGCCCGCATCATCGCCAGGTCCTCCAGGCCCATCTGGCTGGGCCCGTCCTCGCCGATGGCGACGCCCGCGTGGGAGCCGACCAGGTTGATGCCGGAGCCGCTGACCGAGGCCATGCGCACGAAGTCGTGGGCGCGGGTCAGGAACGCGGCGAAGGAGGTGGCGAACGGCACCCAGCCGCGCGCCGCCATGCCCACCGCGGTCGCGACCATCTGCTGTTCGGCGATGTAGCACTCGAAGTAGCGCTCGGGGTGTTCCTTGGCGAAGTACTCGGCGCGGGTGGAGTCGCCGACCTCGCCGTCGAGGGCGACGACGTCGCCGCGGGCGGTGCCGAGCGCGGCGAGCGCCTCTCCGAAGGCGTTGCGGGTGGCGACCTCGTCGCCCGGGTCGTAGCGGGGCAGTTCGATCTCCCCGGTGCCCACCGAGTGCAGCGCCCGGGCGGCGGGCGGTTCCTGCACCCGGACCGTGAGGTCGCGCGGGCCGCCGAGTTCGGCGACGGCCTCCTCGGCCTCGGGCAGCGGCTTGCCGTGCTTGCCCTCGCGGTCCTCCACGGCTTGGACGCCCTTGCCCTTGAGGGTGCGGGCGATGATGGCGGTGGGCTGGCCCGTGGTGGAGAGTGCCTCGCCGTAGGCGCGGTCGATCGCGTCGACGTCGTGGCCGTCGATCTCGATCGTGTGCCAGTCGAAGGCCCGGAAGCGGCGTGCGTACGCGTCCAGGTCGTGGCCGTGCCGGGTCGGTCCGCGCTGGCCGAGGCGGTTGACGTCGACGATCACGACGAGGTTGTCGAGGCGCTCGTACCCGGCGTGCTCCGCGGCCTCCCAGACGGAGCCCTCGGCCAGCTCGCTGTCGCCGCACAGCACCCACACGCGGTAGTCGGTGCGGTCCAGTCGCTTGCCGCAGAGCGCGATGCCGACGCCGACGGGCAGCCCCTGGCCGAGCGACCCCGTAGCCGTCTCGACCCACGGCAGCCGCTGCGGGGTGGGGTGCCCCTCCAGGCGGCTGCCCAGCTTGCGGAAGGTGAGCAGTTCCTCGTCGTCGATGGCGCCGGCCGCCTTGTAGGCGGAGTACAGGAGGGGCGAGGCGTGCCCCTTGGAGAGGACGAAGCGGTCGTTGCCGGGGTGGGCGGGACGCGCGAAGTCGTAGCGGAGGTGGTGGGCCAGGAGTACGGCCACCAGGTCCGCGGCGGACATCGACGACGTCGGATGGCCGGAGCCCGCGGCAGCGGACGCCCGTACGCTGTCGACGCGCAACTGCTGTCCGAGGTCGACGAGTTCACCGGTGTTCATGAGTCTCCTTCCACGGCACGGCCGTCGGTTCGCCTGACGGGGCCGGGGGCGATGTCGGGTCCGGCGGGCGGCTGGTCCGCCGGGGGTTCGGGTCCGGGGTCGGGGGGTATCTCGGCGGAGCGCACCGGGCCGGGCGCGGCACCGGAAGGCCGTGGTCCGCCGGGCTCGCCGGAGGCCCGGGCGGTGCCGGGCGGCCGGCCCTTCCCCGGCGGCCCACCGGGCGACCGGCTCCCGCCCGCCTTGTCACCCGGCCGCTTCGCACGGGCGTCACCGCCGGGCTGATTCCCGGCCGCAGCACCGCCGGCCCGGCTCCCGGCCGCCTCACCGCCGGCCTGATTCCGTGCGGCCGCGCCCGTCCGCCCGTCCGCTCCGCCGTGCTCGGAACTCCGTGGTTCCGTCCGCCCCGGTACCCGTGCCACCTCCGGCGAGGCCGATTCCAGGGGCACGGACCAGGAGCGCACGAGGCCCAGCTGGACGGCCTGGCGGGGCAACACCGCGTCCAGCAGCCAGTCCGCGGCGACCCGGACGCGGTTGCCCGGCATCGCCGCGAGGTGGTAGCCGCGGGTGACCGCGCCCGCCGCCGGGCCGGACAGCGGGACACCCAGCGGATTGGCGGCCGCCTTGGCGCCGCCCAGGTCCACCACGAACCCCAGGTCGCGGTGGCGGTAGGCGCGCCGCTCGCCGATACCGAGCGACGCGGCGACGTTCCGGGCGCAGACCTTGCCGTGCCGCCAGGCGTGCTGCGCGGTCATCGGCGTGTACTGACCCGGCCGGTCGAGGTCGGGCACCGCGGCCACGTCACCGCAGGCGAACAGCTCGGGACGCCCCGGCACCTGGAGGTGGGGGTCCACGAGCAGCCGGCCGCGCTCCATGGGCAGCCCGAGCGACTCCACCAGGGGGTCGGGCCGCACGCCCACGCACCACACGAGGGTGCGGGTGTCGACGCTCGTGCCGTCGGTCAGCAGTACCCCGTCGTGCGTGGCCTCCTTCACGGAGAGGCCCATCCGCACGTCGACGCCCCGCTGCCGCAGTACCCGCTCGGCGGTCCGGGACAGCCGCTCGTCCATCTCGGGCAGCACCCGCGGCGCCACGTCCAGCAGCATCCAGCGGGGCCGCATGCCGGTGCGCAGGGGATGGCTGCGCACCTGCGCGTCGGTGTACATCTGACCGTGCGCGGCCACCTCGGTACCGGTGTAGCCGGCGCCGACCACGACGAAGGTGCACCGCGCGGCGCACTCCCGGCGGTCCTCGGCCGCGGCGGCCAGCTCCACCTGCCGGGTCACGTGGTCGCGCAGGTACAGCGCCTCCGGCAGCCCGCGGAAGCCGTGGGCGTGCTCGGCGACGCCGGGGATCGGCAGCAGTTTGTTGACGCTGCCCGCGGCGAGCACGAGCCGGTCGAAGGACAGCGTCCCCTCGCCGCCCTCGGGGCCGGTGTAGCGCACGGTGTGCGCGTCGAGGTCGATGTCCTCGGCCTCCCCGAGCACCAGCCGTACGCGCGGCAGCGAGCCCGACAGGGAGACGGTGACCCGGCGCGGTTCCAGGACCCCGGCGGCGACCTGCGGCAGCAGCGGCAGGTAGAGGAAGTAGTCGGTCGGGTTGAGCAGGGTGATGTCGGCCTGGTGCCGGGTGAGCCGGGACAGGGCGCGGGCCGTCCGGTACCCGGCGAAGCCGGCGCCGACGATCACGATGCGGGGTCGGCTCACGGTTCGCCTCCGGGCTGTCGCGTACCTCGTGAGCCTTCCGCGTCCCCTGGGCCGGGGCACCCAAACGTCGCCGGAAGGGGCGGCCGCGGCGCCCGGTTTCCCCCCGAGCGCCCGGGTACCCGGCCCCGGACCCACCCGACGCATGTCACGGAGGCGGCCCCCCATGCCCGAGTACGGCTATTTCCTCTCCTGCGAGCAGTACGGTCCCGCGGAACTGATCGACCAGGCGCGCATGGCCGAACAGGCCGGTTTCCAGGCACTGTGGATCTCGGACCACTACCACCCCTGGAACGGCGAGCAGGGGCAGAGCCCCTTCGTGTGGTCGGTGATCGGCGCGCTGTCGGAGGCGGTGTCGCTGCCCGTCGAGACGGCGGTGACCTGCCCGACCGTGCGGATGCACCCGGCGGTGGTGGCGCAGGCCGCGGCGACGAGCGCGGTGATGTCCGAGGGCCGCTTCCGGCTCGGGGTGGGCACCGGCGAGGCGCTCAACGAGCACATCCTCGGGGACGCCTGGCCCGCCGCGCACGTACGGCTGGAGATGCTGGAGGAGGCCATCCTGATCATGCGCCGGCTGTTCACCGGCGAGGAGGTCAACCACCACGGCACGCACTACACGGTGGAGAACGCCCGTCTGTACACGGTCCCGGACGAGCCCGTCCCGATCGACATCTCCGGCTTCGGCCCGGCGGCGACCAAGCTGGCGGCCCGGGTGGGCGACGGGTACATCACGATGATGCCGGACGCCTCGATGGTGGAGCAGTACCGCAAGGGCGGGGGCGGCGGGAAGCTCGTCAGCGGCGGCACCAAGGTCTGCTACGACACAGACCGGGACGCGGCGGTGCGGACCGTGCACCGGCTGTGGGCCAACGAGCTGCTGCCGGGCGAGCTGGGCCAGGTGCTGCCCTCACCGGCCCACTTCGAGCAGGCGCAGACCCTGGTCACCGAGGACATGGTCCGGGACAACCGGGTCTGCGGCGACGACGTGGACGAGCACGTCGCGGAGCTGAGGGGGTTCGCCGACGCCGGCTTCGACCGCGTCTACGTCAACCAGATCGGCCCCGACCTGCGCGGCTTCTTCGACTTCTACCGTACGAAGGTGCTGCCGCGGCTCCAGCAGGACACCTGACGGCACGGCGCACGAAGGCGCCCCCCGGTCCGTCGCCGGGGGGCGCCGTGCTGTCCGGCCGCGGCCGGTCAGCGTCGGACGTGCGGGGTGTCGGCGTCGTTGCCGTCCTGGCGCGGTACGGCGGGCGCGACGGGCGGCTTCGGCGGGTACGGCATGCCCGGCCCGGCCGGCGCGTCACCGGCGGCGACCGGACCGTGCTCCGGGGTCCGGGACGCGTGCGGCCGGGCGGCGCTCCGCAGCAGGTAGGCCGCGGCGCCCAGCAGCGCGGCCGTGATCAGCGCGGCGGCCCAGCCCGGCAGGCCGATGGCGAGGACCAGGCCCACGGCGAGGGCGAGGGCGGCCCCCGCGTACAGGGCGGCCGCACCGGAGGCGGCGTACAGCGTGGCCTTGCGGCGCTGCTTGCGCGTCTGTTCGCGCAGTTCGTCGCGCACGGTCTCGCGTGCCACCTGCGCCAGTTCGTCGACCAGGTGCTTGTCCAGGTGTTCCAAGTGATCCATGCGGTCCATACCGTTGCGGGTACCCGCACGGGCGGCTTCCATGGGCCGGACCGCGGGCACGGCTCCGGCGTCCCCAACTAGGCTCGTCCGCATGGACATTCTGGGAGCCACCCTGCGCATCTACGTCGACGACCTGGAGAAGGCGATCCCCTTCTACGAGGGTCTGGCCGGCAGCCCGGCCCTTCGTTCCGAACGCGGCGGCGTCCAAGTCGCCGCGGTCGGCTGCTTCCTGCTGATGAGCGGACCCGAGTCCCAGCTCGAGGTGTTGCGCAAGGTGGCCGCGACGATCGCGGTGGCGGACGTCGAGGAGACCCACCGCGTCCTGACCTCGCTGGGCGCGGACGTCATCGCGGGGCCGGTCCCCACGCCGGCCGGCCGCAACCTGATCGCCCGGCATCCGGACGGGGCGATCTACGAGTACGTGGACCGGCGGGCGTAGGGTCCGGGCCGGGCGGGTCACTCCCCGTCCGGCCGCATCCGGAAGTCGTGCCGCGCCGGGAGGGGTTCGTCGCCGAGCCGCGCCCACAGGCGGCCGACGACCTCGTCGCCCTCCCTCAGGTCGGCGACCTCGAAGCCCTCGTCGAAGACGGCCCGTGCCTCCTCGGGCCGGCCCTCGGCGACCAGCAGCGCCGCCTCGATCAGCCGGAACCGGCCCCGGGCCCGGGTCGCGGGACGCAGCCGCTCCCACACCGCGCGGGCGTCCGCCGTGCGGCCGACGGCGAGCAGGGCCTCGATCGCCTCGCGGCCGAGAGCGGCGGTGACGGCCGCCCGGTCCTCGTCACCCCCCGGGGCACCGCCGGTGCCCGTCTCGTCCCACGGCTGCGCGCAGAGGTCGTCGTAGGCGGCGGCGTACCGGTCGGCGGCCCGCTCGTGGTGGCCGTCCTCCCGGTCGGCGACGGCGAGGCAGCGCAGCAGCGGCCAGCGCGCGTCGGCGTCCTTCAGGCCGCGTTCCCAACTGCGCACCGCCTGCGCCCGGTCGCCGCCGTGCCACTGGGCGACACCGAGGTGGTACTCGGCGACGGGGGTGGCGGCCGTGGTCTCCAGCATGTCCCGCCAGGGCCGGGCGACCAGCGTGCCCCCGGGCGGTTCATGGCGTCCCTGTGCGGGCAGCGCCCCCGCGCGCAGCAGCTCAAGCCAGGGCCGCTGCTCCTCTCCCAGGGTGCTCTCGGCGAAGGGTGTGCCGGGCAGTTTCCAGCCCGCGCGCAGTACTTCGAGGGCTCCCCAGCCCGACCCGGCGGCGAGGGACTCGCCGGGCTCGGCGTCGGCGTACTCCTGCCAGGCCGCGTAGGCCGCCTCGACGTCGGCGCGCGGCAGGACGGCCTCCAACCGCTCCTCGGCGCCGCGCAGTACGGCGTGCCACTCGCCCTCGGCGGGCGCGTCGAGCGGTCCGTACGCCTCCAGCCAGGACACCTCGCTCTCCGCCTCCAGCCGGACGTGCTCCAGCTGGGTGCGGGCGAGTCCGGCCTGGATCTCGCAGTAGCCGCCGGTGCCGGGTTCGGTGAGCCACTCCTGCCAGCGCCGCCCGCCGGGCCCTGTGCCCCACACGAAGAGCTTGCGGCCCCGCAGCACGTCGGTCGAGGTCTGGACCAGCCCGCGGCCCTCCTCGTCGAGCGCGGCGATCCAGCGGCGCCGGTCCTGTGGCACCTCGTAGAACCAGTCGGCGGGGTAGGTGCTGTTGCGCGGGTACGTCCGGTCGGCCCCGTCGTGGACCGGCACGGGCACCCGGCGCAGCCGCCGCTCGTAGCCGAAGAGCCACGCCTCGTCGGCCGGGGCGAGGACGCGCCGGTCCTCGGGGACGGCGATGTTGGACCACCAGTAGGTCGCCGCCGGGCGCTCGTG
The DNA here is from genome assembly GCF_056430705.1 of Streptomyces sp. NPDC045956. Lineage (NCBI taxonomy): Bacteria > Bacillati > Actinomycetota > Actinomycetes > Kitasatosporales > Streptomycetaceae > Streptomyces > Streptomyces sp. NPDC045956. The sequence continues at coordinate 449,861 of NZ_JBWKKZ010000003.1, read as the reverse complement.
CGGGTTGCGGATCCGGGCGCCGACGTACAGGAAGTCCGAGCCCTCCGGCAGCCACAGGTCGACCTGGAAGGGCAGGTCGCGCAGCCGCTCCCACTCCCACAGGCGCAGCATCTCCCCGCCGTCGGGGGCGGGTGTGCGGGCGGCGTGCACGGGCGAGCAGGAGAGGCCGGTGTGTCCGGTGGCGCCGATGTTCCATTCGATGCCGCCGGAGTACCAGGCACCGTTGAGCGCGAAGTTGGCGGGCTGGAAAACGGGGTTGGTGTAGAGGAGTTCGCGGCCGGTCGGCTTGTGGTGGAGGGAGGCGACGCGGCCGCCGAGGCCGGGCAGGACGGTGGCCCGCAGCCGGTCGTTCTCGATGACGAGGGCGTCGAACTCCCGGTCCTGGCGCAGCCGGTCGTAGCCGTCCCGGACCCGCAGGGGCAGCAGGCTGCGCAGCGGCTCGTGGCCGACCTGGCGGGCCATGTCGCGGGGCAGGCCCGCCAGGTCGCGTTCGTCGATGCGGTGGGCCTCGTCCAGGGGGCGCAGCGGCGGCAGGGGGTTGTCCGGTCCCAGCGGCGCGGCGGGCAGGGTCAGTACCTCGCGTCGGATCGTCGTCACGCTTCCCCATGGAAGCCGCTCGGCGCCGCCGTGAACAGGGGCTTCGCATGGGGCGTCGGCGCGACGTCGCTCACGTTTAATTCCCTGGGCGCCGGGCCGGGCGCGGCGTAGGGTCGGGCGGTCGGCGCGGTGACGCGGGAACGGGACGTCGAGGAGCGGCACGTGAGTGAGCAGCACACCTACCGGGTGATCGTCCGGGGCACCTGGGAGGGGCTGACCGAGCAGGCCCGTGACCGGCTGCTCGCCGAGGCCGCGGACCACTCCATGGCGAGCATGCGCTTCACCGAGGAGGGCTCCCTGTCGTACGAGCCCGCGCCGCTGAAGCACTTCTCGATGCGCTACGTGGTGGTCTCGGACGCGGCGGACGGCGAGGAGATGGCGGGCGCCATCGCCGAGGACCGGGCCGAGGGCACGCTGCGCGGGCTCGGCTACGGGTTCCGGGACCTGCGGTCGACGGTGACGGACCTGGACACGATGAAGATCAACCGGAAGTCACGGTCTCGGCGGTGACCGCCCAGCGCTGATGGTCCCGCCAGGCCCCGTCGATGAAGAGCATCCTCGGCGAGAAGCCCTCCAGGTGGAAGCCGCAGGCGCGGGCCAGCGCGATCGAGGCCGCGTTGCCCGGCTGGACGTTGATCTCCAGCCGGTGCAGCCGCATCGGCCCGAAGGCGTACCGCACGACGAGGTCCAGTCCCTCCCGCATCAGCCCGCGCCCCGCCGCGTGCGCGAAGGCGCCGTAGCCGAGTGCGCCGCTGAGGAAGCCGCCCTGGACGATGTTGTTGATGTTGACGAAGCCCGCGATGGAGCCGCCGCCGGCCGGGCCGGTGCCCTTCTCGCACACCAGGAACCCCGCTTTGCTCCGGTCCTCGATGAGCCGGGACGCGTAGGCCTCGTACGCCTGGGCGCTGTCCGGCGGGAAGAGCCAGGGGTGGTGCAGGTCCTTGCTCTCCCGCGCCCGGGCGGTGAACTCGGCGCCGTCCTCGTAGGTGAAGTGCCGTATGCCCACGCGAGGGCCCTCGGCGAGGTGGCGGGGTGCGGTGTGCGGCATCCCGCCAGACTACGACGCCGTGCCGCCCCGCGCCGGGGCCGGTCAGACCAGGGCGGGCCGGTCCAGTGTGAGGGTCGCGGCGTCGGTGTCGAGTTCCGCCGTTGTGCCGAACGGGACGGTCAGCGCCCCCTCGCAGTGGCCGAAGCCGAAGTCCTCGACGACCGGCACGCCCAGGCCGCCGAGCCGGTCGGCCAGCATCGGCCGCAGCCGCGCGTAGGGCTCGCAGTCCTGCCAGGACCCGAGCAGCACCCCGCCGACGCCGTCGAGCCAGCCGGAGCGCAGCAACTGGGTGAGGTAGCGGTCCAGCCGGTAGGTCTCCTCCCCCACGTCCTCCAGGCACAGCAGCCCGCCGCGGGCGGAGGGACGGGCGTGCGGGGTGCCCAGTTCGGCGGCGAGCAGGCACAGACAGCCGCCGAGGGTGACGCCCCGCGCCCGGCCGGGGACCAGCGGCGTGCCGCCGGAGGCGATGACGCGCACGGTCTCCGGGGCGAACAGGGTGGCCTTCAGGTGTTCCTGCGCCCGGGCGTTCTTCAGGAAGTCGATGCCCGCGGCCATCGGCCCGTGCAGTGTGACCAGGCCCAGCCGGCCGGCGAACGCCTCGTGCAGGGCGGTGATGTCGCTGAAGCCGACGAACACCTTCGGCCCGGCCGCGCGCATCGCCGTCCAGTCGAGCAGGTCGGTCATGCGCTGGACGCCGTACCCGCCGCGGGCGCACAGCACCGCGTCCACGGACGGGTCGCACCAGGCGGCCTGGAGGTCGGCGGCCCGGTCGGCGTCGGTGCCCGCGAGGTAGTCGAAGGTGCCGTGCCGGTCGAGGACGTGCGGGGCCACGACGGGGTCGAGGTCCCAGCCGCGCAGGACGTCCAGGCCCGCCTGGAGCCGTTCCTCGGGCACGGGCCCGCTGGGCGCGACGACGGCCACCCGGGCGCCGGGGGCGAGCCGGGCCGGACGGGTCAGTTCCCTCACGTGGTCAGCTCCAGCTTCGGGACGTCCCCCGGTGTCAGGCCGAAGACCTGCGCGTAGAGGGACAGCTCGGCCTCCAGGGCGCGCACCATGGTGTCCGCCCGGCGGAATCCGTGGCCCTCGCCCTCGAAGGCGAGGTAGGCGTGCGGCACCCCCCGGCCCGCGATCCGGGCGAGGAAGCGCTCGCACTGGACGGGCGGGCAGATCACGTCGTCCAGCCCCTGGAGGAGCAGGAACGGCGCGGTGACGCGGTCGGCGTGCTCGGCGGGGGACCGCTCGGTGTAGCGTTCCGGGACCTCGGCGTAGGGGCCGATGAGGCCCTCCAGGTACCGCGACTCGAAGTCGTGGGTCTCCCCCGTCCCCCAGCCGGTCAGGTCGAGGATGGGGTAGATGACCGTGCCGCAGGCGTAGACGTCGGTCGTGGCCAGGCTGGCGGCGGCCGTCCAGCCGCCCGCGCTGCCGCCCCGCACGGCGAGCCGCTCCCGGTCGGCGGTGCCCTCGTCGGCGAGGGCGAGGGCGACGGCGGCGCAGTCCTCGACGTCGACCACGCCCCACTGCTCGCGCAGCCGGTCGCGGTACTCACGGCCGTGCCCGGTGGAGCCGCCGTAGTTGACCTCCGCGACCCCGATGCCGCGCGAGGTGAAGTAGGCGATCTCCAGGTCGAGCACCAGGGGCGCACGGCTGGTGGGGCCGCCGTGCGCCCACACCACGTACGGCGGCAGCTCGCCGTCGGGGGCCCGGCAGCCGGGGTGGTGGGGCGGGTAGAGGTGGGCGTGGATCTCGCGCCCGCCGGGTCCGGTGAAGGTGCGGGCCCGCGGCTCGGGGTAGTGGGCCGGGTCGACGGCGTCGTCGTGTCGCGCGCCGATCACCCGGGCGCGGCCGGTACGGGTGTCCAGTTCGACCACCTCGTAGGAGGTGCGCGGGCTCGCGCCGACGGCGACGATCCGCTCACCGTGCGCGGCGAGGGTGGCCGCGAACTCGGTCCAGGGGCCGGCCGCGTCGACGACCTCGCCGGTCGCGGGGTCGAGTATGCCGAGCGTGGTGGCGCCCCGTCCGTGCACGACGGCGACGAGGCCGCTGTCCAGCGGGGTGAACCAGCGCTGTCCGAGCTTCCACAGCGGGCCGCCGAACTCCTCCTCGCGGGCGCACAGGGGCTGCCCGTCGCGGTAGAGGTTCCACCAGCCGGTGCGGTCGGAGGCGTACAGCAGGGTGCCGTCGGCCGCCCAGTCCGCCTGCGCGATCGACTCCTCGGGGCCGCCGGCGACGGTCCGGCCGTCCCGGAGGAGGCCGTCGTCGCCGACCTCGGCGACGATCAGCTCGGTGCCGTCCCAGGGCATGCGCGGGTGGTCCCAGGCGAGCCAGGCCGCGCGCCGCCCGTCGGGCGAGAGGCGGGGGCCGGTGACGAAGCGGTGCCGGGCGCCGGTGAGTTCACGGACCGCGCTCCGGTCGTCGGCCGCCGAGCCGTCCAGCGGCACCGCCACCGGGACCCGACGCACGTCGGTGGGCCCGTCGCCGGTGAACTCCTCCAGCACGCACCACACCTCGCCGCGCTCGGGCCGCAGTTCGGGCTCGGCCCAGCGCAGTCCGCCGCCCACCGCCGAGACGGGCGTCAGGGGGCGGGGTTCGCCGCCGCCCGGCTCGCAGACGTACAGGCGCTGGTCGGCGAAGTGCACGAAGACCAGCAGCGGCCCGGCGTCGCCCGGGTGCGCGGCCCAGGGCCGGCCGCCGTACTCGATGACGCGGCTGCGCACGTTCCACGGCGCGGGCAGCACCGACTCCTCGGTGCCGTCGGGGCGCCGCCGCACCAGCGTGCGCCGGCCGCCCTCGGCGGGCCTGGGCGCGGTCCACCACACCTCGTCGCCGACGAAACCCACGTCGTCGGGCCGCCCGTCGTGCGCGGCGGCCAGGGCCGCGTCGACGGGCGAGGGCCACGCTCCGTACGCCAGTGTCTGCACCGACTGCCCCACTTCTCCTCCAGCTTCGTTGCCGGGCCGTGCGCCCGGGGAGCGCGCGCTCCTAGGCCGTGCGCAGGAACCGGTCGAGGACGCGGACTCCGAAGTGCAGCGCCTCGACGGGGACGCGTTCGTCCACACCGTGGAAGAGCGCCTGGTAGTCGAAGCCCTCGGGCAGCTTCAGCGGCGCGAACCCGTAGCCGGTGATGCCGAGCCGCGAGAACTGCTTGGCGTCCGTGCCGCCCGACATGCAGTACGGCACCACGTGCCCCTCGGGGGCGAACTCCTGGACGGCGGCACGCATCCCGGCGTACGTGGGTGAGTCCACCGGTGCCTGGAGGGCGACCTCGCGGTGGACGAACTCCCAGTCCACGTCCGGTCCGGTGAGCCGGTCGAGGGTGCCGCGGAACTCGTCCTCGTGACCGTGCAGGAAGCGTCCGTCGACCTGGGCGACGGCCTCGCCGGGGATGACGTTGACCTTGTAACCGGCGTCCATCATCGTCGGGTTGCTGCTGTTGCGGACGGTCGCCTCGACCAGCTTGGCGGCGGGGCCCAGCTTGTCCAGCAGGGCGTCGACGTCGCCCAGGTCGGTCTCGATGCCGTAGACGGCGGCGATTTCGGTCAGGGCCGCCCGCACGGTCGGGGTCAGGCGCAGCGGCCACTCGTGCTCGCCGATGCGGGTGACGGCCGCGGCGAGGCGCGTGACCGCGTTCTCCCGGTTCACCTTGGAGCCGTGGCCGGCCCGTCCGCGGGCGGTGAGCTTCAGCCAGCCCGTCCCGCGCTCGCCTGCGGCGATGGGGTAGAACTGGCGGCCTGCGCCGTCGTGGAAGGTGAACGCCCCGGACTCGCTGACGCCCTCGGTGCAGCCCTCGAACAGTGCGGCGTGGCGGTCGGCGAGGAAGCCGGAGCCGTCCTCGGCGCTGGCCTCCTCGTCGGCGGTGAAGGCGATGACGATGTCCCGCCGGGGCCGTACGCCCTGCCGGGCCCAGTCGCGGACGACGGCCAGGATCATCGCGTCCATGTTCTTCATGTCGACGGCGCCGCGCCCCCAGACGACCCCGTCGCGGACCTCCCCGGAGAAGGGGTGCACGCTCCAGTCGGCGGCCTCGGCGGGCACCACGTCGAGGTGGCCGTGGACGAGCAGCGCGTCGGCCGACGGGTCGGTGCCCTCGATGCGGGCCACGACGTTGGTCCGGCCCTCGGTCCGCTCCAGCAGCGTGGGCTCGACGCCGGCCTCGGCGAGCCGCGCGGCGGCGTACTCGGCGGCCGGGCGCTCCCGGCAGTCCCCGCCGCCCCGGTTGGTCGTGTCGATCCGGATCAGCTCGGAGGTGAACCGGACGACCTCGTCCAGTGCCTCGGCGCCGGTGTGCCGGTCCTGCTCAGCCATACTGCTCCTCCACGGCGGCGGAGGCGATCGTGGTGACCGCCTTGAACGTACGGATCGCGTCGAACATGGTGTCGTGGGTGTACGCCACCTTCCGCTCCCCGGTCCGGGCCACGCCCGGCACCACCGTCGAGGCCGCGGCCAGGTGCTCGGCGTCGAACTCCACGGCGACCGTGAACGGTCCGCCGGCGACCGGCTCGTGGCGCACCGCGAGGGCCGCCGCCTCCTTCGCCGCCGCCCGGATGTCGGCGGCGGTCCTGGCCGGTGTGCGGCACACCGCCGCGTAACGCGACACATGGTCCTTGACGGCGACCTTCAGCGCCCCGGGCGCGTAGCCGAGCGCGTCCTCGCAGGCCACGTCGTCCCCGGTGACCAGGACCACCGGCACCCCGTACTCGGCGACGACGTGCGCGTTGAGCAGTCCCTCGCTGGCCCGTACGTCGTTCAGCCAGACGCCGGTGATCTGGTTGGCGAGGTAGGTGTGCGCGAGGACGCCCTCCATGCCGGCGCCCGCGTGGTAGCCGACGAAGGCGATGCCGTCCACGTCCCCGTGCTGCACGCCCTCCACCATGGAGAGGGCCTTGTGCCGGCCGGTGAGCATGTGGGTCCGCTCGTCGAGCTGCTCCAGGAGCAGGTTGCGCATGGTCCAGTGGGCCTCGTTGACGAGCACCTCGTCGGCGCCGCCGTCCAGGAAGCCCAGCACGGCGGCGTTCACGTCCGAGGTGAACATCGACCGGCACCGCTCCCACTGCGGCGTCCCCGGCAGCACGTCGGCCGGCCAGGTGACACCGGTGGCGCCCTCCATGTCGGCGCTGATGAGGATCTTCATGGGGCGTCACGTTACGCGCCGGAGCGGGAGGCGGCTACGAAGGAGCGGGAAACGGCCGCCACCAGTCGGGCCGGGTCAGCAGGGAACCGCCCGCGTCCTCCTCGCGACGCAGTTCGGGCAGGTCGGCCAGCACGGGCTCCGGGGGGTCCGGCGTCCAGGTCAGGAAGCCGACAGGACGCCGTTCGGCGGTCCCGTCGCGGCCCGTCTCCAGGAGGGAGTCGGCGAAGGTGACCCACTCCGGCTGCCACGCCCGCGCGGCGGACGTCACCAGCCCCCGGACGACGTCCCGGCCGTAGCGCCGCGCCACGGCGGGGGCCGGTTCCGGGAGGGAGAGCCAGACGGTGTTCCAGGTGTCGGGCCCGTGCCGGTGACCGCCGCAGTGGATGTGCAGGGACAGGGGACGGTCCCGTGAACGGGACTGCGCGGGCAGCCGGAAACCGGCCGCGTCGGCCGTGTTCCCGTCGTCGCGCCGGCACTGCCGGACGAACCGTTCCGTGTCCGCCACGCCGGCCCGCAGCGGCCACGAGTCGGGCGGCACCGTCTCGTCCTCGCCGACCAGCCCGTCCCACTCCGCCAGTCCCGGGTGCAGGGCCGCGAGCCGGTCCAGGAACTCCGCGAGGCGCACGGCACACGCGTACGCGGACTCCTCGCGGTCGCCCCAGCGGGCGAGAAGGTAGCTGAACTCGTTCGTCATCGCCGGGCAGGCTACGTCACCCCCCGCCCGGGCCCGCCACCACCCACGTCGACGGCAGCTCGATCCTGGTGCCGTCCGGTGTGTACTCCGTGGTGTACAGCGGGAGTTCGCCACTTGCCAGGACGGTCAGACCGGCCGCGCGCAGGTGCTGCGGCACCGCCTCGTCGGGGACGGCGCCGGGGGTCAGCCCGTGCCGCAGGACGGGGGCCAGTTTGGCCGGCGGGCCCTCGGGGTTCTGGGCCAGCGCCGCGAGGACCGTCCGGGCGGCCTGGGCGGGCTCCACCAGGAAGGCGCGCCCGCGCCTACCGAGGAGTACGGCGAGGGCGTCGGCCAGCGGCTGCCGATCGTCGGGCTCGCACTGGTGCAGGACGCCCCGCACATAGACGTTGGCGTCGCCCAGCTCCGCGTGCAGCGTCTGCGCCTCGGCCTTGTCGGCGGCGTCCAGCTGCCGGTAGGCGGCCCGGCCGGCGGGGTCGAAGCGGCGGGCGTGGCCGAGGGCGGCGGCGCTCAGGTCGGCGCCGACGACGTGCGGGAAGCGGTCGGCGAAGAAGCGCGTCTGGGTGCCGTTGCCGCAGCCGAGGTCGATCAACGGCAGGGCGGGGTCGACCAGGTGCGGCTCGAAGTGGGCCAGGTGGCGGCCGGAGGTCAGCATCGGCTCCGCGTCCCAGAACACCGCCCCCTGTCCCTCGGGCGCCTCGTTCCAGAAGCTCTCCCAGGCGTCCCGGTACCGGCTCGTCACGCTCATGCCCGTCTCCCCAGGTGCGACGACGTACGGCCCGCCGGAGGCGACGGACCCGTACGGTCTACCGCGCCCGGCGCACCGCCACAAGCGCCCGGCGCATTCCTTCACCGGACGTGCGAACGGCGCGCGCCCCGGCGATGCGGCAGCGGGTGGAGGTGGGGCGGCGGGGGCACGGACGGAGGCACCGGCGCGCACGCGCGCGCCGGTGCCTCGGACTCAGTCCTCGTGCCCGAGCTGGAGGTCGCGTTCGGTCCGGCCGCCGCCGGCCACCTGGAGGACGGTGGCGACGGGCGGGTAGCCGGCGGCGATGACGGTGTACTCGCCGGAGGACAGGTCGACGAACCGGAAGGTGCCGTCGGGTCCGGTGGTCAGCGTGTCCACCACGTTGCCCGCCGCGTCGAGCAGCGTCACGCGGGCGTCCTCCACGGCCCGTCCGGCACTGGCGCGCACGGTGCCGCGCAGCACGGCGCCGCCCGCCAGCTCGACGTCCTGGCGGGTCTCCCGGGCGGCCTGGACGCTGACCGGCAGGGCGGCCGGGCGGAAGGCGGGGGCGCTGGCGGCGAGCGTGTACTCGCCGGCCACCAGCTCGGTGATGACGTAGCCGCCCTCCCGGCCGCTGCGGGTGGTGGCGACGACCTCTCCGTGGACGTTGGTGAGGGTGACGATCGCGTCGCGCACCGGGCTGCCGTCGGCGGTGAGCACACTTCCGGCGAGCCGCCCGGCGCCGCCCAGGACGACGTCCAGGTCCACCGGGCGCTCGCCGACGGTCACGGAGACCGCCTGCGGCTGGTGGCCGCCGGCCGCGGCGATCAGGACGTACGCCCCCGGCCCCGGGGTGGCCAGTGCGTACCGTCCGTCCTCGCCGCTGGCGCCCCGGCCGATCTGCCGGCCGCCGACGTCGATGAGGGTGAGCGCCGCGCGGGGCACGACGGTGCCGTCGGGATGCTGCACCGTGCCGCAGACCGGGATGCCGGCGGCGTGGGGGGACCGGGCCGACGGCACGGGGGCGACGGGCGGAGCGGTCCCCGGGTCGGTGACGGGGGCGTTGTGGGACACCAGTGGTTTCTCCTTGAGGAAGAGGGCGATGAGCAGCCCGAGGACGAGCACCGGCACCAGGTAGAGAAAGATCCGCGGCATGGCGTCGGCGTACGCCCCGATGTAGGCGTCGCGCAGCGCCGGGGGCAGGGAGTGGACGAGCTGGGGGGTGATGGCCTCGGCGTCGGGCAGGGCGGCGCCCGCCTCGGCGGGGACCCGGTCGGCCAGGGCGTCGGTGAGCCGGTCGGCGAAGAGGGTGCCGAAGATCGCCGCGCCGACGCTGCCGCCGATCTGCCGGAAGTAGTTGTTGGCGCTGGTGGCGGTGCCGAGGTCGGCGGGGCGCACGGAGTTCTGCACGGCGAGGACGAGGACCGGCATCACCATGCCGATACCGGCGCCGAGGACGGCCATCCAGATGCTGTAGTGCAGCCGGGGCGTGTCGGCGTCGAGCCGCGAGAGCAGCCACATGCCGACGACGGACAGCGCGCTGCCGAGGATCGGGTGGGACCGGTAGTGCCCGGTGCGGCTGATCAGCTGCCCGGAGATGATCGAGGCACCGACGATGCCGCCCATCATCGGCAGCATCAGCAGGCCCGACTCGGTGGCGGTGGCACCGTCGACCATCTGGAGGAAGGTCGGCAGGTAGCTGGCGGCGCCGAACAGGGCGACGCCGATGACGAGGCCCACCAGGCCGGTGATGTTGAAGACGGAGTCCCGGAAGAGCCGCAGGGGGATCAGCGGTTCGGGCGCGAGGTGTTCGGCGACCAGGAAGAGGACCGTGGTGGCGACCGCTCCGGCCGCGAGGCCCAGGATGACCCTCGATCCCCACGCGTACTCGGTCCCTCCCCAACTGGTGAGCAGCACCAGACAGGTGGAGGCGGCGGCGAGCAGCAGCGCCCCGAGGATGTCCAGGCGCGGCTTGGCCTGCGGCTTGGGCAGTTTCAGGACCACGGCCACGACGGCCATGGTGACCAGGCCGAAGGGGATGTTGACGTAGAAGCACCAGCGCCAGGAGAGGTGGTCGGTGAAGTAGCCGCCCAGCAGCGGGCCGGCGACCGAGGCGAGTCCGAAGGCGGCACCGATCAGGCCCATGAACCGGCCGCGTTCGCGGGGCGGCACGATGTCCGCGATGATCGCCTGGACACCGATCATCAGGCCGCCCGCGCCGACGCCCTGCACGGCGCGGAAGGCGATCAGCTGGTCCATGGTCTGCGCCCGTCCGGCGAGTGCCGAGCCGACGACGAACACCAGGATGGCGAACTGGAAGACGCCCTTGCGTCCGAAGAGGTCACCGAGCTTGCCGTAGATCGGCAGGCCGACGGTGGAGGTGAGCAGGTAGGCGGTGATCGCCCAGGACATCTTGTCCAGGCCGTGCAGCTCGCCGACGATCTTCGGCAGCGCGGTGGCGACGATCATCTGCTCCAGCGCGGCGAGCAGCAGCGCCAGCATCAGTCCGACGAACACGAGCCGCACCCGGCGCGGACTCAGCCCCGCTGTCGGCCCGGGCCCCGGTGCGGGGGGTTCGGGGGGCGTCGGGGGCGCGGTGACCGGTTCGTCCTGCACCAGAGTGATCCCGCCCATGTTCCGCTCCCCTCGTCACACCTGCTCACAATTGCCGCCTGATGCGGCAACTGCGAACAAGTGCGATGAGTTACGGAAGTGCGGTGGTTTCGGGCGGAGATCACTCGAACCGGTGAGGCGGCCAACGGCCGCCCCCGGCTTGTGCTTTGACTACTTCTCGACCTCGGCCGCGAGCTTGACGAGCAGGGCGTCGTAGATCCGGGCGAGGCCCTTGGGCGCGAAGGTCTTCTCGAAGAAGCCGCCGACACCGCCTGCGCCCTGCCAGGTGGTGACGACGACCACCCGGGACTTCCCCTCGCCGGCCGGGGTGACCCGCCAGGTGGTGACCATGGAGGAGTTGCGGTCCTTCTCGACGAGCTCGCCGTCGGTCGGCTCGGTGACCTCCAGCAGGCAGTCGCGCACGCGCTTGCTGGTGGCCTGGAGCTTCCAGTGGACGAGGGTGCCCTCGCCGTCGCCGCCCTCGCGGACCTCGTACTCGCTGAACTGCTCGGGCAGCAGCTTCGCGCGGGTGCCGCTGTAGTCGGCGAGGGTGTCGAACACCGTCTCCGCGTCCGCTGCGACGATCCGCTCCGTAGTCGCCTCGACCTGCGCCATCGGGTTCCTCCAGGGCCTGGTTCTCGGGGTCCGGGCAAGCCAACCACCCCGCCGCCCGGCCACCAAATCCGGGGGCGCGAAGCGGCCCCGCGCGACTCGTCCGCACGATCAAGGGAACACGTGTTCTATTGTGGGGGCAGTGCTACCGAGGAGGCGTCAATGCGCTGGGAGAACCTCACGGACTCCGACCACGCCCGGGCCGCCGACCCCGCGCTGTTCGGCGCGGACGCGGTGACCACCCGCACGATCGACACGCCCGAATTCCGCGGCATCACCTTCCACGAGGTGCGGGCCCGCTCGATCCTCAACCGGGTGCCGGGCGCCTCGCGCATGCCGTTCGAGTGGACCGTGAACCCCTACCGGGGCTGCACGCACGCGTGCGTGTACTGCTTCGCCCGCAAGACGCACAGCTACCTGGACCTCGACACCGGACTCGGCTTCGACTCCCAGATCGTCGTGAAGGTGAACGCGCCCGAGCTGCTCCGCCGACAGCTGGCCTCGCCCCGCTGGCAGGGCGAGCACGTCGCGATGGGCACCAACGTCGACTGCTACCAGCGCGCCGAGGGCCGCTACCGGCTGATGCCGGGCATCGTCTCGGCCCTCACCGAGCGGGCGAACCCCTTCTCGATCCTGACCAAGGGCACGCTGATCCTGCGCGACCTCGACCTGCTGACGCGGGCCGCGCGCGTGACCGACGTCGGGATCTCGGTCTCGGTCGGCTTCACCGACACGGAGCTGTGGCGCACCGTGGAGCCGGGGACGCCCGCGCCGGAGCGCCGCCTGGAGGTGGTCCGGACCCTCGCGCGGCACGGCATCGGGTGCGGGGTGCTGATGGCGCCGGTCATCCCGTTCCTGGGCGACGAGCCGGCCCAGCTGCGCGCGACCGTGCGCGCGGTCGCCGCCGCCGGTGCCACCTCCGTGACCCCGCTGGTGCTGCACCTGCGGCCGGGCGCCCGGGAGTGGTTCATGAGCTGGCTCGGGCAGCACCACCCGCACCTGGTGCGCCGCTACGAGCGGCTGTACGCGGAGGGCGCCTACGCCCCCAAGTGGTACCAGCGCCGGATCACCCGCCAGGTGCACGACCTGGCCGAGGAGTACGGCATCGGCCCCGCGCGCGGGGGAACGCCGCGGCGGATCGCGCGACCGGAGCCGACCGCGGACGGCACGGCGGCCGGACCCGCGGCCTCCGGGCCGACGCCGGCCGAAGCGGTCCAGTTGTCGCTCCTGTGACGGTCGCTCTCCCCGACTGCCGCCCCTCGCCCTCCGGCCGGCGCCCCTCCGGGCATTCGAGGGCATCCATCGACCCAATTGGGTCACGTCCGGACAGAAAGCGTTCTTCCCTCGGCGCTCGCCGGGACGATGCGGCGAGGACCGCGACCCGCGCGGGCCGCAGCCGCTCCGCCCCGCGAGTCCCGGGAGAACGCCATGAGACAACGCGCAGCCGTGCTGTGCGGCGCCGCCGTCATCGCCGCCGGGACCGTCACGGCGCTGCCCGCCGAGGCGAGCGCGCCGCACCGGGCGGGCACCGCGCAGGCCGCCGAGCCCAGGTGGAGCAAGTGCGGCACGGCCGACTACCCCACCCTCCAGTGCGCTTCCCTGTCGGTGCCGCTCGACCACGCCCGCCCGGACGGCAGACGGATCACGCTGGCGCTGTCCCGCGTCCCGCACACCGGATCGACGTACCAGGGACCCCTGCTGGTCAACCCCGGCGGGCCCGGCGGCAGCGGGCTGACCCTCGCCGGGTTCGTGGCGTCCTCGCTGCCGCCCGAGGTGGCCGCGCAGTACGACGTCATCGGGTTCGACCCGCGGGGGGTGGGGAAGAGCGAGCCCGCCCTGAACTGCCTGCCGGGCCACTTCGAGCCGGTGCGCCCCGACTCGCTGCCCGCCACCGCCGCCTCCGAAAGGGCCAACCTCGCGCGCGCCAAGGCCTTCGCCGACGCCTGCGGCGCGAAGTACGCGGAGGTGCTGCCGTACGTCGACACGGTCAGCGCGGCGCGGGACGTGGACGCGATCCGCAGGGCGCTCGGCGCGGAGCGGATCAACTACTTCGGCTACTCGTACGGCACCTATCTGGGCGCCGTCTACGCGAAGCTCCACCCGGACCGCGTGCGCCGCCTGGTCCTGGACTCCGTCGTCGACCCGACCGACGTCTGGTACGACGCCAACCTCAACCAGGACCACGCCTTCGACGACCGCCACCGGGCCTTCCTGGCCTGGATCGCCGAGCACGACGGGACGTACGGGCTGGGGAGCGACCCGGAGCGGATCGAGGCCGCGTGGTACGGCATGCGGTCGGCGCTGGCGAAGGAGCCGGCGGGCGGGAAGGTCGGCGCCTCGGAACTGGAGGACACCTTCCTCCCCGGCGGCTACTACAACGGGTACTGGCCCTACCTGGCGGAGGCGTTCGCCGCGTACGTGAACGACGCGGACACCGACCCGCTGGTGGAGGCGTACGAGGACTTCGGCGCCGTGGACCCCTCCGGCGAGAACGGCTACAGCGTCTACACCTCCGTGCAGTGCCGCGACGCCGCCTGGCCGCGCGACTGGGCCCGGTGGCGCGAGGACAACGAGGACGTGTACGCGAAGGCGCCCTTCATGACCTGGAACAACGCCTGGTACAACGCGCCGTGCGCCTTCTGGCCCACGAGGTCGCGACGGCCGGTGGACGTCACCAACGAGGACCTCCCGCCGGCCCTGCTGTTCCAGGCGACCGGCGACGCGGCCACCCCCTACGAGGGCGGCGTCACCTTGCACCGGTTGCTGCGCGGCTCCGGCCTGGTGGTCGAGGAAGGCGGCGGGAACCACGGCATCACGCTGAGCGGCAACTCCTGTCTGGACGAGCACCTGGCCGCCTACCTCGCCGACGGCACCGTGCCGCGCGGTGACGGCGAGGCGGACGCGGTGTGCGCGGCACCGCCCGCGCCGAAGCCGCCGCGGTCCAAGGCGGCGTCCACCTCCTCACGCGGCTCGACGCTGCACGGGCTGCTCGGCTATCGGGGGTGAGCCGCCCGTCGGGGGCGCTGCCCGACCCGTGGTCCACCATGGACACATGAGCCGACTGACCAGGATCGCCGCGCCCGAGGGCGTCGCGCCCGCCGCCCAGTACAGCCATGTCGTCCTCGGTACCGGGCGGTTCGTGGCCGTCTCCGGTCAACTCGCCCTGGACGAGGCGGGCGAGGTGGTCGGCGCCGGCGACCCCGCGGCCCAGGCCCGCCAGGTCTTCGAGAACCTGCGCAGGTGCCTGGCGGCGGCCGGGGCGACCTTCGACGACGTGGTGAAGCTGACCTTCTTCGTCACGGACATGGCGTACATGCCCGCGATCCGCGCGGCCCGCGCCGCGCACCTGCCCGACGACCGGTTGCCCGCCTCCTCGGCGGTGCGGGTCGCGGGCCTGCTCCGGCCGGAGTTCCTGATGGAGATCGAGGCGTTCGCGGTCGTCGCCCCGTGAGCGGGGCGCGCGTTCGGGAGATGACCCTCGCCGACTGCGACCGGGTGTCCGAGATCCGCGTCGAGGGCTGGCGGACGGCGTACCGGGGCCTCATGCCGCAGCGGTACCTGGACGAGCTGGACGCGGCCCGGGACGCCCGCCGGCGCCGCGACCTCTTCACCCGGGCCCCGGACGGGGTGGTGAACCTGGTCGCCGAGGACGACGGCGGCGAGGTCGTCGGCTGGGCCTGCCACGGCCCGTACCGGGACGGCGAGATACGGACCGGGGAAGCCGAGTTGTACGCCCTCTACGTGGACGCGGGGCGGTTCGGCACCGGGGTCGGGCGGGCCCTGCTCCGGGAGACGGTGCGCCGGTGCGCGGCCGCCGGGCACGCGCGCGTGCTCCTGTGGGTGGTCGAGGGCAACGTCCGCGCCCGGCGCTTCTACGAACGGGAGGGATTCACCGCCGACGGTGCCGAGGAGCCGTACGAGGTGGCGGGGGCCGTGGTGCCCGAGGTGCGGTACGCGAGACGCCTGAGCGGCTGACGGCCCACCGCGGGTCCTCACCGGACCACGGCCGCGTCTCGACGGCCTACCGCTGCCCCGGGATCCGCGCCAGCGCCCGCACCGCCGCCTCCGCCAGCGCCGGGTGGGCCAGGGCCTCCTGCAGGACGGGTTCGGCCCGGCGGTCGCCGAGCGCGCCGAGCCCGTCGACGCAGGCGAGCGCCACCCGCCGGTACGGGTCGTGCGGACGCAGCCGTCGTCGCAACGTGGTGATCAGGGCGGGCACGGCCTCGGGAGCGCGCAGTTCCACCAGCAGCCGCACCGGGTGCAGGGCGTAGGCGACCCGGAGTTCGTTGGTGGCGAGGGCGGCGGCGGCGCGGGCGGTGCGGGGGTCGCCGAGGCGGGCGAGGGCGTGGGCGGCGGCGGCGCAGCGCGGCGGGTCGCGGTGGTTCAGCAGCAGCACGAGGGCCTCGAAGGCCCGCGGGTCCCCGGCGACGCCCAGCCGGAACGCGGCCAGTTCCCGGGCCCAGAGCTGGTGTCCGGGCTCGGTGAGCACCGCGGCCAGCTCGTCCGGGTCCCCGGTCGCCACCAGCCGCTCGTAGGCCGCAGGGCCGTCCGGGGCCCCCGGCGCGTCCGCCTCGGCCCGTAAGCGCTCCGTGAGCGTTCGCAACTCTTCGTCCATGACACCGAGGTTAGGGGCGTCTCGGGCCGCGTGGGACGTACATCACGAACACCGGGGGCTGGCGCGCTCGTTACCCGCGAGTTAATCTCAGACGAGCGAGTTACCCACTCGCGGTACTCCTCACGGCGGTTTGGTGACGCAGCCGCGGTGAGAGCAGTCGGTCCGGTACCGGTCGGTCAGGTACCGCAGCGCGACCGAGCCCCGGGACAGGGCCGGTCGGACACCGCCGCCGCGCGGGCGTGTGCACGCCCTCCGCACCGGCACCGGGCGTGTGCGCCAGTCAGCCCGGCAACACCCGCACTCCTTCCCTCACGGACCCGGTGCGCGCCGAAGGCGCGTCCGGGACGTTCCCGTCGTCACCCTCATTCCTGGAGTCCCGCGATGGCCACTCCCCTGTCCCACTCCTCCCTGTCCCCGCTCCGGACCATCGCCGTCGTCGGTCTGGGCACCATGGGCACCGGCATCGCCGAGGTCCTGGCCCGGGCCGGCCGCGACGTCGTCGGCATCGACGTCAGCGAGGCGCAGGCCGCGACGGCCGTCGCCGCCCTGGAGTCCTCCACCGCCCGTTCCGTCGAGCGCGGACGCCTCACCGAGCAGGAGCGTGCCGAGGCCCTCGCCCGCGTGCGCACCGCGACCGACCTGCGCGAGGCCGCCGACGCCGACCTGGTGATCGAGGTGGTGCCGGAGTCGTACGAGATCAAGCAGCAGGTCTTCCGGGAGCTGGACGGGATCGTGCGCCCCGAGACGATCCTGGCGACCGGTACCAACGCCCTGTCCGTCACGCGGCTGGCCGCCGAGTCGTCCCGCCCGGAGCGGGTGCTCGGACTGCACTTCTTCAACCCGGCCCCGGCGATGAAGCTGGTGGAGGTCGTCTCCTCCGTGCTGACCTCCCCGGGCGCCGTGGCGGCGGTCACCGACCTCGCCCTGGACCTCGGCAAGGAGCCCGTCGCGGTCGGCGACCGGCCCGGGTTCGTCGCCGACGGCCTGCTGTTCGGCTACCTGAACCAGGCCGCGGCGATGTACGAGGCGAACTACGCCTCCCGCGAGGACATCGACGCCGCGATGCGGCTCGGCTGCGGACTGCCCATGGGACCGCTGGCGCTGCTGGACCTGATCGGAGTGGACACCGCGCGCACGGTCCTGGAGGCCATGTACACCGCCTCCCACGACCGTCTGCACGCCCCCGCCCCGATCCTCCGCCAGCTCAGCGAGGCCGGCCTGACGGGACGCAAGGCCGGGCGCGGCTTCTACACCTACGAGACGCCGGGCAGCGCGGCCGTCGTCCCCGACGCCCTGACCCCGAGGGCGGGCGACACCCCGGTCCCGGGCCGCCCCGTGCGCTCGGTGGGCGTCGCCGGCTCCGGCACCATGGCGTCGGGCATCGCCGAGGTGTTCGCCAAGGCCGGGTACGAGGTCGTGCTCGCCGCCCGCAGCGCGGAGAAGGCGCAGACGGCCAAGGCCCGGATCGGCAAGTCCCTGGCCCGCGGTGTCGACAAGGGCCGGCTCACCGCGGAGGCCGCCGCGCAGACACTGGAGCGGATCACGCCCACGGGCACCTACGACGACTTCGCCGACGTCGACCTCGCCGTCGAGGCGGTCGCGGAGGACCTGGAGGTCAAGCGGCAGTTGTTCGCCACGCTGGACAAGGTCTGCAAGCCCGGCGCGGTGCTCGCCACCACCACCTCCTCGCTGCCCGTCGTCGCCTGCGCCCGCGCCACCTCGCGCCCGCAGGACGTGATCGGCATGCACTTCTTCAACCCGGCGCCGGCCATGAAGCTGGTCGAGGTGGTCCGCACGGTGCTGACGGCCGACGACGTGCACGCCACCGTCCGGGAGGTCTGCGCGAAGATCCGCAAGCACGCCGTGGACTGCGGCGACCGGGCCGGTTTCATCGTCAACGCGCTGCTCTTCCCGTACCTGAACAACGCCGTCAAGATGGTCCAGGAGCACTACGCCACGCTGGACGACATCGACGCGGCGATGAAGCTGGGCGGCGGCTACCCGATGGGGCCCTTCGAACTGCTCGACGTGGTCGGGCTGGACGTCTCGCTGGCCATCGAGAAGGTGCTGCACCGCGAGTTCCGCGACCCGGGACTGGCTCCGGCGCCCCTCCTGGAGCACCTGGTGGCCGCGGGCTGCCTCGGCCGCAAGACGGGCCGCGGTTTCCGCGAGTATGCCCGCCGCTGAGCGGCCGGGCGACTGGTTCCGGTCCGAGGAGGACTGGGGCGGGCTGCTCGATCCCGCCGGGTCTCCCCCGCCCCCCGTGGGCGGGGGAATCCCCGGTCACGCGCATGATTGCGTGCACATGCAGTACGTTCGGGTCATGTCCCAGCCCGCCAGGTCCTCACGTACACCAGCCGCGCCCGACGCTCCGGAGAGCGCGGCCGGCAGCCGAGCCGCCGCCCAGCGGCTGAAAATGCGCCGGGAACTGGCGGCGGCCGCGATGGAGCTGTTCGCGACCAAGGGGTACGAGGCGACCACCGTCGACGAGATCGCGGCGCAGGCCGGGGTCGCCCGCCGCACCTTCTTCCGGCACTTCCGCTCCAAGGAAGAGGCGATCTTCCCGGACCACGACGACACCCTGGTCCGCGCCGAGGCGGTGCTCAACGCGGCACCCGCGCACGAGCACCCGCTCGACACGGTGTGCCGCGGCATCAAAGAGGTCATGAAGATGTACGCGGCCCGGCCGGAGATCTCGGTCGCCCGCTACAAGCTGACCCGCGAGGTGCCCACCCTGCGGGAGGCGGAGATCGCGTCCGTGGCCCGCTACGAGCGTCTCTTCACCCGCTACCTGCTGGGCCACTTCGACGAGCACGCGCACGACGACGACGCCAACGACGACCCGCTGCTGGCGGAGGTCGCCGCCTCCGCCGTGGTCACCGCCCACAACCACGTGTTGCGGCGCTGGCTCCGGGCGGGCGGACAGGGGGACGTGGAGGCCCAGCTCGACCACGCCTTCGCGATCGTGCGCCGGACGTTCGGCACGGGCATCGGCGCCGGGCGCTCCACCGCCGCCGCGCGGCCGGCCTCCTCCTCGGCCTCCGTGCAGGGCGAGGTGCTGGTGACGGTCGCGCGCACCGACGCGCCGCTGCACGAGGTCATGCGCACCATCGAGCAGGCCCTCAAGGAGCACTGAGACCACCCGCCGACCCGCTCTCCCGCTGTGACGACGGCCACCCTCCGGGTGGCCGTTTTTGCATGTCAGTGCCCCTTTTCGGGGGCCGCGCGACCCCCCTTCGATCGATCATCGCTCATCTGTCGGGTAAAGAATTCATCCGAGAACACTTTCTGGCACTCAGTGCCTTGCGGGGTGACACGCGGTGTCATACGTTGAGGGTGTTCGGGCTGTCCCCGCACCTCATCCCCTGCGCGTCCGAACGCCTGCGTCACAGGCACCCTCACCCACCCTCATCAGCACCGACGTCACCCTCAGCGCCCCTCCCTCAGGGCGCTCACCGCCGGAGGCAACACCGTGAAGGACATCCTGGACGCGATCCAGTCGCCCGACTCCACCCGGGCCGACATCGCCGCACTGCCGCTCCCCGAGTCGTACCGCGCGATCACCGTGCACAAGGACGAGACCGAGATGTTCGCGGGCCTCGAGACCCGCGACAAGGACCCGCGCAAGTCGATCCACCTGGACGAGGTGCCGCTGCCCGAGCTGGGCCCCGGCGAGGCCCTGGTGGCCGTCATGGCCTCCTCGGTCAACTACAACTCGGTGTGGACCTCGATCTTCGAGCCGCTGTCGACGTTCGGCTTCCTGGAGCGCTACGGGCGCACCAACGAGCTGGCCAAGCGCCACGACCTGCCGTACCACATCATCGGCTCCGACCTGGCCGGCGTCGTGCTGCGCACCGGCCCCGGCGTCAACGCCTGGCAGCCCGGCGACGAGGTCGTCGCGCACTGCCTCTCCGTCGAGCTGGAGTCGTCCGACGGCCACAACGACACGATGCTCGACCCCGAGCAGCGCATCTGGGGCTTCGAGACCAACTTCGGCGGCCTCGCGGAGATCGCCCTGGTCAAGTCCAACCAGCTGATGCCCAAGCCGGGCCACCTCAGCTGGGAGGAGGCCGCCGCCCCGGGCCTGGTCAACTCCACCGCCTACCGTCAGCTGGTCTCCCGCAACGGCGCCGGCATGAAGCAGGGCGACAACGTGCTCATCTGGGGCGCCAGCGGCGGCCTCGGCTCCTACGCCACCCAGTTCGCGCTGGCCGGCGGGGCCAACCCGATCTGCGTCGTCTCCTCGCCGCAGAAGGCGGAGATCTGCCGCTCGATGGGCGCCGACGCGATCATCGACCGCAACGCCGAGGGCTACCGGTTCTGGAAGGACGAGCAGACCCAGGACCCGAAGGAGTGGAAGCGCTTCGGCAAGCGCATCCGCGAACTCACCGGCGGCGAGGACATCGACATCGTCTTCGAACACCCGGGCCGCGAGACCTTCGGCGCGAGCGTCTTCGTCACCCGCAAGGGCGGCACCATCACCACCTGCGCCTCGACCTCGGGCTACATGCACGAGTACGACAACCGCTACCTGTGGATGTCGCTGAAGCGCATCATCGGCTCCCACTTCGCCAACTACCGCGAGGCCTGGGAGGCCAACCGCCTGATCGCCAAGGGCAAGATCCACCCCACGCTCTCCAAGGTGTACTCCCTGGAGGAGACCGGCCAGGCCGCCCACGACGTCCACCGCAACGCCCACCAGGGCAAGGTCGGCGTGCTCTGCCTCGCCCCCGAGGAGGGCCTGGGCGTGCGCGACGAGGAGATGCGCGCCGAGCACCTGGACGCCATCAACCGCTTCCGGAACATCTGAGGAGCGTGACATGAGTGAGCGTCAGAAGGACCGGCCGTGGCTGATGCGGACCTACGCCGGTCACTCCACGGCCGAGGCGTCCAACGAGCTGTACCGGCGCAACCTCGCCAAGGGGCAGACGGGTCTGTCGGTCGCCTTCGACCTGCCGACCCAGACCGGCTACGACTCCGACCACGTCCTCGCCCGCGGCGAGGTGGGCCGGGTCGGGGTGCCGGTCGCGCACCTCGGTGACATGCGCCGGCTGTTCCAGGACATCCCCCTGGACCAGATGAACACCTCGATGACCATCAACGCCACGGCCATGTGGCTGCTGGCGCTCTATCAGGTCGTCGCCGAGGAGCAGGGTGTCGACATCACCCGGCTCCAGGGCACGACCCAGAACGACATCGTCAAGGAGTACCTGTCCCGGGGGACGCACGTCTTCCCGCCGGGGCCGTCCCTGCGCCTGACGACGGACATGATCGCCTACACCGTCTCCCACATCCCGAAGTGGAACCCGATCAACATCTGCAGCTACCACCTGCAGGAGGCGGGCGCCACGCCGGTGCAGGAGATCGCGTACGCGATGTCCACCGCGATCGCCGTGCTGGACGCCGTGCGCGACAGCGGCCAGGTGCCGCAGGAGCGCATGGGGGACGTGGTCGGCCGCATCTCCTTCTTCGTGAACGCCGGCGTGCGCTTCGTCGAGGAGATGTGCAAGATGCGCGCCTTCGGCCGCATCTGGGACCGCATCACCCGCGAGCGCTACGGCATCGAGGACCCCAGGCACCGCCGCTTCCGCTACGGCGTCCAGGTCAACTCCCTCGGTCTGACCGAGGCCCAGCCGGAGAACAACGTCCAGCGGATCGTGCTGGAGATGCTGGCGGTCACCCTCTCCAAGGACGCCCGCGCCCGGGCCGTCCAGCTGCCCGCCTGGAACGAGGCACTGGGGCTGCCCCGCCCCTGGGACCAGCAGTGGTCCCTGCGCATCCAGCAGGTGCTGGCCTACGAGAGCGACCTGCTGGAGTACGGCGACCTCTTCGAGGGGTCGAAGGTGGTCGAGGCGAAGGTGGACGAGCTGGTCCGGGAGTCGCTCGCCGAGATCGAACGCATCCAGGAGATGGGCGGCGCGATGGCCGCCGTCGAGTCCGGCTACCTCAAGTCCCAGCTGGTCTCCTCGCACGCCGAACGCCGGGCCCGGATCGAGTCGGGCGAGGAGAAGATCATCGGTGTCAACGCCTTCGAGGGCACCGAGCCCAACCCGCTCACCGCCGACCTGGACACCGCGATCCAGACCGTCGACCCGGCGGTGGAGGCCCGTGTCATCGCCTCGCTCCAGCACTGGCGGGACACCCGCTACCAGCCGCCCTTCAACCACCCGCGCCCCTGCAAGGCGCTGGAGAAGCTGAAGGAGGCCGCCAAGGGCACCGCCAACCTCATGGAGGCCACCCTGGAGTGCGCCCGCGCCGGCGTCACGACCGGCGAGTGGGCCGGGGCCCTGCGCGAGGTGTTCGGCGAGTTCCGCGCACCGACCGGCGTGTCGTCCGCGCCGGTCGCCCTGCCCGCCGAGGAGGGGTCGGCGCTGTCCCTGGTGCGCCGGAAGGTGGAACTCACGGCCAAGGACCTCGGCGTGGGCAAGCTGCGCTTCCTGGTCGGCAAGCCGGGCCTGGACGGCCACTCCAACGGCGCCGAGCAGATCGCCGTGCGCGCCCGCGACGCCGGCTTCGAGGTGGTCTACCAGGGCATCCGGCTCACTCCGGAGCAGATCGTGGACGCGGCGCTCGCCGAGGACGTGCACGCGGTGGGCCTGTCGATCCTCTCCGGTTCGCACGCGCAACTGGTGCCGGACGTGCTGGAAAGGCTGCATGTGGCGGGTGCCACAGATATACCGGTGATCGCCGGTGGCATCATCCCGAACGGAGATGCCGAGGACCTGAAGGCGGCGGGAGTGGCCGCCGTCTTCACCCCGAAGGACTTCGACATCACCGGCATCATCGGCCGGATCGTCGACGAGATCCGGAACGCGAACAAGCTCGACCCCTTGGAGGTCCCCGCATGACCACGGTCAACCGTCTCCGGCCCCGGCGTTCCTGTCTGGCGGTGCCCGGAAGCAACCCCCGCTTCCTGGAGAAGGCCCAGGGCCTCCCGGCCGACCAGGTCTTCCTCGACCTGGAGGACGCCTGCGCGCCGCTCGCCAAGCCGGAGGCGCGGCACACCATCGTCAAGTTCCTCAACGAGGGCGACTGGACCGGCAAGACCCGCGTCGTGCGCGTCAACGACTGGACCACCGAGTGGACGTACCGCGACGTCGTGACGGTGGTGGAGGGCGCGGGCCCGAACCTGGACTGCATCATGCTGCCGAAGGTCCAGGACGCCCAGCAGGTGGTGGCCCTGGACCTGCTGCTCACCCAGATCGAGAAGACGATGGGCTTCGAGGTCGGCCGGATCGGCATCGAGGCGCAGATCGAGAACGCGCAGGGCCTGAACAACGTCAACGAGATCGCCCAGGCCTCCCCACGGGTGGAGACCATCATCTTCGGCCCGGCCGACTTCATGGCCTCCATCAACATGAAGTCCCTGGTCGTCGGCGAGCAGCCGCCCGGCTACCCGGCCGACGCCTACCACTACATCCTGATGAAGATCCTGATGGCCGCCCGCGCCAACAACCTCCAGGCCATCGACGGCCCCTACCTCCAGATCCGCAACGTCGACGGCTACCGCGAGGTCGCGCAGCGCGCCGCCGCCCTCGGCTTCGACGGCAAGTGGGTGCTGCACCCGGGCCAGGTCGAGGCGTCCAACGAGATCTTCTCGCCCTCCCAGGAGGACTACGACCACGCCGAGCTGATCCTGGACGCGTACGACTACTACACGTCCGAGGCGGGCGGCAAGAAGGGCTCCGCGATGCTCGGCGACGAGATGATCGACGAGGCCAGCCGCAAGATGGCCCTGGTCGTCTCCGGCAAGGGCCGCGCCGCCGGCATGACGCGCACCAGCACGTTCGAGATCCCGGAGGCCTGACAGCCATGCAGTTCGGACGCACCTACGAGGAGTTCGAGGTCGGGGCGACCTACAAGCACTGGCCGGGCAAGACGGTCACGGAGTACGACGACCACCTGTTCTGCCTGCTCACCATGAACCACCACCCGCTCCACCTGGACAGCAACTACGCCGAGAGCACGACGGACTTCGGCAAGAACGTGGTGGTCGGCAACTACGTCTACTCGCTCCTGCTCGGCATGTCCGTCCCGGACGTCTCCGGCAAGGCCATCGCCAACCTGGAGATCGAGTCGCTCAGGCACGTGGCGCCCACCTTCCACGGCGACACGATCTACGGCGAGACGACCGTGCTGGACAAGTGGCCGTCGAAGTCGAAGAACGACCGCGGCATCGTGCACGTGGAGACCAGGGGCTGCAAGCAGGACGGCACGCTGGTCTGCGTCTTCCGCCGCAAGGTGATGGTGCCCACCGAGACGTACATCAAGGAGCGCGGCGGCGAGCAGCCCGGCCGGCCCGAGCTGAAGGAACAGGGGAAGTAGATGAGCCGCCTCGCCCAGACCCACGGCCTCACGGACGTCCAGCGGGAGATCCTCTCCACCGTCCGCGACTTCGTGGACAAGGAGATCATCCCGGTCGCCACCGAGCTGGAGCACCGCGACGAGTACCCGCAGGACATCGTGGACGGGCTCAAGGAACTGGGCCTGTTCGGCCTGATGATCCCGGAGGAGTACGGGGGCCTGGGCGAGTCGCTGCTCACCTACGCGCTGTGCGTTGAGGAGATCGCCCGGGGCTGGATGTCGGTGTCCGGCATCATCAACACGCACTTCATCGTGGCGTACATGCTCAAGCAGCACGGCACGCCGGAGCAGAAGGACCACTTCCTGCCCCGGATGGCCGCGGGCGACATCCGCGGCGCCTTCTCGATGTCGGAGCCGGCGCTGGGCTCAGACGTGTCGGCGATCTCCTCGAAGGCGGTGAAGGACGGCGAGGAGTACGTCCTGAACGGCCAGAAGATGTGGCTCACGAACGGCGGAACCTCGTCGCTGGTGGCCGTTCTGGTGAAAAGTGACGAGGGTCACCCCGAGGGCACGGCGCCGCACAAGTCGATGACGACCTTCCTCGTGGAGAAGGAGCCCGGCTTCGGCGAGGTCCGGCCCGGGCTGACCATCCCCGGCAAGATCGACAAGATGGGCTACAAGGGGGTCGACACCACCGAGCTCATCATGGACGGCCTGCGCGTTCCCGCCGATCGGGTGCTCGGCGGGGTCACCGGCCGAGGTTTTTACCAAATGATGGACGGCGTGGAAGTGGGTCGTGTCAATGTGGCGGCGCGTGGCTGCGGCGTCGCTCAGCGTGCCTTCGAACTCGGTGTCCGGTACGCCCAGCAGCGCCACACTTTCGGCAAGCAGATCGCCCAGCACCAGGCCATTCAGTTCAAGCTGGCGGAGATGGCTACCAAGGTGGAGGCGGCGCATGCGATGATGGTGAACGCTGCACGCAAAAAGGATTCGGGCGAACGAAACGACCTGGAAGCGGGGATGGCCAAGTACCTCGCCTCCGAGTACTGCAAGGAGGTCGTCGAGGACGCCTTCCGGATCCACGGCGGATACGGCTTCTCCAAGGAGTACGAGATCGAGCGCCTCTACCGCGAGGCCCCGATGCTCCTGATCGGTGAAGGCACCGCCGAGATCCAGAAAATGATCATCGGCCGCCGACTGCTCGAAGAGTATCGATTCCAGGGTTAGATGTCCGGATACGGGGTGTTTTCTTGGAGAAGAAGGTCACACCCCGTAGGCACCGTTCGGCCGCCGACTCGGCTTCCTGGCTTACCCAGTTGCGGCGGGAAGCCGCTACGATCGCCGGAAAGCCGCCGTCCCCCGTCAGTGTGCGGCATCATCCGCTACGAAGGTCATCCATGCCCCACA
The DNA here is from genome assembly GCF_056430705.1 of Streptomyces sp. NPDC045956. Classification (NCBI taxonomy): domain Bacteria; kingdom Bacillati; phylum Actinomycetota; class Actinomycetes; order Kitasatosporales; family Streptomycetaceae; genus Streptomyces; species Streptomyces sp. NPDC045956. Next base: position 424,119 of record NZ_JBWKKZ010000003.1, on the reverse strand, counting down.
GCCAAACCTCTGCATCTCGCGACAGCCTGGCCGGCGTACGCCTCGCGCGCGGAGCATCGCCGTGGCTTCTGCCGACCGTCGCCACCGCAGCCGTCAGCCTCCTCCGTGCCCGCCGTTCCGGCGCCGCCAAGGCCGTCGCCGTCCCCGCCACCGCGCTCGCGGCGGGGATGCTGTGGTTCTTCCGCGACCCCGAGCGCGAGATCACCCAGGGCCGGGTCATCTCGCCCGCCGACGGTGTGGTGCAGAGCATCATGCCGTGGAAGGACGGACGCACCCGCGTCGCGATCTTCATGAGCCCGCTCAACGTCCACGTCAACCGCGCGCCCCTGTCGGGCACGGTGACGTCCGTCGAGCACGTGCCGGGCGGCTTCGTTCCCGCTTTCAACAAGGAGAGCGAGAACAACGAGCGCGTCGTGTGGCACTTCGACACCGAGCTCGGCGACATCGAGATGATCCAGATCGCCGGCGCGGTGGCCCGCCGCATCGTCCCCTACGTGCCGCAGGGCACCAAGGTCGAGCAGGGCGACCGGGTCGGCCTGATCCGCTTCGGCTCCCGCGTCGACCTGTACCTGCCGGAGGGCGTGGAGGTCGCGGTCGAGGTGGGGCAGAAGACGGTGGCTGGGGTGACTCGCATTGACCGTGGTTGATCCGCAGACCCAGGCCGGCTGGGTGCCCGAGGCCGACGAGGCGGACGACGAGGAGGAGATGCCCCTCTCGCTCCGCCTGTCGATAGCGGACACCCTCACCCTCGGCAACGCCACGTGCGGCTTCATGGCGGTGTACTTCACCACCACCGGCATCCTGATCCCGCACCTCATGGGCAGCGACGAGTCGGGCATGGCCCGGCACAGCGCGGCCACGGCGGTCATCCTGATGCTGTGCGCGGCGATCTTCGACCTGTTCGACGGCCTGGTGGCGCGCAAGCTGCGCAGCTCCCCGATGGGCGCCGAGCTGGACAACCTCTCCGACCTCATCAGCTTCGGGCTGGCCCCGGCGTACTTCGTCCTCGTCTACGGCATGGTCGCGGACGACGCCTACCAGCGCGTGGCGGCGGTGGGGGCGATCGTGGTGCTGCTGGCGGTGGTGCTGAGACTCGCCCGGTTCTCCTGCGTCACCGTGAAGGACGGCACCTTCCAGGGCATGCCGTCGCCGTTCGGGGCGCTGACGGTGGTGTCGATCGTGCTGCTGGAGCTGCCCTTCGTGGCGACGCTGCTCGCGATCATCGGTACCGCCTGGCTGATGGTGAGCCGGGTCGAGTACCCGAAGCCGCGGGGACGGCTGGCGGTGGCGATGCTGTCGTGGATCGTGCTGTCGATGGGGCTGCTGGCCGCGTGGGCCTTCGACGCGCCGAGCGGGCAGCTGCTCCTCCAGACGGGGTGTGCGCTGCAACTGGTGATGGGCGCGGTGATCCCGCTCTTCGCCACGGCCCGCAGGGTGAACAACTTCCGTGACAACCGGCGGGAGGCGCGCGCGGCACAGCCGTAGCGGCAACGCTGACGCGGAAGGGCCCCTGACCCGGGTGGGTCAGGGGCCCTTCCGTCTGTGCGTACCCGGTGCGGTGGGGCCCGGACGGCGGAGGCCGACTCAGCTCAGGAAGTCCCGGGCGATGCCCTCGGCCACCCGTTCCAGGATCGGCCCCGCCTCGGCGATGCACTTCCGCACGTCCGGCTCGACGTCCGTCAGCGGGTACGCGCGCCGGATACCGGCCCGCCCCAGCATCTCGGGCGCCAGCGCGAGGCGCCCGCAGACCGCGACGACCTCCTTGTCCGCGGCCCGCGCCGCCGCCGCGACACCGGCCGGGGCCTTGCCGTGCAGGGTCTGCTCGTCCAGCGAGCCCTCGCCCGTGATCACCAGGTCGGCCCGCTCCAGTGCCGGGGCGAAGCCGAGCACGTCCAGCATCACCTCGATGCCGGGCCGGAACCGCGCGCCGAGCAGCATCGCGCCGAAGCCGATCCCGCCGGCCGCACCGGCCCCCGGTGAGGCGGCGTACTCGGCGGCCCGCGCGCCCACGGTCTCCGTCTGCTCCAGCACCTTCGCGAAGTGCGCGAGGGCCGCGTCCAGGGCCTCGACGTCCTCGGGTGAGGCGCCCTTCTGCGGGCCGTAGACCGCGGGGGCGCCCTTCGGCCCGGTCAGCGGGTTGTCGACGTCGCTCGCGAGCACCAGCTCGACGTCGGCCAGCCGCGGGTCCAGGTCCGACAGGTCGGCCGAGGCCAGACCGGCGAGGCCGCCCCCGCCCGGCGCGACCGGCGCACCGTCCCGGTCCGTGAACCGCGCGCCCAGCGCCGCCAGCATCCCGGCGCCGCCGTCGGTGGTCGCGCTGCCGCCGACGCCGAACACGATCGTCCGCGCCCCCGCGTCGAGCGCGGCCCGCAGCAGCTCACCGGAGCCGAACGTGGACGCCGTCAGGGGCGCGAGGACATCCTCCGGAAGCCGCTGGAGGCCACTGGCCTCGGCCATCTCCACGACCGCGGTGTCGCCGCGCAGCGCGAACGCGGCCGTCACCTCGTCACCGAGGGGCCCGGCGACCCGTACCTCCCGGCGTTCGAACCCGGCCGCGACCGCGGCGGCCACGGTGCCGTCTCCGCCGTCGGCCACGGGCAGCGCCTCGACCGCGAGGTCCGGCACGACACGGCGCAGTCCGGCCGTCACCCGCTCGGCGACCTCCACGGCCGTCAGCGAGCCCTTGAACTTGTCCGCGGCGACGAGCACCCGGCGGGCCCCGTCTCCTGCAGCGTCAGCCACCTTGCTCTCCCCTTGCTCTCCGAGCCTTGCGCACGTCAAGGCAGTCGCGCCGCTGCGACCATAACCGGAGGACGGCCGCGCCGTCATGCCCTGCCCGCACCCTGGACCGGCCGAGAGGGGGCCGGCGGCTCGCTACGCTTTCGGGATGACCACTGCTGACTACGCCGCCTACATCGCCGGGCTGCCCCGCGTCCTGGCCGGCGCCGCCGCCCTGTTCCGCGACGCCGAGGGCCGGGTGCTGCTCGTCGAGCCCAACTACCGCGAGGGGTGGGTGCTGCCCGGCGGCACGATCGAGTCGCAGGACGGGGAGACGCCGCGGCAGGGCGCGTGGCGGGAGACCGTCGAGGAGATCGGGCTGGACGTCCGGCTCGGCCGGCTGCTCGCGGTGGACTGGGTGCACGGGACGGGCCGCCCGCCGATCGTCGCGTACCTCTACGACGGCGGGGTCCTGACCGAGGACGACCTCAAGGCGATCCGGTTGCAGGAGGAGGAGCTGCTGTCCTGGCGCCTCGTGCCGCGCGACGAACTGGGTACGCACCTGCTCGGCGCCCTGCACGGCCGGGTCCTGGCCGCGCTGGACGTGCTGGCGGACGGCTCCGGTACCGCCGAGCTGGAGAACGGCGTCCGCGCCGACCGATAACCGTTCGCCGCCCGCACCCCCGCGTCCTACCCTCGACCGCATGACCAGCAAGCCCCTCGTCGCCGTGCTGAGCGGTGCCGGCATCTCGACGGACTCCGGCATCCCCGACTACCGCGGTCCGAACGGGCTGTGGCGGCGCGATCCGGAGGCCGAGAAGCTCGTCACGTACGAGTACTACATGGGCGACCCGGAGATCAGGCGGCGCTCCTGGCGGATGCGGCGGGAGGCCGGGGCGCTGGGCGCCGAGCCGAACGCCGCGCACCGCGCGGTGGCGGAGCTGGAGCGCTCCGGGGTGCCGGTGAGGGTGCTCACGCAGAACGTGGACGGCCTGCACCAGCTGGCCGGGGTCTCCGCCCGCAAGGTCCTCGAACTGCACGGCAGCGCACGCGGCTGCGTGTGCACGGCCTGCCACGCCCGCACGCCGATGGAGGACGCGCTCGCCCGGGTCGACGCCGGTGAGGACGACCCGCCGTGCCGGGAGTGCGGCGGCATCCTGAAACCGGCGACCGTGATGTTCGGCGAGCGGCTCGACCCGGTGGTGCTCGGCGAGGCGGCCGCCATCAGCAAGGCGTGCCAGGTGTTCGTCGCGGTCGGCAGCAGCCTCCAGGTGCAGCCCGCCGCCGGGCTGGCCGGCGTGGCCGCCGACCACGGCGCCCGCCTGGTCATCGTCAACGCCGAGCCGACCCCGTACGACGACCTCGCCGACGAGGTCGTCCGGGAGCCGATCGGCACCGCCCTGCCCGAGCTGCTGCGCGGGCTGGTGTCCGGGAACGACGGAGCGGGTGGGTGAGGGCGGGGACGAGGCAGCCGTAGCGGGGGCCGCTAGAACAGCGCGGCCCCCCGTTCGAAGTCGAGCAGGCGCTGCTTGCGTTCCAGGCCGCCGCCGTAGCCGGTGAGGCCGCCGCTCGCGCCGATGACGCGGTGGCAGGGGACGATGATGCCGATGGGGTTGCGGCCGTTGGCGAGGCCCACGGCGCGGGAGGCGGCCGCGTTGCCGAGGGCGGCGGCGAGTTCGCCGTAGGTGCGGGTCTCGCCGTAGGGGATGCGGCGGAGCTGGTCCCAGACCGTGCGCTGGAACGCGGTGCCGTTCAGCCTCAGGTCGAGGGTGAAGTCCGTCAGCTCGCCGGCGAAGTACGCCGTCAGCTGCTCCTCCGCCTCGGCGAACGGTCCGTCGTCGGGCGTACCGAAGCTCTCCTCGGGCGGGCGGTGCCGCTGGTCGGTCATGTAGAGGCCGCACAGGGCGCCGTCCTCGGCGACGAGGGTGAGCGCGCCGTAGGGGCTGTCGATCACGGTGTGCTGTTTCACGGGATTCCTCGCAGGGGGTTCGCGCGGTCACGCGGGCAGGAAGTTGATCGGGTGGCTGTCGGTCGCCCACAGGTACTGGACGGCGTACGCCCGCCAGGGCCGCCAGGCCGCCGCGCGGGCGGTGAGCGCCGCCGGTGTGGAGGGCAGGCCCAGCTCCCCGGCGGCGCGGCGGACGCCGAGGTCGGTGGGGAGGAAGGCGTCGGGGTCGCCGAGGGCGCGCATGGCGATGACGTCGGCCGTCCAGGGGCCGAAGCCGGGGAGGGCGAGGAGCCGGGCCCGGGTCTCGGCCCAGTCGGTCTCGACACCCAGGCCGAGGGAGCCGTCGGCCAGGCGGGAGACGAGCGTGGTCAGGGTCGTGCGACGGGTGCGCGGCATGGCCAGGGTCTGCGGGTCCACCGCCGCCAGTGCCTCCGGTGTGGGGAAGAGGTGGGTCAGACCGCCCTCGGGGTCGTCGACCGGGTCGCCGTGGGCCGTGACCAGGCGGGCGGCGTGGGTGCGGGCGGCGGCGGTGGAGACCTGCTGGCCGAGCACGGCCCGTACGGCGAACTCCGCCTCGTCGACCGTGCGCGGCACGCGCCGGCCGGGCGCCTTGTCGACGAGCGGCGCGAGCAGCGGGTCCGCGCGCAGCTGGCCGTCGACGGCCTCGGGGTCGGCGTCCAGGTCGAGCAGGCGGCGGCAGCGGCTGATCGCGACGGTCAGGTCGCGCAGGTCGCCGAGGGTGAGGCGGCAGGCGATGTGGTCGGGGCGGGGGGTGAGGGCGACGATGCCGTGACCGTACGGGAGGCGCAGGGTTCGGCGGTAGGCATCGTCCCGCCACTCCTCCACGCCGGGTACGGCGGTGGCGGCGAGGTGCCCGAAGAGGTTGTCGGGGTGGAAGGGGGTGCGGAAGGGGAGGCGCAGCGAGAGGGTCCCGGGGGTGGTGGCGGGGGCCGGGCGGCTCTTCGGGACGCGGGTGCGCAGTTCGCTCGGGGAGAGCGCGAAGACCTCGCGGACCGTGTCGTTGAAGGTGCGGACGGAGGAGAAGCCGGCCGCGAAGGCGACGTCCGCCATCGACAGCGGGGTCGTCTCGATGAGCAGCCGGGCGGTCTGGGCGCGCTGGGCGCGGGCCAGCGCGAGCGGTCCGGCGCCCAGCTCGGCCAGCAGCTGGCGTTCGACCTGCCGGGTGCTGTAGCCGAGCCGGGCGGCGAGACCGGGAACGCCCTCGCGGTCCACGACGCCGTCGGCGATCAGCCGCATCGCGCGGGCGGTGAGGTCGGCGCGGAGGTTCCACTCCGGGGAGCCGGGGCTGGTGTCCGGGCGGCAGCGCTTGCACGCCCGGAACCCGGCCTGCTGGCAGGCCGCCGCGCTCGGGTGGAAGACCATGTTCGCGGGCTTGGGCGGCACCACCGGGCAGCTGGGCCGGCAGTAGATGCGGGTCGTCAGGACGGCCGTGAAGAACCAGCCGTCGAAGCGTGCGTCCTTCGACCGTACGGCGCGCACGCAGCGCTCGGTGTCGGTGTGCATTCCCGTCTGCATGGGTCCAGGATGGCCCGTCGGCCCGGTGCGGGCTGGCGGGAATCCGACACGGACGTCACGCTTCCTGGGCCGGTCCGGATCGCCACGCCGACTCGCGCAGCAGCCGCAGCCCGTTGAGACCGACCAGCACGGTCGAGCCCTCGTGTCCGGCGACGCCCAGGGGCAGCGGGAGATGGCCGATCAGGTCCCACAGGACGAGGACGGTGATGCACGTGCCCGCGATGACCAGGTTCTGCACGACCAGCCCGCGGGCGCGCCGGGACAGCCGGACGACGGCGGGTACCGCCGTCAGCTCGTCCCGCACGACGACCGCGTCGGCGGTCTCCAGGGCCAGGTCGGAGCCGGCCCGGCCCATGGCGAGTCCCGCGTGCGCGGCGGCCAGCGCGGGGGCGTCGTTGACGCCGTCGCCGACGAAGAGCACCTTGCGGCCCGCCCGCTCCCGTTCCCGTACGGCCTCGACCTTGTCCTCGGGCAGCAGGTCCGCGCGGACGTCGGTGATGCCGGTCGCGGCGGCCACGCGGGCGGCGGCGGGGGCGTTGTCGCCGGTGAGCAGGGTGGGGGCGGTGCCGGTGAGGGCGGTCAGCGCGGCGGTGGCCGCGGCGGCGTCGGCACGCAGCCGGTCGGTGAGGGCGAGGGTGCCGACCGGGGTGCCGTCGCGGGTGACCAGGACGGTGGTCTCGGCGCCCTCGGGGGCCTGGGCCCGGCCGACGTGCACGGTGCGGCCCTCGACCACGGCCGTCACGCCCCGGCCCGGGGTCGCCGTGAAGTCCGCCGCGGGCGCGAGGTGCAGGCCGCGGGCGCGGGCGGCGGCCACGATCGCGCGGGCCAGCGGGTGCTCGCTGGGGTGCTCGGCGGCGGCGGCGAGCGCGAGGAGGGCGTCCTCGTCGAGCCCGGAGCCGGGCAGCGGGCGTACGGCGGCCACCTCGGGGGTGCCCTCGGTGAGGGTGCCGGTCTTGTCGAGGGCGGTGGTGTCGATCTCGCCGAGGCGTTCCATGGCGACCGCGGACTTCACCAGGACGCCGTGCCGGCCCGCGTTGGCGATGGCGGACAGCAGGGGCGGCATCGTCGCGAGGACCACCGCGCAGGGCGAGGCGACGATCATGAAGGTCATGGCGCGCAGCAGGGCGTCGGTGAGGTCGGCGCCGAAGGCGAGCGGGACGCCGAAGACCGCGAGGGTGGCGACGACCACGCCGACCGCGTAGCGCTGCTCGATCTTCTCGATGAACAGCTGCGTCGGCGCCTTGGTCCGGGACGCCTCCTCGACCAGGGTGACGATCCGGGCGATCACCGAGTCGGCGGGGTCGCGGGCGACGCGGACGCGCAGCGCGCCGGTGCCGTTGAGGGTGCCGGCGAAGACGTCGTCGCCGGGGCGCTTGAGGACGGGGACGGACTCGCCGGTGATGGTGGCCTGGTCGACCTCGCCGGTGCCGTCGACGACCGGGCCGTCGGCGCCGATCCGCTCCCCCGGGCGGACCAGGATCAGGTCGCCGACGGCCAGCTCGGCGGTCGGGACGGTCTCCTCGCGGTCCGCGTCCAGGCGGGTCGCGGTGGTGGGCGCGAGGTCGAGCAGGCCGCGCACGGAGTCGGCGGTGCGGGCGGTGGCCAGGGCCTCCAGGGCGCCGGAGGTGGCGAAGATGACGATCAGCAGGGCGCCGTCGAGGACCTGCCCGATGGACGCCGCGCCGAGCGCCGCGACGATCATCAGCAGGTCGACGTCCAGGGTCTTCTCGCGCAGCGCTCGCAGTCCCTCCAGCGCGGGCTCCCAGCCGCCGGCGGCGTAGGCGAGGGCGTAGAGCGGGCCGTAGGTCCAGGCGGGGGCGGAGCCGAGGTCGAGCGGGAGTGCGGCGAGGAAGGCGAGGAGCGAGGCGAGCGCCCAGCGGGCCTCGGGCAGGGCGAGGACCCGGGTGCGTCGGCGGGGCGCCCGGTGGACGGACGCGGGGACCTGGGTGGGGGCGAGCGTGGTGGACACGCGGCACACCATACAGGAACGAATGAAGACTCATTCATGTGTTCATGTGTGGTGAGTAGGATGAACCGCATGGGTCACGGAGCCGCCACCACCGCGCAGGACGCCACCGCACGCGTGCGGCTGGACGCGGACAACGTCGCGAAGGTCGCCACGACGCTCCAGGCCCTGTCCACGCCGTCCCGGCTGCTGATCCTGGCCCGCCTGCGCGAAGGCCCGCTGCCCGCCACCGAACTGGCGGCGGAGGTCGGCATGGAGCAGTCGGCCTGCTCGCACCAGCTGCGGCTGCTGCGCAACCTGGGGCTCGTGGTGGGCGAGCGCCGGGGCAGGTCGGTGGTCTACGCGCTGCACGACCACCACGTCGCCGAACTCCTCGACCAGGCCGTGTTCCACGTGGAGCACCTGCGGCTGGGGCTCAGCGACGCGACGGAGTGAGCAGCTCCCGCATGGTCTCGGCGGCGCGTACGGCGGCGTCCGCGCAGCAGTTGTTGAAGAGCACGTGCAGTTCGTCCGCCTGCCGGGCGGCGCGGCGCAGGCGGGGCGCCCAGGCGGCGAGTTCGGCGGCGGAGTAGTCGTACCGGAAGCGGTCCTCCTTGCTTCCCCTCCCCCACGAGCGGCTGCGCCCGTGGAAGCGGACCACGGCGAGGGCCGGCCGGGTGACCGGCGCGACGGGCGGCAGGGAGGCGGGCAGGTCCTGGGCCATGTCGGTGCCGACCGCCGACGCGTCCAGCGCGGCGAGCAGCGCGTGGGTGGTGTCCGCCTGCCCCGGCGCCCACCACCCCGGGTGCCGGAACTCGACGGCGAGCGGCCAGCCCTCCGTGCGCCGGGCGCACGCTTCGAGCGTCGCCTCGGCCGGGGAACCGGGCGCGAACCACGGCGGGAACTGGAACAGCACCGTGCCGAGCCGCCCCGCCTTGCGCAGCGGCTCGACCGCCTCGGCGAAGCGGCCCCACACCTCGTCCAGCAGGCCCTCGTCCGCCCGTCCGCGCCGCAGCGCGTCGGGGCCGAGTCCCCGGAGGTCGGGAGGCAGGGCCTCCACCCGGGTGGGGTGGCCCGTGAGCAGGGAGAAGGCCTTGACGTCGAAACGGAACCCCTCGGGCGTGCGCTCCACCCACAGCTCGGCGTTGCGCCGGCTCGGCAGGGCGTAGTACCCGGCGTCCACTTCGACGACGGGCAGCCGTGCGGCGTAGTGCCGCAGCCGCCCCTCGGCGTCCCGTCGCCCGCGCGGATACCAGCCGCTCGCCACGAGCTGACGGTCCGTCCAGGAACACGCTCCCACCAGTACGTCACCCATGGGAGCCCGGGTACCCCGGGCTCCCGGGCCGCTAATCCGTCGCCGTGGGCCGACGCGAGGCGGCCGTCGCCTCCCGCACGTCCGTCAACGGCCGCAGCCGGTAGGTGTAGGAGTAGTCCCGGTCGGCGAACAGCTTGAACTCGTCGTGCGTGTGTGCGCCCCAGCTGTTGTCACCCCCGACCCCCATCTGACGGTGATTCAGCCGCAGGACGACCGCGTCCCGCGGGGTGAGCTGGTAGTCGTGCCGCACCCCCGCCGACAGGTCCTCCGGCGTGAAGTGGGACGCGTTGGCCTCCAGCAGGGGTTCGCCCGAGGCGAGCAGGCCGAAGCCGTGGCGGTCGGTGAGGGCGATCCAGCGGACGTCGGTCTTGTTGCCGTTCTCCTGCGGGCGGATGTACGGCGTCCACTGCTCGGCGACGGTCCCGGAGTACCGGCCCACGTCGGTGCCGGTGTTGCGGTCCCAGTGGTTCTCCTCGGGGCCGCGACCGTAGTAGTGCAGCCGGTCCAGGCCGCGCGGCAGGAACAGCAGGGTGCCGACCTCCGGGATGTACGGCAGGTTCGCGGCGCCCGGGTGCAGGGTGTTGTCGACCTTGATCTCACCGTTGCCGAACACCGTGTACGTGGTGGTGTACGCCGACTCGACGGTGGTGGGCAGGGTACCGGCGACCTCGATCACGACGGCCCGCTCGCCCAGGGCGCGCACGGTGACGTCCGTGACCGCGCGCCGGGTGCCGGCGTCGCGCCAGGTCTGGTTGCGGGTGTGCTGGCCGTTGCCGTGGTCGTTGTCGGTGGGCGCGCGCCAGAAGTTCGGTACGGGTCCGGAGTTGATCAGCCGCCTGCCCTGCGCCTCGTACGAGGAGAGGGTGCCGGAGCGTTTGTCGAAGGTCACCGAGAAGCCCCGGCCGTCGACCGTGACCTCCTCGTCGCCGTCCCGGTGGCGCAGGGCCGGCACCCGGTCCAGGGGCACGGGGGGCACGGCGCGGACGTCGGCGTCGAGGGGGAGTTGCGCCCGGGCGACCTCGAAGCCCGCCTTCGCCCAGGGCGTGGCCTCCTTGGTGGTGAAGGACAACTGGAGGAAGTACTCGGTGCCGGGCGCCGGGTCGTCCGGCAGTCGCACGGGCACGGTGATGTCCTTGCGGGACAGCGGCCGCACGTCCAGCTGCCTGCGGGTGAGCCGCCCGCGCCGCACCACCTCGCCGTCGGCGACGAGTTCCCAGTGGCCGTCGAACTCGCGCAGGTTCGTGAACAGGTACTCGTTGACGAGGGTGACCGCGCCCGGCTGCCCGGCCCGCGGTTCGACGCCGACGGCCTGGTAGACCCGTTTGACCTCGGCGGCCTTGCCGGTGTGGCCGCGGTCGGCGAGGACGACGCCGTCGGCGACGAAGCAGCCGTCGTTGGGGTTGTCGCCCCAGTCGCCGCCGAAGGCGAAGAAGGTCTTCTCCTTCGGCCGCTTCCGCTCGACCCCCACGGTCCGCGCGTCGAACCAGAAGCGCACCCCCTCGTCCTCGGGGCCGCGGCCGTCGTCGGCCAGTTCGGCCGCGGTGAGGGCGCGGGCGTGGACGCGGGCGCGGTGGATGGTGCCGCTGAACTCGCGGACCTGGTTGTCGGCGTCGGTGGCGAGAGCCAGGGAGGCGGTGTTGGCGGTGGGCCTGCGGTCGGTGGTGCGGGTCGCGCGCAGCTCGCCGTCCACGTACAGGGTGAGGGAGCCGGCCTCCGCGTCGAAGACGCCCGCGATGTGGTGCTCGCGGCCGGTCCAGTCCTCCGGCACCGTCCAGGTGGCGGTGATCCACTGACCGCCGGAGTGGATGAAGAACTCCAGCGTCCGGTTGTTCTGCTTCAGCGCGTACTGGGTGTCGCCCTTGGTGAGGATCGGCTGGTGGTAGCCGGTCACGCCCGGGGTGACCCAGGCCTCCAGGGTGAGCGAGCCGGTGAGGTCGAGACCCTCGTCGCGGGCGAAGACGGTGCCGCCGGACAGGCCCTTGCCGGGCTCGAAGGTGCCGGAGGCGCCGAGGATCTCGCCGCGCAGCCGGGCGGGCCCGGTCTCGGTCAGCAGGGTGCGCTGCGGGACCGGCCAGGTGAGCGACTGGTCGACGAAGTCCCAGATCCAGCCGCCCTGGAGCACGTCGTGGGCGCGGACGACGTCCCAGTACTTCTTGAAGTTGCCGGTGGAGTTCCCCATCGAGTGGGCGTACTCGATCATCACGTACGGGCGGGTGTCCGAGGTGTCCTTCGCCCGCTGCTCGACGCGTTGCGGGGTGTCGTACATCTCGGAGCGGATGTCGCTGATGCCGGGACGGTCGTCGCCCTCGTACTGGATGACGCGGGTGGGGTCGTAGGAGCGGATCCAGTCGTGCATGGCGGTGAAGGTGCTGCCGCCGCCGGCCTCGTTGCCGAGCGACCAGATGACGACGGAGGGGTGGTTCTTGTCGCGGTGCACCATGTTCTGGGCGCGGGCCACACACGCCTCGGTCCACTCGGGGTGGTCGCCGGGGTACTCCTCCCGGATGCCGTGGGTCTCCAGGTTGGTCTCGTCGACGAGGTAGAGGCCGTACTCGTCGGCGAGTTCGTACCAGAGCGGGTTGTTCGGGTAGTGCGAGGTGCGGACGCTGTTCATGTTGAGCCGCTTGATGATCCTGATGTCCTCGACCAGGTCGTCGCGGCTGAGGGCGGTGCCCCGGTCCGGGTGCATCTCGTGCCGGTTGGTGCCGCGGAAGGAGACGGGCCGGCCGTTGATGCGCATCAGGCCGTCCCTGAGCGCGAACTCGCGGAACCCCACCCGGTGGGACAGGGTCTCCACGACCTTCCCCGCGGGGTCCCGCAGGCGCAGCACGGCGGTGTAGAGGTACGGGTGCTCGGCCGACCACAGCCGGGGCTCGCGTACGGCCTTCGCGGCCCGTACGGTGACGTCCTGACCGGCGCCGACGGCGGCGGGGTCGGCGGACTGCTGGAGCGGGCGGGACCAGACGGCGTGGCCGCGGGCGTCGTAGAGCTGGGTCTCCACGGTGTACCGGCCGGCGGCGGTGGGCCCGTCCCCGTACGCCCGCACGCTCGCGGTGACCGCCAGCTCGGCGGCCGTGTACGTGTCGTCCAGCGGGGTCTCCAGCTTGAAGTCGCGCAGGTGCACGGCGGGCGTGGAGTAGAGGTGGACCGAGCGGAAGATGCCGCTCAGCCGGATCATGTCCTGGTCCTCCAGCCAGTCGCCGTCGGCGTAGCGGTAGACCTCGACGGCGATCTGGTTGGTGCCGGGCTTCAGGTGGTCGGTGATGTCGTACTCGGAGGGCGTGTAGGAGTCCTCGTCGTAGCCGACCAGTTCGCCGTTGATCCACACGTAGTGGGCGGACTTGACGCCCTCGAAGTGGAGGAAGGTGCGGCGGCCGTCCCAGTCGCGGGGGACGGTGAAGGTGCGCCGGTACTGGCCGACCGGGTTGTAGCGGGTCGGCGCGGTGGGCGGCTGCGGGTCCTCGCCGCGGCCGTTGGGGCCCCAGTACGGGTACGTGATGTTCAGGTAGATCGGGAAGTCGTGACCGTGCAGCTGCCACACGGACGGCACCGGGACGGTCTCCCAGTCGCGGTCGTCGGTGTCGGTGCGGTGGAAGTCGACGTCCCGGTCCTCGGGTCGGTCGGCGTAGGCGAACTTCCAGGTGCCGTCGAGGCTCAGCCGGTACGGCGAGCGGGTGCGGTCTCCGGTGAGGGCCGCTTTCACGTCCGGGTAGGGCATGAGCGTGGTGTGCGGCGGTTCGGTGCCGAGCCGGAAGACACCGAAGTCCTGCCACTGCGGGGGCTCGTCGGACGGCGCCCGGCGGCCGGCCGCGTGGGCCGCGACGGGCGGGGCGGACAGGGCGAGCGCACCGAGGACGGCGGCGCCGCCCTCCAGGAGGCGTCGGCGGCTGACGAGCGGCCGGGTGTGGGGGGCCGGGAGTGCGGCGGGTGACACGGGCGAGTGCGGCATGACCGTGGCCTTCCGTGGGCTTCGGGAGCGGCTCAACGCACGGTGCTGTGACAGCAGTTGACGTGGGGGTGCTGCACAACTGCCGGTGACGCGGCGACTACTGGGTCAGGCACACCCTAGGACCCGAACACAACCGAATCAATTACCCCGTCGGACTTTGTTGGTTCCTGGTGGACGGTGGCCGCTTCCGCGCGCCCGGCGGGCGGGAGCGCGGTCAGGAGCGCGTCAAGGTGGCCCATTCGACGGTGCGGTCGCACCAGCGGTCGAGGAGGACACGGTCGTGACCGACGGCCAGCAGGCCCGCACCGGTGGCGGCGCGGTAGTCCTCCACCACCCGGACCAGGGCGGCGGTGGTCGAGGCGTCGAGCATCGCCGTCATCTCGTCGCACACCAGCCAGCGCGGGCGCAGCACCAGCGCGCGGGCGAGGCAGGCGCGTTGCAGCTGGCCGTCGCTGACCTCGTGCGGACGCCTGCTCAGCAGGTCGCCGGTCAGCCCCACGGTGGCGGCCAGTTCACGGACCCGGTCGGTGATCCCCGTCCGGCGGCCGGTGGCGCGCAGGGGCTCGGCGATCAGGTCGGTGAGCGCCAGCCGGGGGTCGGCCGAGAGCCGGGCCTGCTGGAAGACGACGCCGAAGGCGGTGCGCTGCTCACGGGGGGCGCGGTGGCGCCAGCGCCGTACGGGGGTGCCGTCGACCACGAGGGTGCCGGCGTCGGGGTGGTGCAGCAGGGCCGCCACACGGGCGAGGGTGGACTTGCCGCAGCCGCTCGGGCCGAGCAGGCCGACGGCCTCCCCGGGCGCGACCGACAGGGAGATCGCCCGGATCACGGGCGTGTTCCTGTCGTACCCGGCGGTGATGTCGTTCAGTTCAAGCACGGTCGGCGGCCTCCGTGAGCACGGCGTGCGGGTGGTGGCAGGCGACCGTGCCGGTCAGCGACGGGAGCGCGGCGCAGGAGTCGGTGGCCCGCTCACAGCGGACCGCGAAGGCACAGCCGTCGGGGAGGGCGCCGAGTTCGGGCGGCAGTCCGGGGATCGGGGTGAAGGCCCGCTCGGGCAGGGCGTCCAGCAGGCCGCGGCTGTAGGGGTGGCGGGGCCCGGGGGTGCCCAAGAAGGCGTCGGCGTCGGCCAGTTCGACGATGCGGCCCGCGTACATGACGGCGATGCGGTCGGCGATGCGTTCGGCGGCTGCCAGGTCGTGGGTGATCATCAGCAGCGCCCGCCCCTCGTCGCCCGTCCCGTCGTCGACGTGGCGTCGCAGCTCGTCGACGGTCCGGTCCACCAGGTCCCGGTCGAGTCCGGTGGTCGGCTCGTCGGCGAGCAGCAGCGGGGCCTCGCCGACCAGGGCGAGGGCGGTGGCGGCGCGCTGGGCGAGACCGCCGGAGAGTTCGTGCGGGTGGTGGTCGAGGTGGTCCGGGGGGAAGGCGGCGCGTTCGGCGGCGGCCTCCGCGGCCCGGCGCAGCTCCGCTCGGCCGCGGACCGGGGTGAGGTGCGCGACCGTCTCCTCCAGCTGGGAGCGGATCGTGCGGACCGGGGTGAGGTGGGCGGCCGGGCTCTGCGGCACCAGGCCGATCAGCCGGCCCCGTACGGTGCGGGCGAAGGTCCGCTCGTCGGCGGTGAGCAGGTCCAGTTCGCCGAGGAGCGCGCTGCCCGCGATCCGCGCGTTGCCGGGCAGCAGGCCGAGCAGGGCGGAGGCGAGGACGGACTTGCCGCAGCCGCTCTCGCCGATCAGGGCCAGGCACTCGCCGGCCGCCACGTCGAAGTGGGCGTCGGTGACGGCGGCGACGCTCCGCCCGCCCGGCATCAGGAAGCGCACCGACAGACCGCGTACCGACAGCACGGGGGCTCGCTCGGTCACAGCATCAGCTCCGATCGGCGGCGGGGGTTGATCCGCTCCCGCCAGGCACCCGCGAGACCGGCGACGGCGAGGGTGGGGACGATGATGAACAGGCCCGGGAAGAGGGTGGGCCACCAGTGCCCGGCGAGCAGCGATCCCCGCGCCTCCTGGATCAGGTTGCCGAGGCTCGCGGTGTGGGTGGGCAGCCCGAGTCCCAGGAAGGACAGCGCGGACTCGTGCCACATGGCGTGCGGCACCATCAGCACGGCGGCCAGCGCGGCCTGCGGCAGCACGCCGGGCAGCAGGTGCCGTACGGCCACCCGCCACCGGGAGGCGCCGCCGGAGACGGCCGCGTCGACGTAGGGGCGCGACCGCAGGGACAGCACCTCGGCGCGGACGATGCGCGCGGTGGACAGCCAGTGGGTGAGCGCGACGGAGACCACCACCGGCCAGACCCCCGGCCGGAACATGGCGACGATGAAGATGCCCAGCAGCAGGTGGGGCACGGAGGCGATGGTGTCGACGACCCGCATCACGCCGCGGTCGACCCAGCCGCCCAGCGCTCCGGCGGTGGCGCCCACGGCGGTGCCGACCACGGTCGCCGTCAGGGCCGCCGCCACTCCGACGAGCAGCGAGACGCGCAGCCCGTAGACGCAGCGCAGCAGCAGGTCGCGGCCGACGTCGTCGGTGCCGAACGGGTGGGCCCGGCTGGGGGCCTCCAGTTTGGCGGCGAGGTCGACGGCCTGCTGGTCGAGCTGGACCAGCGGCGGCACGAGCAGCACCGCGAGGACGGTCACGGCCAGCAGCGCGGCGGAGGTGCGCAGGCGCAGGGTGCGGGTGGAGCGGCGGTCGGCGCCGTGGGAGCGCCACACGGTGGGCCGCGCCGTCTTCTCGGCTGTGATCTCAGCCATGGGACTCACATATCACTGAGCTTCACCCTCGGGTCGAAGAGTCCGTAGAGCAGGTCGGCGAGCAGGTTGCCGGCGAGTACGGCGGCGGTGGCGAGGGTGGTGAGGGCGGCCAGCAGCGGGAAGTCGACGGCGGTGGCCGCCTCGACGGTGGCCGCGGCGATGCCCGGCCAGCTGAAGACGGTCTCCACCAGCAGGGCGCCGGTGATGAGTTCGGGGACGCGGGAGCCGATCAGGGTGAGCACCGGCAGCAGTCCCGAGCGCAGTGCGTGTCCGAAGAGGACGGTGCCCTCCCCGATGCCCCGGGCCCGTGCGCCGCGCACCGGGTCCTCGGCCAGGGCGTCGCCGACCCCCTGGCGCACGTAGAGCGTGAACCAGGGCAGTTGGGAGACGGCGAGCACGCCCGCGGGCAGCACGAGGTGGCTCGCGACCTGCCCGGGGGTGACCTGCTCGCTGGCGGTGTCCGTCAGCCCGCCGGCCGGCAGGACGTCCCACTGGAGGGCGAAGAGCCACACGGCGAGCAGCGCGATCCAGAAGACCGGCGCCGCCTCCAGGGTGTACGCGACGGAGGTGACGGCCCGGTCCAGCATCGAACCGGGGCGGCGGGCGGCCAGCACCCCGAGGAGCGTGCCGGCCAGGACGGCGACCGCGAAGGCGACGGCGCACAGCAGCGCGGACCACACGAGGCGTTCACCGATCACCTCGGCGACCGGCTGGCGCATCACCCCGGAGTGGCCGAGGTCGCCGGTGAGCGCCGAGGTCAGCCAGTCCCACCAGCGCGCGACGAAGGACCGGTCGACTCCGAGGTTGTCCCGCAGCCGGTCCAGGGTCTCCTGGTCGGCGCCGAGCGCGGCGGTGCCGGCGTACGCCTTGACGGGGTCGAACGGGGAGGCGGCGGCGATGGCGAAGACACCGAAGGTGACGACGAGGACGACGGGGACGGCGAACAGTGCCCGCCGTCCCGCGAGGCGTCCCATCGGTCCCCAGGGCAGCCGCCGGGCGGAGCGGTTCACTTCTTGGGCTGCCAGTCCTCGATGTTCCACCAGGGTCCGCTGGCGAAGCCGTGCTCGTGCGGCTCCAGCTGGGTGGTCAGGCCCTTCCAGCGGTCGGCGAGGACGTAGAGGTGGTCGATGTGGGTGAGGAAGGTGTAGCCGGGGTTCTCGACGAGGGCCTGCTGGATGTCGTCGTAGGCGGCCTCGCGCTTCTTCGGGTCCTGGGTGCGCCGCCCGGCGTCGAGTGCCTCGTCCACCGTCTTGTCGTCGTAGCCGGCCATGTTGTTGAAGCCGTCGTTGGCGAGGGAGGAGTGCAGCAGGGTGAAGAGGCCGAAGTCGGGGTCGCCGACGCTGCCGAAGCCCGCGAGGACGGCGTCGTGCTTCATCCGCGGCTCGATGACCTCCCAGGTGGCGCCCTCCACCTTCACCTCGATGCCGGCCTTCTTGGCGTCGGAGGCGTAGGCGAGCGCGTGGTCCTGGCGGACCTTGTCGCCCGAGGGGTAGTACAGGGTGAACGAGGCGCGGCGCCCGTCCTTGGCGCGGACCCCGCCGGAGCCGGCCTTCCAGCCCGCCTCGTCCAGGACGCGCCCGGCCTCGGCGAGGTCCTGGGGGCGCTCGATGCCGCGCGCGTACCAGGGGTCGTCGGCGGGCAGCGGCCCGTACGCGGGACGGCCCGCGCCGTCGAGGATCTTGTCGACCATGGCCCTGCGGTCCACCGCGAGGTCCAGTGCCCGTCGGACCGCCCGGTCACCGGTGACCTCGCCCGTGGTGGGCAGGGTGACGGCCCGGAAGTCGTAGGACTTCGCCTCGTAGGTGCGGCGGCCGTCGTCGCCCTTGAAGGTGGCGGCGAGGTTGGGCGGCAGGACGGCGCCGTCGAGGTCGCCCGAGCGCAGGCGGGTGGCGCGCACGTTGTCGTCGGCGATGATCGCCGTGGTGAAGGTCTTCACCGCGGGCTCACCGCCCCAGTAGTGCGGGTTGGCCTTGAAGGTGAGCTTCTCGCCCTTGCTCCAGCTCGCCAGCACGTACGGGCCGGTGCCGACCGGCTTGGTGTTGAAGGCGCCGGTGTTGGGGTCCTGGTCGCCCGCGACGTGCTCGGGGACGATGGGCAGCACCGTGCGGGCGGCGAAGGCCGCGTAGGGGTACTTGAGGGTGAAGACGACGGTGCCGTCGCCGCTCGCGCGGACGTCGTCGACGGCGTCCAGTTCGCTGCGGGCGGTGTTGTTGGTCTTCGCGTCGAGGACGGTGCGGTACGTGTAGACCACGTCCTGGGCCGTGAGTGGCTCCCCGTCGCTGAACTTGACGCCCTCGCGCAGGGTGTACGTGTACGTCCGGCCGCCGTCGGTGATCTTCGGCAGCGCGGTCGCCAGGGCCGGCTTCAGCTCGAGGTCGGTGTCGCGGGCCAGCAGCCCGTCGAAGATCTTGGAGTTTCCGTCCTTGCCGTAGCCGAGCAGCGGGCTCAGGGTGTCCGGCTCCGAGGCCACGCCGATCACGACGGACTCGGCGGCCCCGGCGTCGTCGCCGCTGCCGCCCCCGGGCGCGGAGCAGGCGCCGGCGCCCGCGGCGAACGCCGCCACCACGGCGGCACTTCGTATCGGACCGGTCCGACGGGTCGTCATGTCTCCCCCACGCTTGTCGTTGGTGCGGGGTTATTGCACATCAGTTGCAAGAGAAGCGTCAAGCCAGGTGGGAAAGCATCCGGGGGCCGGACGGGGAATCGGGGGTGGTGCGAGGGCCGGTCAGCCGACCAGCGCGGCGAACGCCTCGTACGCCCGGTCGTCGAAGAGGACGAACCGCGCCTCCGCCACCGACGTGTCGGTGGTCCGGACCGTCTCGACGGCGATGCGGGCCGCGTCGTCGATCGGCCAGCGGTAGACGCCGGTGGAGATCGCGGGGAAGGCGACCGTGCGGGCGCCGAGCTCGTCGGCGACGCGCAGGGACTCGCGGTAGCAGGAGGCGAGGAGCGCGGAGCGGTCCTCGGTCGTGCTGTGCACCGGGCCGACCGTGTGGATCACCCAGCGCGCGTCCAGGTCGCCCGCGGTGGTGGCGACCGCCCGGCCGGTGGGCAGCCCCTTGCCGAGGTGCCCCGCGCGCAGCCTGCGGCACTCGGCGAGGATCGCGGGGCCGCCGCGCCGGTGGATGGCGCCGTCGACGCCGCCGCCGCCGAGCAGTGAACTGTTGGCGGCGTTGACGAGGGCGTCGGCGCTCTCGCGGGTGAGATCGCCCTTGACGAGGGTGAGGGTGGTCATGTCTGCCGCAGCCTGCGCCAGACGGCCTTCGCCGCATTGTGCCCCGACATGCCGTGCACGCCCGGGCCCGGGGGCGTGGCGGAGGAGCAGATGAAGACCGCCGGGTGCGGGGTGCCGTACGGGAAGAGGGACAGCTTGGGCCGCAGCAGGATCTTGAGGCCGGAGATCGCGCCGGAGGCGATGTCACCGCCGACGTAGTTGGCGTTGCGGGCGGCGAGTTCGGGCGGGCCCGCGGTGGCGCGGGCGAGGACGCGGTCGCGGAAGCCGGGGGCGAAGCGCTCCAGTTGGCGTTCGACGGCGTCCGTGAGGTCGCCGGACCAGCCGTTGGGGACGTGCCCGTACGCCCAGAAGACGTGCTTGCCCTCCGGGGCCCGGGTGGGGTCGGCGACGCTGGGCTGCACGGTGATGAGGAACGGCGGGTCGGGTGCGCGGCCCTCCCGGGAGGCCGCGTTCAGCGCGGCGCCGATCTCCGCGCTGCTCGCGCCGACCTGCACGGTGCCCGCGGTGCGGGGTGCCTCGGCGGTCCAGGGGACGGGGCCGTCCAGCGCGTAGTCGAGCTTGAAGACTCCGGGGCCGTACCGGTAGCCGGCGTAGTGGTTCCCGAGGCCGGCGATGCGGGCCAGGGCGGTGGGCGAGGTGTCGAAGACGTAGGCGCGGGCGGGCGGCAGGTCGTCGAGGCGCTTGACCTCGTAGTCGGTGTGGACGGTGCCGCCGAGGTCCTCGAGGTAGGCGGCGAGCGCGTCGGAGATGGCCTGGGAGCCGCCGCGGGCCACCGGCCAGCCGCGGGCGTGCGCGGCGAGGGCGAAGACCAGGCCTATGGCGCCGGTGGCGAAGCCGCTGAGGGGGGCCATGACGTGCGCGACGAGGCCGGCGATGAGGGTCTTGGCGCGGTCGTCCCGGAAGCGGCGCATCAGCCACGTCGACGGGGGCAGGCCGGCCAGTCCGAACCGGGCGAGGGTCACCGGGTCGCGGGGCAGTGCGGTGAGCGGCAGGGACATGAAGTCCCGGGCGAGGGCGTCCCACCGGGGGAGGAAGGGCTCGACCAGCCGGCGGTAGGCGCCCGCGTCACGTGCTCCGAAGGACGCGGCCGTCTCCGCGACCGAACGGGAGAGCACGGCGGCCGAGCCGTCCGGGAACGGGTGCGCCATGGGCAGCCCGGCGTGCAGCCACCGCAGCCCGTACCGCTCCAGGGGCAGGGCGCGGAAGGCGGGCGAGTTGATGCCGAGAGGGTGCGCGGCGGAGCACGGGTCGTGCATGAAGCCCGGCAGCGTCAGCTCCTCGGTGCGCGCCCCGCCGCCGACGGTGTCCCGCGCCTCGAACACGGCCACCGAGAAACCGCGGCGGGCCAGCTCCACGGCAGCGGTCAGTCCGTTCGGTCCCGCACCCACCACGACCGCATCGAGCATCGACGGCACCTTCGGACTCCTTCGTCAGCCGATGGCCACTCGGGTCAGGATATGCCCGGGCTCCGGCAGCCTGCGGTCGCGGGTGGGGCGGGAGGGACGCGGCGGGGCGGGGCGTAGGGGCCCGAAGGGGATCAGGCGCGGATCAGGCCTCGCCCGACAGCAGTGCCACCACCCGCCGGGCGGTGGCCGCGTCGCGGGCCGCGGTGAACGGCAGCTCGTTGTCGCCCGTGATGCGGAAGGGCTCGCCGGTGCGGGTCAGGTGGGTGCCGCCCGCCTCCTCGACCAGGAGCAGGCCCGCGGCGTGGTCCCAGGCCGCCTCCCAGGAGAAGGCCGTGGCGTCGGACTCGCCGCGGGCGACGGCGAGGTACTCCAGGCCTGCCGAGCCGCAGGCACGGGGCGCCACACCCGGGGTGCGCAGGCCGGTCAGGGCGTGCTTCTGCTCGTCCGTCGTGTAGTCCGGATGGGACGTGGCGACCCGCAGGTCGCGGCCGGGCTCGGGCGGACCGGCGTACAGCCGCTCGCCGTCCAGGAAGGCACCCCGGCCCCGTACCGCCGTGGCGAGCCGGTCCAGGGCGGGGGCGTACGTCCACGAGGCGTGCACCACCCCGCGGTGGGCGAGCGCGACCAGCGTGCAGAATCCGGGGTCGCCGTGCACGAACTGCCGCGTGCCGTCGACGGGGTCGACGATCCACACCGGCGCCTCGCCGCGTATCGCCCCGTAGGAGGCGGGGTTGGCGTGCACGGCCTCCTCGCCGACCACGACCGAGCCGGGCAGCAGGGCGGCCAGGACCTCCGTGAGATACAGCTCGGCCTTGCGGTCCGCGTCCGTCACCAGGTCGTGCGGGCCGGCCTTCTGGTCCACCTCGTGGTCCGCCAGCCGGCGCCAGCGCGGCATGATCTCCTGGGCGGCCGCCTTGCGGACGGCCTCCTCCACGTCGTCGGCGTGCCGGGTGAGAAACTCGTCGATGGTTTCGTTGCTCTCGATCATGACTCCATGAGAGCACGCCCCACTGACAGCCCCCGCCCGGGTGGTGGATTCCAGGTGGAATCGGGGCGAACACCCGGCTCCGGTCAGCGGCCGACCGCGTACCCCTGCATCCCGCGCGGGTTCGCCGCCGCCGACAGCACACCCGTCCGCGGGTCCCGCGCGACGGCGCACAGCCGCCCCTCCGACCAGTCCTCGCCGACCGTCACGTCGTGACCGCGGCGCCTCAGCTCCTCGACGACCTCCGTGGGCATGCGTGCCTCCACGGTGACGCTCCCGGCGCGCATGCCGCGCGGGAAGAACGACCCGGGGAAGCTGTCGTTGTGCCAGTTCGGCGCGTCTATCGCGCCCTGGAGGTCGAGGCCGCCGCGGACCGGGGCGCGCAGCGCGACGGCCAGCAGGAAGTGCAGTTGCCACTGGTCCTGCTGGTCGCCTCCGGGTGTGCCGAACGCCATGACGGGCACCCCGTCGCGCAGGGCGATGGAGGGCGTGAGCGTGGTGCGCGGGCGACGGCCCGGCGTGAGCGTGTTCGGCAGACCGTCGTCCAGCCAGGTCATCTGGAGCCGGGTGCCGAGCGGGAAGCCCAGTTCGGGCACGACGGGGTTGGACTGGAGCCAGCCGCCGCTGGGCGTGGCCGAGATCATGTTGCCCCAGCGGTCGACGACGTCGATGTGGCAGGTGTCTCCGCGGGTGCCCCCGTCGGCGGCCACGTCCGGTTCGCCCGGCACGGGGGAGGCCGGGCCCTTGGCGACCGTCGGCTCCCCGACCCCCAGGGCGTCGAGGCCCTCGCCCTCCACGGCCGCCACGCGCGCGTGGGCGCTGAGCCGCGGTACCCGCCCGCCCGGGGTGCCGGGACGCAGCTCGAAGGACGCCTTCTCGCCGACGAGCGCCCGCCGGTCCGCGTTGTACCGCGGCGACAGCAGGTCGTCGAGCGGCACCCTCTCGGCGCCGTCCGCGTCGCCGTACCAGGCCTCCCGGTCGGCCATGGCGAGCTTGCAGCCCTCGACCAGCAGGTGGACGTAGTCGGAGGAGCCGTGGGCGGGCAGTTCGGGCGGGAGCAGCGCCAGTTGCTGGAGCAGGACGGGGCCCTGGCTCCACGGGCCCGCCTTGCACACCGTCCAGCCGTTCCAGTCGTACGTCGCCGGCGCCTCGTAGGCCGCGGACCAGCCGGCGAGGTCGGCGGCGGTGAGGGTGCCGGTGTGGCGCTCGCCGCTGGTGTCCAAGGTGGGCCGCCCGGCCTGCCGGACGAGGGCCTCGGCGACGAAGCCGGTGCGCCACACCTCCCGTGCCGCGTCGATCTGCGCCTCCCTGTCCCCCGCGCCGGCCGTCTCCGCGAGCAGCCGCTTCCAGGTGGCGGCGAGGGCGGGGTTGCGGAACGGCTCACCGGGGCGGGGCGGACGCCCGTCCGGCAGGTAGACCTCGGCGGAGGAGGTCCACTCCGTCTCGAAGAGTTCCCGCACGGTCCCGACGGTCTCCGCGAAACGCTCCACGGGCGGGTGCCCGTGCTCGGCGTACCCGATGGCGTACTTAAGCACGTCGGCCAAGGACTTCGTGCCGTGGTCGCGCAGCAGGAGCAGCCAGGCGTCGAAGGCGCCGGGCACGGCGGCGGCGAGCGGCCCGGTGCCGGGGACGAGGTCCAGCCCGAGCCCCCGGTAGTGCGCGGCCGTCGCCCCGGCCGGCGCGACGCCCTGCCCGCACAGGACCCGCACCTCGCCGCCCGCGGGGGCGAGCAGGATCGGCACCTCGCCGGCCGGGCCGTTGAGGTGCGGCTCGACGACGTGCAGCACGAAGGCACCGGCGACGGCGGCGTCGTAGGCGTTGCCTCCGTCCTCCAGCACCGCCATGGCCGACTGGGAGGCCAGCCAGTGGGTGGAGGACACCATGCCGAAGGTGCCGTTCAGGGTGGGACGAGTCGTGAATCGCATGTCTGACCTCGGTGTTCGGGATACGTCGGTGAGCCAGTGCGGCAGCGGGGAACGGACGGGTGGCCCGGCTCCTCCCCGCGGCCCTTCGGCGTCCGCCGCCCGGACCGGGGGGATCTCCCCCACGTCCGCGCGCGGCGCCGCTGGGCGTACCCGACCGACGCTATCCCTCGGGAGCGGGCCGGCTGAACGCCCGGGCTGGTACCGGCGGGCCCCGTCCGCGCCGCCCCGCCGGCGTCAGCCCCGCCGCCCCGCAGGCCTCGTCCCCGGCGCCCCGCAGGCCTGGTCCACGGCGCCCCCGCGAGCGTCAGCCCCGCCGGCTCCGCGAGGTCAGGCCCTGATCGGCTCCCCGGGTGCCTCGGACAGGGTGATGCGGGCCGTGATGCGCTTGCCGGCCGGCTCCTGCTCGATGAACAGGGCCTCGGTGACGGCCTTGACGATCTCCAGGCCGTGCTGGCCGATCCTGGCGGGATCTGCTGACCGGGCGGCCGGGACGGTGGGGTCGCTGTCCCACACGACGATGTCCACGCGGCCGGTGGTGATGCCCAGCTCCAGCAGGACGGGGCCCGGGGCGTACTTGCGGGCGTTGGTGACGAGCTCACTGACGACCAGCTGGGTCAGGTCCCGCGCGCGCGCCGTGACCGGCAGGTGGTGGTCGGCTCGGGCCCGGTCCAGGAAGGCTCTGGCGTGGTTCCGCGCGTCCGCGATGCAGCCGTCGTCCCCGCCCAGGGCGAACCCCGCGCGCATCAGGTGCTCGTTCGCTCCCGCACGACCGCCGCCGTCGGCATGGGATCCCACAGGCATCGCCCTCATTCCCCGTTCACCCGCGCACCTGTACCCGCGATGCGGTCACCTATGCCACGGCGGTGTCGTACGGTCGCCGCGCGGCCGCGTCCGGCCGGGCGGTGGAGCCGCGGGTTCCGCGCGCGCCCCTGACCGGGAGCAAGAGTAGACGCCGTCGCGGCGACGGCGTCTGACGGCGGGATGCCGGGCCGGCCGGGCACCGCCGGCTCGGGGCGCGCCTCACCGGGGGTCGGGCGTGTCGGCGTCGCTGCCGCGGCGGCCCTTCCGGCGGCTGCCGTGCCAGTCCAGGACCAGGGTGGTCGCGTCGTCGAGCAGCGAACCCCCGCACGCCTCGTGGACCGCCGCGGTCAGGGCCCGGACCACTTCGCGGGGGTGCTCGTCGCGGGTGGTGTGGATGAGGGCCGGCAGGTCGACCGCGGCGGCCGCGCGGTCGTGCATACCGTCGGTGATCAGCACCAGGCGGTCCCCCGGCTCCAGACGCAGCCGCTGCACCTGGTACCTGATGGGAGCGGGCACCCCGAACGGCATGTTGACCTTCAGGGGCACCTCCTCCACGCGGTCGCCGCGCAACCGCAGCGGCCAGGGGTGGCCGGCGTTGACCAGCTCGCACTCGCCGGTCTCCAGCTGGATCCGCAGCAGCTGGCCGGTGGTCATGCCCCGCGCATGGCTGGTGATCGCCCGATGGGCGGCGTACGCCTGGTCGAGGAGCCCTCGCCCGGCGCGGCGCGCTCCGCGCAGCGCGTTCACGGTCAGCGTGGCGAGCAGCGCGGAGGCGGTGTCGTGCCCCATCGCGTCGGTGATCGACAGGTGCAGGACGTCCTGGTCGACGGCGTAGTCGTAGGTGTCGCCGCCGATGTCGTCGGCCGGGACCAACCCGCCGACCAGGGTGAACTGCTCCGCCTCGCAGCAGGCGGCCGACGGCAGCAGCTGGTGCTGGATCTCCGCGGCCAGGGACATGGACGTGGTGCGGCGGCAGCAGTGGTACAGGTCGGTGAAGCGGCGGTCGGTGACCACGATGTACGCGAGCGCGTGCGCGGCCTGGGACACCGCGTCGCGGACCGTGTCGTCCGCGTACGGCACCACCAGGTCCAGCACGCCGACGCAGTCGCCGCGGTTGGTGACCGGCGCCACCAGCCGGCAGCCGCCCTCGCCGTCGTCCTCCTGGTGCAGGCGCTGGGAGCGCAGCACCCTGTCGTACACGCTCCCCGCGAGCTCGAGTCTCTCCGGTTCACCGCGCTCCTGCTCCGCGGTTCCGGCTCTGGGCAGCCGTACGGCCTCCCGGCCGAGCATGTCGAGGAACAGGAAGGACACCTCCCTCGCCGAGAACCGCTTCTCCAGGTTCCGGGCCACCACGTCGACCGACTCCACCGGTGCGGCTCCCTCCGCCGCTCTCAGCACGTCATCCAAGCCCAAACCTTCACCGTTCAGCACAGTTACCTCCCCGATCCACTCACATCGGATGCCCGACGACCTGCCGGTTCACGCGTCAGCCCGTCGGGGGCGGGTTCGAAACTGCGTGCGGGGACCGTACCGGCCGACGTCCCTCCCCCACCGTCCCGTCACCCCTCGGGACGTGGCCCGACGGGCACTCCGGCGCGGTGCGGTACCCGCCTCCGGAGGCGCACCGGCCTTGGCTCGCCAAGGGTTTTCGCTCGACTTGGCGGGAGAGGGAACCCGGCTTCACGAGTCGGCCCGGAGGCCGGCGGCCGGAGTTCCGCCGAGCTGCTGAGCGGCCGGTACCGGGTGTGCGCACTCCTCGGAGACGGTCGCGACGCCAGGTCGTCCTCACTCGTCGCACCTGGTCCTCGCCGCGCACCGGTCACGCGACGGCACCGCTGCCTGCATGGGTGCCGCGTCCCGGGGCAGTGGACGGACGGGACGTGCCGCGGGGGCGGCCCCTCGCCGGAGAGTCGGACCGTCCTCGTCCTCCCTGGTCCCGGCCCCTTTCTCCCCCACGGTCGAGAAGGGACCGTGCGACCGTCGCAGAGAGTTCTCCCGGCGCGCCGAGACATCGGCCGGCCGCGAAGCACATGAGGGAAATGGTGAGTGTGATGCGAGACCCGCAGTCGCGGCGTTCCGCCGGGACGGGGGAGCGCCGGGCGCCCGGTGGGCCCGCCCCGCAGTGGCAGAACCTGTTCCTGGCACCGGCCTGGGACGGCCCGGAGCAGCCGGTGACCGAAGAGGCGCGGGAGCGGTCCGGGCGGCCGGAGCGGGTCGCGCAGCGACGACGCCCTCGCGGCGGACGGCGTCCGGGCCGACGGGGCGGCGCGGGACCTGTGTAGCGCCCCGCCCTCCGGCGCCGTCCGCCGCCCGCCCCGGCCTCAGCCTCAGCCTCAGCCGAGCTGCACCTCCGTGCTGCTGACGGACGGCAGATGCAGCGTGTCGCCGCCGAAAGTCGCCGTGTACACGGCGAGCCCTTCGCCCACCGGCCGGTCCGTGAAGCGGAAGTCGCCGTCCTCGTCGACCTTCACCGAGGGCAGCGCGGTCGGTTCCGTCGCTCCGGGGTCCCGGCGGCTGACCCGTATCTCCGTGCCCGGTGCGATCGGCAGGTCCGAGCGGAGACTGCCACCGAACTCCAGCACCCCCGGCTCGCCCCAGGAGGGGATGTACAGGGCCAGGTCACTGGCCGCCCTGCCCGGGTTCGTCAGCACGCGCAGGACGACGGGGGCGCCGTCGTACGACTCCTGGGTGACGGCGAAGAGGCGCCGGGACTCCGGCGCCCAGCCGAGACCGCCGGGCAGGAGCAGCGGGGACGAGTCGCCCGAGGCGAACTCGAAGACACCGTGCGAGACGCGGGTGCCCGGCCTGTACATGAAGACGTCGGAGCCGTGGGAGCTGTTGACCCCGGCGGCGACCGCTCCGGTGCGCGCGACGGCGACCGAGTTCGGGTAGGCGGAGGCCGGGTACTGCCCAGCGTCGGCGAGGTCGGCGGTACGGAGCACCTGGTGGTGGTACGGGGAGCCGCTGGCGAGCACGATGTTCCTGCCGTCCGGACTGAAGGCGAGGTCCGAGAGCGTGCCGGTGTAGCCACCGGGGTTCCAGCGGTAGGCCTTCTCCCGCGCCGTGCCCGTGCGGACGTCGTACACCGCGATCGGCGTCGGACTGCCGATCTCCTGACCTGCCACCACGATGCCGGGGTCGGCCGGGGAGACGTAGAGCGAGGGTGCGGAGTACCAGCGGTTGCTCACCGACTGGCCGAGCCTGACCGTCGGCTGTGCCGTCGTCAGGTCGACCGAGCCGATGTCGCCCGCGCCCAGGTCGCCGTAGCCGAACCAGAGCCGCTTCCCGCTGACGACCACCGAACTCGGGCCCGTGCCCTCGCCGGTCGTGTACCGCGCGGTGACGGCGTGGGTCGTTGTGCTGATGGCCGCGATGGTGTCGGCCCCGGGCAGCGCCGTGTAGAGCGTGGCGGAGTCCGGCGCCAGGGCGAGCTTCGCGGCGCCGGGCAGGCCCGTGATCCGCTGGAGCACAGTCCCCCGGAAGTCGGTGACGACGATCGCGCCGCCCGCGGGATCGCTGAGGAAGAGCTTCCCGTGCGTCCCGTCCACGACGAGGTCGCCGTAGTCCTCCATCGGCAGGGTGACCGGGCGCGGCTGCAGGGTGACGACCCCCCATGCGGGGCGCGGGCCGCCGGGTTCCGCGGCGACGGCCGTGTGCGGGGCGACGAGGGTCAGGGCCAGGGCCGCGAGGGCCGCCGTCGCGCTGCGTCTGCTGATGTGGGACCCACGTGCGGGCATCACGCCTCCAGGAAGGGAACACAGGAAGGGAACAGGTGCGATCGAGTGGAGGTGGCCCGACCGGCCACCCCGCACGTTCACCGGTGACACACAAAATGACACGAGAAACGCACAATCCGGCGCGGCGTCCCCCGGAACCGCGCCCTCACGCGGGCCGGAATCGGCCCTACCCGTTCAGTGGCTCAAAGCAGGCCAAACGCGCTTGAGTTGATCAGTGAAGCGCGCGGAGCCTCCAGTTCCGGCCAGTGGCGGCCCCATCGACATGGCCGAAAGCCCACGCTCACCCGTCCCGGCCGAGGACACCGCGATCTCGTCACGAGCGGGCGTTAAGGTGCGATACGGACCATGTGCGCGTCCTCGGTGCCGGAGCAACCGGCTCACGCCCGCGCCGCGCACCAGGAAGGGAACGAAAGCCGTGCATGGCGAGTACAAGATCCCCGGCGGCAAGCTGGTCGTCGTGGACGTGGAGTCCGAGCAGGGCGTGCTGCGGCAGGTGCGCGTGGCGGGCGACTTCTTCCTGGAACCGGACGAGGCCCTGGACGCCGTGAACGGCGCCCTGGAGGGCGCCCCGGCGGACACCGACGCGGCGGGACTGGCCGCGCGGATCGACGCGGCGCTGCCCGAGGGCACCGTGATGTACGGGCTGACCTCGGAGGGCGTCGGTGTGGCGGTGCGCCGCGCCCTCGCGCACGCCACGGACTGGACGGACTACGACTGGCAGCTGATCCACGAGGGCCCGCAGTCCCCGGCCCTGCACATGGCCCTGGACGAGGTGCTCACCGCCGAGGTCGCCGCGGGCCGGCGTCCGCCGACGCTGCGGGTGTGGGAGTGGGGTGCGCCGGCGGTGATCATCGGCAGTTTCCAGTCGCTGCGCAACGAGGTGGACGCGGAAGGCGCCGCCCGCCACGGCATCGAGGTGGTGCGCCGGATCTCCGGCGGCGGCGCGATGTTCGTGGAGCCCGGCAACACGATCACCTACTCGCTGTCCGTGCCGGAGGCGCTGGTGCAGGGCCTGTCGTTCCAGGACAGCTACGCCTACCTCGACGACTGGGTGCTCGGCGCGCTCGGCGAGATGGGGATCAATGCCTGGTACCAGCCGCTGAACGACATCGCCACGGACCAGGGCAAGATCGCGGGCGCCGCCCAGAAGCGCGTCGTGGGGCCGGGCGGCGGGCCCGGCGCCGTGCTGCACCACGTGACCATGTCGTACGACATCGACGCCGACAAGATGCTGGAGGTGCTGCGCATCGGGCGGGAGAAGCTGTCCGACAAGGGCACCAGGAGCGCGCGGAAGCGGGTCGATCCGCTGCGCCGGCAGACCGGGCTGGCGCGCGAGGCGGTGATCGAGCGGATGATCGGCTCGTTCGGCGGCCGCTACGGACTCGCCCGGGGCAGGGTGACCGACGAGGAACTGACCCGGGCGCGCGAACTGGCGGTCAGCAAGTTCGGCTCCGACGCGTGGACGGCGCGGGTGCCCTAGGCCTTCGGCTATGACGGCTACTACGGCTACTACGGCTACTACGGCTACTACGGCTATGGAGAGGGTCGGCGGCGTGCCTCCACCAGGCCCGACTCGTACGCGAACACCACCAGCTGCGCCCGGTCCCGGGCGGCCAGCTTGGTCATCGCCCGGCTGACGTGCGTCTTGGCGGTCAGCGGGCTGATGACCATGTGCGCGGCGATCTCCTCGTTGCTCAGGCCCCGGGCGGCCAGCGCGGTCACCTCGCGCTCGCGGCGGGTCAGCCGGTCCAGTCCGGGGGCGGTGGCCCGGTCCGGGGGCCGGGCGACGAACTCGCCGATCAGGGTGCGGGTGACCGACGGCGAGAGCAGGGCCTCGCCGCGCGCCACCACCTCGATGGCCTGGAGCAGGTCGACGGGCTCGGTGTCCTTCAGGAGGAAGCCGCTCGCCCCGGCCCGCAGGGCCTCGAAGACGTACTCGTCCAGCCCGTAGTTGGTCAGGATGACCACGCGGACGGCGGCGAGGGCCGGGTCGGCGGCGATGCGCCGGGTCGCCTCGATGCCCGACATCACCGGCATCTGCACGTCCATCAGGGCCACGTCGGGCACCCGCGCCCGCACCAGTGCCACGCCCTGCTCGCCGTCCGCCGCCTCCCCGACCACCTCGATGCCCTCCTCGGCGTCGAGGAGGGCCCGGAAGCCGGCGCGCATCAGCGCCTGGTCGTCGACGAGCGCCACCCGGACGACCTCGCTCATCCCGTCTCCCCCAGCGCCACCGGTGCGGCCCCACGTGTCCCGTCCCCCAGCGGCAGCCGGGCCCGCACCGAGAAGCCGCCCTGCGCGCGGGGGGCGGCGAGGAGGGTGCCGCCGAGGGCCGTCACGCGTTCCCGCATACCGGTCAGGCCGGTGCCCGGGACCGGCGGGTGGGCCGGGTCGGCGGCTCCGTCGTCGTCGACGCCTATCGTCAACTCGCCCTCGTGCCACGTGCCGTAGTCGAGGTGGACCGCCACCTTCGCCGGTCCCGCGTGCCGCGCCGCGTTGGTGAGGGCCTCCTGGACGATGCGGTAGGCGGCCCGGTGGACGGCCTGCGGCAGCGCGCGCTCGTCGCCGGTGACCGTCAGACCTACGGCCAGACCGGCCGTGCGGGCCCGTTCGACGAGCAGGGCGGGGGTGCCGGTGGGCTCGTCGGCGCGCAGCACCTGGAGGGCGGAGCGCAGTTCGCGCATCGCCTCGCCACTGGCCTCCTGGATGGCCAGCAGCGCGGGCGGCACCTCCTCGCCGCGCTTGCGGGCCAGGTGGACGGCGACGCCCGCCTGGAGCTTGACGATGGAGATGCTGTGCGTGAGCGAGTCGTGCAGCTCCCGGGCGATCCTGAGGCGCTCCTCCCCGGCGCGGCGCAGGGCCGCCTCCTCCCGGGTGCGTTCCGCCTCCAGGGCGCGCTGTTCGGTCTGCCGCAGGTACGCCTGCCAGTTCCGGTCGGCGAGCCCGGTCACCACCGCGCACAGGAACCAGCCGGCGAGCAGTCCGGCCCGTTCGGCCACCTCCTGGGTCCCGGGGCCGGTCGCCACGTACCCGGCCAGGAACACCGCGCCGCCGGCCGCGGCGAGGCCCCGGTGGCCGACCCGGGCCGCGGTGTGCACGGCGCCGAGGACGGGCAGCGCGGAGAGCGGCCCGGGGTGGGCGTGCACGACGTACGCCGTGCCGAGGACGGTGGCGACGGCCAGCACCGCGCGCGGTGCGGTGCGGTGGAACGCGAGGGAGGCCGAGGCCGCGGCGATCAGCGCGTGGTCGACGGCGGTCGTGTCCGCGTCGAACGCGGCGACGGTCGTGCCGAGGGCGCCGACCACGGCCGCGAGGACCGCGTCGGCGAGCCGTTCGCGATCGGTCTGACGCCCACTCATGCCCGCACCCTAGACGGCCGCGCCGACGGCCGCGTCCGCCCTGTGGAGGGCGTGCGGACTACTCCCGGTGGCGTAGTGGCCGACCGGAGCGGGCCCGGTGGCGCAGCGCCGACCGCATCCGGCGGTACGACGACCGCGGCTGCCCGCGTGGCGCAGTCTGCCGTACATGCCCACACCCTTCCGTCACACCGAACCGATCCCGCCCAAGGCGGCCACCGGCCGCGTCGCGGAGATCTACGAGCAGATCACCCGGGACTTCGGGATTCCCGAGCCCGCTCCCTTCGTGGTCCTCTCCTCCGCCCCCGAACTGCTCGCCCCGGCATGGGCGTTGATGCGGGAGTCCCTGATCGCCGGCCCCGGCGGCCGGACCGGCAAGGAGGTCGCCGCCTTCGGGGTGTCGCAGGCCAACAGGTGCCGCTTCTGCGTGGACGCGCACACCATGCTGCTGCACGCCACCGGCGACCACGCCCTCGCCGAACGCCTCGCCCGGGGGCAGGAGCCGCAGGACGAGGGGCACGCGCGCGTGCTGGAGTGGGCGCGGCGCACCCGGGTCCCGGGGTCCGTGCGGGAGCCGTACCCGTTCCCGCGCGAGGAGACGCCCGGCTACCTGGGCACGGCGCTGTCCTTCCACTTCATCAACCGCGTGGTGTCCGCGCTGGTCACCGAGAGCGTGCTCCCGGGCGACGCCCAGCGGCTGCGTCCGGTACGGAGTCTGGCGGGCCGGTCGCTGTCCCGCGCGGTGCGCCGGACCGCCGTGCCGGGCGCCGCGCTGCCGCTACTCGACGGCCCCGTCCCGGGCCCGGTCCCCTGGTGGGCCGCGGACACACCGGTCGGCCCCGCCTACGCGGCGCTGCGCACCGCCGCCATGACGGGCGCCGGCCTCCTCGACGCCGACGACCGGGTGCTGGTGCGGCGGACCCTGCGCGACTGGGACGGGTCCCACCCGCCGCTCACCCCGGACGTGTTCCCCGGCCGGCGGGAGCGGCCCGGGGCCCGGCTGGCGCTGCTGGCCGCGCTCGCGCCGTACCGCGTCACGGCCGAGGACGTCGCGGCCTGGCGCCGGCCCGAGCACACCGACCACTGCCTGGTGCACCTCGTGGCGTACGGCGCGTTCGCCGCCGTGGACCGCGTGGAGACCTCCCTGTCCGCACCCGCCGCCCCCTCCCCCGCGCCGCACACCGCGCCGCACACCACCCAGGAGACCTCATGACGCTCGCCGCCGACCCCCGTCAGGCCGAGGCGTGGAACGGCCCCGTCGGCCGCCACTGGGCCGCCCACCGGGCCCGCTACGACGCGATGCTGGCGGGAGTGAACGACACCCTGTTCGACGCGGCGGCCGTCGCGCCCGGTGACCGGGTCCTGGACGTCGGCTGCGGGGCGGGCGCGACGACCCGGCGCGCGGCGCGACTGGCCGCCCCCGGGCACGTGGTCGGCGTCGACATCTCGACACCGCTGCTGGAGCGGGCCCGCGCGTGCACCGCCGCCGAGGGGATCGCGAACGCGGCGTACGAGTGCGCCGACGCGCAGACGCGCCCCTTCCCGGCCGGGGGATACGACGTGGTGCTCAGCCGCGTCGGTGTCATGTTCTTCGCCGATCACGCGGCCGCCTTCCGGAACCTGGCGCGGGCCCTGCGGCCGGGGGGCCGGCTCGCGTTCGTCTGCCCGCGGCCGCCGGGCCCGCACTCGGAGGAGGGCCGGGCGCTCGCCCTGTTCGCGCGGCTCGTCGACGCGGAGCCCGGTCCGGAGCAGGCCGCCGCGCGTACGGCGATGGCCTCGCTGTCGGACCCGGACCGCATCCGGGAGGTCCTCGCCGGTTACGAGGAGGTGGCCGTCACCCCGGTCACCGTCGAGGCGGTCTGGGGCCGCGACGTGCCGGACGCGGTCGAGTTCCTGCTGTCGCGCGTCCCCGGCGGCGCGCTCCCCGCCTCCGGGCTGCCCGAGCTGGAGGAGGCCTTGCGCCCGTTCGCCACCGACACCGGGGTGCGGTTGCGGGCCGGCGTGTGGCGGGTGACGGCCGTACGCCCCTGACCGCACCCGCCGCCGCTGCCGTGCCCGGCAAAGGGCTCCCGCCCGTCTGCGTCACCGCGCGGGCACGGACCGAGTTCGCCCTTCCGCCCCACGGGGACTCGTGTGAGACTGGCGTCCCGTCCGCAGTGCGGACCCTCTCCGCACCGTCCCCCACGAGAAGTGCGCCGTGCGTCCTCTTCCTCTGCCGCTCGCCCTGACCGCGCGTCTGGCGCCGGTCGCCGTGCTCGCCACGGCCGGCTGGGCGCTGTCGTCCGGACCCGACACGACGCCGGCCGCCCGGGACCGGGCGACCCCGTCGCCCGCGGAGCGGTCCGCCTCCGCCCCCGCGACGCAGGCGGTGACGAGGACGTACACCGCGGCCCCCGCGCCCTGCGAGAGCGTGGCCGACAAGTCGGTCGGCTCGCTGGTGCCGGGTGCGAAGGCGGCCGGCAAGGAGATCCCGTCGACCGACAGCAAGGTGCGCCGCACCTGCTCCTGGAACGCGCTGAAGGGCTACGAGTACCGCTGGCTCGACGTCTCCTTCGAGGTGATGGCCTCGGACGAGGCGGCGCGGAAGTCGTACGAGGAACGGGTCGCCGACCGCGACGGCGGCGGTGAGGTGCCCGGGCTCGGTGACGCGGCCTACTCGGTGGTGGACCTCACCACCGAGGACAAGCAGCAGACGCGCGAGGGCACCGTGCTCGTGCGGGCGTCCAACGCCCTGGTGATGATCACCTACAACGGCAGCGACTTCGAGTCGAAGAAGGCGCCCGGCACGGACGAGATCAACAAGGGCGCCATCAAGGCGGCCAGGGAGGCACTGGCCGCCCTGACGGACGGCTAGGACCGGGGCCCGGCCTCCGAGGGCGGGGAAGGAGGGACGGGGGCGGCCGGTCAGGTGGTCAGGGCCGGGATGACGTGCGTGCCGTAGGCGTCGATCACGGCTTCCTGGGCGTCGTGCATGTCGTAGAGGGCGAACTGGTCCACGCCGAGGGCCCGCAGGGCCGTCAGCTTCTCGATGTGCCGTTCGGCCGGGCCGATCAGGCAGAACCGGTCGACGATCTCGTCGGGCACGAACCGGGTGTCCGGGTTGCCGCTGCGCCCGTGGTGCGTGTAGTCGTAGCCCTGCCGCGCCTCGATGTAGTCGGTGAGTTCCTCGGGTACGGCGGCGGAGTGCGCCCCGTACTTGTCCACCAGGTCGGCCACGTGGTTGCCGACCATGCCGCCGAACCAGCGGCACTGTTCGCGCGCGTGGGCGAGCGCCTCGGGCGAGTCGTCGGCGGTGACGTAGGCCGGGGCGGCGACGCAGACGGTCACCTCGGACGGGTCGCGCCCGGCGGCGACGGCCGCGTCCTTGACGGACTTGACCATGTACTCGGTGAGGTAGAGGTCGGCGAGCTGGAGGATGAAGCCGTCGGCCTGTTCGCCGGTCATCTTCAGGGCCTTCGGGCCGTACGCGGCCATCCACACGGGGAGTTCGGCGCCCGGCCGGATCCAGGGGAACCTGACCACGGTGCCGCCGCCGAGGTCGGCCTCCTCGCCGCGGGCCAGCGCGCGGATGACCTTCATCGCGTCGCTGATGCGGGCGAGGGTGTTGGGCCTGCGGCCGGCGACGCGCATCGCGGAGTCGCCGCGGCCGATGCCGCAGACGGTGCGGTTGCCGAACATGTCGTTGAGGGTGGCGAAGGTGGAGGCGGTCACCTCCCAGGTGCGGGTGCCGGGGTTGGTCACCATCGGGCCGACCTTGAGCGTCGTGGTGCCCGCCAGGATCTGGCTGTAGATCACGAACGGCTCCTGCCACAGCACGGCGGAGTCGAAGGTCCAGCCGTAGCGGAAGCCGTTCCGCTCGGCCCGTTGCATCAGGCTGACGACACGGGAGGCGGGCGGGTCGGTCTGGAGGACGAGTCCGAAGTCCATGCGCGGGCTCCTAGCTGAGGTACTGGCAGGTGGAGCGCGGGGTGTACACGCCGTGGCCCTTGCGTCCGGTGTACTCCCGCTCGGTGAGCACCGGTTCGCCGCGCGAGAGCACCGTCTCCACCCGGCCGGTGATCCGCCGGCCCTCGTACGCCGAGTAGTCGACGTTCATGTGATGGGTCCCGGCGGAGATGACCTGCTCGGCCCGCGGGTCGTAGACGACGACGTCGGCGTCGGCGCCGGGCGCGAGGGTGCCCTTCTTCGGGTAGAGGCCGAACATGCGGGCCGGGGTGGCGCAGGCGATCTCGATCCAGCGGCGGCGGCTGATGTGCCCGTCGACCACGGCCTGGTGGAGCAGGTCCATGCGGTGCTCGACGCCCGGCATGCCGTTGGGGATCTTGGAGAAGTCGCCGCGTCCCAGCTCCTTCTGGCCGCTGAAGCAGAAGGGGCAGTGGTCGGTGGAGACGACCTGGAGGTCGTTGGTCCGCAGGCCCCGCCACAGGGCCGCCTGGTGCTCGCGCGGGCGCAGCGGGGTGCTGCACACGTACTTGGCGCCCTCGAAGCCGGGCTCCGCGAGGTTGTCGGTGGACAGGAAGAGGTACTGCGGGCAGGTCTCGCCGAAGACGTTCAGTCCCTCGTCGCGGGCCCGGGTCAGCTCGGCCACCGCCTCCCGCGCCGACACGTGCACGACGTACAGCGGAGCGCCGGCCACCTGGGCGAGCCGGATGGCGCGGTGGGTCGCCTCGGCCTCCAGCAGGGCCTTGCGGACCTCACCGTGGTAGCGGGGGTCGGTCTCGCCGCGGGCGAGGGCCTGCTCGATCAGGACGTCGATCGCGATGCCGTTCTCGGCGTGCATCATGATCAGTCCGCCGTTCCCGGCGGCGCGCTGCATGGCGCGGAGGATCTGGCCGTCGTCGGAGTAGAAGACGCCCGGGTACGCCATGAACTGCTTGAACGACGTGACCCCCTCCTCCACCAGGAGGTCCATCTCCTTGAGCGTGTCCTGGTTCACGTCGGAGACGATCATGTGGAAGCCGTAGTCGACGGCGCAGTTGCCCTCGGCCTTGGCGTGCCAGGCGTCCAGGCCCTCGCGCAGGGAGCGGCCGACGCTCTGCACGGCGAAGTCGACGACGGTGGTGGTGCCGCCCCACGCGGCGGCCCGGGTGCCGGTCTCGAAGGTGTCCGCGGCGTAGGTGCCGCCGAACGGCATCTCCATGTGGGTGTGTCCGTCGACGCCGCCCGGGACGACGTACTTGCCGCTCGCGTCGATCACCCGCTCGGCGGAGAAGGCTCCGGCGGCGGGGGTGCCGCTCGCGGCGAGGGCGGCGACGCGGCCGTCCTCGATCAGGACGTCGGCGTGGATCTCGTCGGACGCGGTGATGACGAGGCCACCGCGGATGACGGTACGGCTGCTCATGCTGCCTCCTCCTGTGAAGGGCACGGCCGGTCGGGCGCCGAGTGCACGTCGCCGGGACCGCGGGCGCGGGCCGGTCGAGCCGGGTCCGCGTAGGCCACGGCCTCGGGCTGCCCGGCGGGCGCCCGCCTCCGGCGCGGTGGTCAGATGCTCCGCAGGGCGCGGTCCAGGATCGCGGCGCCCTCCTCGGCCTCCGCGACGGTCAGGGACATCGGCGGTGCGATGCGCAGGACGCTGGTGCTGTGTCCGCCGCCCTTGCCGATGAGCAGTCCGCCCGCGCGGGCCTCCTCCAGCACGGTGGACGCCGCTTCGGGTGCGGCCTCGTCGGTGCCGGGCCGGGTCAGCTCGATGCCGATCATCAGGCCGCGGCCGCGGACCTCCCGCACGTGCGGCACCTGGGCGGCGACGCCCCGCAGCCGCTCGATGAGCAGTCCGCCGACGCGCCGGGCGTTGCCCTGGAGGTCGTGCTCCAGGAGGTGGTTGAGGTTGGCGAGGCCGGCCGCCATGGTGACCTGGGTGCCGCCGAACGTGGAGATGCTGTTGGCGTCCAGGCAGTTCATGATCTCGGCGCGAGCGATGACCCCGCCGATGGACATGCCGTTGCCGATGCCCTTGGCGAAGGTCACGATGTCCGGCGGGCCGCCGCGTCCGTGCGCCTGCCAGCCCCAGAAGTGCTCGCCCGTGCGGCCCCAGCCGGTCTGCACCTCGTCGGCGATCCACAGGACGCCCCGCTCGTGCAGCACCTCGCGGAAGGCCGCGTAGAGCCCGTCGGGCGGCGAGGTGAAGCCGCCGACGCCCTGGACGGGTTCGGCGATCAGCGCCGCGGGGGCGCGGGTGTGTCCCAGCAGGTCCTTCAGGTCCGCCACGCAGGCGTCGATGAAGTCGCGGTCGTCCAGGTGCGCGTAGGGGCCGCGGGTGCGGACGCCGCCGTGGACGTAGAGCGTCTGGAGCGGGGTGAGCGAGGTCGGGGACCAGCCGCGGTTGCCGGTGATGCCGACGGTGCTGAAGGAGCGACCGTGGTAGCTGTTGCGCATCGCGAGGACGGTGTTGCTGCGCCGGTGGGTGGTGGCGAGGAGCAGGGCGGTGTCGTTGGCCTCGGTGCCGGAGGTGGTGAAGAAGACGCGGGCGTCGGGGATGCCGGAGAGGTGGGCGACGCGCTCGGCGAGTTCGACCATCGGCCGGTTGAGGTAGAGCGTCGAGGAGTGGTTGATCCGGCCGGCCTGTTCGCTCACCGCCTTGGTCACCTCGGGCAGGGCGTGTGCGGTCATCGTGGTGAGGATGCCGCCGAAGAAGTCGAGGTACTTGTGGCCGGCGGCGTCCCAGACGTGCCGGCCCTCGCCGTGGGTGATCTCCAGCGGGTCCTCGTAGTACAGGGCGAGCCAGTCGGGCAGGACGGCCCGGTGACGGCCGAGGAGGTCCCCGGTCACGGCCGCACCAGCCCTTCGTAGGCGTCGGGACGGCGGTCGCGGTAGAAGGCCCATTGCTGCCGGACCTCCTCGATGAGGCCGAAGTCCAGGTCGCGGACGACGAGTTCCTCCTCGGTGTCGCTGGCGGTGTCGCCGACGAACTGGCCTCGCGGGTCGACGAAGTACGAGGTCCCGTAGAAGTCGTTGTCCCCGTACTCCTCCTGTCCGACCCGGTTGATGGCCGCGACGAAGTACTCGTTGGCGACGGCCGCGGCGGGCTGCTCCAGGCGCCACAGGTGGGAGGAGAGCCCGCGGTGGGTGGCGGAGGGGTTGTAGACCAGCTGGGCGCCGCCGAGGCCGAGTTGCCGCCAGCCCTCGGGGAAGTGCCGGTCGTAGCAGATGTAGACGCCGACCTTGCCGACCGCGGTGTCGAAGACGGGCCAGCCGAGGTTGCCCGGGCGGAAGTAGAACTTCTCCCAGAAGCCCTTGACCTGCGGGATGTGGTGCTTGCGGTACGTACCGAGGACGGTGCCGTCGGCGTCGATGACGGCCGCGGTGTTGTAGTAGAAGCCCGACTGCTCGACCTCGAAGACGGGGACGACGATCACCATGCCGGTCTCGCGCGCGAGGGCCTGCATGCGGCGGGTGGTCGGGCCGTCGGGGACCGGTTCGGCCCAGCGGTAGTGCTCGGGGTCCTGGACCTGGCAGAAGTAGGGGGCGTTGAAGACTTCCTGGAAGCCGATGACCCGGGCTCCCCGGCGGGCCGCCTCGCGGGCGTGCTCCTCGTGTTTCGCCACCATGGACTCGGTGTCGCCGGTCCAGGTGGCCTGGACCAGAGCGGCACGTACGACGTTGGCCATGAGCTGCTCCTTCGACACGACGTCAGAGCCTCTACGCCCGTAGAGCGGACCGTAGAGGGACGAAGGTATGCCTGGCCGGAGGGGCTTGCCAAGACCATCGTCACCAAGCCGTGGTGTCGATCGCCTTTCGCACTCCTGTGGGTGAGCGGTGGGGCGGGTGGGGCGTCCGTAGCGCCCCCTCGGACACAGGGGCGCTCAGGGCGCTCGGAGCGTGCTCGGGTCGCGCTCGTCCCGCGGTGTCAGGCCGCCCCGGGCACCGCCGTCAGCACGCAGCGTCCCACCAGGTCGTCCATGGAGAGCCCGAGCGCGCGGGCCAGCGCCGCCACCGTGAAGAAGGCGGGGGTGGGCGCGCGGCCGGTCTCGATCTTGCGCAGGGTCTCGGCGGAGATGCCCGCCACCGCCGCGACCTCCGTCATGCTCCGGTCGCCGCGGGCCAGGCGCAGCAGCCGGCCGAGCTGCTCGCCGCGTTCACGCTCTTCGGGGGTCAGGGGGGTGCGCACCATGGCGTCATTCTAATACCGGCTTCCCGTACCGGGCCCGTATCGGGCGGCCGGCCGGTCGGCGCGGTGATCCACCCAATTAAAATACCGGTATAGTAATTGGCATGGTGGAACTGAAGACGGACTCATCGATCGATGCCATGTACGCGGCCGGCCAGGTGGTCGCCCGCGCCCTCACTGCCGCACGGAAGGCCGCGGACGTGGGCGTGTCCCTGCTGGAGCTGGACGCGGTGGCGCGCGAGGTGCTGCGGGAGGCGGGGGCCGGCTCGCCGTTCCTCGGGTACCGGCCCTCCTTCGCGCCGGTCCCGTTCCCGGCCGTCCTGTGCGCCTCGGTGAACGACGCGATCGTGCACGGCATCCCGGACGGCTACCGGCTGCGCGACGGCGACCTGGTCTCCCTCGACTGCGGGGCGACGCTGGGCGGCTGGGCCGGCGACTCGGCGGTCAGCTTCGTCGTGGGCACGCCTCGCCCGGCGGACCTGACGCTGATCGAGACCGCCGAGCGGGCCCTCGCGGCGGGCATCGGCGCCGCCGTCGTCGGCAACCGCGTCGGCGACATCGCGCACGCCATCGGCACGGTGTGCCGGTCCGGCGGCTACGGGATCATGGAGGACTTCGGCGGTCACGGCATCGGCCGCAGCATGCACGAGGACCCGGGCGTGCCCAACGAGGGCCGGCCGGGACGCGGACTGCCCCTGCGTCACGGCATGGTCATCGCCATCGAGCCGATGCTGATCGCCGGCGGCCGGGACGACTACCACTGCGCCGCCGACGGCTGGACGCTGCGCACCAACGACGGCTCCCGGGCGGCGCACGTGGAGCACACGGTCGCCATCACGGACTCCGGCCCCCGCGTCCTGACCTCGCGCGACGCCTGCTGAACCACCGGCGCCCCGGCCTCGCCGGACACCGGCCGGGACCCGCCGCGCCCGGGCCCGCCGGACGTGCCCGCCGGGACAGATCGTGTCATGTTGGGCATGACCGCGCCCCAGCCGGGTTACCCGGCCCCGGCACGTCGATCAGCGAGGCAGCGGAGGTCCGTACACGATGAGCAGCGGCTTCATGGGACCGGAGGGCGACCCGTTCGCGGAATTCCTGGCACGCTTCTTCGGCGGGCCCAGGCCGCGGCAGATCGACATCGGCAGGCTGCTCAGCCAGCCGGCCCGGGAGCTGGTGCGCGGCGCGGCCCAGTACGCCGCCGAGCACGGCAGCCGGGACCTGGACACCGAGCACCTGCTGCGGGCCGCGCTCGCCACCGAGCCGACCCGGGGCCTGCTCAGCCGGGCCGGCGCCGACCCGGACGCGCTGGCGTCGCAGATCGACGAGCGGACCGGCCCGGTGCAGCACCCGCCGGGCGAGGTGCCGCCGCCGACCTCGCTGTCCCTCACCCCGGCCGTCAAGCGCGCCCTGCTGGACGCGCACGAGCTGGCCCGCTCCACCGGCACCGGCTACATCGGCCCGGAGCACGTCCTCAGCGCCCTGGCCGCCAACCCGGACTCGGCCGCCGGACACATCCTGAACGCCGCCCGCTTCGCCCCCTCGGGGCTGCCGACGGAGCCGCCGGAGACCGCCGGCGGGCGGACGGAGGGCCCGCGGGCCACGAACACGCCGACCCTCGACAAGTACGGCCGCGACCTCACCGACCTGGCCCAGCAGGGCCGGATCGACCCGGTGATCGGGCGCGAGGAGGAGATCGAGCAGACCGTCGAGGTGCTCTCCCGGCGCGGCAAGAACAACCCGGTCCTGATCGGTGACGCGGGCGTCGGCAAGACCGCCGTCGTGGAGGGGCTCGCCCAGCGCATCACCGACGGCGACGTGCCCGACGTGCTGGTCGGGCGCCGGGTGGTCGCGCTGGACCTGACGGGCGTCGTCGCGGGCACCCGCTACCGGGGCGACTTCGAGGAGCGCATGAACAACATCGTGGGCGAGATCCGCGCCCACTCCGACCAGCTGATCATCTTCATCGACGAGCTGCACACCGTGGTCGGCGCGGGCGGTGGCGGCGAGGGCGGCTCGATGGACGCCGGGAACATCCTCAAGCCCGCCCTGGCCCGCGGTGAGCTGCACATCGTGGGCGCGACGACGCTGGAGGAGTACCGCAGGATCGAGAAGGACGCGGCCCTGGCCCGCCGCTTCCAGCCGATCCTGGTGCCCGAGCCCACCCCCGCCGACGCGATCGAGATCCTGCGCGGTCTGCGTGACCGCTACGAGGCCCACCACCAGGTCCGCTACACCGACGAGGCGCTGGTGGCGGCCGTGGAGATGTCCGACCGCTACCTCACCGACCGCCGGCTGCCGGACAAGGCCATCGACCTGATCGACCAGGCCGGCGCCCGGGTGCGGCTGCGGGCCCGCACCAAGGGCACGGACGTACGGGCGATGGAGCGCGAGGTCGACCAGCTCGTCCGGGACAAGGACCAGGCGGTCGCGGACGAGCAGTACGAGCGGGCCACGCAGTTGCGCGACGAGATCGCCGGGCTGAAGCAGCGCATCTCCGAGGCGACCGGCGGCGGCGAGGCCGACGAGGGTCTGAACCTGGTCGTCCGCACCGAGTCCATCGCCGAGGTGGTCTCCCGGCAGACCGGCATCCCGGTCAGCAGCCTCACCCAGGAGGAGAAGGACCGGCTGCTGGGCCTGGAGTCGCACCTGCACGAACGGGTGGTCGGCCAGGAGGAGGCCGTACGGGTCGTCTCCGACGCCGTCCTGCGCTCCCGCGCCGGACTCGCCAGCCCCGACCGGCCCATCGGCAGCTTCCTCTTCCTCGGCCCGACCGGCGTCGGCAAGACCGAGCTGGCCCGGGCGCTGGCCGAGGCCCTGTTCGGCAGCGAGGACCGCATGGTCCGCCTGGACATGAGCGAGTACCAGGAACGGCACACCGTCAGCCGGCTGGTCGGCGCCCCGCCCGGCTACGTCGGGCACGAGGAGGCCGGGCAGCTCACCGAGGTGGTGCGCCGGCACCCCTACTCGCTGCTCCTGCTGGACGAGGTGGAGAAGGCGCACCCGGACGTCTTCAACATCCTGCTCCAGGTGCTCGACGACGGGCGGCTTACCGACTCGCAGGGCCGGACGGTGGACTTCACCAACGCCGTCGTCGTCATGACCAGCAACCTGGGCTCCGACGTGATCACCCGGCGTGGTGCGGGCATCGGCTTCGGCACCGGTGGCTCGGACGCCGACGAGGAGGCCCGGCGCGAGCAGGTGCTGCGTCCGCTGCGCGAGCACTTCCGGCCCGAGTTCCTCAACCGCATCGACGAGATCGTGGTCTTCCGCCAGCTCAGCGGCGAGCAGCTGCGGCAGATCACCAGCCTGCTGCTGGAGCAGACCCGCCGCATGGTGCACGCGCAGGGCATCACCGTCGAGTTCACCGACGCGGCCGTGGACTGGATCGCCGAGCGCGGCTACCAGCCCGAGTACGGGGCGCGTCCCCTGCGCCGCACCATCCAGCGCGAGGTCGACAACGAGCTGTCCCGGCTGCTGCTCGACGGCCGGGTCGCGGAAGGCGGCCGGGTGACGGTGGACGCCGAGGGCAGGCGGCTGGCGTTCCGGACGCCGGAGCGGCCCGTCCCCGAGCTGTGAGCGGGCCCTGGGGCCCGCCCCCACCGGTCCCCGGCTCCTAACGCGCGGGCCGCACCACCATGGCCGAGCCGCCGCCGCGCCGTTCCTTCTCGGCGGCGGCCAGCCACCTGCCGTCCGGCAGCCGCTGCACACCGGTCGCCGCGCCGATCTCCGGGTTGACCTTGAAGGA
Source organism: Streptomyces sp. NPDC045956 (assembly GCF_056430705.1). NCBI lineage: Bacteria > Bacillati > Actinomycetota > Actinomycetes > Kitasatosporales > Streptomycetaceae > Streptomyces > Streptomyces sp. NPDC045956. The sequence goes on along the minus strand of NZ_JBWKKZ010000003.1, from coordinate 380,671 downwards.
GTGCCCGAGCGCCTCCAGCTCCGCCCGCACGCCGCTGTCGTACAGGCCGGGTTCGAGTTCGGTCTGCGCGGCGTTGCGCTGGCTGGCGCGCGGCGCGGCGATGGCGTCGACGAGCGGCAGGCCGCGGTCGAGGAAGCCGGTGAGGGTCTGGAGCACGGTGGTGATGATGGTGGCGCCGCCCGGTGAACCGACCGCCACGACGGGCCGCTGGTGCCGGTCCAGGACGATCGTCGGTGCGATCGAGGACCGCGGGCGCTTGCCCGGGCCCGGCAGGTTCGGGTCGTGGACGGCCGGGTTGGCGGGGGCGAAGGAGAAGTCCGTCAGCTCGTTGTTGAGCAGGAAGCCGCGACCGGGCACGGTGATGCCGCTGCCGCCGGTCTGCTCGATGGTGAGGGTGTAGGCGACGACGTTCCCCCACTTGTCGGCGACCGTGAGGTGCGTGGTGTTCTCACCCTCGTACGTCGTCGGCGCCGCCGTGCCGCCGCCCGCGCAGGGCGCCGGGTGCCGGGGGTCTCCGGGCGCAAGGGGGCTGGTGAGGACCGCGTCGTCCTTGATCAGGCAGGCACGGGAGTCGGCGTACCGCTGCGCCAGCAGCTCCTCGGCCGGTACGTCCTCGAAGGCGGGATCACCGACCCAGCGCCCGCGGTCGGCGAAGGCGATGCGGCTCGCCTCGATGAAGCGGTGCAGGTAGCGGGCCTTGCTCGCCTTGGAGAGGTCGGTCCGCTCCAGGATGTTGAGGGCCTCGCCGACCGTGGTGCCTCCGGAGGAGGAGGGGGCGATGGAGTAGACGCCCAGGCCGCGGTAGGAGGTCCGGGTGGGCTTCTGGAACTTGGCCTCGTAGGCCGCGAGGTCCTTCGCGCTCAGGTCGCCGGGGCGGGCGTCCCAGCCGGAGGCAGGGTCCACGGGCGGCTCGTTGACGGTGGCGACGACGTCCTCGCCGAGTTCGCCGTGGTACAGGGCGCCGACGCCCTTGCGGCTCAGCTCCTGGTAGGTGCGCGCCAGGTCGGGGTTCTTGAACGTGGAGCCGACGACCGGGAGTTCACCGCCCGGCAGGAACAGCTCCGCGGTGTCCGGGAAGTAGCGGAAGCGCTGTTCGTTGGCGGCGGTCTGGGAGCGGAAGGTGTCGTCGACGGTGAAGCCGCGTCGGGCCAGGCGCTCGGCGGGCGCGAGGACGGTACCGAGCTTCCGGCTGCCCCACCGGTCGAGGGCGCGCTGCCAGGTGGCGGGCGTGCCCGGGGTGCCGACGGCCAGACCGCTGCTGACGGCTTCGGCGAACGGGATGGGCTTGCCGTCCTCCGTGAACAGCTTCTCGTCGGCGGTCAGCGGCGCCGTCTCGCGGCCGTCGATGGTGCGTACGGTGCGGGACTCGGCGTCGTAGTGGACGAAGTAGCCTCCGCCCCCGATACCGGCCGAGTAGGGCTCGGTCACGCCGAGCGCGGCGGCGGTGGCCACGGCCGCGTCGACCGCGTTGCCGCCCTTGCGCAGGATCTCGATGCCGGCGGCCGAGGCGTCCGGGTCGACGCTGGCGACCGCCCCGCCGTACCCGACGGCGACGGGGGTCTTGGCGGCGACGGGCCTGCTCTGTGCAGTGGGTGGCGCCGCCGCCCCCACCGACACCACGGCGGCGGAGACCGCCAGGACCGTCAGATTCCGTGCGACAGGGCGACGCATCCGCACCTCCAGGGAAAAAGCCGTTCGGGCAGCTTAGTTGATCGTCATGGCCGCGTCAGGAGCATCTCCGCCACGGCCCGTCGAACACGGGTTCACGGATGCCCGCTAGCATGCGCGCCCATGACTGACGACGTGCGCAACATCGTCCTGGGCGTGGTCGCGGCCGGCATCAGTGCCGCGCTGGGCTGGCTCGCCCGTACGTATCTGCTGAAGCGGAGGCTCCGCCGCAAGCATGCCTTCTTCGGGCTGCCGGAGGGTTCCGAGTCGCTGCTCGTCGTCAACCGGGACCCGGCCGCCTCCGAACCGGCCGTCCACCGCTTCGACGTCTTCGCGCTGCTGGAACTGTCCGCGCTGATCAAGGACTGCGGCGCGCACATGCACCTGGTCACCCAGGACATGGTCCATCAGGGCTTCGGTGAGCGGACGGAGTTCTGCGTGGGCGGTCCGGGGTCGAACCGGCGCATGGTGGCCCACATGGCGGCCATGCTGCCCGGGGTGCGGATCAACATCGACCCGGAACCGGGCCCGGACCGCGGGGCCTTCCAGATAGGCGGCGAGCGCTACCGCATGGACTCGGGGGTCACGGAGTACGTCCTGCTGGCCCGTCTCACCGCCGGGGACCGGCGCGAGGCCCGCCCCGCGTTCCTGTTCTGCGGCCAGCGCGCCATCGACAACCAGGCCGCCACCCGCTACCTCGCCCGTCACCACGAGAAGCTGGCCCGCAAGCACGGCAACAACTCCTTCGTGCTGCTGCTCAAGGTGATCAACTCGCAGGCGTACGGCCCGGATGTCGTCGAGCTCGTCGGGGACGTGACCCGAGCGGCGACGAGCCCTCTGCCGACGCCGGTGCCGGCACCCCGCAACTCCCACCGGGCCTAGGACGGGTGTGCAGCTGACCTTCTCCCCGCTCGCGGACGGCCCGTCGTGACGGCCGATCCGCTGCGCGAGCAGTGATCTCCGGCTGCACCCTGCGTACCCCCTGCGCGTCGTGCGTCCCGTGTGTCCCGTGCGTCCTCCGTGCGCGGACCGACGACTGCAACGTATCGAGACGGACGACGGGCGCGCCAACGACACGCACCTTTCGGGCATTAGCCCTATTTACGGCGCTTTTACGGCAGAAGGGTCACGTCTCCGCGACTTCGCCGTACAGCTGCGAGAGTTCGGGGACGCCGTCCGCCGCCCATGCCTGGCCCGACGCCACCACGTCGAACTCCCGGCCGGAGGCGAGGCGGACGACGGGCTGGCCGTCGGACCGGATGGACCAGGCGGCGCCGGGCACGGTGCGCACGATCACGGTGCCGAGGTACAGACCGGCGTCGTTGCCGAGCCAGGTCAGGATCTCCTCGTCGCTGCGCCAGCGGGGCAGCACCTGGTCGAGCTGTTCCAGGGAATCCGCCGAGTCGTCGAGCCGGACACCCTCCCGTGAGGCCTGCGAGCGCAGCAGGTCGCAGTCGGCGAGCAGCTCGCCGATGCCCTCGGCGTCATGCACGCGCGGGTCTTCGCGCCGTCGACCCAGGAAGGGGATGTTCATACGTCCACACTGTCATTCGTACCGCCGTATGCACCACAGGGCACGCAGGACGGACGTCGGCCGGGAGGGACGGGCGGGGCGCCGGGGCGGGCGAGCACGCGACCGCGGGGCGGGGAGGGGAGCGGCGCCTACACGTCCAGGTCCACCACGACCGGGGCGTGGTCGGAGGCTCCCTTGCCCTTGCGCTCCTCGCGGTCGACGTAGGAGTCGGTGACGGCCTTGGCGAAGGGCTCGTTCCCGTACACCAGGTCGATGCGCATGCCGCGGTTCTTGGGGAAGCAGAGCTGCCGGTAGTCCCAGTAGGTGAAGGGGTGGTCGTACTTCAGGGGGCGCGGGACCACGTCGGTCAGGCCGGTGCCGCGCAGGGAGGCGAGGGCGGCGCGCTCGGCGGGGGTGACGTGGGTGGAGCCCTCGAAGGCGGCGCGGTCGTGGACGTCCTCGTCGGTCGGCGCGACGTTGTAGTCGCCCATCACCGCGAAGGGGCGGTCGCCGGCGGCGTCACCCTCGACGGCGGCGCGCAGGGCCTCGAACCACTGGAGCTTGTAGGCGTAGTGGGGGTGCTCCACCTCGCGCCCGTTCGGCACGTAGACCGACCAGACGCGGACCGGGCCGCAGGTGGCGGAGATCGCGCGGGGCTCCTGGACCCCCTCGTAGCCCGGGTCGCCCGGCAGGCCCTTGACCACGTCCTCGAGGCCCACACGGGAGAGCACCGCCACGCCGTTCCACCGGCCGGTGGCGTGCACGGCCGCCTCGTAGCCCTTCTCCCGCAGCTCGTCGAAGGGGAACTGCGCCTCGGCGACCTTGGCCTCCTGGAGGCAGAGCACGTCGGTGCCACTGCTCTCCAGCCAGGCGAGCAGCCTCGGCAGGCGGGCGGTGATCGAGTTCACGTTCCAGGTCGCGATGCGCATGTCCCCCAACCTACCGGGCGCCACTGACAACCCCGGTCGCCCGGGAGTCCCCGGTCGCCGTGCTCACACCCGCGCGGACTCCCCCGGGGTCAGCCGCAGGTGCTCCGAGCCGCCCAGCTGACCGATCTGCCGGTCGTAGATCGGCCGGGCGAGGTCGGTGAGCAGGGCGTCGTGGATGTCGTAGGCGCGCCGCGGCCTCACCTCGCGGACGTAGTCGATGACCTCGGAGATCTTGTTCCAGGGCGCCATGACGGGGAGCATCAGCGTCTCGACCGGACGGCCGGGGACGGTGAGGGCGTCGCCGGGGTGGAAGACCTTGCCGCCGTCGACGAGGAAGCCGACGTTGGTGACGCGGGGGAGGTCCGGGTGGATCACGGCGTGCAGCTCGCCGTGGACCTCCACGTCGAACCCGGCGGCGGTGAAGGTGTCACCGTGCCCGACGGTGTGCACGCGTCCGGGGAACGCCGCCGAGATCTTCTCCGCGACCGACGCCAGGGTCCAGATCCGGGCGGCCGGGTTGTGCTCCATCGCGGCCCGCAGACGCGCCTCGTCGAAGTGGTCCGGGTGCTCGTGGGTGACGAGCAGGGCGTCCGCGCCGAGGGCGGCGTCCTCCTCGCTGAACCCTCCGGGGTCCAGGACGAGCGTCCGCCCGTCCTTCTCCAGGCGGACGCAGGCGTGCGACTTCTTGGTCAGCTTCATGACTCCATCCTGCCGCCGAACCCGGGCCGGCGGCGGGGTGGGGCTCGCTCGGGCGGGACGGGGCTCACTCGGGCGGGGTGGTCTCCTCCCGCACGACCTGCTGCGCCACCCGGAAGGCCCTGCTCGCGGCGGGGGTGCCGCAGTAGACGGCCGTCTGCAGCAGCACTTCCCTGATCTCCTCCGGGGTGAGGCCGTTGCGCAGGGCTGCCCGCAGGTGCGGCGCCAGTTCCTCCCAGTGACCGCCGGCGACGAGGGCCGTCAGGGTGACGCAGCTGCGGGTACGCCGGTCCAGGCCCGGGCGGTCCCAGATCTCGCCCCAGGCGTACCGGGTGAGGAGTTCCTGGTAGTCCCCCGAGAACGCGTCGGCCTGCGCCAGCTCCTGGTCGACGTGCGCGTCGCCGAGCACTTCCCGGCGCACCTTGATCCCCGCGTCGTAGGGGTCGGGCCGCCCCTGTGCCGGGGCCTGCGGGGGCACGACGGGCGGCGCGATCTCGGCGATGGGCACGACGGCCTGCGGCGGCGGGGCCATGGCCGGCTGGACGGGGGCGGCGGAGAAACCGGGCGCGCCGGGCACGGCCCCGGGTACGACGGGGTGGGCGGCGGGTCCGACGGGCTGGGCGGCGGCGCGGGCGGCCGGGACGGCGATCTGGCCGGTGGAGGCGTCGTGGGCGCTCTGCCAGGCGGTGTCGAAGTGCCGGACCAGCAGGTCGGTGACGGCCGCGGGCTGCTCGACCGGGACCAGGTGGGAGGCGCCGGGGACGACGGCGAGCCGGGCGTCCGGGATGCCGGCGACCAGGGTGCGGGCTTCCGCGGGGCCGGTGACCTGGTCGTCGGAGCCGACGAGGACCAGGGTCGGCACGCCGACCTGCCCCAGCTCACCGCGCACGTCGAACGCGGCGAGCGCCTCGCAGGCGGCGATGTAGCAGCCGGGGTCGGTGGTCCGCACCATCTGCACGGCCCACTCGGTGATCGCCGGCTGGGCGGCGGCGAACCCTCCGGTGAACCAGCGCTCCGGGGCGCTGCGGGCGATGGGGTCGAGCCCGTTGGTACGGACGATCACACCGCGCTGGCGGAACTCGTCGGCGGTCCCGAACCTCGGCGACGCCGCGATCAGCGCGAGCGAGGCGAGGCGCTCGGGGTGCCGCAGCGCCAGCTCGATACCGAGGGCGCCGCCGAACGCGCAGCCCGCGTAACCGAAGCGCTGCACGCCGAGCCCGTCGAGGGTGGCCAGCAGACGCGTGGCGAGCTCGGCGACGGAGCCCGACGGGTGGGCGGGGGCGCCCCCGTGCCCGGGCAGATCGAACCGGAAGACCCGCCACTGCTGCGCCAGCTCGGGCACCTGCCGGTCCCACATGTGCCAGGTGGTGCCCAGTGAGGGACCGAGGATCAGGACCGGGGCCTCTTCTGGCCCGTCAAAGCGGTATTGCAGGGTGTTCGACGGTGTCTCACTCACGCCCCGCACCCTCTCACGTCTCACGAAATCTCACACAGCCGGGGGAAGCCGGCTGACCCGATGCATCCGCGGCTCGGCCCGTCGATGCACTGCCGACGGCCTCATCGATCGAATCCGAGCCTCTCAGGGTGCACGGGCGCCCTTGACGCAGCGTGTCCTGCTGGCCGCGCTCGCGTCCGGTCCGCACATCGACGCGCTGCTTCTTCGTCAGCACAGTTGCTGACTGTTCCCAGTCCGCGGCAAAGCTTGTGGCACCGTCCCGAAGGCCGGGACGAGGCGGCAAACCGTTCGGCCACTCCGATCAGCACCTGAGACACCCTGGGATACGTCGCCGGCCTCACGCGCGACCGTTCGGCTCACCGTGCAGGCCATCCCATGTGCCGACGGCTTCGGGGAGGTCTTCCACATCGGGCTTCACGTACCACTTCTTCGTGGTCTCCACGTTCGTGTCCCGGCCCACCGGGCGAGGATGCGGTCCGACACACCGGTGTGGGCAAGGCCAGGTGAGCTGCCGACGCCCGCTGGTCTCTTCCGTCTTGCCCCGCCCCATGCCCGCACCTTGCGGCCCGGGGGCATGACCGTGGCGTGAGGGTAGCTCCCGATGCCGTCTGCGGGGCTCGAAACGTGTTACGCGGGTGCACGCGGGATCGGAGGCAGCCAGTCATTCGGAGTGGACGCCGAACGCTACGACCGCGCCCGACCGCCTTGTCCCCAGGCTCTGGTGGACAGGATCGTCGCGACAAGCCCCGGCCGGCACGTCCTCGACGTCGGAGCCGGGACCGGCATCGAGGCCCGGCAGTTCCAGGCGGCCGGCTGCACCGTGCTCGGTGTCGAACCCGACGAACGGATGGCCGCCCTCGCGCGGCGAAGCCGCATCGAGGTCGAGGTCGCCAGGTTCGAGGACTGGGAGCCGTCCGGACGACAGTTCGACGCGGTCATCGCCGGCACCGCCTGGCACTGGGTGGACCCCGTCACCGGCGCGGCCAAGGCGGCCCAGGTACTCAGGCCCGGCGGCCGACTCGCTCCCTTCCATCACGTCCCCCAACTCCCGGCCGAGGTGATCGCCAACGGGTCGCCCCCGGTTCCCTGTTCAATCCCGGCCTGCTGAGAGGCTCGGCCGTGGACGCCTACCAGCCACTGTTCGCGAGAATCGCCGACGGCATCCGGCGGACCGGCAGCTTCAGCGAGCCCGAACAGTGGCGCTTCACCTGGGAGCGCACCTACTCCCGAGAGGAGTGGCTCGACCAGCTCCCCACCTTCGGCGGCCTCACTCAACTCCCCGCAGACAAAATGGCGGAGGTCCTGAACAGCGCCGGGTCAGCGATCGACAAGCTCGGCGGCCACGCCACCATGCCCTACACATCCGTCGTGATCACCTCCACCCGCTCCCCCACGGCCTGACCACCGCACGTTTCGGGCGTCGCCGGGCACTAGCAGTCCGAGGCAGGAAGACGGCGTCGCAGAGCCCTGAGCCTGGCCCGTTGCTCGCGAGATCACCGCTCCGCTGGGCCGTACGCCGGGACCCTGACGCAGTGCGCAGGACCTGGGTCCGGTACGGCTCGTGCCCGCCTCATCCGAGCGACCAACAGTCAGGGCATCCGCAGGCGCGACCACTTCGACCCGCGGGACCGCTTCATCGCCCGCGGGGAATCGAGTTCCGGACCCTTCCCCGCCGTCCCTGCGGCGTCACCCCTCCCCCATCGACGTGCGTGTACGCGGAGAGGCGCAGAAACCGGGAGCCGCATCTCGCAGGCGTCGGCTCGGAGGCCGGCCGGCGCGGCTGCCTTCCCCGCGCCCCTCCGAGATACCGCCTACGCACGCGAGGCTGCCTCGTCGTACACCACCGCCCATGGGCGGGGCGGCTCGGAATCCGCGGGCGCGTCGTCGTGGCGGTGCGGGACCGCCGGGCGATCGCGGGCGAGTACGTCGGCCGCGAGTTCGGCGAAGTGCGGGGCTGCCGGGTGGGAGGACCGGGCGGTGGACCAGACTCCGCTGGTCCGCTGGGTGAGGGGGCGGCCTGCCAGCGGTCGCCAGACGACGCGAGGCTCCTTGCCGGCCACCGGCCCCTGATCGAAGGCGATGCCGTGCCCCGCGGTGACGAGGGCCAGCAGGAGTTCGGGGCGTGCGGCATGCCGCAGCCCGGTGGGAACGAAGCCCCCGGACCGGCAGGTGTCCAGAATCCGGTCGTACCAGCCAGGGGCCTGCGCACGGGGAAGGAGCACGAGGTCGCAACCGGCCAACTCGGCGAGCGCCACCTCCGGCAGCCGGGCCAGTGGTGAGACACGGGGCAGGACGACGCCGAGTTCCACGCGCACCTCCGGACCGAGACGGAGGCCGGTGACGTCCACGGGGTGGTGGACGAGGCCGACGTCGAGTTCGCCGGACGCGATCAGTCGCAGCTGCTCGTCGGTGGTGATCTCCTGGAGGTCGACGGACATGCCCGGATAGTGTTCCGCACATGCGCCGAGCAGCAGCGCCAGCGTCGCAACCGTCGTGCCGGGGGGCACTCCCGCGCGCAAGGTGCCCGCGTCGCCCTCCCCGGCGCGGCGGGCCAGCGTCCGCAACCGTTGCTCACCGAGGAGGAGTTCACGGGCTTCGTCCAGCAGCCCTGCCCCCGCGGGTGTCAGTTTCACCTGCCGACGCGATCGGTCGAACAACTCGGCGCCGAGCTCCTTCTCCAGCCTGCGCACCGCCTGGCTGAGGGGTGGCTGGGCCATGCCGAGCTGGTCGGCGGCCCGGCTGAAATGCAGCTCCTCGGCGACAGCGACGAAGATGCGCAGGTGGCGCAAGAGATCCACAGTCAGGGACTGTACGTGAGGGGCTGAGTGATGGTCGAGGATCGGATCCGTGAGGTCTTCGCGGGGGCGGGAGCCGAGGGGGCGTTGCACGCGGTTCCCGTCGGTGGGGCGCCGGGCCGCCTGCGGGCGGGCGACACGGCGGCCGCGGGTGAGCGGGCGGCGTCCGACGAGGTCGCCGTCGGCGCCGACGAGCCCGTCGTGATCGCCTCGCTCTTCAAGGTGTTGCTGGTCCTGGAGTTCGCGCGCCAGGTCGCCGCCGGTCAGCTCGACCCCCGTACCCGTGTCCGGGTCACCGCGGCGGACCGGCTCGGGGGCTGGGGTACGGCCGGCTGCGCGGACGATGTCGAGCTGTCCTTGCGCGACCTGGCTCTCTTCGCGATCTCGGTGAGCGACAACTCGGCGGCGGACCTGCTGCTGGCGCACGTCGGTCTGGACACGGTACGGCTCCTGGCCGAGGAGCTCAGCCTCGACCGGACCAGGATCGTGGGCGGCCCTCGCCATGTGCTGCGGTCGATGCTCGACGAGGTCGGCGCACGCGACGAGAGCGAGTTCGCCCTGCGCTACCCCGCGCTCCCGGAGGAGCGCAGGATACGGATGAGCGTGCTGGATCCCTCGCGGACCAACGCCAGCACACCCCGCGAGGTCACCCGGCTGCTGCGCCTCATCTGGCGTGACGAGGCGGGCCCGCCGCAGGCCTGCGCTCAGGTACGGCAGCTGATGTCCCGCCAGGTGTTCCGGCACCGGCTGGTGTCGGGATTCCCGGACGAGGTGACGGTCGCGGCGAAGACCGGCACCCTTCCCGGCCTTCACATGGAGGCGGGGGTCGTCCGGTATCCCGACGGCGACCGCTACGCGGTGTCCGTCTTCGCCCGCACGAGGGAACTCGCCGCATCACGTACGGCCGTCGACGCGGCGATCGGCACAGCGGCTCGGATCGCTGTCGACTCTCTCCGTCGCCACCATCGATGACCTGGCCCTATTCAGGAATGCATATGGGACCGCGGCGAATTCGATCTTGGACTGCGGCGGGAATCTCCTGGTCTCCTGGCCTCATGAGCGACGACACAGACACTCCCCGACCGAAGCGGCGCATCCGGGGTCTCGGCCGGCGCACGGTGCTGCGCGGCGCCGCGTTCGGCGCGGCCGCCCCGCTTCTCGCCTCCCCCGCCCAAGCCGCCGCCACCGCCGCGGCCCCGACGGCATCGCGGGCTGGTTCGACTTCCTTCCGCTGGCTGGGCACGTCCGGCTGGCGCATAGACGTCGAGGGGCGGACGGTGCTCTTCGACCCGTACCTCACCCGGTTCAAGACGGGCCTGTTCGACGGGAGTTTCGAGCCGGGTACGAAGCTGAGTTCCGATCCTCGACGGGTGCGGGAGCATGTCGGCCGCCCCGAACTCGTCCTGGTCAGCCACTCCCACTGGGACCACATCGCCGACGTGCCGTACATCGCCAAGGCCACCGGCGCCCGGGTCGTCGGCACGGAGACGACGTTTCACCTGCTGGTCGCCTTCGGCGTCGACCCCGGGCAGATCTCGGTGGTCAAGGGTGGCGAGGTGCTGGACTTCGACGGAATCACGGTCCAGGTGGTGCCGAGCCTGCACAGCCGCAACAAGCAGCACACCTACTTCGCTCCGGGAACCCTGCACGCGCCGCCGCGGACGGTTCCCCGTACCATCTCCGACCTGCCGGAGGGCGACACGCTCGCCTTCCAGGTGACGACCGGCAGTGGCGCGCCCTCGGCCTTCCTGATGGGGGCCAGCGACTTCTCCGAGCAAGCGGTCCAAGGACTCGGCCCCGACCTCGCAATGATCGCGGTGCCGTCCAGCAAGTCGACGTCCCGCTACGCGTCCCGGCTGCTGCGAGCACTCGGGCAGCCCGGCGTCGTCGTACCCGTCCACTGGGACAACTTCGAAACACCCCTGAGCCAGCCTCCGCGCCGGGACCCGGCGATGGACCTGGACGCCTTCGTCGCGCTGGTCCGACGGGAGTCCCCGGGGAGCCGGATCGTCGTCCCGGACTACCACACCACCTACGGCGAAGACATGCGGCCGAAGCCGCACCCCCACACCGAACAGCGGTGATCACCGCCTGAGGTGATCACCGCCTGAGGTGATGACCGCCTGAGGCACCGCCTGTCGTGAAGCGGTTCCAGGGCGACGCCGTGGTGACGCCGCGGTCTCCACACGCGGACCCGGGCCGCCCGCAGGACGCAGCGGCCCGGGTCCGCGTTCGGCGGAGGCCGGGGACCCCGGATGCCGGACGCTGATCGCCGCACGTCTGCCGGCCGGCGGCCGTCCTCCTCACCTCGACGGACCGCGCCGCACGCACGATCCGGCCGACCGGCCAGATACGGCACGGCAGTTGGCGGCCGGCAGCCGCAGAGGAAGCCGGAGCACCGGCACCGCGACGAACTCGCGTCGACCGCCCGGTAAGGGTCGCGGCGACAGGGCAGCGCGTACACCCGGTGTGACGGTCGGTATGCTCGCCGCCGTGTCCACACCTGCCGCGCCTCTCTCACCCCAGGCCACGACGGCTCCACTCGACCGCGACGACGCCTGCCCGGGGGCGCCGCGGCCGCACGCCTCCGACGAGGGCGCCCCGGCCCGGGTCCGCGTGCCCGGCCGTGCCCCCGCCGTCCGGCGGGCGCACGCCCTCGCGGAGGAGACCGCCACCCGGCCGAGCGGCCACCGCCCCGCCCCCGCCATGGCGGAGATCACCTCATGATCCGTACGACGACGACCGAGAGCAGCGAGATCAGCATCGTGCCCCCCTACGACTACGAGAAGGACGGCGCGGCCATCTACCGCCAGTCCTTCGCGACCATCCGCGCGGAGGCGGACCTGACGGCGTTGCCCGCGGGCGTCAGCCATGTGGCAGTCCGCATGATCCACGCCTGCGGCATGGTCGACCTCGTGCGCGACCTCTCGTACACCCCCGCGGTGGTGGCGCGTGCCCGCGAGGCCCTGCACGCCGGTGCGCCCGTCCTCTGCGACGTCCGGATGGTGGCCAGCGGCATCACGCGCAGGCGGCTGCCCGCGGACAACGAGGTGCTGTGCACCCTGTCCGACCCGGCCGTCCCCGACCTGGCGGCGAAGCTCGGCACCACGCGGAGCGCCGCCGCGCTGGAGTTGTGGCGCGACCGGCTGGAGGGGGCCGTGGTCGCCGTCGGCAACGCGCCCACCGCGCTCTTCCGGCTGCTGGAGATGATCGAGGAGGGGGCGCCCCGGCCGGCCGCCGTCATCGGTGTGCCGGTCGGCTTCGTCGGTGCGGCCGAGTCCAAGGACGCCCTGGCCGCTCACCCCTCCGGCCTGGAGCACCTGATCGTCAGAGGCCGTCGCGGGGGCAGCGCCATCGCCGCCGCCGCGGTCAACGCGATCGCGAGCGAGGAGGAGTGAGCGGCGGGCTGTACGGAGTCGGGCTCGGTGCCGGCGCTCCGTCCCCGAGGTCCGTGCACGTTGTCGGGATGGCCGGGGAAGAGGTCGTCCGGACGCCTCCCCGCTACCCGCAGACGTGAGGGCCGCGCCGCTCCGGGGACGGGCGGCGTGCGAGGATCTCGCGCACCCGGCGCACCGCCTGCTCGGGCTCGGTGACCTCCGGCACCCCTCGGGGCACCGGAGGTCTGCGTACGACGACCACGGGCACACCGGCCTCACGGGCGGCCGCCAGCTTCGGCGCGGTGGCCGCTCCCCCGCTGTCCTTGGTGACCAGGACGTCGATCCGGTGCCGGCGCAGCAGTTCGCGCTCCCCCTCGGGGGTGAACGGGCCGCGGTCCAGCAGGACCTCCGTGTGCGGCGGGTACGGCGCCTCGGGCGGGTCCACGGACCGGACCAGGAACCAGAGGTCGGCCAGGTCCGCGAAGGCGGCCAAGCCCGTCCGTCCGGTGGTCAGGAAGACCCGCCGGCCCAGGGAGGGCAGCAGCGCGGCGGCCCCCGCCAGGGAGCCGGTCTCGTGCCAGACGTCGCCCTCGGCCGGCTCCCAGCCGCGGCGGCGCAGCGCGAGCAGGGGAACATGTGCGGTGGCGGCGGCCCGCGCCGCGTGGAAGCTGATCGTGTCGGCGAAGGGATGAGTGGCGTCGATGAGCAGGTCGACCCGGTGCTCACGCAGCCAGGCGGCGAGCCCCTCGGCACCGCCGAAGCCGCCGACGCGCACCTCGCCGGGCGGCGTCCGGGGTGCGGACACCCGTCCCGCCAGGGAGGTGGTGACCCGCAGCCCCGGCAGCGGGTCGGCCGCGAGCCGTTCGGCGAGGCGGCGGGCCTCCGTGGTACCACCGAGGATCAGCAGGTGCACGACAGGTCCTTCATCCGAGTCCCTTCCTGGAAGTGAGGCATGAGCGGCGAGGCCGAGGGCGGTCGCAGCGCCCAACTGAAGCACACCGGGCTGCGCCCCGGCTGGACCACCGGTGCCTGCGCCACGGCGGCGACGACGGCCGCGTACACGGCGCTGCTCACCGGCGACTTCCCCGACCCCGTGACGATCACCCTGCCCAAGGGGCAGACCCCGGCGTTCGCGCTGGCGGCCGAGGAGCTGACGGAGGCGTACGCGACGGCGGGGATCGTGAAGGACGCCGGCGACGACCCCGACGTCACCCACGGCGCGCTGGTCCGGGCGACGGTACGGCGGTTGCCCGCGGGCTCCGGCGTCGTCTTCCGGGCCGGGCCCGGCGTCGGCACCGTCACCCGGCCCGGGCTGCCCCTGCCCGTCGGCGAACCGGCCGTCAACCCGGTCCCCCGGCGGATGATGCGGGAGCACGTCGCCCTCGTCGCCGAGCGGTACGGCGGCGGCGGCGACGTCGAGATCACCCTCTCCGTCGACCACGGTGAGGAGATCGCCCGGTCCACCTGGAACCCCCGGCTGGGCATCCTCGGCGGCCTGTCCGTCCTCGGCACCACCGGCATCGTCGTCCCGTACTCCTGCTCGGCGTGGATCGACTCGATCCGGCGCGGGGTGGACGTGGCACGGGCGGCCGGACGCACGCACGTCGCCGGGTGCACGGGGTCCACCTCGGAGAAGACGGTGGTCGCCGAGTACGGGCTGCCCGAGGACGCGCTGCTGGACATGGGCGACTTCGCGGGCGCCGTGCTGAAGTACGTACGGCGTCACCCGGTGGACCGGCTCACCGTCTGCGGCGGTTTCGCCAAGCTGTCCAAGCTCGCGGCCGGCCACCTCGATCTGCACTCCGCCCGTTCCCAGGTCGACCGGGGCCTCCTCGCCGAACTGGCCCGGCGCGGCGGCGCGGACGAGGCCCTGGCCGACGCGGTGGCCGGGGCCAACACCGGCCTCGCCGCCCTCCAGCTCTGCCAGGCCGCCGGGGTGCCCCTGGGCGACCTGGTCGCGACGGCGGCCCGCGACGAGGCCCTCGCGGTGCTGCGCGGGGCGCCGGTGAGGGTGGACGTGATCTGCATCGACCGCGCGGGCACGGTGGTGGGCCGCAGCACGGTCGCGGGACCGCGGGGCGCCGCCTAGGCGCCGACCGCGCCCAGGCGCAGGCGGTTGCCGTCCGGGTCGCGGAGTTCCAGCTCCCGCCCCCACGGCGCCTCGTCGGGGCGGACCCCGAACTCCCGGGCTACCGCGTCCAGGTCGGCGACCCTCATGTACACCAGGGTGTCCGGCCGCGCGTCCCCCTCGTGCTCCGACAGGTACAGCCGGAGGCGACCGCGGGCGACCTCGGTGAACACCGGGAAGCCCGGTTCGAACCGGTGCTCCCACTGCTGGACGAAGCCCAGCCTCGCGTACCACCGCACGGACACCTCGGCGTCGCCCACGCGGAGGATCGGGACGATCTCCTCGGCGGACGCGGAGTGGTCGGCAGACATGACGCTCCCGCTCGGACGAGTACAGGTGGCCGGCGCCGAACCGCTCGGCGCCCGGGGCCGTCCGGCCATGATCCCGCAGTACGGACACCCCCGTCTCCCGGACCTTACCTGCGGCCCTCGCCGAGGGCCCGCGAACGCACATGCGAACGTGGCCCGTCCAGAGACGAGGCCGGGGGACCGTCTCACGCCAGCCCGCAGTCGCCGCACTTCGAACCGGCCGGCGCCCGGTAGTAGAGGCAGCAGCTCCGGCGGCGGAACGTGAGGCCGGGGCCGGTCAGCACGCCGGTGCCCGCCAGGCGTCCGGTGTCCAGCAGCGCGGCCGTCAGATCGGTGAGCGGTCCGCGGACGGCGGGACGGAGCGCGAGCAGGGCCTGGGCGGCGCCGGCGAGCGCCGACGCCGAGTTGCCGTCCAGCAGACGCGGGGCGACCTTGACGCGCAGGCCGTGGGCCAGTGCCGACAGATGACCCGTCACCTGTTCGTACAGCGCGCGGACGGGATCGCCCTCGACCCGGTCGGCGTACCGGCCGGCCGGGCGGGGCAGCCGGAGGGCCGGTCCGTCGTCGGCCCGGTGCAGGCCGTCCAGGTCGAGGACGATGCCGTGCAGGACGGCGCAGGCCAGTGCCGGTGACCAGAGGCGGGCGGCGTGGCCGAGGTGGGCGATGGACACGTCGACGCGCGGCTCCCGGGTGCGGTGCCGGCGTGCGACGGCCGCGGCGAGGTCGGTGAAACCCGCCGCGTAGGAGCGGGCGACCGGATGCCAGCCGTCGTCCTCTCCGCCGACCCGCAGGGCGAAGAAGCCGCCGAGGCCCGTCACGTCGTGCAGGGCGGCGGTGACGGCCGCCGTCGAGGCGCGGGCTGCGTGCACGGTTGCTGTCCCTTCCTCCGGCTCCGCGTCCGTACGGTCAGAAGGCCGGGCGGCGGCGCGGTGGTGTGATGGCGTACAGGTCGAGGATGTCCGGCCTGGGCGCGACGCCCGGTCCGCCGGCGCGTGCCCAGGCGGCGATGTCCTCGGTCGCGTCCGGGTCGTTGACCAGCCCCAGCCAGACGGGCCGGGCCCCGGCGGCCCGGCCCGCCGCGGAGGGCTGCACGACGATGACGTTGGCCTGTTCGCAGACGTCGAGGCAGTCGGAGACGCGTACCGGTACCGCGGCGCGCAGGCGCTCGGTCTGGGCCGCGTGGTCCACGCCGGGCACTTTGCGGGTGCCGCAGCAGCAGTCGCGGCACACGACGACGCGGCACGGCGCGCGGCCGGTGGCCGTGGCGGTCCTCGCGTCGTCCGTCGTTCGTCCGGTCGGCGTTGCGGGCATGCGGTGCCGTCCCTCTCTCCGGGGAGATCCGCCCCGGTGGTCCGTCGAGGAGGCGACCGCGTGAGTCTCCTGGCTCTCGGGTCGATGCTCGTCCCGGCCTTCCCACCCGTCACCGGGCAGTGGCCTGTCGGGAGTCGCTCGCCGATCACAGTGGCGGGACCGCGCCGGATTCACACCGGCTTCCTCGTTCCGCCGTCGCCCTTGTCGACGGCCATCATCCCATCGCGGGACGGCGTGCCGCCCGCCGGGTGCCGGCCGTCAGTCCGTCTCCTGGGTGTGCGGGGCGGTCGCGGGCGGATCGGCCGGGCGGTCCCGTCCGCCGTCACGGCCCGACACCACCACGATGACCAGCCCGATGACGACGGCTCCGGCGACGGCCCGTCCCGCCGCCCGCACCCACCACCCCGGCCGGGTCGCGCCCTCGCCCAGGGAGTCCAGCCGCTCCGCCCGCCGGGCAGGTCTCATCAGGCGCAGCAACAGCAGGGCGGCGATGGGGAGTTGCAGCAGCCACAGGACGGTGCGCGGCCACTCCCCGTACCAGACGTTGGTGCCGTACAGCAGGGTGTGCCACACGCTCAGCACGTAGACGACGATCACGAAGCGGTGCAGGCGTCGCCAGGTCCTCGGTCCGAAGCGGTGCCGGACGTAGAACAGCAGCCCGAGCGGGACCGCCAGATACAGGGCGCCCTGTCCGATCGGGATGGCGATCCGGCCGGTGCCGGAGTCGTACCAGAGGGGGACGAAGCTGTCGGCGAAGCCCACCCACAGCCGCTCGGCCCAGTCCAGTGCCGTCTCGTAGCGCACGAGTTCCGCGGCGAACATCAGCGCGTGCGCGAACATCAGCGCCATCGTGGTGAGGCTCGTGGTGCGGTGCCAGCGCTCCAGCACCTGCCGGGAGACCGGCAGCCGGGCGGGGCGCGGCCCCGACAGCAACAGGCCGAAGATCACCGTGCACCAGGCCCACAGCAGTCCCGACCAGCCGAAGGCCTGGCTGAGGAGGTACATCCAGTAGGTACGGGCATCGTCCATGAACGGCATCACCGCGACGGTGTCCGAAGCACCCGACTCCATGCGCGCCCACAGCAGCACGAAGACGAGCGCCGTCACCACCACCGCCGCGGTGGCGTCCGGCACGGCGGAGCGAAGGTCGGCGCGCAGCGCGACGCGTTCCCCGGGAGGTCGCGGCGGTCCGGGCGGGGCCCCCACCGCCCCGTCCTCGTCCGGCCTGGTGTCTGACGTCATCAGGGGCCTCCCGGGCACGGGCCACCGCGGCAACGGTGTGCGTGTGTCGTGGGGCAACAAGTCTGGCTGATGGGGCGACGATGCTCAGAGGCGCGATCCGGCCAGAGCCGTCACGAGAACGGCACCTGGAGACCCACCTGTTTCTGCCTCCCCTCCACTTTCAAGACAACCGCCGGAGCCCTACTTTCGCGGGGGTGGGCCCGCCTCTACGCTGATGCACGCAGTCGGTTCGCGCCTCCCGTCCGCCCGGACGCCCGAAGCGTGACGCAAGAGGGAACCCGGTGCGAATCCGGGGCTGTCCCGCAGCGGTGAGTGGGAACGAGAGCCGTCGATGTCACTGGGCCCGTGTCAGGGCCGGGGAAGAGACGGCCGGTAGGTGTCCGCCCTTTCGGCGGACGTGCCCGCGAGTCCGAAGACCTGCCACTGTGCCCGCGTCCCGCGCGGGCTGTGCACGTGACCTCGTGGACTGGGTCGGCGGTATGGGCGGTCGGACGTCGTGCGTGTGACCGCGCCTCCCTCCCTGTCGGTGTGCAAGGCCCGGTACGGAGGAGGACGGTGTGCGGGATCCAGCCGGCTCGCGTCGGCCGTACCGGCCCCGGGCCGACGCGCCGTACGACGGACCCGGGCGCACCCTCCCCGGCCCCGCGACGGACGCCCCGGACCTGTCCGGCGGCACCGTGTCCGGTGTCTGCCACGGCACTCTGGGCGAGCTGTACCAGGGCCCGTTGCGCGCGGGCGCCGATCCCGAGATCGCGGTGGTGTCCTTCCCGGTGGACCGTCACTCCTGGGTGTACTTCACCCCGCGGACGGGGTCGGGGACGGCGGCCGGGGCCCCGCGGCCCTCGGCGCTGGGGGAGAAGGCGGCGACGGCGGCCCGGCTCTTCCTGGACCACTACGGCCTCTCCCTGCCCCCGGGTGACTGGCACACCCACTCCGAACTGCCGGTGGGCGTGGGGATGGCCAGTTCGACGGCGGACATCGTGGCGACCCTGCGCTGTCTGTTCCGCGTCTTCTCCCTGCCGTACGACGCGGACGTGGTCCTCGGCGTCCTGGCGGACATCGAGCGCGCCGACAGCGTCTTCCTCGACGAGTTCGCCCTGTATCTCAGCGGCCGGCACCGGGTGGTGCGGCGACTCGGTCCGGACCTCGGATTCCACACCGCGTTCGTCACGGAGCCCGGCACCGTGGACACCGCCGCCGTCACTCCCCTGCTGCTGGACCACTACCGGCGCCGCGGCGACGAGTACCAGCGGTGCCTCACCGATCTGGTGAAGGGCTTCGACTCGGGCGACCCGGCCGCCGTCGCCCGGGCCGCCACGGTCAGCGCCGCGCTGTCCCAGGAGGTGCTGCCCAAGGCGACCTTCCCCAGCCTGCGGGCCCGGCGCGAGCGGTTCGGCGCCGACGGCGTCTTCGTCGCCCACACCGGCTGCCTGGCCGGCTATCTCTTCACCTCGCGCCCCCGCGCCGAGGTCAAGTCCGAACTGTCCGCGTTCTTCCGCTCGCTCGGCCACCAGTGCACCTTCGCCCAAGGAGGCTACGGGTGATCCACCCCCACATCGCCGACGCCCTGAAAGTCCCCGACCTCGTCCGGCTCACCGACGGCCTGGTCCTGCTGCGGTTCGAGTCGATGAAGATCTACTCGGCGCTGGCCGCCGTCCGCCACCTGCTGGAGCGGGGCACCGTCCGTCCGGGCCAGACCCTGGTCGACAGCTCCAGCGGCATCTACGCCTACGCCCTCGCCCTGGCCTGTCACCGGTACGGCATGCGGTGCCACATCGTCGCGTCCACCACCGTCGACGCCACCACCCTCGCCCAACTGGAGATACTGGGCGCCGCCGTGGAGCAGGTCAGACCGTCGCGGAACCTCAAGCTCGACCAGGAACTGCGGGTGCGGCGGGTGCGCGAGATACTCGCCGAGCGGCCCGGACACCACTGGATGCGCCAGTACCACGACGACGTCCACTACCTGGGCTACCAGGAGGTCGCCGACCGGATCGCGGCGGACTTCCCGGGCGCGCCGCTGACCGTCGTCGGCGGGGTGGGCTCCGGAGCCTCGACCGGCGGCATCGTGGAGCGCCTGCGCGCCGCGGACCCCTCCGTGCGCCTGGCCGGGGTCCAGCCCTTCGGCAGCGTCACCTTCGGCAGCGAGGACCATCACGACCCGGAGGCGATCATCGCCGGCATCGGTTCGTCGATCGTCTTCGACAACGTCCGCCACCACCTCTACGACACCGTGCACTGGCTGGACTTCACCCACGCCATGTCGGGCGCCGTCGCCCTGCTGCGCGAACACGCGGTGTTCGCCGGGCTGTCCACCGGGGCCGGGTACCTGACGGCGACGTACGAGGCCCGCCGCCACCCCGACCGCGTGCACCTGGTGATCGGGGCCGACACCGGACACCGCTACGTGGAGCGCGTGTTCACCCGGCACGCCGAAGCGCTGGACCCGGCCGCGCTGAAACCCGTCGAGGTCCGCGCCCCGCAGGAGATGACCATGCCCTGGTCGAGGATGGCGTGGCAGCGCACCCCCTGCCCCGCCGGCCGGACGGAGAGCGCCGTATGACCGTGGCCTGCCTGGAGTCGCTGACCTTCGGCCTCGGCCACCTGGTCCGCGCCGCCGACCTGCTCGGCGAGCGGCTGCTGCTCCTCACCCGGGACCCCGCCTACTACGCCCACGAACTGGACCGGCTGCCCGCCGACGCCCTCGACGTCGTCGTGACCGACACCTTCGACGTCGACGGGGTCGCGGGTCTCCTCGGGCGCGAGCCGGGGCTGCGCGGCCTGATCAGCTCCACCGACACCTGGACCCTGGCCGGCGCGGCCCTCGCCGAACGCCTCGGCCTGCCCGGTCTCGATCCGGCCGTCCTGCGGCTGACCCGGGACAAGGCCGCCGTACGCGACCGGCTGTACGGCGCGGGTCTCACCCGCGCGAGGGCCTACGAGAGCGCCGAGGCGGACCGCGAGGCCCGCGGACCGCTGCTCAAGGAGGTGGGCCTGCCGCTCGTCCTCAAGGACACGGCGGGCACCGGGAGCCAGAACGTGTGGCTGGTCCGCGACGAGGGCGAGCTGGACGCGGTGCTGGCGCAGGCGTCCGGTCGGGAGCTGAAGGGGCGGTTGTTCGCCGAGCCGTACTTCAGCGGACCGGTGTACAGCGCCGAGACGCTCACCTGGGACGGCCGCACCCGGCTGCTGGGCGTCTCCAGTCGGCTCATGTCACCGGAGCCGCACTTCAGGGAGGAGATCACCGCCTTCCCCGTCGCCTTCCCGGGCCCGCTGCGGACATCGCTGGAGGGTTGGCTCGACCGGGTGCTGGCCGCCATCGGCTACACCGACCGGTTCGCGCACGTGGAGTTCGTGCTGACCACCGACGGCCCGGAGGTGGTGGAGGTCAACCCGCGCATCGGGGGCGCGCTGGTCGGGGAGGGCATGTGCCGGGCGCTCGGCGTCAACGTGTACGAGGCGATGATCGAGGCCGCGCTCGGCCACCGCCCGCGCCTCATGGACGCGGACCTGCCCGGCGGTCCGGCCGTCGCCTTCGTCCTCGGCTATCCGGCCGCACCCGGCGTCTTCACGGGCGTCGCCGGACTCGACCGGCTCGCCGGCATGCCGGGAACACCCGCCTGGTACCCGGTCAAGCGGGTCGGTGACCCCGTCGAGCACCTGGGCGACAGCCGCGGCTACGCGGGCATCGTCTACGCCGAGGCCGAGACCGCCGAACTCGCCACCCACCGCGCGGTGGCCGCCGCGGGCACCCTGCGGGTGCTCACCGATCCGTTCCCCGGGGCCGGCCGGGCGGCGCCCGGTGGGTGAGCGCACCACCCGGGGACCGGGACCGCGGGCCACGCTGTTCCCGCTCACCGGCCCCCTGCGGTTCCTGCTGCTCAGCTCGTTCCTCATTCCGCTCGGCAGCTTCATGGTCCTGCCGTTCATGTCGGTGTTCCTGCACGAACGGCTGGGGATGGGGCTCGGCACGGTCGGCGTCGTCCTGGCGGCGGCCTCACTCGTGCAGTTCTCCGGCGGCATCGTCGGCGGCGCCCTCGCGGACCGTATCGGGCTGCGCCGCACGATGCTGTGGGCCCTCGTCGTACGCACCGCCGGTTTCGCCGGGTTCCTGCTGGCCCTGCGCTGGCCGCCGCTGGCGGTCTGGGCGCTGGTCCTGACGTGCTGCGGTGCCGCGCTGTACCTGCCCGCCAACAAGGCCTACCTGGTGCACGGCGTCGACGACGAGCGCCGTCCGGCCTTCCTCTCGGCGGGCAACGCGGCACTCAACGCCGGGATGGCCGTCGGCCCGCTCATCGCCGGACCGTTCGTCCTGTCCTCGCCCGGCTGGCTCTTCGCGGCCGTCACGGCGCTGTTCCTGGCGGTCACCGTGGGACACGCGCGGCTGCCCGGAACGGGCGGGGCACGGACCACCGGGCCGGGCGAAAAGGCCGCCACGGGTCTCCTGACGGGCCTCGCACCGCTGCCGTTCGCCGCCAACGCGCTGGCCTTCTACCTCTACTTCCACTTCCAGCACTTCCTGGCGGTGTACGCCGTCGAGCGCGCCTCCGGCGCGTTCTACAGCGTGGTGCTGCTGCTCTGTTTCGCTCTGGTCATCGTCGTGCAGCCGCTCGCGTCGGGTCTGATCCGGCGCATGCCGTACGCCCTCGCCCTCGCGGTCGGCTTCACGGGTCTGGCGGCGGGCCTGGCCGTGCTGGCGGCCGGTACCCGGGCGGCCCTGCTGGCGGGCGGCGCGCTGATCACCCTGGGCGACATCGTGCTGTTCCTCAAGAACGACCTGGAGGCGCTGCGCCGCAGCCCCCGCTCCGACGCCGTCGTCTTCGGGCAGCAGCGGCTGGCCGCGGGCCTGGGCGCCTGCGCGAGCGGCGCGCTGGGCGGGCAGCTGTACGGCCTCGGCGAACGGGCCGGGCACACCGGCTGGTTCTGGCTGCTCGCGGCCGCCCAGTGCCTGCTGCTGCCCCCTCTGCTGCTCACGCTGCGCCGTCGCCCGGCGCGGCCCCCTGCCCCCGACGGCGACCACGAAGGAGCACTGACCCGCGATGACACGGACGGGCGGATTCCAGGACGATGACTTCTGGACCGAGTTCCACGACTTCCTCTTCTCCGAGCAGCGCTACGCGCAGGCCGAGGAGCTGCTCGACACCTCTCCCCTGCTCGCCCTCCCCGACGGAGCACGCGTGCTGGACCTGTGCTGCGGGCCGGGTGTCTTCACCGTGCCCCTCGCCCGCCGCGGGCACCGCGTGACCGGAGTCGACCTGAGCCCGGCCATGCTGGACCGGGCCCGCAAACGCTCCGCGGACGCCGGTGCCGACGTGACGTACGTGCGGGCCGACGCACGCGACTACGAGGCGCCGGGCGGCTTCGACGTCGTCCTCA
Organism: Streptomyces sp. NPDC045956; assembly: GCF_056430705.1. NCBI lineage: Bacteria > Bacillati > Actinomycetota > Actinomycetes > Kitasatosporales > Streptomycetaceae > Streptomyces > Streptomyces sp. NPDC045956. The sequence goes on along the minus strand of NZ_JBWKKZ010000003.1, from coordinate 357,872 downwards.
ACATGTTCACCTCCTTCGGGTACTTCGAGGACCCCGCCGACAACGCGCGCGTGCTGCGCACCATGTACACCTGCCTGGCGCCCGGCGGGGCGCTCGTCCTCGACCTCGCGGGGAAGGAACTCCTGGCCCGCAGGGTCACCCCGCCCAAGGTGGTGCGGCGGGGCGACGACCTGATGGTGCAGACCGACACCGTGCTGGACGAGTGGGCGCGGCTGCGCAGCGAGTGGGTGCTGGTCCGGGGCGACCGGGTGACCCGGGCCACCCTGACGTGGTTCGTGTACAGCGCCGTGGAGTTGCGGCGGATGGCCGAGGAGGCGGGGTTCGGCCGCGTGGAGGTCTTCGGCGGGTTCGACGGCCGCCCCTACGACGAGGACGCCGAACGGCTCGTCCTGAGGGCCGTCCGCGAAGGGTGAGGCAGGGGCAGGGCGTGCGGCCGGGAACCGCACGCCCTTTCGCCGTCGGCCGGGCGAAACGTAGGATCACCTGGTCATCGCCGCGACGGGAGACAGGAAGCCGGTGCGAATCCGGCACGGTCCCGCCACTGTGACCGGGGAGCGCCCCTCCGACACGCCACTGCGCACCGCGCGGGAAGGCGGGGGGAACGTCGATCCGGGAGTCAGGACACTGGTCCGTCGCGGGCCCGATCCGAGGAGCGCGGACTCCAGGAGGCTTCACGTGTCCCAGCTGTTCACCCCTGCCCGCACACGCGGGTTCCTTCGTGCCACGGCCGTCGCCGTGGCACTGTCGTCGCTGCTGCTCACCACCGGCTGCGGTGCGTCCGACGAGGGCGGCGGCGACGCCGAGGCCACCGCCGCCGTGCCCGCGGGTTTCCCGGTCACCGTCGACAACTGCGGCGTGCGGACGACGTACGACAGGCCGCCGTCGCGGGTGGTCACCGTCCACCAGCACCCGGCGGAACTCATGCTCGCGCTCGGTCTGAAGGACCGCATGGTCGGCACGGCCTTCCCCGACTCCGCCGTCCTGCCGGAGCTGAAGGAGGACTACGAGGCGATTCCCGAACTGGCGGAGCGGGAGCCGTCGTTCGAGAAGGTCCTGGACGCCGAGCCCGACTTCGTCTACGGCGGCTACGGCAGCGCCTTCGACGAGAAGGAGGGCCGTTCTCGCAAGGCGTTCGCCGACGCGGGCATCGACACCTACCTCAACCGCGAGTACTGCGGCGAGAAGCGGGTGACGATGAAGGACACCTACGACGAGATCCGCACCGTCGGCAGGATCTTCGGCGTCCAGGACCGGGCCGACGCGCTGGTCGCGGACCTGGAGGGCCGCGTCGGCAAGGCCGCCACCGGCGTACGGGGCGAGCCCCGGGTGCCCGTCTTCGTCTACGACAGCGGTGACAAGAGCGCCTTCACCGCGGGCGGCAAGAGCCTCGGCACCGAGCTGATCCGGCTGGCCGGCGGCGAGAACGTCTTCGCCGACCTCGACGACGTCTTCGGCGACGTCTCCTGGGAGCAGGTCGTCGAGCGCAGGCCGGAAGCCATCGCCATCTACGACTACGCCGGCGCCGGCAGCGTCGAGGAGAAGAAGAAGTACCTGCTCTCCCGGCCCGCGCTCGCCGACGTGCCCGCCGTCAGGAACAAGCGGTTCGTCGTCCTGCCGCTGACCGCCACCCTGGTCGGCATCCGCTCGGCCTACGCGGTCGGGGACCTGGCCCGCGGGCTGCATCCCAAGAGCTTCCGATGACGCAGGCCGCAACCGGCACGTCCACCGGACGGACGGTCCGTCGGCGCGGCACCGAGGAGCCGGGAGGGGGCGGTACGCGGCTGGCCGTCACCCTGCTCGTCCTCACCGTCCTGCTACTGGTCTCCGCCACGGCGGGCCTCGCGATCGGTTCCGTCCAGGTGCCGCCCGGACAGGTGTGGGGCATCGTGACGCACGCCCTGGGAGCCGACTGGCAGGATCCGGACTGGTCGCGGGCCCGGGAGACCATCGTGGTGGACGTCCGGGCGCCGCGGGTGCTGCTCGGTGCGGTCACCGGCGCCGGCCTGGCGGTGATCGGCACCGCCCTGCAGGCCCTGGTGCGCAACCCGCTCGCCGAGCCGTACCTGCTGGGTGTCTCCTCCGGGGCGTCCCTCGGCGCGGTCTCCGTGATCGTGTTCGGCGTCACCTTCTTCGGTCCGCTCTCCCTGTCGGTCGCCGCCTTCGCCGGCGCCCTGGGCGCGCTCGTCCTCGTCTACGCCACCGCCCGCACCGGGGGACGCATCACCTCGGCGCGGCTGGTGCTGTCCGGGGTGGCGATCGCGGCGGTGCTCACCGCGGTCCTCGATCTGCTGCTGCTCACCACCGACCGGGGCAACGAGGCCCGCGCGGTCCTCGCCTGGACCCTCGGCGGGCTGGGGGGCGTCGAGTGGGGCACCCTGTGGCTGCCGAGCACGGCCCTGCTGCTCGGTGTCGGCGCCCTCATGGTGCAGGCCCGCAACCTGAACCTGCTGCTGGCCGGCGAGGAGGCGGCCACCACGATGGGGCTGGACGTGGCCCGCTTCCGCGCCCGGCTGTTCGTCGTGCTCTCCCTGGTCACGGGCGTACTGGTCGCGGCGGCCGGGCCGATCGGCTTCGTCGGGCTGATGATGCCCCACATCGTGCGGCTCTTCGTCGGCGGCGACCACCGCCGGGTGCTGCCCACGGCGGCCCTGGGCGGGGCGGTCTTCCTGGTCTGGGCCGACATCGCCGCACGGACGGTCGCCGCGCCGGCGGAGATACCCGTCGGCGTGCTCACGGCCCTGTGCGGCGGGCCGTTCTTCCTGTGGCTGATGCGCCGGGACGCCCGGCGCGGCACCGACCGAGGAGTGGCATGACGGCGACCGACCTGAGCGTGGACGGCGTCACGCTCACCGCGGGAGCCCGCCACCTGGTGCGCGACGTCTCCCTGACGGCCCGCCCGGGCGAGACCGTCGGGCTGGTCGGCCCCAACGGCAGCGGGAAGTCCAGTCTCCTGCGCGCCGTCTACCGCGTCCTGCGCCCCGACGCCGGTCAGGTCCGGGTCGACGGGGGCGACGCCTGGTCGCTGCCGGTGCGGCGCCTGGCCCGCACGGTGGCGGCGGTGGTCCAGGACTCGGCCGCCGACTTCGACCTCGCCGTCCGGGAGGTCGTCGCCATGGGCCGCACCCCGCACAAGCGGCTCCTGGCCGGCGACACCCCCGAGGACGCCGCACTCGTCGACTCCGCGCTGCTCGCCGTGGACGCCGTCCATCTGGCGGACCGCCCCTTCGACCGGCTCTCCGGCGGCGAGCGCCAACGCGTCCTCATCGCGCGCGCCCTGGCCCAGCAGCCCACGCTGCTGGTCCTCGACGAACCGACCAACCACCTCGACATCCGGCACCAGTTGTCCGTGCTCGGCATCCTGCGCCGGCTGCCCGCCACCGTGCTGCTCGCCCTGCACGACCTCAACCTGGCCGCCTACTACTGCGACCGCCTCTACGTGCTGAACGACGGTGCGGTCACCGCCTCGGGCCCGCCCGCCGAGATCCTCACCCCGCGGCTCCTGGCCGAGGTCTACGGGGTGGAGGCGGAGGTCGCCACCCACCCGCGCACGGGCGCCCCGCAGGTGACGTTCCTGCCCGGGGAACCACCCCGGGCCGCGCAGCGGCCGTGAGGGTCAGTCATCCACGGTGCGGATGCCTCTCATCCGTACCGTGGATGACGCCCGCCGTGCGCGCGCGGCGGGTCCCGCTCAGTCCTCGGGCCGGTCGGCCATCCGCTTGCCGACCCGGGCGGCGGTCTCGCGCAGCCAGATGTGCGCCGCGTCGTGGGTGTGCACCGGGTGCCACCACAACGCCTCCCGCAGCGGCACCGCCTCGTAGGGCGGCTCCACCACCCGTACCGCGGCGAGCGGGGCGAGGAGCCGGGCGAGGCGGGCCTGGAGCAGGGCGATGCGCCGGGTTCCGCCGACCAGCAGCGGCATGATCTGGAAGCTGTCCACGGAGACCTCGACGCGGGGCTCGATGCCCAGCATGCCGAGCTGGCGGACGGCCGGGGCGTCGTAGGTGCGCTGGTAGGTGACCCAGGGCAGCCGGGCCAGGTCCTCCCGGGTCAGCCGGTCGTCGACGCTCGGGTGGTCCTCGGCGACGAGGAAGACCCACCGGTCCTGGTAGAGGTCGGTGGCGGGGAAGTCGCTGATGACGCCGTGGGGCATGAGCAGGCCGTCGGTGGTGCTCAGCAGCGTGTCGGTGGCGTCCACCACGGTGGTCGGCGTCTGCGCGAAACGCAGCCGGATGCCGGGCGCCTCCTGGTGCACGACCCGGGCGAGTTCGGTACCGAAGACGGCGACCGCGTAGTCGGACGCGACCAGCCTGAACTCCCGGTTCTCCCGGGCCGGGTCGAAGTGGGCCTGGCTGGCGAAGAGCCGTTCCAGCAGATCGTAGGCGGTGGACGCGCGGTCGAGCAGGACCTGCCCGAGAGCGGTCAGCTCGTAGTGGCCGCCGACCCGCGCCAGCAGGTCGTCGTCGAAGTGGCGGCGCAGACGCGAGAGCGCCGCGCTCATCGCCGGCTGGCTCAGGCCGACGCGCTGCCCGGCACGGGTCACGTTGCGCTCTTCCAGCAGGGCGCGCAGGGCGACCACGAGGTTGAGGTCCAGGCGACTGAGATTCACGGCGGTTTCCCTAGCTGTCCGGCGATGACCTGCGGGAATTCGTTCAACAGATAATTATCATCCACGGAATTGATTTCCCTGATCGCGAGTGGCGGGTCCAGATTAGTGCCATCGCAATCAGGAGGACATGTCCGTGAAACCTGAAGCCGCGTCCGCCCTCTTCGCCGGACCCTTCGCCCTGGCCACCGTTTCCGCTCCCGAAGGCCCCGCCTTCCCCGCTCTCGTCACCCCCGACGCCCAGGTGCTCGACCTGCGTCCCGCTCTCGGTGAGACCGGTTCGAGCATGCGCGGGCTCCTCGACGCGTGGGACTCGGTGGCGCCGCGGCTGGCCGCGCTCGCCGCCGACGCCTCCCTCGTGCGCGCGCCGTTGTCCGACCACCGCGTGCACGCCCCCGTCGAGCCGCGCCAGGTCTTCCAGTCCGGGGCGAACTACCGGCAGCACGTGATCGACCTGCATGTCGCCCACCGCGCGCCCGGCGACGAACGGCCGGAGGCGGAGCGGCGCGCGGAGGCCGCGGAGATCATGGACCGGCGGGCGGCCGAGGACCTGCCGTACGTGTTCATCGGCCTGCCGAGCGCGGTCACCGGCCCCTACGACGACGTCGTGCTGCCCTCGTGGGCCGAGAAGCCCGACTGGGAGCTGGAGCTGGCCGCGGTGATCGGCCGGCCCGCCCACCGGGTGTCCCCGGCTCAGGCCCTGGAGTGCGTCGCCGGGTACACGATCGCCAACGACCTGACCGACCGGGCCACCGTCTTCCGCCGGGACATGCCGCAGATCGGCACCGACTGGCTGCGCAGCAAGAACGCGCCGGGCTTCACCCCGCTGGGCCCGTGGATCGTGCCCGCCGCGTCGGTCGCGGACCCGGGCGACCTGCGCCTCACGCTGAAGCTCAACGGCGAGACGATGCAGGACGAGTCCACCAAGGACATGCTCTTCGACGTCGCGCGGATGGTCTCCTACGCCTCGCAGACCGCCCGGCTGCTCCCCGGCGACCTGGTGCTCACCGGCTCCCCCGCCGGCAACGGCATGCACTGGGGCCGGCTGCTGCGCGACGGCGACGTCATGGACGCCTCCATCACCGGGCTCGGCACCCAGCGCACCCGCTGCGTGGCGGAGGCAGCCCGATGACCCCGGACCGCACGGACCCCGCGGGCGCGGTCGCCCGGGCCGCGAAGGCGTACTCCAACTGGGGCCGCTGGGGGCAGGACGACGTGCTCGGCACGCTCAACTTCCTCGACGAGGCCAAGCGCCGCGAGGGCGCCGCGCTGATCCGGCGGGGCGTCAGCTTCTCCCTCTCGCAGCGCTTCGACATCGACGGCCCGCAGAAGGGCTGGCGCCGCCGCACCAACCCGGTGCACACGATGCTGGACACCGGCACCGACGCCGCCCTCGGCAACCAGGGTCTGCCGCACGGCATCGGCGGCGCCGACGACGTCATCGCCATGCCGTTGCAGTGCTCCACCCAGTGGGACGGGCTCGGCCACATCTTCGACCACGGCAGGGCGTGGAACGGCCGCCCGGCCGAGAAGGTCGTCACCTCCGACGGCGACCAGGTCACCGGCATCGAGCACATGGCCCCGCACGTCGCGGGACGCGGGGTGCTCCTCGACGTCGGCCGGACCGTCGGCGACGACGGTGAGCTGCCCGACGGCTTCGCGATCACCGAGGAGCACCTGACCGCCACCGCCGAGGCCCAGGGCGTCACGGTAGGCCGCGGTGACCTGGTGCTGGTGCGCACGGGCCAGCTCGCCCGGGTCCGCCGCGAGGGCTGGGGCGACTACGCCGGAGGGCCGGCCCCGGGCCTGTCGTTCACCACGGCCGGGTGGCTGCACGGCAGCGAGATCGCCGCGGTCGCCACCGACACCTGGGGTTTCGAGGTGCGGCCCAACGAGTTCGAGCACGCCTTCCAGCCGCTGCACCAGGTCGCCATCCCCCACCTCGGTCTGCTGATCGGCGAGATGTGGGACCTGGAGGCGCTCGCCGAGGACTGCGCGGCCGACGGCGTGTACGCGTTCTGGCTCACCGCCGCGCCCCTGCCCATCACCGGTGCGGTCGGCTCGCCGGTCAACCCGATCGCCGTCAAGTAGACCGAGGAACAAGGGAGTTCCCCATGAACCGACCCCGAAAGGTGCTCGTCGTCGGCGGCGGCGCGGCCGGCAACGCCGTGACGATCCTGCTCCGCCGCGCCGGGTACGCGGTGGACCTGGTCGAGGCCAGGGACGACTGGAACGCGACCGCCGGTTCCGGCATCACCCTCCAGGGCAACGCCCTGCGCGTGCTGCGCGAACTCGGCGTGTGGAAGCAGGTGGAGGCGTCCGGGTTCGGCTTCGGATCCGTCGGCATCACCGCACCCGACGGCAGCGTCCTGCACGTGCGGGACGACCTGCGCACCGGCGGCGACGACCTGCCGGCCACCGTCGGCATGCAGCGGCCGCGGCTCCAGCGCATCCTCATCGACGCGGTGCGGGCCTCCGGCGCGTCGGTCCGGCTGGGCACCACCGCCGAGATCCTGGACCAGGACGCCGACGGTGTCTCCGTACGCCTCAGCGACGGCGCCGAGGGCCGCTACGACCTGGTGGTCGCCGCCGACGGTCTCGGCTCCGCCACCCGCGCCGCGATCGGCATCACCGACCGGCCCGAACCGACCGGCATGGCCATCTGGCGTATCGCCGCCCCGCGCCCCGCCGGCGTGACCCGCACCGACCTCGCCTACGGCGGTCCGGCCTACATCGCCGGCTACTGCCCGACCAGCGAGACCACGCTGTACGCCTACGCAGTCGAGGCCAACCGCGACCGCGCCTCCATACCGCCCGCGTCGTACGCCGAGGAGATGCGGCGCCTGACCCAACACTACGGCGGCCACTGGCCGGAGATCAGCGCACACATCACCGACCCGGCACAGGTCAACTACACCTGGTTCGACCGGATGCTGGTGGAGGGCTCCTGGCACCGCGGCCGGGTCGTCCTGGCCGGCGACGCCGCCCACTGCTGCCCGCCCACCCTCGCCCAGGGCGCCGCCCTGTCGCTGGAGGACGCGTCCGTCCTCGCCGAGATGCTGACCGGGTCCGACGTCTGGGACGACGCGCTGTTCCAGGCGTACCACGACCGGCGGATCGCCCGGGTCCGCCCGGTCGTGGAGGCGTCGGTGCAGATCGGCCGGTGGCAGATCGACGGCGTCCGCGACGCCGACGTGCCCGGCCTGATGGGCCGCACGATGACCATGCTCCGGGAGCTGCCGTGACCGCGTCGAACCCGCCCACCGTGGACGTGCACGCCCACGTCCTGCTGCCCGAGGTCGAGGCGCTCGTCGCCGGTCTGCCCGGACACGCCGAGGCCAGGGAGCTGGACGCCCGGCGCAACGGGCCCGCCGCCCTCGCCGCCGGCGGCCCCATGGTGCGCGAGCGCGTCCCGAGGCTGACCGACCCCGCCGTGCGCCTGGCGACGATGGACGCCCAGGGCGTGGACGTCCAGCTGATCAGCCCCTCGCCCTCGCACTACCACTACTGGGCCGACGAGGACACGGCCGAGAAGCTGTACCGGCTGGCCAACGAGGCCACGGCCGGGCACTGTTCGGCCGCCCCCGAGCGGCTGCGCGGACTGGGGCTGGCCCCGCTCCAGCACCCGGAGCAGGCGGTCCGCGCCCTGGACCACGCCCTGGAGCAGGGCCTGGCCGGGGTGGAGATCTCCAGCCACGCCCCGGGCCGCGAGCTGTCCGACCCGTGCTACGAGCCGTTCTGGGCCCGGGCCGAGGAGGCCGGCGCGCTCGTCTTCCTGCACCCCTTCGGCTGCACCCTCGACGAGCGCCTGGACCGGTGGTACCTGTCCAACACCGTCGGCCAGCCCACCGAGAACGCCGTCGCCCTCTCGCACCTGATCTTCTCGGGTGTCCTGGACCGGTACCCGGACCTGCGGTTGATCGCCGCGCACGGCGGCGGGTACCTGCCGACCCACATCGGCCGGTCCGACCACGCCTGGTCGGCCCGCTCCGACGCCGCCGGCTGCGCCCACCCGCCCAGCAGCTATCTGAGGCGCCTGTACTTCGACTCGCTCGTCCACGACCCGGGCGTGCTGCGGGAACTGGTCCGGGTCGCCGGGGCGGACCGGGTGCTGCTCGGTTCCGACTTCCCCTTCGACATGGGCACCGAGGACCCGGTCGGCGCCCTGCGCGCCGCCGCCCTCCCCGAGGCCGACTTCCACGCCGTCCGCGGCGGCAACGCCGCGAACCTCCTCCGGAAGGACTGACACCATGCGTCTGCTCACCCACCTGCGGCACGTCGACCTGGCCGTGCCCGACTACGACAAGCAGCTCGACTTCTACGCCGGCGTCTGGGGCCTGAGCAAGGTCGCCGAGGACTCCGGCATCTCCTTCCTGGCCGCCGAGGGCTCCCCCGAGCAGTACGTCGTGCGGCTGCGCAGGGCCGACGAGAAGCGCCTCGACCTGGTCTCCTACGGCGCCGCCTCCGCGGCCGACGTCGACACCCTCGCCGAGCGACTGCTCGCGGGCGGCGTGCGGCTGATCTCCCGGCCGGGCACGGTGGACACCCCCGGCGGCGGCTACGGCTTCCGCTTCTTCGACGTCGACGGACGCACCGTCGAGGTGTCGGCCGACGTCGAGGTCCGCCGGCACCGCAGGATCGAGGAGAAGGAGTCCATCCCGGTCAAGCTCTCCCACGTCGTCCTCAACTCCCCCGACCTGAACCGCACCCGCGAGTGGTACGAGCGCCACCTCGGTTTCGCCCTCTCCGACACGCTCAGCTCCCCGCACATGGGCGAGGTCATGCACTTCATGCGGATCAGCAACCAGCACCACTCCATGGCGCTGGCCAAGGGCCCGCACACCTCGCTGCACCACGTCTCCTTCGAGATGCGCGGCATCGACGAGTACATGCGCGGCTCGGGCCGGGTGATGCGGGCGGGCTTCAAGAAGATCTGGGGTCCCGGCCGGCACATGGCGGGCGACAACACCTTCACGTACTTCCTCGACCCGCACGGGAACACCGTCGAGTACACCACCGAGCTGGAGTGCCTGGACGAGGACACCTGGCACCCGTCCGTCTACGACTTCTCCCGGCCCGAGGTCACCGACCAGTGGGGCACCGCCAACGCCATGAACGAACTGGTCGCCAAGGAGTCGTTCAACGACCCCGACCGCGGCGTGTTCGTCGCCCCGCCGGTCTGATCCCTCCCAGGAGCCGCACCATGCGTTTCGCCGCTTACGCTCACCGTCACCGCCACCGCGTGGCCGTCGTGGAGGACGACGGCACGCTCTTCCCGCTGCCCGGCGTCACCTCCCTCACCGACGTGCTCGCGGAGGCCGACGGCCTGCCCGGGCTGCTCGCCGCCGGGCGCGCCGCCCTCGACGTGCCGCCCGGCCCCCACGTCGACGAGGTACGGCTGCTGGCCCCACTGCGACCCGCGTCCGTACGGGACTTCGTCACGTTCGAGGAACACGTCGAGGGCGTACGCCGCTCCGTGGACGGCGTCGCCGGCGTCCCCGAGGAGTGGTACGCGGCGCCGACGTTCTACTTCACCAACCCGCACGCCGTCCTCGGCCACCGGGACGACATCCCGGTGCCGCCGGGGTCGGCCGTGCTGGACTTCGAGCTGGAGGTGGGCGCGGTGATCGGGCGGGAGGGCCGCGACCTCACCCCCGAGCGGGCCCGCGACCACATCGTCGGCTACACGGTGTTCAACGACTGGTCCGCGCGCGACCTCCAGAGCGCGGAGATGAAGGTGGGCCTCGGCCCCTGCAAGGGCAAGGACACCGCCACCACGCTCGGCCCGTACCTGGTCACCGCGGACGAGCTGGAGCCGTACCGGGACACCGAGGGGTTCCTGCGCCTGGCGCTGACCGCCGAGGTCAACGGCGAGAAGGTCGGCGATGACCTGCTGTCCCACATGAGCTGGACCTTCGAGGAGATGACGGCCTACGCCTCCCGCGGTACCCGTGTCGTCCCGGGCGACGTCCTCGGCTCGGGCACCTGCGGCAACGGCGGCTGCCTGGCCGAGCTGTGGGGCCGGCGCGGCGAGCGGACGCCGCCGCCGCTGACGCCGGGCGACACGGTCACCCTGACCGTGGAGGGGATCGGCACCCTGACGAACACCGTCGTCCCCGGCCCGGACCCCGTGCCGTTGCCGGCCGGCCGGCGGCGCGGGCGGGAGCGGCCGTGAGCGACCTGCACCCCAAGCGGCTGCTCGGCAGGGTCGTCGTCGTCACGGGCGCCGCCCGCGGCCAGGGCGCCGCCGAGGCCGAGGCCCTCACCCGCGAGGGCGCTCGGGTCATCGCCACCGACGTGGCACCGGACGGCGACTGCCGCCGCCTCGACGTGAGCAGCGGTCAGGAGTGGGCGGAGCTGGCCGCCGAGCTGCGGGAGGCGTACGGGCAGGTGCACGGCCTGGTGAACAACGCGGGCGTCACCTGGCGGGCCCGCCTCGGTGAGGTGCGGGCGGAGGACTTCGAGCGGGTGCACTCGGTCAACGTGACCGGTCCGCTGCTCGGCATCCAGCACCTGAGCCCGCTGATGCCGCCGGGCTCCTCGATCGTCAACGTCGGGTCCTCGGCCGCGCTCACCGCCCACTATCCGGTGGCGTACACCGCGAGCAAGTGGGGACTGCGGGGGCTGTCGAGGGCCGCCGCGCTCGCACTCGGTCCGCGGGGCATCCGCGTCAACACCGTCCACCCCGGCTACATCGAGACCGGGATGACGGCGACCGCGGCTCCCGCGTTCCGCGAGGCCAACCTGCGGGAGACGCCCCTCGGACGCACCGGCACGGTCGACGAGGTGGCGCCGCTGGTCGTGTTCCTGCTGTCGGACGAGTCGTCGTTCATCACCGGTGCGGAGATCCCGGTGGACGGCGGCCTGACCGCGCACGGCGGCGTCAAGTCCGTCTCCGACGCCCTGCTCGCCGCCGAGGCCGGGGCGTGAGGCGGCTCGACAGCGAGGTGTCCCCGCTCTCCGGTCCCGCCCGGGGCCGGGCGGACGCCCCGGACGGCGCCGTCCCGACCTCCGTGAGGCCACGCGCCCAACGGGCGCCCGCCCCGTGGCCGCCGCCCCGTTCCCACCCCCGCGCGTCTCCCGGAAGGAGACCCAGCACGTGAACAAGGTTTACGACAGCGCCGCCGAGGCGGTGGCCGACATCCCCGACGGCGCTTCGCTCGCCGTCGGCGGCTTCGGCCTCTCCGGTGTCCCCGCCGCCCTCATCGACGCCGTGCACGCCCAGGGCACGACCGCCCTGGAGGTGGTGTCCAACAACTGCGGCGTGGACGGCCGCGGTCTCGGCGTCCTGCTCGCCGCGGGCCGCATCGCCCGGGTCACCGGCTCCTACGTCGGCGAGAACAAGGAGTTCGCCCGCCAGTACCTGAGCGGCGAGCTGGAGGTGGAGCTGACCCCGCAGGGCACCCTCGCCGAACGGCTGCGCGCCGGCGGTGCGGGCATCCCCGCCTTCTACACCCCGGCGGGCGTCGGCACCCAGGTGGCGTCGGGCGGCCTGCCCTGGCGGTACGCGCCCGGGGGCACCTCCCGGTCGGAGGCCGGCGGAGGGACGGTGGCCGTCGCCTCCCCGCCCAAGGAGACGCGGGAGTTCGCGGGACGCCCGTACGTCCTGGAGCACGGCATCACCACCGACTTCGCCCTGGTACGGGCCTGGCGCGGCGACCGGCACGGCAACCTCGTGTTCCGGCACGCCGCCGGGAACTTCAACCCCCTCGCCGCCATGGCCGGCCGCGTCACCGTCGCCGAGGTGGAGGTGCTCGTGGAACCGGGCGCACTGCGCCCCGACGACATCCACCTCCCCGGCATCTACGTCCAGCGGGTCGTGGCCCTCACCGCCGGCCAGGCGGCCGACAAGCCCATCGAGAAGAGGACCGTACGCCCATGAGCTGGACCCGCGGCCAGATGGCCGCCCGCGCCGCCGCCGAACTCGCCGACGGCTCCTACGTCAATCTCGGCATCGGCCTGCCCACCCTGATCCCCGGTCACCTCCCGCCCGGCGTGCACGTGGTGCTGCACTCCGAGAACGGCATCCTGGGCACCGGCCCCTACCCGCGCGAGGACGAGGTCGACCCCGACCTGATCAACGCCGGCAAGGAGACCGTCACCGTCCTGCCCGGCGCGTCCTTCTTCGACTCGGCGCTCTCCTTCGGCATGATCCGCGGCGGCCACATCGACACCGCCGTCCTCGGCGCCATGCAGGTCTCCGCCCGCGGCGACCTCGCCAACTGGATGATCCCCGGCAAGATGGTCAAGGGCATGGGCGGCGCCATGGACCTCGTGCACGGCGCCCGCCGCGTCATCGTCCTCATGGAGCACACCGCCAAGGACGGCGCGCCGAAGATCGTCGACAGGTGCGACCTCCCCCTCACCGGCGAACGGTGCGTCCACCGGATCATCACCGACCTGGGCGTCCTCGACGTCACCGCCGACGGCCTGGCCCTCGTCGAGACCGCCCCCGGCGTCACCGTCGAGGAGATCACCGGCCGGACCGACGCGGCCCTGCGGGTGGACGGCGTCTTCGCCGACTGCTGACCGGCACGCCCCCGGAAGGCTCCGCGGGCAGCCGGCCGTCCCCGGACCGGCTCCCGGGTCAGGCGCCCGGGGAGGGCACGTCGCCGGGCGAGTGGCGGCTGCGGAAGCGGCGTTCGAAGGCCGCGATCGCCCCTGCCGGCCCTCCTTCGCCGGATTGCGGCACCGCGATGCCGTCACCGTCGTCGTCCACGTAGGCGACCTGCCCCACCGGCTGCGCGGTCCTTCCCGGCGCGGGCACGTAGAGCCTCCAGCCGGTCCCGAGTCGCTCCGCCGCGAACGCCGCCGCAGGAGCGTCCCGATCGGGGCCCGCGGGCGGTTCGATGTGCTTCCGCGCCAGGGACAGGGCGGTCCCTTGGGAGAGCCGGTCCGGGGCGACGGAGTAGCCGACACCCGCCAGGGACAGCTGGAACAGGGCCTCGTCGACGTCCTGACCGTCGGCGTCGCCCAGCAGGCGGACGAGAGCGTCCCTGGTCACGGTGCCCTGGTGCCCGCTCGACACCAGTTCCTCGGCGGCCCGTGCGATCTCCTCGGAACCGGCGCCGGCCACCCGGCCGATGACATCGGCCACGGTCCGGTCGGTCCACACGCCCGGTACCGCGGTGTCGCATGCGGCGGCCGCCGGTGAGTCGCCCCGGTACCAGCACCCTCCCTCCCACCAGTAGCAGAACGACATCAGCCCCCGGCGGCCACGTGGGTTCAGGACGGGGTCCGCGACCCATTCCGGCGCTCCCCTGTACAGGTCGGGCAGGTTCCCCGTCGCATATCCCGAGGCGAGGGAGGGCGCGTCCCACACGCCGCCGGACAGCACCGCGCGGTCGCCCGGCAAGCGGTACAGGGTGCTCCCCCCGCGTCTCGCTCCCTCGAACCAGGCGAACCCCGGGGACACCCGGGGGCCCCAATCCGACCCGGCCGCCACGAAGACGGCCGAGACGACCGCCCACCGCGCCCACATCTCGGGGAAGGAGGGGAACTCGTTCACCGTCAGCTGTGGCCATCGGCTGCGCGCACGGTTCTCCCGCACCTCCTCCGCCGCCTGACGCGGGCTGCGCAACTGCCGGTCGCCGTGACGGAGATAGGCCTTCATCCACAGTGGGAGGTCTTCGCGGGGGTGGTCCTCCAGATCCGCCCGGTAGGCCTCCGCCGGGAAGAGCTGATCCTCGGGAAAGGGTTCCTCGCCACGGTCGTAGGTGACGTCCACCCCGCCCTCGGGGGTGGCCACCAGCGACATCCTCCACCAGGGCCCGGCATTCGTGGCGGCGGTGGCCTCGCGCTGCTTCCGGATGAGTTCGACCTCCGACGGCGAAGGCCGGACCCTGAGCGTCCTGTGCGGGTAGCGCAGCGCGATGTCGAAGTACTGCGCGTCGCCGGCCAGGGCGAACTCGGCGACCAGGCTCAGCCAGCCGGGCGTGGACCGACGGGTGAGGCGGTCCACGAGGTCGCGGACCATGGCGTCGGCCGAACTCTCCGCGTCGTTCACGATTCCCTCGAACTCCCTCTCGTGCGGGCGCGCTGTCACCTGGTGAAGACGTGCAGCTTGGGGGAGAACACCTCCTGCCCGCTCGCCTCCGCCATGAGCCGGACCTGAGCGTGGTTGGGCATGTTCCGCTGGTACGACGCGAGATGCAGGGTGTACCGGTAGATACCGCGCGGCGGGAGGTACAGGGGGTCGGGCAGGTCGCATGTCGGGCGTACGTCGACCCGGTCCGGCACCATGTGGTCCATCAGACCCACCTTGTACTGCTTGCTGATCGGCGGCATGACGATCTCGTACTCGTCCGTGGCCGGCTTGATGGCGCTGGCCTCCGGATACCCGTACATGTAGACCACCTGCTGCACTTCCTCGACCGCGATCCCCACCTTGGACAGGACGGCGGGCGAGTCGCCCACGTTCAGGAGGATCAGGTCGAAGAACAGATCGGCGCCGTGAACCAGGCTCGTGAGGCTGAAGAGCCTCTCGCACCGGTCGGTGAACTCACAGGTGAGGACGTCGGACCGGTGCGGATACTCCGCCCACCGCGGTCGCGTGTGCCGGGGGATGCCGATGTGCCCGAACCGCACCCCCGACGGTGGCGGTGGCGGGTGGTAGTCGATGGTCACGTCGCCGATGTGGACGCCGGTGTTCGCGTAGGCGTCCGCCTGTGCGTTCCCCGTCCGGTTCGCCCTGCCCTCCACCGGGCGGCGTTTCACTGGATTCCCGTGTTCGCGTCGCCGTCGGTCGAGCTCGCGTCCCCGGTGTCCTCGGCCCGCTGGGAGCCGTCGGCGGCGCGTCCGGTCTTCACTCCCGTGTTCGCGTCGCCCCGCCGGGTGGTCGCGCTGCCCGTACGGGACGCCACGAGGGTCGGCTGCTGTCGCGAGGCGTGCAGTGCGGCCCAGACGGAGACACCGACCGCGGCCACGGAGGCCAACGCCGAGACGGACGTCGCGATCCTGTCCCCGTCCTCCCAGCGGACCACCGCCAGCCAGACACCCAGCGCGGCGACCAGGAGGCCGGTCCCGGAGAGGACGGCGACACGGAGAGCGATCATCGGAAAATGGTCTCATGGGCGTGACGCACCGTCAGCCCCTATTGGTCGACCGGCATATGCCCCGGGGGCCGGGGACCGCTCGGGGTGCTCAGACCGGGCAGCCCGAGTCGGCGACCACGTAGTGGCCGGGTGAGGTCTGCTGGAGCGTGCGGGTGGTGAACGTGTTCCACAGGCCCATGGGTTGGCCCGAGCCACGGGCGTAGGCCCGGCCGCCCTCCGCGTAGGCCCGGCCGGCGACGGTGTGGTCGTAGTTGCTCGCCGTGTGGCACGTGGGCGTGAACCCGGTGGTGGTCGCGGCGACCGCGGACGAGGGCGGGCCCGCCGCGCCCGCGGCGTCGACGGCGGTCACCGTGTAGCGGTACGTGCTGCCGGACGCGAGGCCCGTGTCGGTGTGGCCGGTCGACGCGGTGGTCGCGATCCGGGCGCCGCCGCGGAGCACTGCGTACGAGGTCGCCCCGGGGACGGCGTTCCAGCCGAGGGTGACCGAGGTGGCGGTGGTCCCGGTGACGGCCAGTCCGGTGGGAGCGGGGAGCGGGCCGGGCTCCTCGCCGCCACCGCCGCCGTCGCCGTCCAGCCCCCAGAAGCGGGCGGTGTGGTGGCTGGAGCAGATGGTGTCGAGGTAGTAGGCACCGGTGGCTCCGCACTGCTCGGCGCCGCCGCCGGGATCGACCGCGAGACCGTGGGCCATGCCGGAGACCGAGTAGACCTCGACCGCGGGCCGGCCGGAGGGGTCTTCGTAGACGGTCCGCGTGGTGCCTCCGGTGAGGGTGTCGGTGCGGGAGGGCGTCTGGCCGATGCCCCACACGTCGGTCCACTGGTCGCGCAGTTCCGTGGCGTTGGCGGGCCGGACGGTGGTGTCGGCGGTGCCCTGCCAGATCGCCACGCGCGGCCAGGAGGTGGTGCCCGCGGGGGCGGCGGAGCGGACCAGGTCGCCCCACTGGGCGGGCGTCCGGTCAGGCGGGCTGTACATGCAGGTGTAGGCCGCGCCCACACTGTCGGCGCAGGCGGCGGGGAGGCCGGAGGCGACGGCGCCGCCCGCGAAGACGTCGGGGTAGGCGGCGAGCAGGTTCGCCGTCATGCCGCCGCCGGCCGACAGGCCGGTGACGTAGACGCGTCCGGGGTCGCTGCCGTAGCGCGCGACGGCCTCCCCCACCATCTGTCGGACCGACAGCGCCTCGCCCCGGTCGCGCGCGCTGTCCCCCGGCTGGAACCAGTTGAAGCAGTTGTTGGCGTTGTTCGCGCTGCTCGTCTGGGGGAAGACCACCGCGAAGCCGTAGCGGTCGGCGACGGCGGGCCACCCGGAGTGGGCGTAGTAGTCGTTCGCGCTCTGGGTGCAGCCGTGCAGGGCGACCACGAGCGGCGCGTCGGAGCGCAGGGCGTCGGGCACGTACGCGTACATGGACAGGTTGCCCGGGTTGGTCCCGAAACCGGTGACCTGGGTGAGACCCGCGGCGGACGCCTGCGGGCCGGCGGCCACCAGGCCGGCGGTGAGGGCGAGGGCGCCTGCCGCGGCGGTCATCCACCTGCGGACGCCCGACGCGCGGGGGCGGCTCTTCGCGGAGCAGCGCGGGGGGCGCGGGGAAAGTGGGTGGTGCGGGGGGAGTGGGTGGTGCGGTTGTCCCATGTCGGCTGCCTCCTGGGATGGACACGCTGTGGACACGCTCCGGAACCGGCATCAGGGGTTTCCGGCGCCGGTGTCCGCGCATCATCCGGCGACGGCATCCCGAACGGCATGGACCGTGCGAACAGGGTGGCGGCGAGTGCTGTGTGACGGGCCTCCATGGCCTCGCCGGTGGCTCGGCGTGTATGTCCCCCGCCGGCCCCGCCGTCGGAAGCCGACCGTCCCGGACGGTGGACCGGTCAGGGGTCGCCGGCGCCGCCCAGGCCCGTCAGCGCGCCGACCGGGTCGAGGTCGGGGGTGCCGCGCGGCCACCAGTCGTCTCGGCCCGGCTCGGACTCGTAGGCGTACCAGAGGCCCGTCCGGCCCAGCCGGAGCTGTACGTGTCCCCGCGGGTGGGTCAGGTGGTTCCGCCAGGGGCGGAAGGCGGGGAGGTCCGCGGCGAGCAGCAGGGGGCGGGCCCGGTCGAAGCGGCCGGCCGGCGGGTCCCAGGGCTCCTCCAGGACGTCGAGTCCGTCCGGTCCGCCCTGGCGCCAGGCGGCCACCGCGCGCGCCAGCTCGGCGGTCTCCCGGCCGGCGGCCTGGGCGAGGGACGCGTAGAGCGCGCGGGTTCCCGCGGTGAGACCGGAGCCGGGGCGGGCCGCGGCGAGCCGGACGGCGTCCCGCCACAGCGTCAGCCCGCCGATCGGGTCGCGGCCCGTGATGAGGAGCGCGTGGGCGCGGGCGGCGGCGTCGGTGGCCAGCTGGTCCAGCGCGAACGGGTCTGGGCCGCCCGGTGCCGCCGGGTAGGCCGGCGGTTGCTCGGGGTGCGGGGGCGCGGGCAGCGGCGCCGGGAGGGGCGGCAGCACGCGCTCGGCCAGGGCGGCGGCGGCCCGCACTCCGGGCAGGGGCGCGGGCCCGCGGTCCTGGGCGGCGCGGGCGGCCCGGGCCGCGTTCCGCCGGGACAGGGCGTCCAGCAGCTCGCGTTCGCCCCGGCCGCGCAGCAGGAGCAGGACGAAGGGGTCGGCGTCGAGCAGGCGTGCCGTCTGGTAGCAGAGGGCGGCGGCGTGCTTGCAGGGGTGTCCGGAGTCCGGGCAGCTGCACTGCGGGGCGAGGTCGCCGGGGCCGGGCAGCAGGGGGACGCCGCAGTCGGCCAGGGAGTGGGGCAGCTCCTTGTCGAGGAGGGCGGCGATGTGCCCGGGCCGCTCGACGGCGGCGTCCAGGAACCCCTCCCAGCCCGCGTCGTCCAGCGTGCGCAGCCTCACCTGCACGCGGTACGGCCGGGGGCGGCTGCCCTGTACGTACGCGAGGACCAGCCCCGGGGTCACGGTGATCGCGTCGACGTGCCCCCGCTCGGCGTACCCCCTCCCGCGCGCCAGCCGCGCGGCGTCCAGGGCGCCCTCCTCCAACGCGGTCACCCACGCGTTTCCCCACCACGTCCCGGCGAAGCCCCCGCCCTGCGTCGACCCGGGCGGCAGAGCGGGGAAGGTACGCCGAAGCTCACCGTCCCGGCCGGGGGCCGCCATGGAGCGCGGGGTGCGGGGCGTGCCGGGCGGAGTGAGGGCGCCGGAAGGGGTGGGGGCGCCGGGGTCGCGGCGGTCCGCGGCTGCCGCGGAGGATGCGGACCGTACAGGGGGTACGGAAGGTGGCGATGGCCGCGACGGGACCGGCCGCGAACCCTTCGGCGCACGCTCCGGGTGCGCCGCCGCGCCGACCCGCGGCTGCGGCGGCTCGTGCGGTGGAGTGGCAGCGGCGGCGGGCGGCTGAGGAGACGTCGGTTCGGGGGGCGTCGGTTCGGGGGACGTCGGCTGCGCGGGCGGTGGCGTTTCGGCCGAGTCCGCGGGCCCGCCGGTGGGCTCACCGGAGGGCCAGGGCGCACCGGGCAGCGGTGCGGAGGGCAGGGGTTCCGCGGCAGGCGCGGCCGTCCCGGCGGGGTCGACGTCCGGCGGCAGCCGGAAGGCCTCCGCGGCGAAGTCCCGTACGGCGCGGGCGCGCGCGGCGGCAGGTGAACCGCCTGCCCCCTGCGGCCCCCGGGACGGTCGGGACGGTCGGTGCGAACTCGCCGCGCCCTTGAGCGCCGAGTCCACCCGCGCCTGCCGACGTGCCGCCCGCAGGGCCTCACGTGCCACATCGCCCGGTCGGGCCTCGCGTGCCGTATCCACCGGCCGACCGTCCGCGTCGTCGGCGGAAGGGTCCCCGGACGCGGGGGGTGTGCCGGCGCCGGTGGCCGTGGGCCGAGCGGGCCGGGTCGTCCCTCCTGGCCGGGCGGCTTCCCCGCCCGCAGCACCGGGTGTGTCCGGCCGCGGGCCGCTGGACGGGAGCGCCTCGGGTGCGGCTTCCGGTGTCGCCGTGACCGTCTTCGCGGTGCGGGCGTGACGCAGCGCGGCGCGCGCGACGTCCCCCGGGCGCGACCCGGTGTGCTCCCCCTCGGCCCGGTCCTGGTGCCCGCTCCGGTCCTGGTGCCCGCTCCGGTCCTGGTCGAGGTCCTGGCCGCGCTCCCCGTCACGGCCCTGGTCCCGGGCGGGGCCCTCCTGCTCCCGGAACGGGCGGCGGTGCAGGTTCTCGCAGTGGTCGTCCCTTTCGGTCTGCTCACCCGCCTGCTCACCCGTCGGCTCGGACGCCGCGGCGTGCGGGCCGGAGCGGGCGGCGTCGCCGTCCGCCGCCGCGGCGGGGTGCGCCGCCTCCTCACCTCGTTCGCGTGCCGCGCGCAGGGCGCGGCGGGCCTCGTCGGCGGGCCGGGGGGTCATGACGGCCGCCGCAGGGACACCAGGTCGGACAGCTCGCCGACGGTCAGCTCGGTGAGGGCCGACTCGCCCGAGCCGAGGACCGCGTCGGCCAGGGCCCGCTTGGACTGGAGCATCTCGGCGATGCGGTCCTCGACCGTGCCCTCCGTGATGAGGCGGTGGACCTGGACCGGCTGGGTCTGGCCGATGCGGTAGGCGCGATCGGTGGCCTGTTCCTCCACGGCCGGGTTCCACCAGCGGTCGAAGTGCACGACGTGACCCGCGCGGGTGAGGTTCAGGCCGGTGCCGGCGGCCTTGAGGGACAGGACGAGGACGGGCGTCGCCCCGCTCTGGAAGCGGTCCACCATGCGCTCCCGCTCGGGGACCGGCGTGCCGCCGTGCAGCAGGTCGACGGGGACCGCGCGGAGGGCCAGGTGGGAGGTGATGAGGCGGGCCATGCCGACGTACTGGGTGAAGACGAGGACCGAGCCGTCCTCGGCGAGGACCGTGTCCAGCAGCTCGTCCAGCAGTGCGAGTTTGCCGGAGCGGGCGCTCAGGCGGTCGCCGCCGCCCGGCGGATGCTCCTCCTTCAGGAACAGCGCGGGGTGGTCGCAGATCTGCTTCAGCGAGGTCAGCAGTTTGAGGACGAGGCCCCGGCGGCCCATGCCCTCGGCCGCCTCGATGGCCAGCATCGACTCCCGCACCACGGCCTCGTACAGCGAGGCCTGTTCGCGGGTGAGCGGGACGGGGTGGTCCGTCTCGGTCTTCGGGGGCAGCTCCGGGACGATGCCCGGGTCGGACTTCCGGCGGCGCAGCAGGAAGGGGCGGATGAGCCGGGCGAGGCGCTCCACCGCCTGCTCGTCCTCGCCGTTCTCCACCGCTCGGGCGTGCCGGGCGCGGAAGGACTTGAGGGGGCCGAGGAGGCCGGGGGTGGTCCAGTCGAGCAGGGCCCACAGCTCGGACAGGTTGTTCTCCACCGGGGTGCCGGTCAGGGCCACGCGTGCGGGGGACGGGATGGTGCGCAGGGCCTTCGCCGTCGCCGAGTACGGGTTCTTGACGTGCTGCGCCTCGTCCGCGACGAGCATGCCCCAGCGCTGCTCGGCCAGGGTGGCCGCGGCGGAGCGCATCGTGCCGTAGGTGGTGAGGACGAAGCCGCCGGCCACATCGTCCAGGGTGCGGTCGCTGCCGTGGAAGCGGCGGACGGGGACACCGGGCGCGAACCGGGTGATCTCCCGCTGCCAGTTCCCGAGGAGCGAGGCGGGGCAGACCACCAGCGTCGGTTCCGTCCGGGCCCGCTTGAGGTGCAGCGCGATGACCGTGACCGTCTTGCCGAGGCCCATGTCGTCGGCGAGGCAACCGCCCAGGCCGAGCGAGGTCATGAGGTCGAGCCAGGACAGGCCGCGGAGCTGGTAGTCGCGGAGGGTGGCGTGCAGGCCGGGCGGCGGTTCGGCGGGCCGTACGCCCGCCGTGAGCCGGTCGCGCAGGGCGGCCAGCGCGCCCACCGGCACCACCTCGACCGTCTCGCCGTCCGCCTCCGCGCTGCCGGTGAGGGCGACGGACAGGGCGTCGACCGGGTCGAGCAGGCCGAGGTCGCGCTTGCGGGCGCGGCGAACCAGGCCCGGGTCGACCAGCACCCACCGGTCGCGGAGCCGGACGACGGGGCGGTGGGCCTCCGCCAGGGTGTCCATCTCGGCCTCGGTGAGCGGGTCGCCGCCGATCGCGAGCTGCCAGCGGAACTGGAGGAGGTCCTCGCTCTCGAAGAAGCCGGTACCGTCCGTCGCCGAACCGGGCGCGGGCCGGACCACCGCGGTCGCGGTGAGGTCCTGGGCCAGGTCGCGGGGCCAGTGCACCGCGACCCCGGCGGCGGCGAGCCGGCCGGCGGCCACGCCCAGCAGGTCGGTGACCTCCTCCTCGGAGAGGCTGAGGACGTCGGGCACGTCCTGCTCGGCGAGCCGGTCGAGCGGCGGCCAGACGCGCGCCGCGCGCCGCACCGCGAGGGCGGCGTCCACGCGGGTGCGGGGACCGAACGCCGCGTCGGCCGCTCCCGACCACAGGTCCGCCGCGTCGGCCACCAGGGTGGGGTCGGCGAGGCTGTGGACCTGCACGATCGCGGCTCCGGCGCCACGCGCGCCGCCGCTGCCGTCGCCGTCCGTGTCGAACAGGTCGTAGGCCGACAGGTCCAGGCGGAGCGAGATCCGCACGCCCGCGTCCATGCCGGCGGCGACCTCGGCGGCCCAGTCGTGGGCGCCGGGCAGGTGCTGCGCCCCGCGCGCGGCGAAGGGGCGGCCCGAGGCGTGGGGCGCGGCCGGGGTGCGGGGCAGGGTGTCGGCGACGGCGTCCAGGAAGGCGCGGACCAGCGCTTCCGGCTCCGGTAGGCGGATCGGGCCCGGCCCGTCCAGCGGGACCGCGTGGCCCTCCGGGGGCAGGGCGGCGGCGACCGCCCGCAGGTGCGCGATGTCGTCGGGGTCCAGGGGGCCGGCCCGCCAGGCGTCGTGCCCGGTCGTCGTCAGGCCGGGCAGGAGCCGGCCGCGCGCGGTGAGCCGCAGGGCGTGCAGGGCCGCCGCTCCCCAGCAGGCGGTGGCCGGGTGGGCGGCCGGGTCGTGCCGGGCGCGCACCAGCAGGGGCAGGGCCTCACCGACCGGGAGGGACAGCGCGGGCGTCGTGCCGCGCCGCACCCCGGCGCCGTGGCGGCGTACGACGGTGAGTTCGGTGGGTTCGGTGGGGCGGGCGGTGCCGCCGGCGGCGGGAACGGCGGCGGGTCCCCCGCTGTCCGGCGGCGCGGTGGCGGCGGTGGTGAGGCCCGTCGCGGCGGACGCGGCGGAGTGGAGCCCCGAGGTGACGTCGCCGCCCTCCGGGTCCCAGAAGGCGATCCGTCCGTCGCGCGGGAGGCCGGCGGGGAGGAAGACGGCCGCGAGGCGGAGGGGGACGGACACCGGCTCCTGCGGCTGCCGCGGGCGTCCGCGCTCACGCGCTCGCCCGTCGGTCACCATGTCCACCACAGCCGTGTCGCTCATACGTCCTGTCACCTCCCGCCCGCGGGTCCGATCAACTGTCTTCGACTCTACGGGCGGGGTCTGACAATCGGCTCCGGCGGCCTGCCGGGGCCGGCTCGTCGCGGGCGCGGGGTCAGGGAACGGTGCGGGAGACCACGTAGACCATGGGGTAGTCCGGGTTCTCCATGTTCACGACGACGTCCTGGGTGGGCGCCGGGTCGCGCTGCTCGTTGACCAGGCCCCACCAGGAGCCGGACCCGCCGAACTCCCAGCCGGTGACCCGCTGGGCGCGGTCGCTGATGGCGATGTTGTCCCGCTTCAGGGTGTCCCGGTCGACGCCCAGTCCCGCGAGGAAGGCGTCGAGGCCGGCGCCGGTGGTCTCGAACTGGACGTAGAGGCGGCTGGTCTTCCAGTTGTTCGTCTCGTAGTAGGCGACCTCTTCGGAGGGGACCGGTACCGGGACCTCGTAGACGCGGCGCTGGAGCTTGGACGGCCAGCCCTCCGTCATGCCGGTCGCCGCGTACTTCGCCTCCTTCTCCCGGCCGCTGTCGCGGCTCTGGTTGGCGGAGATCACGAGGTAGCCGGCCGGAACGCCGATGAGCAGCACGATGATGAGCAGGGTGAGCGACCGGCGGCGGATCATGTGCCGGCGGTCCTCCACGGGGCGCTCCGGCTCGTCCGGCGGGCCGGCCTGCTGGGGCACGGAGTCCGTCACAGGGACTCCCGGGGCGTGCGGCGGGCCTCCGCGAAGCGCTCGTACCGCTCGTAGCGCTCCACCCGCCGCCGCTTGGCGCGGCGGAACCGGCGGGCGACCAGCCGGGCGAGGTCGGCGGCGCCCACCATGCCGGCCTCGGGGCCGAGCTGGGCGCGGACGATGCGGGCCTCCGGGCGGTAGCCCCGGCCGGTGAGCTGACGTTTGAAGGCGTCCCGCGCGGGGCCGATCAGCAGGTCGTCGGCGGCGCTGACGCCGCCGCCGATGACGAAGCAGGAGGGGTCGAGCGCGGCCGCGAGGTTCGCGATGCCCACGCCGAGCCACTGCCCGATGTCCTGGAGCAGCTCGATGCACATGGCGTCACCGTCGCGCGCCAGCTCGGTGATCATCGGGCCGGTGATGTCGCCGATGCTGCCCTTGACGTGCTCGATGATGCCGTACGCCACCGGCGAGTCCGCCGCGGCCAGCTCCCGGGCCTCCCTGACCAGCGCGTTGCCGGAGCTGTACTGCTCCCAGCACCCGCGGTTGCCGCACGGGCAGCGGTGGCCGCCGGGCACGACCTGCATGTGCCCGAACTCCCCGGCGACTCCGTACTTGCCCCGCTTGACCTGCCCGTCCTCCAGGATCGCGCCGCCGATGCCGGTGCCGAGCGTGATCATGACGAGGTGGTCCTCGCCGCGGCCGGCGCCGAAGCGCCACTCCGCCCAGGCCGCGGTGTTGGCGTCGTTGTCCACCAGGACGGGGACCGCGAGGCGGCCGGCGATGCGGTCGCGCAGCGGCTCGTTGCGCCAGGACAGGTGGGGGGCGAACAGCACGCGGTTGCGGTCGGCGTCGACCCAGCCCGCCGCGCCGATGCCGACGGCGTGCACGTCGTGCCGGTCGGAGAGGTCCAGGACCAGTTCGACGATGGTGTCCTCGACGACCTTGGGGCTCTTGGACTTGTCCGGGGTCTCGGTGCGGAGCTTCTCCAGGATGTTGCCGTCGGCGTCGACGACGCCCGCCATGACCTTCGTGCCGCCGATGTCGATGCCGACCGTGGGCACGCGGGGCGCCGTCAGGTGTGAGCGGCGTTCCCTCGTGCCCACGGTGCGCAGGACGGGGGCGCGGCGGGAGCCGATGGGGGCGGTGAAGTCGCGGTAGGTGCTCATCGGGTGCGATTGTGCCGCACGGTCATGCCGGGTGCCGAATGGACGGGGGCGGGTGGTGACCGTGTTCACCGTCGGCGGGTCCGTCCTGGCTGGTCGCGGACCCCCCGCGCCCCTCGCGGGACTCTCCGGCGATTCCCGCACGCCTAGCGGCGTTCCAGTTCGTGCCGCAGATCGTCCAGCTCCGTGCCGCCCGCCATCTGCCGTGTCAGCTCGTCCAGCGTGATGTCCTCGCGCTCGTGGTTGCCCACCATCGTGCCCCTCTTCAGGAGCACGAACCTGTCGCCCACCAGGTACGCGTGGTGCGGGTTGTGGGTGATGAGGACGACACCCAGGCCCTGGTCGCGGGCGGCGGCGACGTACTTCAGGACGACGCCGGACTGCTTCACGCCGAGGGCGGCGGTCGGCTCGTCCAGGACGAGCACCTTCGCGCCGAAGTGCACCGCGCGGGCGATCGCCACGCACTGGCGCTCACCGCCGGAGAGGGTGCCGATGGGCTGGTCGACGTCGCGCAGGTCGATGCCCATCCGCAGCAGCTCGGCACGCGTGGTGCGGCGCATGTGGTCGACGTCCATGCGCTTGAAGGGGGCGACGCCCTTGCGCGGCTCGGAGCCCAGGAAGAAGTTGCGCCAGACCGGCATGAGGGGGACGACGGCGAGATCTTGGTAGACGGTGGCGATGCCGCGGTCCAGGGCCTCGCGCGGGGAGGACAGGCTCGTCTCCTCGCCGTCCAGGCTCAGGGTGCCGCCGTCGTGCCGGTGCAGACCCGAGATGATCTTGATGAGGGTCGACTTGCCGGCGCCGTTGTCGCCGAGCACGCAGGTGATCTCGCCCGCCCGCACCTGGAGGGACACGCCCTCCAGGGCGCGGACGTTCCCGTAGTGCTTGCTGACGCCGGACAGCTCCACGAGGGGGGTGCGGCGTTCGGTCTGCGTCACTTGGTGGCCTCCGCGCGCTTGCGGACCCAGGCGTTGAGCAGGGTCGCGAGGAGCAGCATCGCTCCGAGGAAGAACTTGAACCAGTCGGGGTTCCACTCGGCGAAGACGATGCCCTTGCTGGTCATGCCGAAGATGAGCGCGCCGACCGCCGAGCCGACGGCGCTGCCGTAGCCGCCGGTGATCAGGCAGCCGCCGATGACGGCCGCGATGATGTAGATCAGCTCGTTGCCGACGCCCTCGCCGGACTGGACGACGTCGTACGAGAAGAGCAGGTGCTGGCCCGAGATCCAGGCGCCGAGGGCCACGCCCATGTACAGCCCGATCTTGGTCCTGGTGACCGGGACGCCGACCGCGCGCGCCGCGTCCTTGTTGCCGCCCACCGCGAAGATCCAGTTGCCGGCCCGGGTGCGCAGCAGGATCCAGCTGGCGACGGCGACCAGGGCGAGCCACCACAGGATGGTGACCTTGAAGCCGACGCCGCCGACGGTGAGCGTGGAGGCGAAGACGTCCCGGGCGGAGGGGAAGCCCTCCATGTCGGCGATCGTCTTGGTGGAGACGGTGCCGTCGATCAGCTTGGTGAAGCCGAGGTTCAGGCCGGTCAGCATCAGGAAGGTGCCGAGCGTGATGATGAAGCTGGGCAGTTTCGTGCGGGTGAGCATGTAGCCGTTGAAGGCGCCGATGGCGAGGGTGACCAGCAGGGACACGGCCACGCCCACCCAGACGTTGGCGGTCATCTGGTAGCTGAACATCGACGACACCAGCGCCGACGAGGTGACCATGACGCCCGCCGAGAGGTCGAACTCGCCGCCGATCATCAGCAGCGCCACCGGGACGGCCATGATGCCGATCGTGGAGGCGGCGTAGAGCACCGTGCTGAGGCTGGCGGCGTGCAGGAAGCTGTCGGCGAAGAAGGCGAAGAAGAGGAAGACCGCGATCGCGCCGACGACGGAGCCCAGCTCGGGGCGGCCCAGCAGTTTTCGCAGCGGAGAGGACTGAAGAATCCTTTCGTCAGCATCCTTCGTCTGCGTCGCGCTCATCGGGTGCCCCGCCTCGTGTAGTCGCCCAGCGCGGCGGCGTCGTCCTTGGTGATGATCTGCGGCCCGGTGAGCACCGGCCGGCCACCGCCGAGGACGTCGGCGTTGTACCGGTAGAGCCACAGCAGGTCGACGGCCTCGTAGCCCTGGAGGTAGGGCTGCTGGTCGACGGCGAAGCCGAGGCTGCCGTCCTCCAGTCCGGCGGCGACCTTGGCGTTGAGGTCGAAGGTGTCGATCTCGGCCTCGCTGTTCGCGCCCTGCTTGGCCTTCACGGCGGTGTCCGCGTAGGGGGCGCCCAGGGTGACGACCGCGTCCAGGGACGAGTCGGTCTGGAGCTTGGCCTCGATGGCGGACTGCACGTCCGGCATGCTGGTGCCGTTGACGTAGAGCCGCTCGGTCTTCCCGTCGAAGGTCTTCTCCACGCCGTCGCAGCGCTGCTCGTGGCCGACGTTGCCCTGCTCGTGGAGGACGCAGATCGCCTTCTTGCGGCCGCGTTCGTTCAGCTCCTCGCCGACGGCCTCGCCGGCGATCGTCTCGTCCTGGCCGATGTGGGTGAGGGCGCCGAACGCCTTGGACTCCTCGGAGCCCGAGTTCACGGTGACCACCGGGATGCCGGCCTTCCGCGCGCGGTCCAGCGCGGACTTCATGGCATCGGGCTTGGCGAGCGTGACGATGATCCCGTCGACCTTCTTGTCGATCGCCGCGTCGACGAGCTGCGCCTGCTGCTGGGCCTCGTCGTCGTGGGAGTACAGGAAGTTGATGTTGTCCTTGACGGCGGCCTGCTCGGCACCGCTCTGGACGATGTCCCAGAAGGTGTCGCCATCACCCGAGTGAGTGATCATCGCGAAGGTCCAGCGGGGGGTGTCCACCGCGGCCCTCCCCTGGGCGGAGGCGGCCTTGCGGGCGTCCTCGGCGCGCTTGCCTCCCGTGCTGCTGCACCCGGCCAGGGACACCGACAGTGCCCCTGCCAGCGCGATGCCCACCCATGTCCGAAACCGTGCCACGAGGCCGTGCCCTTCTTGCCGTGCCGTGCTGTGCCGTGCTGTGCCGTGCTGTGCCGTTGCTGTGCGTGCCGGGCGTCGGCCGACGCCCGCCCGGGATCCGGAAATCCCAAACGCCCCATTGTCCGACACACAAGCGGAGCACATGCCTCCGGGGAGTGCGACGACGGTCACATTGTCCGGACATTGAGACGAACCCGCACGGCGGGACCGCCGCCGGACGGCCCCGTCAGGGCCGCACGAGCAGCTGGAACTCGAAGGAGTAGCGGGACGGGCGGTAGGTGTGCGTGCCGAACTCGACCGCGCGTCCCGTGTCGTCGAACGTCGTCCGCTCCATGGTCAGCAGGGGGGCGCCGACGTCCTCGCCGAGCCGTTCGGCCTCGTCGGCGGTGGCGGCGCGGGCGCCGATGGACTGGCGGGCGCTGTGCAGGGTGATCCCGGCGGCGCGCATCAGCCGGTACAGGCCGGTGGCCTCCAGCTGTCCGGTGTCCAGGTCGACGAGGCCGGGCGGCAGGTGGTTGCAGAGGTACGCCATCGGCTCCCCGTGCGCCAGCCGGAGCCGCTCCACCCGGTGCACGTCGCTCTCCTGGGCCACGCCGAGCGCGGCGGCGACCTCCGCGGTCGCCGGGACGACGGTGTTGACCAGGACGTTCGTCGCCGGGCGCTGTCCCGCCGCCTCCAGGTCGTCGTAGAGACTGCTGAGTTCGAGCGGGCGCTTGACCTTGCTGTGCACGACCTGGGTGCCGACGCCCCGGCGGCGCACGAGCAGGCCCTTGTCGACGAGCGACTGGATGGCCTGGCGGACGGTGGGCCGGGACAGACCGAGCCGCGCGGCCAGCTCGATCTCGTTGCCCAGCAGGCTGCCGGGGGTCAGCGCACCGTGCTCGATCGCGGCCTCCAGCTGCTGCGACAGCTGGAAGTACAGCGGCACGGGGCTGCTGCGATCCACGCTGAGGTCCAGCGACACGGTCGGGTCCACTTCTGGTTTCGGCACGCGCCGAGCGTAGCTCCGTGCGCTGGTGACGGGAAGTTGTGTAGTTCGATTGTCCGGACATACGCATTGACAGGGCGTACGCTGTGCGCCCACTTTGATTCCATGCGCATCGGGGTCATCGGTACGGGCCGCATCGGCACCGTTCACGCCAACACGCTCAGCCGCCACCGCGACGTCGGGTCCCTGATCCTCACGGACGCCGACCTCGGGCGGGCCCAGGATCTGGCCCACCGGCTCGGCGAGACGGCGGCCCCCGGCGTGGACGAGATCTTCCGGTGGGGCGTGGACGCCGTGGTGATCACGACGGCCACCGCGGCCCACGCCGAACTGATCGGTCGGGCAGCACGCTCGGGGCTGCCGGTGTTCTGCGAGAAGCCCATCGCGCTGGACGTACCCGGCACGCTCCAGGCGATCGCCGAGGTGGAGACCGCCGGGACGGTCCTCCAGATGGGGTTCCAGCGGCGCTTCGACGCCGGCTACACGGGAGCCCGCGAGGCGGTGCGGTCCGGACGGCTCGGTCGGCTGCACACCGTCCGGGCGGTGACGAGCGACCAGGCGCCGCCGCCGCCGGCGTACCTGCCGCAGTCCGGCGGGCTCTACCGGGACACCCTCATCCACGACTTCGACATCCTGCGCTGGGTGACCGGGCGGGAGGTCACCGACGTCTACGCGGCCGGTTCCGACGCCGGGCCGCCGATGTTCCGCGCGGCGGACGACGTGGACACGGGCGCGGCGCTGCTCACGCTGGACGACGGCACGCTGGCCACGGTGACCGCGACGCGGCTGAACGGCGCGGGGTACGACGTGCGCATGGAGCTGGCCGGGGAGCTGGACCAGATCGTCGTCGGTCTCGACGACCGTACGCCGATCGCCTCGACCGAGCCGACCGGGCCGCCGGCCGCGGACAAGCCGTGGACCGGCTTCGTGGAGCGGTTCGGGCCCGCCTACGAGGCGGAGCTGGCGACCTTCGTGGAGGTCGTGCGCGGCGAGCGGGCCAACCCGTGCGACGGGCGCGAGGCGCTGCGGGCCCTGCTGATCGCCGAGGCCTGTGAGATCTCCCGGCGGGAGCGCAGAGCCGTGCGGCCGGCGGAGGTCCCCGGCGCCGGTACCTCCTGGGCGTCCGCGGCGGAGTGAGGCGGGCCGCCGGGTGGACGCCGGGGCCCGGCGTCCGAGCCTCGGCGGCAGGACCCCGACGTCCGAGCCTCGGATGCGGGCCCCGGCGTCGGAGCCTCCGTTCCGGCCCCGGCGTCAGAGTCCGTCCTCGCCGTACTCGTCCAGCAGCCCCGCGTCGTAGGCCAGCAGCGCGATCTGCACCCGGTTGTTCAGGCCGAGCCTGGCGAGGATGCGGGAGACGTGGGTCTTGACGGTGGCGACGCTCATGAAGAGCTCCGCGGCGATGGCGGCGTTGGCCATGCCGCGGCCGACCGCGACGGCCACCTCGCGCTCACGGTCGTTGAGCGCGGCGACGCGCGCACGCGCGCGGGAGCGCCTGGTGTCGGCGGTACCGCCGGCCGCGTGGGCCATCAGCCGCCGGGTCACGGCGGGCGACAGGACCGGGTCGCCGGCCGCGACCCTGCGCACCGCGTCCAGGATCTCCGCGGGCGGGGTGTCCTTGAGGACGAACCCGGCGGCACCGGCGCGCAGGGCGCGCAGCACCTGCTCGTCGGCGTGGAAGGTGGTGAGCACGACGACCTGCGGGGCGTCGGGGCGGCCGCGCAGCCGCTCGGTCGCCGTCAGGCCGTCCACCACCGGCATCCGGATGTCCATGAGGACGACGTCCGGCCGGGTGCGGTCGACGAGGGCCCCGACCTCGCCGCCGTCGGCGGCCTCACCGACGATCTCGACGTCGCCGGCGCCGCCCAGCATGAAGGACAGCCCGGCCCGCACGAGCGGGTCGTCATCGACGAGGAGCAGTCTGATCGCAGTCATGGGCCCTACGTAATCACGGTTGCCGGCGGCCGACTTGGTTCCCCTGACGGCGGCCGTCCGGTCGCCGTTGGCGGTCTCATCCCCACGGCAGCCGGGTCCGCACCTCGAACCCGCCCTCGGGTGTCGGGCCGTGCTCCAGGGTGCCGCCCGCCAGCGTGGCGCGCTCGGTCAGCCCGATCAGGCCCTGCCCGGAACCGGGCACGGGGGGCACCTCGCCGAGGGGCGGGGCGTTGCGCACGGACAGGGTGAGGCCCTCGCCCGGGGCGCCGGCGACCGAGACGGTGACCTCGGTGCCGGGGGCGTGCTTGCGCGCGTTGGTCAGTGCCTCCTGGGCGACGCGGTAGGCGGTGCGGCCGACGGAGGCGGAGACACCGGCGGGGTCGGCGACCCGGTCGGCCAGGGTGATCTCCATCCCGGCCTCTCGGCACTCGGTGACCAGGGCGTCGAGTGCCGCGAGCGTCGGCTGGGGACGGCCCTGGTCGTCGGAGTCCCCGGCGCGCAGGACGCCGATGATCTCCCGCAGGTCCTGGAGGGCCTCGTGCGCGCTCTCGCGGATGACCCCGGCCGCCCGCGCCACCTCCTCCCGGGAGGCGTCGGGCCGGAACTCCAGCGCTCCCGCGTGCACGCTGAGCAGCGTCAGCCGATGCGCGAGGACGTCGTGCATCTCGCGTGCGATGGCCTCCCGGGCCAGCCGTTGCGCCCCTTCCGCGCGCAGCAGTGCCTCGGTCTCGGCACGCCGGGCGCGGTCGCGCAGGCTCAGCAGCAACTGGCGCTTGGAGCGGACGAGCAGACCCCAGCCGACGATCGCGGCGGTGAGCAGCAGCCCGATGAGGAGCGAGGCCAGATAGGGCAGTCCGGGTTCCGGGCGCATCCAGTAGAACAGCGGCTGCACCAGGATGCCGACGCCGCCCACCCAGGCCACGTACCGGAACGGACGGTGCACGGCGAGCGTGAACAGGGCGACGAGGGCGGCGCCGCCCGAGGTGGCCGAGAGCAGGGAGACGGGCACCATCGCCACGGCCAGCCCGACCGGCCACCGGCGCCGCAGCCACACCGCGGCGCAGGCCAGCGCCCCGATCACCTGGTCGGCCAGCCGCAGGGCGTCCGACAGGTGCGGCTCCTGGTCGAGGGTGTCCGCGGTCAGCAGCCCGACGCCGACGGCGAGCAGGAAGCAGGTGAAGTCGACGATCCAGTCGCGCCCGGTGCGCCGGGACCGTCCGTCGGCCCGCCGCGCCTGCGGGTACATGTCCTCGACCAGCGCCGCCGGCAGCACCCAGCGCCGCCTGGCGAACGCGGAGGGCGTCGTGGCCCGCTCGTCACTGTTCACGGTCGACGAATCTACGCAGGGGCGGCCGCCACGACGGCCGGGAGAGCGGGATGAGCGACCGAAGTCGCGAAGGTGTCGACTTTCGGCGACCCGGCCCGCGCACACCGGGGCCTTCGGTCGGACAGGGCTCGCCCCGCGGCCGATGTGTGTGGGGGGACCGCGGGGCGAGAGTCGATGCCATGAAGGAGTTGCTGGAGTTCCTGGGCCTGATGGCCGTGATCCAGGGCGTGGCCGGTCTGGTGCACGAGTTCACCGACTGGCGCTGGGGCCTGGTGCAGCGGATCGGCTTCCTCGACGGCTACGAGGTCTACGCGAGCGTGGCGCTGCTCGCTCTCGGCGGCGCGCTGTTCGCCGCCGCCGAGAGCCGGAGCGGATGACCACGGCCACGGGCCGGACCGCGGTGTTCAGCAGCCGTGGTCCACGAGGTCGAACGAGGCGTAGTGGTCGGCCGTGTAGTAGTCCTCCCGGGTCTCCTCACCGGTGACGATCCGGCGGGCGCCACGGGTGTCGGAGCCGGGGGTGATCACCGTGTACTCGTGGTAGTAGCCGGTGGACCGGTCGGGCAGGATGCCCTCCCGGTTCTGGAAGACGGTCCCGTCCTGTTCGAAGGGGTAGGGGCCGCCCCGCTCGATCAGGTCGAGGGTGTCGTGCGCCTGCGCGGGCAGGTCGCTGGAGCAGATGTCGCCCACCGCGGCGGGGGCCGCGCCGGCGGTGGTCGCGGAGACGGTGCCGCCCAGGAGGAGGGCGGACAGGACTGCGGCTGTTGCGCCCAGCCGTGCGGCGCGTGGGGGGAATCGCATGCCCTCATGATGACGCGCGTAGACAGTGGCATGTCAATGACAAGAGCATGGAGGTTACCGGTAAGTCCTATGGGGTTTCGGCGAGTTCGCCGGGCGAGGTCGACGTCCGTTCACCGCCGGTACGAGCCGTCCTGGTCCGCTGGGATGGAGCCATGGAGACGAACACACTCACTCATCCCACCGCCCCCCTGACCGGCCGGAAGGCCCTCGTGACGGGCGGCAGTCGCGGCATCGGCGCGGCGACCGTGCTGCGGCTGGCCCGGGAGGGCGCGGACGTCGCCTTCACCTACGTGAACGGCAAGGAGGCGGCCGATGACGTCGTACGGACCGTCGAGGCGCTGGGGCGCCGGGCGGTGGCCCTGCGGGCGGACGCCGGGGACGCGGACGAGGCCACGGGGGCGGTGGAGCGGGCCGCGGAGGCCCTGGGCGGCCTCGACGTGCTGGTCAACAACGCGGGCGTCGGGCTGCTCGGCCCCGTCGAGGGCTTCTCGGTCGGCGATCTGGACCGGGTGCTGGCCGTCAACGTCCGGGGCGTCTTCCTCACCGCGCAGGCCGCGGCCGCCCGCATGAGCGACGGCGGGCGGATCATCACCGTCGGCAGCTGCATGGCCCTGCGGGTGCCGGGCCCCGGCGGAACGCTCTACGCGATGAGCAAGGCGGCGCTGATCGGGCTGACCAAGGCGCTCGCCCGCGAACTGGGCGGACGGGGCATCACCGCGAACATCGTCCATCCCGGACCGATCGACACCGACATGAACCCGGCCGGCGGACCGTACGCCGAGGGACAGGCGGCGCTGACCGCGCTGGGCCGCTTCGGCACGGCCGAGGAGGTGGCCTCGACCGTCGCCCACCTGGCGTCGGCCGCGTACGTCACCGGGGCGGAGTTCTCGGTGGACGGCGGCCACGCGGCCTGACGCCGGACGGGGCGGTGATGCGCGTGGGGCGCGCCGGTGCTGTCCAGGCCGGGCGCGCCCCACGGGTCGGGGTGGGTCAGCCGCCCAGTTCCTGGTGGCGGGCGGCGAGGTGGGCCGCGCCGTCCTCGGTCAGGGAGCCGAACAGGCGCAGGCGGGAGATGCCGCCGTCGGGGAAGATGTCCACGCGCGCGTGGGTGCCGACGGCCGCCTCGGGCAGGACGAAGCGGTGGTTGGTGTCGGGCTGCATCCGGGTGCGCGGCAGGATCTCGCGCCACTCGCCGTCCTCGCCGTCCTTCACCGACACCGAGGCCCAGCCGGCCGAGTTGCCCTTGAGGTAGGCGGTGTCGATCTCGATCGCGCGGATCTGCGAGCGGTCCACCAGCCGGTAGCGGATCCAGTCGTTGCCCTGGTCGCGGCGGCGGCGGGTCTCCCAGCCGTCGTCCATCTTGCGGGAGCGGCCCGGCTGGATGGTGTTGGTGGCCGGCGAGTAGAAGAGGTTCGAGGCGTCCTCGGCCTGGCCGCCGTTCTCCAGGGCGACCACGTCGAAGGTGCCGAGGGCGGTGAGCCACGCCGGGTCGGGGACCACCTCGCCGTACACGCGCAGGCGGGCGATGCCGCCGTCCGGGTGCTGCTTGAGGCGCAGGTGGGTGAAGCGCTGCTCGGCGGAGACGGCGAAGCCGTTGGCCGCGTGGCCGCCGACCGCGGTGCGCGGGACCAGGGTCGTCCACTTGACGTCGTCCGCGAGCAGTTCCCCGGGCGACGGCGAGCCCTCGACCGAGGTGCCCTCGACGGAGACGGCCTGCGGGTAGTTGCCGCGGAAGTGGGCCGTGTCGACGACGATGCCGCGGATCACGCCGGGAGCGCCGAGGCGGATCAGCGCCCAGTCGTGGTCGTCCTCGGTGGGCCAGGGGTGCTCGGCCGAGGCGCCGCGCCGTCGGCGGGTCTCCCAGCCGTCCATGACCTTGCCCTTGTGCCCGAAGTGCTCGGGGTCGAACTCGGCGGGCTCCGGCACCAGCAGGTTCTCGCGCTGGGCGAAGAACTCGTCGTTGGCGGCGACGACACCCGCGCCGAGCTGCCGGTCGGCAAGGTTGGCGTACTGGGTGAAGGGGAGGTCGGCGGTGCGGTAGTCCGCGTACGGGTCGCCGCCTCCGTAGGGGTTCGCGTCTCCGGTGAAGCTGGCCAACGAGGGGTTCTGCTGGGCCGTCACGGTGATCAGGTGTTCCTTTCGGGGTCGTTCGTGGAGAGTGTGGTCCAGGGGGTCCGGACGCGTCAGGCCCGGTCGAGGAGCTGTCCCTTCGGCTCGGTGAACGCGCCGTCCGCCACGACGCGCCGTCCGCGCAGCCAGGTGGACTTCACGACGCCGTACAGGGTCTTGCCCGCGTAGGCGGTGACGCGGTTGCGGTGCTGGAGGGCGGCCGGGTCGACGGTGAAGGTCTCGTCGGGGGCGAGGACGGCGAAGTCGGCGTCGTGGCCGGCGGCGATGGCGCCCTTGCGCCCGTCGAGTCCCACCTGGCGGGCGGTGTTCGCGGACATCCAGCGCACGATGTCCTCGAGGCCCAGGCCCCGCTCACGGGCCTTGGTCCACATCGCCGGGAGGCTGAGCTGGAGGCCGGCAATGCCGCCCCAGGCGGTGGCGAAGTCGTCGGTCTTGAGGTCGGCCGTGGACGGCGAGTGGTCGGTGACCACGCAGTCGATGGTGCCGTCGACCAGTGCCTGCCACAGCAGGTCCTGGTTGGCGGCCTCGCGGATCGGCGGGCAGCACTTGAACTCGCTGGCGCCGTCGGGCACTTCCTCGGCGGTCAGGGTGAGGTAGTGCGGGCAGGTCTCGACCGTGACCCGCACGCCGTCGGCGCGGGCCTCGGCGATCAGCGGCAGGGCGTCGCTGGAGGACAGGTGGAGCACGTGCACACGGGCGCCGAGCCGCTTCGCCTGGGCGAGCAGGCCGGCGATCGCGGTGTCCTCGGCGTCGCGCGGGCGGCTGGCGAGGAAGTGGGAGTACTTGGGGCCGCCCTGCTGCGGGGCCGCGGCCAGGTGGTGCGGGTCCTCGGCGTGCACGATCAGCAGGCCGTCGAAGGCGGCGATCTCCGCGAGGGACCGGGCCAGCTGCTCCTGGTCGAGGTGGGGGAACTCGTCCACGCCCGAGGGGGACAGGAAGGCCTTGAAGCCGAAGACGCCGGCTTCGTGCAGCGGGCGCAGGTCCTTGACGTTGTCGGGCAGGGCGCCGCCCCAGAAGCCGACGTCGATGTGGGCCTTGTCCGCGGCGACCTCGCGCTTGGTGCGCAGGTTGTCGACCGTGGTGGTCGGCGGGATGGAGTTGAGCGGCATGTCGACGAGGGTGGTGATGCCGCCGGCCGCCGCGGCGCGGGTGGCGGTCCAGAAGCCCTCCCACTCGGTGCGGCCGGGGTCGTTCACGTGCACGTGGGTGTCGACCAGGCCGGGCAGGACGACGTGGTCGCCGACGTCCTCCAGCCGGGCGCCCGCCGGGACGGGGGCGTCGTACGGCAGGACGGCCGTGATCTTCTCCCCGGTCACCGCGACGGACGCGGCGCGTGTCCCCTCGGGAGTGACGACGCGCGTCGAACGCAGCACCAGTTCAGCCTCGGACACCCGAACCCCTCTCTCCGCCGATCTTCGCCGACGATTTCAACGTTCTGTTGAAGGAGTCTTCATTCCCGGTTCCACCTCGTCAAGAGGCACCCTTTGTGTAGGCGTGACCACGACCGAGCCCTGGACGTTTCCACAAAGCGGAATTAGAATTCCAGCAAGCAGAACGTAGCTACGTACAAGCCGGTAGTCAACCGGCCGCCGGGTACGCTTCTTTCCTCCCGCCAGCCCCGAAAGGAACGTGCCGT
Source organism: Streptomyces sp. NPDC045956 (assembly GCF_056430705.1). NCBI lineage: Bacteria > Bacillati > Actinomycetota > Actinomycetes > Kitasatosporales > Streptomycetaceae > Streptomyces > Streptomyces sp. NPDC045956. Next base: position 321,256 of record NZ_JBWKKZ010000003.1, on the reverse strand, counting down.
GCCGACGTCCAGCGCCAGCACCACCGACTCCGCCAGGTCCGCCACAGGCGGCGTCCAGTCCCTGGAGCGCGCCTTCGACCTGCTCGAACGGATGGCGGACGCGGGCGGCGAGGTCGGCCTGAGCGAGCTGTCCGCGAGCAGCGGGCTGCCCCTGCCGACGATCCACCGCCTGATGCGCACCCTCGTGGCCTGCGGATACGTACGCCAGCAGCCCAACCGCCGGTACGCCCTCGGTCCCCGTCTGATCCGGCTCGGCGAGTCCGCCTCCCGGTTGCTCGGCACCTGGGCCCGCCCGCACCTGGCCCGGCTGGTCGAGGAGACCGGCGAGACGGCCAACATGGCCCTGCTCGACGGGGACGAGATCGTGTACGTCGCCCAGGTGCCGTCCAAGCACTCGATGCGCATGTTCACGGAGGTCGGCCGGCGCGTGCTGCCGCACTCCACCGGCGTGGGCAAGGCGCTGCTGGCGGACTTCCCTGCGGACGAGGTGCGGGCACTGCTGGGCCGGACCGGCATGCCGGCGGCGACCGAGAAGACGATCACCACGCCGGACGGTTTCATCGCGGCGCTGGCGGACGTGCGGCGCCAGGGTTACGCGATCGACGACAACGAGCAGGAGATCGGCGTCCGCTGCCTGGCCGTCTCGGTGCCGAACTCCCCCACCGCGGCCGCCATTTCCATCTCCGGCCCGGCGGGCCGGGTCACGGAGGCCGCGACCGACCGCATGGTGCCCCTGCTCCAGCAGGTCGCGGCGGAACTGTCGGAGGCCCTGCTGGCGTCGAACGGCACCCCGGCCACCTGAGCGCGCGCCGCCCGGGGTCACGGCCGCGCCCCGGGCGGTTCCTCAGCGGCGGGGCGGGTCGCCGAAGAGCTCCACGGCCCGGCGGACCTCCGCCAGCCCGGGCGACAGGGCGCTGACCGAGCCGATCGCGCCGGCTATCAGCAGCAGGGAGCGGTGCAGTCGGGAGATCTCGGGCACTCCGTGTGCCGTCATCGCGGCGAGGTCGGCCAGTTCCTCCTCGGCCACCACCCGGTCCGGGAAGTCGGCCGGCAGCGCCGCGAGCCGGCGGCGCAACCGGGACACCGCGGTCCGCAGTTCCGCCACTCTGACGTCCTCGTCGCCGACCGTCACCTGCGCCTGCCCCAAGCTCCGCACCACAGCCCTCCCCCTCGCACCCCGCCGGCCGCACGCCGTCGTGCGCCCCTGCGCGGGAACGTGCCCAGCGCCCCGCGCGCTGGTCGGGCGCCGGAGACGCGGGTCAGTAAACGCCACCCCGAGCGGGCCGCGCCACCGGGCGGACCGAAATTCAGTCCTATGAGCAGCCCGCCGCTCGCCGCACCGCGGCCCCACCCACCGGAACGCACGCCGACCGGTCGGGTATGCAGGACCCATGACTGACGACGAAGACCAGGTGACGGGGTTGCTGCTGGCCGCCGGCGGCGGGCGGCGGCTCGGTGGACGCCCCAAGGCACTGCTCGAACACCGTGGACGCCCGCTCGTCGAACACGCGGTCGCCGCCTTGCGGGCCGCCGGGTGCGCCCGCGTGCACGTCGTCCTGGGAGCGCGTGCCGAGGAGGTGCGGGCGCGGGCGGCGCTCGACGGCTGCGTCCTGGTGGACAACCCCGGCTGGGAAGAGGGCATGGGGTCCTCGCTGCGCGCCGGGCTCGGCTCGCTGACCGGCACCGGAGCGCGGGCCGCGCTGGTCTCCCTGGTGGACCAGCCCGGCATCGGCTCGGAGGCGATGGCACGGGTGCGCGCCGGGTACCGGGACGAGACCTCGCTCGTCTCGGCGGCGTACTCCGGGGTGCGCGGGCATCCCGTCCTCCTGGGCGCCGCCCACTGGGCGGGCGTCTCGGCGACTGCGACCGGGGACCGGGGGGCACGCGCCTACCTGAGGGCACACGAGGCGGAGATCGCGCTCGTGGAGTGCGGGGAGGTGGCGCTGCCCTACGACATCGACACCGCGGCCGACCTGCGCCACCTTGAGTGAAGGCCGTGGCACCCGGCGCCACCTTCCCTCGACTCAGAGAATCTCGACATCAACACTCCTTGAAGTTCCACGATGAGGAAACTACTATCCACTGACCAGAAGCACTCCGCCGCACCGCGAGTGCGCATTGCCCGTTACGTGCCCGTTGGCACCCGGTGCCACCGCTGAAGGAAGTGACAGCTCATGTCCGCACCAGCGCCGTCCACGCTGGCCATCGTCGACGCCGAGCCCCTGCCCCGGCAGGAGGAGGTCCTCACCGATGCGGCGCTCGCCTTCGTGGCCGAGCTGCACCGGCGGTTCACGCCCCGGCGTGACGAGCTCCTCTCCCGCCGTGCGGAGCGCCGCGCCGAGATCGCCCGCACCTCCACGCTCGACTTCCTCCCGGAGACCGCCGCGATCCGCGCGGACGACTCCTGGAAGGTGGCCCCGGCCCCGGCCGCGCTGAACGACCGCCGCGTCGAGATCACCGGCCCCACCGACCGCAAGATGACCATCAACGCCCTCAACTCGGGCGCGAAGGTCTGGCTCGCCGACTTCGAGGACGCCTCCGCCCCGACCTGGGAGAACGTGGTCCTCGGCCAGCTCAACCTGACCGCCGCCTACACCCGCACCATCGACTTCACCGACGAGCGCACCGGCAAGTCGTACGCCCTGCGCCCCGACGCGGAGCTGGCGACGGTCGTCATGCGCCCGCGCGGCTGGCACCTGGACGAGCGCCACCTCCAGGTCGACGGCCGTCCGGTCCCGGGCGCGCTGGTCGACTTCGGCCTGTACTTCTTCCACAACGCCCAGCGCCTGCTGGACCTCGGCAAGGGCCCGTACTTCTACCTCCCGAAGACGGAGTCGCACCTGGAGGCCCGCCTCTGGAACGAGGTCTTCGTCTTCGCGCAGGACTACGTCGGCATCCCGCAGGGCACCGTCCGGGCCACCGTCCTGATCGAGACGATCACGGCCGCGTACGAGATGGAGGAGATCCTCTACGAACTGCGCGACCACGCCGCCGGGCTGAACGCCGGCCGCTGGGACTACCTGTTCTCCATCGTCAAGAACTTCCGTGACGGCGGCGCCAAGTTCGTCCTGCCGGACCGCAACGCGGTGACGATGACCGCCCCGTTCATGCGGGCGTACACCGAACTCCTCGTGCGCACCTGCCACAAGCGCGGCGCGCACGCGATCGGGGGCATGGCCGCGTTCATCCCCTCGCGGCGCGACGCCGAGGTCAACAAGGTCGCCTTCGAGAAGGTCCGCGCCGACAAGGACCGCGAGGCGAACGACGGCTTCGACGGCTCCTGGGTCGCCCACCCCGACCTGGTCCCGATCGCCATGGAGTCCTTCGACAAGGTCCTCGGCGAGCGGCCGAACCAGAAGGACCGGCTGCGTGAGGACGTCGACGTGCGGGCGGCCGACCTGATCGCGATCGACTCGCTGGACGCCAAGCCGACCTACGCGGGTCTCGTCAACGCCGTGCAGGTCGGCATCCGCTACATCGAGGCGTGGCTGCGGGGCCTGGGCGCGGTCGCCATCTTCAACCTGATGGAGGACGCGGCCACCGCCGAGATCTCCCGCTCGCAGATCTGGCAGTGGATCAACGCGGAGGTCGTCCTCGACAACGGCGAGCAGGTCACCGCCGAACTGGCCCGCAAGGTCGCCGCCGAGGAGCTGGCGAACATCCGCGCCGAGATCGGCGACGAGGCCTTCACGGCCGGCAACTGGCAGCAGGCCCACGACCTGCTGCTCACGGTGTCGCTCGACGAGGACTACGCCGACTTCCTGACGCTGCCCGCCTACGAGCAGCTGAAGGGCTGAGGCCCGCCCGGCTCACGGCCCCACCCCGCTCGGCCCCGCCCGCGCCCCCGGTACCGCACAGCACCGGGGGTGCGGGCCCGTCTTCAGGACAGGTGCCGGGACCAGTCCGGCGCGGCGGCAGGCTTGCCGTGCAGGTCGGGGACCCGCTTGAGCCAGTCGGGACGCCCGCGCCGGGTACGCGCCGCGCGGGCGGCGTCCTCGGCGGCCAGTTCCTCGCGGGACGGGAAGTCGGTGGGCAGCCAGTCGCGCGGGGCGCGCACCCGCGCGGACAGCCAGCCGACGTAGGCGTCCCTGACCTCGTCCGGGGTGTCGAAGCCGGCCTCGCGGGTCAGCCAGTCGTCCGGCACCCGTGCGACCACCTCGCGCAGCAGCTCCTCCGTCACCCTCGGCGCCAACTCGGCGTCGGCCGCCCGGACGTCCGGCGCGTACCGGCCCAGGGCGTGGTGGCGGAAGTCGTAGGCCTTCTCCGGCGCGGAGGCGTCCCAGCGGTGGTGGAAGACCAGGGCCGCGCCGTGGTCGATGAGCCACAGGCGGGCCGGCGCCACGCCGAGGGTGGGCCAGACCATGAGGTTGGAGCTGTGCACGGTCCGGTCGACGTTCACGGTGAGGGCGTCCAGCCAGACGACGCGGCCGGCCTCCTCGGGGCCGACGGGGAAGTCCTTCGCCAGTTCGGGCGTGAGGTCGGCGCCGCCCGACAGGTAGTCCATGCCGAGGTTGAGCCCCGCGCTCGCGTTCAGCAGGTCCCGCACCTCCTGGTGCGGCTCGTCGGCGGCGGCCCGGGGGTCGAAGTGGGCGAGGACCAGCTCGGGCACCCGGAGCCCCAGCTCACGGGCCAGCTCCCCGACGATCACCTCGGCGACCAGCGCCTTGCGGCCCTGCGCGGAGCCGGTGAACTTGACGACGTAGGTCCCGAGGTCGTCGGCCTCGACGACACCGGGGACGGAGCCGCCCGAGTGCAGGGGCGTGACGTAGCGCGTCGCGCTGACGCTCCTCAGCATCCTGTCTCCTCCCCTTCCCGTCCCTCCGGCACCGCCCGAGCATAGTGACCAAGCGTGACAGAGCGACGAGCGGTCCCCCGGAGCGTGGCGGGGACAGGGCCGGCCGGCCCGGCACGCCCCGGCCCGGCACGGCCCCTCAGGGCTCCCGCAGCGGGTTGGGCAGCGGCCGGTAGCGGGCGTCGGCGCCGTCCGCGCCCGTCCAGCGGAGCAGGAGGTTGGTCTTGCCGGGGAGGCTGGGCGAGGCGAGGAGCGCGGGGATCTCGGGCAGGTCGTGCCGGGCCAGGGCGCGGCGCGCGGCGGGCCAGGGGTCGAGGCCCGGATGGTGCTCGGCGAGGGCGCCGGCGATCTCGCAGAGGTGGTTGACTACCAGGCAGTAGACCAGCCGTTCCCAGCCGGCCGCCCGGGAGGTGTCCGGCAGCAGCTTCACGCCCTCGGCGTCCCGGAACAGGGCCTGCACCGGGATGCCGGCGGCGTCCACCGCGACCAGGGTGTTCTGCAGGTGTGCCTCCAGGACCACGCCGTCGTCGGCGAAGGCGGTCAGCACCGGCGGGACGACGACGGCGAGGTACGCCTCCCACCAGGCGGCCGGGTCCGTGGCGCGCTCCAGCGGGCTGCCCGGGAAGCCCTCCACCAGAGCGGCGGCCAGCAGCGGGGTCGCGCCGGGCAGGACGCGGCCGCGCAGTCCGTCGCGCACGACGACGGCCAGTTCCTCGAAGGCGAAGTCCGTGGTGCGGTGCCCGCGGTCGGCGAGCCAGGCCGCCGGGGGGCCGACGGCGTCGAAGGCCTCGCTGACCGCCGTGTCGGTGCGGCGCAGCCTCAGCAGGTCGTGCCGCCACAGGCGACGGATGTCGTTGGTGATGCGGACGTCGAGGCTGAACTTGAGGAACAGGTCGCGCCCCGGCGGGTAAGCGGGGGCGTACACCGTGCGGACCGCGGCCGTCGGCCACACGGGGAAGCCCGTGGTGCCGAGCCGGCGGATCCGTCCGTCGGCGAAGGCCGGGGCCAGGGCGGCCGAGGCCAGCCGGAGCTGCCAGGGGTGGGCGGGCAGCATCCGGTAGCCGGGCGGGGCTTCGCCGAGGGCGTCCAGCGCGGTGGTGTCGCCCTCGTCGACGACCGTGTCCTCACGCACGGCCAGCAGGGCCAGCGGGAAGCGGGCGTGCGCCTCGGGTGCGTACGGCAGCCAGTCGGCGTGCGGGCCGCCGCCGCGCGCCTTGGGCGCGGGGTGGTGGGTGTGACCGGTGAGGAGGGACTGCTCGGAGCGGACGTACGGGTCCTGCGGCGGGGTCGCCCGCGCACGGGCCGTCAGCAGCGCGGCCACCGCGTCGCGGCTGTCGGTCATCTCGGTGGGCAGTTCGTGGTTGGGCAGTCCGGTGTGCCGGCGCAGCTCCTCGGCCACGAGTTTCACCAGTTCGGTGTGGCCGGCGCGGTGCCACCCACCCGCCCCGTACACCTCGGGCTCGGCGGGCCGCCGGCCCGCCCGCACCCGCAGCAGCCGGCCGCCGGGGAGCCGGTACACCGGCCGGGCGCCGGGGTCCGGCAGCGGTTCGGCCACCTCGCGCAGCAGGCAGTTGAGCAGCGGTACCGCGGCGTAGGCGTCGGCGCGTTCGGCGACATCGTCCCGGGGCACGGCGTCGGCGCCGGTGGGCGGGGGCAGGAAATCCACGCGTTCCACTCGTTCCCTACGGTCTGTCAAAGGGTGGAGACGATCAGTATGTCTGTCGTCGTTCCCCGGCAGTGCCGTCCCGTCCCTACCCGAGGAGTCCGCCCGTGCACCGTTCCCCCGCCACCGAGGCCGAGGTAGCCGACGAGCTGGCGGCCGTGCGCCCCGCTCTCGTGGCCCGGTTCGCGGCCGAACTGCCCGGCGCCCGCGCCGCGGTGCTCTCCCGGCTCTGGCGTGCGTTCGCCCACGAGCCGATGCCGTGGATCGCGGGCCGCGAACCGGCCCCGGGGGAACTCGTCCTGCGCCTGAGGGACGGCCGACGGCTGGCCGGTCCGGCCGCGGACCCGTACCGCACGGACCCGTACGTGCGGGTCGTGCGGCTTGACGAGGTCGCGTACGACGATCCGGCGCGGCTGATGACCGACCTCGCCGTACCGCGTTCCGCGGGGTTCGCCGCCGAACTCGGGCACAGTGCCGCGTCGCTGGCCCTGTCGCACGCGGCCCGCGAGGATCACCCGGACGAGTGGCCGCGGACCGACTGGGGCTGGGAGCAGCGGGTGGTGGACGGGCATCCCTTCCACCCCAACTGCCGTTCCCGGCCCGGCTTCTCGGTGGCCGAGCAGCTCGCGTACGGGCCCGAGCACGGGCCGGTGGTGGGGCTCGGCCTGGTGCCGGTGGCGGAGACCGGATGCCTGGTGGCGGGGGCGTGGCCGGGGGAGTTGCGGGAGGGTGCGCGGATCCTGCTGCCGGTGCATCCGTGGCAGGCCGCGCACGTGCTCCGGCGGCCGTGCGAGGGACGGCTCGCCGCGCATCCGCTGATGTCCCTGCGCACCCTCGCGGTGCCCGGCGGGCCGCACGTCAAGACCGCGCTGAGCGCCCGGCTGACGTCCTCGGTGCGGGACATCTCCGTCGCCTCCGTCGCCGCCTCGGCGACCCTGTCGTCGTTCGGTGAGGAGCTGGCGGCCCGCACGGACGGCCTGCTCCACGTGACCCGCACCCTGGGCGCGGCCACCGCCCACTCCCCCGACCTCGCCGCCGTGCTGCGCGAGTCGCCGCGGGTGTACGCGGCCGCGGGCGAGCACGTCGTGCCGGTGGGGGCGCTGGCGACCACCGCACTGCCCCGCTCACCGCGGTGGACGGCCCGCTTCGCCCGTCTCGCGCTCGGCGTGGGGCTGCGCGCGCTGGAGCTGGGCGTGGCCCTGGAGGCGCACGGCCAGAACCTCCTGGTGGTGCTGTCCGCGACGGGCGAGCCGCTGCGCCTGGTCTACCGCGACCTCGCCGACATCCGGGTCTCGCCGGCCCGCCTGGCCCGCCACGGTGTCCCGGTCCCCGAGCTGCCCTCCCGCATGCTCACGGACGATCCGGAGGCCCTGCGCCGCAAGGTGTTCGGGTCGCTGGTGGGGGGCGCGCTGGCTTCGGTCGCGGGCTCGGGCGCGGCGCTGCGGGACGCCCTGGGGACGGCCGTGCGGGAACTGCCGCGCTCCCCGGACCTCGTGGCCCTGTGCGGGGCGCCGCTGCCGGTCAAGGCGCTGACGCTGATGCGCACTTCACCCGGGAGCGGCGGGGACCGGTGGGCACAGCTGCCCAATCCGCTGGACTGGAAGTGACGCCGGGACGTCCGCGCGGTCTCGTTTTGGAGCCCGGCCCCGTTGATCCATAAGATCCGCCGATGATCACAAGAACACGGCTGGCGGCGGGCGCTTGTGCCCTGGTCGCCGCGCTGGCGGCCGGGATCGCCTTCCCGGCCGGGGCGTCGGCCGGTGAACCCACGGGCGAGGACGCGCCGAAGGTCGACCTGGTGCTCGACGTCAGCGGTTCGATGCGGACGCGGGACATCGACGGCGGTACGCGGATGGCCGCGGCGAAGCAGGCGTTCAACGAGGTGCTCGACGCGACGCCCGAGGAGGTGCGGCTGGGCATCCGGACCCTGGGCGCCGACTATCCGGGCGACGACCGCAGGACCGGCTGCAAGGACACCGCGCGGCTCTACCCGGTGGGACCGCTGGACCGCACCGAGGCCAAGACCGCGGTGGCGACGCTGGCGCCCACCGGCTGGACGCCGATCGGTCCCGCCCTGCTGGCGGCGGCCGACGACCTCGACGGCGGCGACGGCTCCAAGCGCATCGTGCTGATCAGCGACGGCGAGGACACCTGCGCCCCGCTCGATCCGTGCGAGGTGGCCCGCGAGATCGCCGCCAAGGGCATCGGGCTCACCATCGACACGCTGGGCCTGGTCCCGAACGCCAAGATGCGGCAGCAGCTCAGCTGCATCGCCGAGGCGACCGGAGGGACGTACACCTCCATCGAGCACACCGACGAACTCACCGACCGGGTCAACCAGTTGGTGGAGCGTGCGGCCGACCCGGTGGTGACCCCGGTCGCCACCGAGGGCGCCGGTACGTGCGCGAAGGCGCCGACGCTGGAGTCGGGGCTGTACACCGACCGCGCGGAGTTCGGGCAGCAGCGCTGGTACCGGGTGGACGTGCTGCCCGGACAGGAGGTGCGCGCCTCGGTGAGCGTGGGCGCCGACCGGGCGGTGAACCCGTCCTACGGCGTGCTGCTGCGGGCGGTCACGGTGCACGGCCGGGAGATCGTGCGCGGCGAGGCGGCAGGCGACGGCCGTACGGACGTGATCTCCACGGGCCTGCGCTACCCCGAGGCGGAGCGCGAGGACGCGGACACGGACAAGCCGGCCGCGGAGACCGTGTGCCTCCAGGTCACCCACTCCTTCTCCGTCGCCGCGGGCGTGAAGACCACACCCGGGCTGCCGCTGGAGCTGACCGTCGACGTCGTGGACGGGCCGTCGGACGCCGACGACGTGGCCTCCTTCGGCCTCGGACGCGGCTGGTGGCTGCTCGGCGTGCTGGTGCTCGCCGGCTTCCTGGCCGGCCTGCTGTGGGGCTGGCTGTCGCGCTGGCGGCTCGCGGTCTGGAGGACCAACTGATGCGTGTCGGACACACCTTGACGGCCGCGGCGCTGCTGCTGGGCCTCGCCGCGGCGCCCGCGGCGGCGGACGCGTCGCCCTCCGCGAGCCCGTCGCGGGACGGGGGCGCGCCGACGGCGGCGGGCACCTCCTTCCGCACGGCGGCCGAGATCGAGCAGGGACGGCCGGCCACCGCAAACGGCGCCGCCGGCGACTACCTGTACTGGTCGTTCCCCGCCGACGCCGGACAGCGCCCCACCGTGCGGGCCACGGTGAGACTGCCCGAGACCCACGCCGCCGAGACCTGGCGGGTCGACGTCTACGACGGTCTGCGGCGCCGCCAGGCCTGCCAGTACGGCGCGCAGACCCGCACGGCGGCGGCGGACGCCGGCTCCGTGGAGCTGGCCTGCGTGCTGCGCACCGTGCGTGCCTGGTCCGAGCCGTGGGCGAACGACCCGCTGCCCGGGACGTACTACGTCCGGCTGACGGTCGTGGACCTGCCGACGTCCGACCTCGGCGTCCGGGTGGGCGCGGAGGTCGAGGTGGACTCCAAGGACATGGGCGGGGCGTCGGCGGTGGACGGTTCGTTGTCCGAGCCGCTGGTGCCGGGCGCGGCCGTGCGGCCGGACGCCGACGAGGACGACGCCGGCCGCGGCGCCGTGCTGTCCGCGATCGAGCCCGAGGACGGCTGGTCCTCCGGCTGGTGGTCCGACCGGTGGGTGTGGACGGGGATCGGGGGCGTGCTGGCCGCGCTCGCGGGCGTCGGCGGATACGCGCTGACCCGCGGCTCGGGGCGGCCCGGCCGGGTGCCGCCGGCAGCCTGACCTCAGGAACAGCCTGACCCTCGGAACAGGCTCTCGGATCAGGCTGCCCCTTCGGACAGCCTGATCCCTCGTACAGCCTGCCCCCGCACCGGGCCCGCTCACGGGCCGCGCGGCTCCGGAAGGCCCGCCCGCCGGCGGGCCTTCCTCCGTGTCAGCCCTCGCGGAGCGCCTTGGCCGCCGTGCCCTCCCCGGTCACCTCGACGCGGCCGTCCCGCACCGCGTCCCGCAGGCTCAGCTCACCGCGGCCGATGGCCGCGCAGGTCGGGGCGTCCAGCACGATCCGGGCGCCGGCGCCTCGGGGGGCGGGTCCGTCGCCGTACACCGGCTCCGGACCGTCCGACCCGGCGTGCAGGTGGAACTCCCCCTCGTCCAGCCCCACCTCGACGACCTCCTCGCCGGCCCCCGCCTCCCGCAGGGCGCGCCGCAGGGGCAGCGCGAACCAGTGCGCCCGCACGGCGTCCGTGGGCCGCCGCTCCCCCAGCTCGCCGGCGCCCCACACACCGAGCGCCTCCAGCACCGGCAGCAACGCGGCTCCGCGCGGGGTGAGTTCGTAGACGTACGCCGCTCCCGGCGGGGGCAGCCGCCGCCGGGTCGCCAGGCCGCCCTGCTCCATGTCCTTCAGCCGCGAGGCGAGGACGTCCGTGCTGACGCCGGGCAGGTCGGCGTGCAGGTCGGTGTAGCGCCGCGGACCGGCGAGCAGCTCCCGGACGATCAGCAGGGTCCAGCGGTCGCCGACGGCGTCGAGCGCGCGGGCGGCGGAACAGTACTGGTCGTAGCTTCGGCGAGGTGGCATGCGACGCAGTGTAGACAAGTTGTTGGACTTTCCAAGCTCCTACTTGGTAAAACCAAGCAACACCAGTCACCGGAGGGGAAGCGCCGCATGGAGTTCCGGCAGTCGAACAAGCTCAGCGAGGTCTGTTACGAGATCCGCGGCCCGGTCATCGAGCAGGCCAACGCGCTGGAGGAGGCGGGGCACAGCGTGCTGCGCCTGAACACGGGCAACCCCGCGCTCTTCGGTTTCGAGGCGCCGGAGGAGATCCTCCAGGACATGATCCGCATGCTGCCGCAGGCGCACGGCTACACCGACTCGCGCGGCGTCCTCTCCGCCCGCCGGGCCGTCGCCCAGCGCTACCAGGGTCTCGGCCTGGAGGTCGGCGTCGACGACGTCTTCCTCGGCAACGGCGTGTCGGAACTCGTGTCCATGGCCGTCCAGGCGCTGCTGGAGGACGGCGACGAGGTGCTGATCCCCGCCCCCGACTTCCCCCTCTGGACGGCGGTGACCACCCTCGCGGGCGGCAGGGCGGTGCACTACCTCTGCGACGAGCAGGCCGAGTGGTACCCGGACCTCGCGGACATGGAGTCCAAGATCACCGACCGCACCAAGGCGGTCGTCATCATCAACCCGAACAACCCGACCGGGGCCGTCTACCCCAAGGAGATCGTCGAGGGCATCCTCGACCTCGCCCGCCGCCACGGCCTCATGGTCTTCGCCGACGAGATCTACGACCAGATCCTGTACGACGACGCCGTCCACCACTCGGCCGCCGCGCTCGCGCCCGACCTGGTGGTCCTGACCTTCTGCGGGCTGTCCAAGACCTACCGGGTGGCGGGCTTCCGCTCCGGCTGGCTGGTGGTCACCGGGCCGCGGCAGCACGCGCGCGACTACCTGGAGGGCCTGACCATGCTGGCCTCCATGCGCCTGTGCGCCAACGCGCCCGCGCAGTACGCCATCCAGGCCGCGCTCGGCGGCCGCCAGTCGATCCACGAGCTGACCGCGCCCGGCGGCAGGCTGCGCGAACAGCGCGACGTCGCCTGGGAGAAGCTGAACGAGATCCCGGGCGTCTCGTGCGTGAAGCCCAAGGGCGCGCTGTACGCCTTCCCGCGCATCGATCCCAAGGTGCACCCGATCCACGACGACGAGCGGTTCGTCCTGGACCTGCTGCTGCGCGAGAAGATCCAGGTGGTCCAGGGGACCGGCTTCAACTGGCCGGGCACCGACCACTTCCGCATCCTCACCCTGCCGCACGCGGACGACCTGGAGGCGGCCATCGGCCGGATCGGCCGGTTCCTGGGCGGGTACCGGCAGTGAGCCGGGTACCGCGGTGCGCGGTGCCCGGTGCGGACGCATAGCCTGGGCCCATGGGTGATCTCTTTCTCGTCCGGCACGGTGAGACCGAGTGGTCGCGCTCCGGGCGGCACACCGGGCTGACGGACGTTCCACTGACCGAACAGGGGCGGGAGCAGGCACGGAGCCTGGTGCCGCTGATCCGGTCCCACCGGATCGGGGCCGCGTTCGTCAGCCCTTTCCAGCGGGCCCGGGAGACGGCCGAGCTGATCGGCCTGCACGGGGTGCGGATCGAGCCGGACCTGCACGAGTGGGACTACGGCGGGTACGAGGGGATCACGACGGTCGAGATCCACCGCAGCCGGCCGGACTGGTTCCTGTTCACGGACGGCGTCGCTCCGGGGCCCCCGGAGCACCCCGGGGAGACGCCCGAGCAGGTCGGTGAGCGGGCCGACCGGGTACTGGCCCGGGTCGAGGCCGCCTTCGCCGACACCGAGGGCTGTGTGGTGCTGGTGGCGCACGGGCACTTCCTGCGGGTGCTGACCGCGCGGTACCTGGGGCTGGAGCCGTCCCACGGGGCGCAGTTCCAGCTCGGCACGGGCACGCTGTGCCGGCTGGGCACCGAGCACGGGCGGCCGGTGGTCGCCGCCTGGAATGTCAGACCTCCGTCGTAGCCTTCGAGGGCGTCACCGGTGATGGAACCCATGCGGGAGCCGGTGACGGAACGCATGCCGGAACTGGTGACGGAAGGAGACGCCGTGGCCCCCTCGCCCACCGCCGCTCAGCGGCGGGTCATCTACGCCGCCGACCCCGTGACCGGCCGCCTGCGGGGGACGCGGACGCAGCTCGAGGCGCTGGTCAGGCGCGGGCTGGCCTTCCGGCACCCGCGCCCGCCGCACGACCACTTCCTGACCCCGGCCGGGCACCGGATACGCGAGGCGCCGGCCGAGTCCGCGGCGGCCCCGGCCCCCGAGCCGGCCGCACCGGCCGCGGGCGGAGTCTTCGCCGCCCGGGCGGGCGGCGAGGAGACCGTGCCGGACGGGGCCGGGCCGGCGCGGCTGCGCGAGGTCCGCGGCGCCTGGCAGGGGCTGCTGGAGCTGCGCCGGATGACGCACTCCGACGGGAGCAGGGACCGGCCCTGCGCCTGGGAGCGTACGCATCTCGTGCAGGCCGCCGCGCTCGCCCTGGAGGCGGCGGGCCGTCGGCCGGCGGGGCCGGACGGTGGCGCCGGGTACCGGGTGCGGGCGACACCGCAGCCCGAGGCGGTCGCCGTGCACGAGCCCGACGGCGCGGCGCTGCGGGACTGCGCGACGACGCTGGAGGAGGCGGGCTGGCAGGTCGGGGAGCACACCGAGCCGCGGACCCGCGAGCGCTACCTGCTGGCCTCCCCGCGGAAGGTCTGAGCCACCCGTGTCAGGATCGACGGGTCGGCATCCGCCGCACCGGTACGAGAAGAGGCGACACCCGTGAGCGAACCGTTCTCCGTCCCCGTGACCGTCCGCGGGTACGAGACCGACACCCAGGGACACCTGAACCAGGCCGTGTACCTGAACTACGCCGAGCACGCCCGCTGGTCGCTGCTCCGCGCGGCCGGCATCCGGCAGACCGACCTGGTCGCCCGGGGCGTGGGTCCGGTCGCGCTGGAGACGACCATCCGCTACCGGCGGGAGCTGCTCGCCGGCGACGAGGTCGAGGTGTCCTGTGTCTTCGAGTGGGGCGAGGGGAAGACCTTCCGGATCGTGCAGGTCCTGCGCAAGGCCGACGGCACCGTCGCCGCCGAGATCGAGGCCGTCGGCGGGCTCATGGACCTGACCGCCCGCAAGCTGGTGGCCGATCCACGGCAGCGGTTCCGGGAACTGGCGTCGGACCCGGCCCTGTTCGGCCTGTGATCCGACGCCGCGCTCAGGCGTCCACCAGCTCCGGCCGGTGCTCGGTGTCGTAGGCCGCACGCGACTCGGCGATGTAGACGCGGTTGCGCTCGGCCCAGTTCGTCAGGTGCCGCAGGGATGCGTACAACTCCTGCGCCACCTCGGTCAGTTCGTACTCGACTTTCGGCGGTACGGTCGGGTGGACGGTGCGGACGACGAGCCCGTCGCGCTCCAGGTTGCGCAGGGTCAGCGTCAGCATCCGGCGGCTGATGCCCTCGATGCTGCGCTCCAGTTCGGTGAAGCGGATGGGGCCGGGCGCGGCGGCCACCAGGATCTGGACGCTCCACTTGCCCGCCACCCTGTCAAGAACCTCGCGCACCGGGCACGCGTGCGCGTTGACTGCCTGGGACGTAACACCGGTGTTCCTCTGGGACATCGAACTGCCTCCTTATGCCGGTCCCCAGGGTTACCCACGATGGTCTCCGTCACAAGCAGTGCACCTGGGAACCACTACCAGCGGAGGCCCCGTCGCCATGACGACCATGATCGAGTCCCCGGCCCGGCCGCAGTCCGGAGCAGCCACGCGGTGGCGGGCCCTGGTCGTCCTGTGCGCGGGAGCGCTGATGACGATCCTGGACGGCAACATCGTCACCGTCGCCATGCCCGCGATCCAGGCCGACCTCGGCTTCAGCGGCCCGGGACTCGCCTGGGTGGTCAACGCCTACCTGATCCCGTTCGGCGGCCTGCTGCTGCTGGCCGGACGGCTCGGCGACCTGGTGGGCCGCAAAAGGATGTTCACCACGGGGCTCGCCCTGTTCACCGTGGCGTCCGTGCTGTGCGGCGTCGCCACCGGCCAGGGCCTGCTGATCGCGGCGCGGGCGCTCCAGGGCGTCGCGGGGGCGATGACCATGGCGGTGGTGCTCGGCATGGTGGTCGCGCTCTTCCCCGAACCGCGTGAGCGGGCCCGGGCCATCGCCGTCTTCAGCGCGGTCGGCGCGGCGGGCGGGGCGCTCGGCACCTTCCTCGGCGGGGCCCTCACCGAGGCGCTGAACTGGCACTGGATCTTCCTGATCAATCTGCCGATCGGTGTCGTCGCCTGGCTGGCGGCCGTCCGCGTCCTCGCCCCGGACGCCTCCGCGGGCTCGGTACGGGGCGCCGACTACCCGGGCGCGGCGCTGGTCACCGGCGCGCTGATGCTGACGGTGTACACCATCGTCGGCGCCGGTGATCTCGGCGCCTCCACCACGGCCGTCCTGGCCGTCCTCTCCCTCGCCCTGTTCGCCGCCTTCGCCGTCCGGCAGGCACGCGCCGCCCGCCCGCTGCTGCGGCTGAGGCTGTTCCGCTCCCGGCTGCTGACCGGCGCCAACGCGGTGCAGGTGCTGATGGTGGCGACCATGTACGGCTTCCAGTTCATCGGCGCGCTGTACCTCCAGCGGGTGCTCGGCTACGGCGAGCTGGCCACCGGCACGGCGTTCCTGCCGGCCCCCGTGGCGATCGGGGTGCTGATGCTCGGGTTCTCGGCGCGGACCGTCGGCCGGTTCGGTGCGTACCGGGTGCTGATGGCCGGACTGGTGCTGATCGTCGCGGGGCTGGCGCTGCTCGGCCGGGCCCCGGTCAACGGCTCGTACGTCACCGACGTACTGCCGCCGATGCTGCTGCTGGCCGTCGGGTTCGCCGCCGCGATGCCCGCGCTGACGGGGCTGGCGATGACCGGAGTCCGCGAGGAGGACGCGGGGCTGGCCTCCGGTTTGTTCAACACCACGCAGGTGGTGGGTGGTTCGCTGGGGCTGGCGGTGCTGTCGACGCTGGCCGCGGCCCGGACCGAGGGACTGGTGGGCGAGGGCGCGGCACCGGTGGTGGCGACGGCCGAGGGGTACCAGCTGGCCTTCCGGGTGGCGGTGGCGGTCGTGGCGGCGGCGCTGGTGCTGGCCGCGGTGGTCCTGCGGGAGCGTGCCGGACGGGGCAGGTGACCCGCGGGAGCCACGACAGGTGAGGGCCGGGGCCTCCGACGGAGGCGCCGGCCCGCTTAACGCCCGGGGCTCATCCGGTGCGGGGCTCACGTCCCGGCCGGGGCCCGGGTCGCGGTCGCGCCGGTGATCTCCTCCCCCGCCTCCATGGGATGGGTGACGTCCTCCGCGTCCTGTCCCTTGCCCAGGTGGTTGAAGACCAGGTTGAGCAGGACGGCGGCCAGGCAGCCGGTGGAGATGCCGGAGTCGAGGATGATCTTCGCGTTCTCCGGGAACGAGTGGTAGAACTCCGGGGCGGCGATCGGGATGATGCCGACGGCCAGGGAGACCGCCACGATCAGGACGTTGTTGTCCTTGTCGAGGCTCGCCCGCACCAGGGTCTGGATGCCGCTGGCCGCCACGGAGCCGAAGAGGACCACGCCGGCGCCGCCGAGGACCGGGCGGGGCACGACGGCGATGAGCGAGGCCGCCATGGGACACAGGCCCATCAGCACCAGGAAGCCGCCGCCCGCGGCGACGACGTAGCGGCTGCGGATCTTCGTCATCGCGACCAGGCCGATGTTCTGCGCGAAGGCGCTGCACATGAAGCCGTTGAAGAGCGGGCTGATCGCGGAGCCGAGGGTGTCGGCGCGCAGGCCGGCCGCGATGGTCTTCTCGTCGGCCTTGCGGTCCACGATCTCGCCCAGGGCGAGCATGTCGGCGGTGGACTCGGTCATCGAGACCACCATCACCACGCACATGGAGAGGATCGCGGCGAGCTGGAACTGCGGGGCGCCGAAGTGGAACGGGGTCGGGAAGCCGACGACGCTGGCGTCCGCGACCGGTCCGAAGTCCGTGACGCCGAAGGGGATCGCGATGAGCGTGCCCGCGACCAGGCCGAGCAGCACGGCGATCTGCTTCACGAAGCCGCGGGTGAAGCGCCGCAGCAGCAGGACGATGACGAGGGTGATCGCCGCCAGGCCCAGGTTGGTCGAGGAACCGAAGTCGTCCGCCTCGGGACTGGAGCCCTGCGCCCACCCGAAGGCGACGGGCAGCAGGGAGATGCCGATCAGGGTGATGACCGTACCGGTGACGACCGGGGGGAAGAAACGGATCGCCTTGCTGAAGAAGGGGGCGGCGAAGAAGCCTATGAGTCCGGCGACGATGACGGCGCCGAAGATGATCGGCAACGCGTCGGACTTGTCGTCGGTGGAGGCCACGATCGCGGTCATCGGGGCGACACCCGCGAAGGTGACGCCGTTGACGAAGGGCAGCCGGGCACCGATCTTCCAGATGCCGAGGGTCTGCAGGAAGGTGGCGAGGCCGGCGGTGAACAGGCAGGCGCCGGTCAGGAAG
This sequence comes from Streptomyces sp. NPDC045956, assembly GCF_056430705.1. Classification (NCBI taxonomy): domain Bacteria; kingdom Bacillati; phylum Actinomycetota; class Actinomycetes; order Kitasatosporales; family Streptomycetaceae; genus Streptomyces; species Streptomyces sp. NPDC045956. The sequence continues at coordinate 303,819 of NZ_JBWKKZ010000003.1, read as the reverse complement.
GTGAGTTCGGTCGCGGACAGCCCTATGGCCGCGCCGACTATCAGAGGTGGTGCGACTACTCCGGCGTACATGGCGGCCACGTGCTGCAGGCCGGTTGTCGCCATCTTCAGGGGCGGGAGTTTTTCGTCTACAGGGTGGTCGGCCACGGCGGCGTCCCTCCGGTCGGTTACGCGTCGGCTCTGACGCGGGTGTCATGGAGGCGGTGCTGGTGGTGACGGTCGTGCGGGACCGTGACGGACCGTCTGGGGAAACGGTGACCGCTCCCGGGGCGTGCGCATGGACGCACGCCCCCGGAGACGGCCGCCATGGACCCCGCTCGGGTCCACGGCTACCGGCCGAGAGCCGTCCCTCTCGGCCGGAGATCAAGTGGTGTTCGGCTGTACGTCGTTCAGGCCTGTGCGGCGATCCTCGCCAGCCGCCGGGCCTCGTCCCGGGTGGAGCGGGCGATGGCGTCCTCGTCGACGGTGAGCAGCCGGCCGTCCTCGACGATCTGGCGTCCGTTGACGAACGACGCGGTGACCGGGGCGGCCGCGCCGAAGACCAGGGCGGTCACCGGGTCGGCGATGGAGGAGTGGGCGAGGGTGTCCATCCGCCACAGCACCAGGTCGGCGAGCTTGCCCGCCTCCAGGGAGCCGGTCTCGGCGGCACGGCCGAGGACCTGCGCGCCGCCGTAGGTGCCCAGGCGCAGCGCCTTGCGGGCGTTCAGCGCGGCCTCGCGGTGGGCGCCGAGGCGGTTGACGAGCAGGGCGTTGCGCAGCTCGGTGTGGAGTTCACCGGACTCGTTGGAGGCGGTGCCGTCCACGCCGAGGCCGACCGGGACGCCGGCGGCGAGCATGTCGGGCACCCGGGCGATCCCGGCGGCCAGGCGGGCGTTGGAGGAGGGGCAGTGGGCGACGCCGGTCCTCGTGCGGGCGAAGGCCGCGATGTCGGAGTCGTTCATGTGGACGCAGTGCGCCATCCACACGTCCTCGCCGAGCCAGCCGGTGGACTCGAAGTAGTCGGTCGGGCCCATGCCGAACAGTTCGTGGCAGAACTTCTCCTCCTCCACGGTCTCCGAACCGTGGGTGTGCAGCCGTACGCCGAGCCGGCGGGCCAGCTCCGCGCCCTGGCGCATCAGTTCGGTGGAGACGGAGAAGGGGGAGCAGGGGGCGACGGCGACCTGGGTCATCGCGTCGAAGGAGGCGTCGTGGTGCTCCTTGACGGTGGCCTCGGTGGCGGCCAGCGCACCGTCCAGGCTCTCCACCGCGAAGTCCGGCGGCAGCCCGCCGTCGGACTCGCCGCGGTCCATGGAGCCGCGGGCGAGGGTGAAGCGGACGCCCATCTCCTGGGCGGCGCGGATGATCGCGCCGGACAGGTCGCCGGAGCCCCGCGGGAAGACGTAGTGGTGGTCCATGGCGGTGGTGACGCCGCCGCGGGCCATCATGGCCAGCGAGCCCTGGGCCGCCGCGTACGCCATCGGCTCGTCGATGCGCGCCCAGGTCGGGTAGAGGGCGACCAGCCAGTTGAACAGGTTGTGGTCGGTGGCCAGGCCCCGGGTGATCCACTGGTAGAAGTGGTGGTGGGTGTTGACCAGGCCGGGCGTGACCAGGTGGCCGGTCGCGTCGATCCGGCGTACGACGTTCTCCAGGCCCTCGGGCGCCGCTCCCGCGCCGACGGACTCGATCCGGTTGCCGGCGAGGACGACGTGGCCCGAGGCGTACTCGGTGTCCCCCGCGTCCACCGTGGCGATCGCGCAGTTCTCGATGACCACGCGCTCGGCTGCCGATGATGCTGCCATGCTGCTTCCTTGTCTTTCAGTGGGGCCCGTGGGCGGGTGGGTGAGTACCCACGGGGAGGGCACGGCAGGACCCTAGGAGGATTTGAGTGCCGGGGCCGTCGGACGGCTCCGGGTGCCGAGATGGTGGAAGAACAGGTTGAGCGTGACCGCGACGAGCGCACCGGCGCTGATGCCGGAGCCGAGCACGGTCTGCGCCCAGGCGGGGAACTCGGCGTAGAAGGTCGGCGCGGCCAGCGGGATGATGCCCGCACCGAGGGCCACGGCCACCAGGATGATGTTGGAGCTGTCGTCGAGGCCCGCCTCGGACAGCGTGCGGATGCCGCTGACCGCGATGGAGCCGAAGAGCACGATGCCCGCGCCGCCGAGGACCGGCATGGGGACGAGGGAGACGACCGCGCCGAGGACCGGGAAGGCGCCGAGGACCAGCAGCGTGGCGCCCGCGACGGCGACGACGTAGCGGCTGCGTACCCGGGTGAGGGAGACGACGCCGACGTTCTGGGCGAAGGCGGAGGTGGGGAAGCCGCCGAAGACGGGGCCGATCAGGGTGGCGAGGCCGTCGGTGCGCAGGCCGCGGGTGATGACCTTGGCGTCGGCGCGGCGGTCGCAGATCTCGCCGAGGGCGAGCATGCCGGCGCTGGACTCGGTCATCAGGACGAGCATCACGATGCACAGCGACAGGATGGCCGCGGGCTGGAACTCGGGGGCGCCGAAGGCGAAGGGGGTGGGCAGGGCCGCGACCGGCGCCGACTTCAGGGCCTGGAAGTCCGCCATGCCGGCCGGGATGGCGACCAGGGTGCCGACGAGGAGGCCGACGAGCAGGGCGACCTGCTTCAGGAAGCCCGCGCCGAAGCGCTGCATGACGAGGATGACGGCGAGGGTGAACGCGGCGAGCGCGAGGTTGCCCATGGAGCCGAAGTCGGCGGCGGTCTCGTCGCCGCCCTGCGCCCAGCCCACCGGGACCGGCATCAGGGTGACCCCGATGAGGGTGATCACCACGCCGGTGACCAACGGCGGGAAGAAGCGGAGCAGCCGGCCGAAGAACGGGCCGACGGCGAGGCAGAAGACGCCCGCGACCATCACCGCGCCGTAGATGGCGGGCAGTTGGCTGCCGTCGCTGTTCGTCTCGGCGATGGCGAGGATGGGCGCGATGCCGGCCGAGGAGGCGGCGTTGACGAAGGGCAGGCGGTTGCCGACGAAGCCCTTGACGCCGAGGGTCTGGAGCAGGGTCGCGACGCCCGCGATGAGCAGGCTCGCGGCGATCAGCCGGGTGCGGCCCTCGACGTCGAGGCCGACGGCCTGGCCGATGATGAGCGGAGGAGTGACAACACCCGCGTACATGGCGGCGATGTGCTGGAGCGCGGCGGGGACGAGCCGCGAGGGGTGGAGCTTCTCGTCCACCGGGTGCACGGACGTGACGGCGTCCTCGGTGTGCTCCGGCGGGGTGGAATCCAGGCCTTTGGCGGGCCCTTTCGCAGGCAGTGCCATGGTGTTTCCTCCGGTGTGGCGCGCCCCCGGGTCCGCAGGGAGGGCCGGGGGCGCGCTTTCCGCGTCAGAGGTTGGTCATGTCGACCGGGATGAGTTGCTCGGCGCCGTCGCGCAGGATGGTGGCCTCGATCAGGCCGTAGGGGCGGTCGGCGGCGTAGTAGACGGCGCCGTCCTTGGCCTCGTTGTCGATCCCGAAGGGCGACAGGTCCGAGCGGAAGTGGTGCTTGTTGGGCATCGAGAAGCGGATCTCGTCCACCTCGTCACGGGAGTTGAGCACCCGGACGCCCATCTCGAAGAGGGTCTGCTGGAGCGAGTACGAGTAGGTCTCGGCGAACGCCTGGAGCGCGTGCTTGCGCACACCGCTGTACGACCGGTCCCAGTCCGGGGCGTGCGAGTCGACGCCGTCCCAGTTGTGCCGCCACCAGGTGGAGACGGTGGTGGCGAGGATCCGGTCGTAGTCCTCCTTGAGGGTGGTGTACTTGTCCTTCAGGTAGCCGAAGAACTCGGAGTTGGTCGAGTTCAGGACGGTGAGGTCCTTGAAGCCGGAGAGCACCTGGATGCCGTGGCCGTCGTAGGTGATCTGCGCGACGCGCGTCTCCTGGCCCGTGCGGACGAACGAGTGGGCGATCTCCTCGGAGCCGACGAAGCGGGCGCCGCCCTTGGAGGTCTCGATCCGCTCCCAGCCGTACTCCTCGATGCGGATACGGGCCTGATGGATCGGCTCGTTGTTGTCGACGAAGTGGCGGGCGAGCTTGACGCCGAGGTCCTCGGCGCTCTCGATCCCGTGCTCCTTGGCGAAGGCGAACACCGTGTTCTTGGTGGTGTCGGTCGGCAGGACGTTCGCGTTGGACCCGCTGCGGTGGACCTCCTCCATGTCGCCGGAGAGGGCGACGGAGACGTTCAGGTCCTTGATGTGGTGCGTGTCGCCGTCGCGCGTGATCTTGACGACGCGGTTCTCTGCCTTGCCGTACTGGTTCTGTCCCAGGACGAAACGGGTCATGTGTCGGTCAGCTCCCTCGGTAAACGGAGTAGCCGAACGGGTTGAGCAGCAGCGGAACGTGGTAGTGCTCGCCGGGCACCACCGCGAAGGTGATGGTGACCTCGGGGAAGAACACGGGCCGGCCGTTCTCGCTGTCCCGGAGCGCGGGGGCGTCCTGCTGGGCCGCGGCTTGTTTCTTGGCGAAGTACGTCTCGGTGTCGAAGTCGAGGCGCACGTGTGTGGTGCCCTCCGGCAGGGCCGGGAGGTCCTTGCACCGGCCGTCCGCGTCGGTCGCGGAGCCGCCGAGCTCGTGCCAGTCCGCCTTCTGCCCGGCGCGGGCGGAGAGGCGGACGGCGACGGCCTCGGCGGGGCGGCCGACGCTGGTGTCCAGGATGTGCGTGGACACGGAGGCGGTGGTGCTGGTGCTCATGGTCAGGCGTCCTGTTCGACGAGTCGGGTCAGGCGGATGCGGTTGATCTTCCCCAGTTCGGTGCGGACGATCTCCCGCTCCTGCTCGGGCGAGTTGCCGATCCGCTCCTTGACCGCGTCCCGCATCTGCTCACCGGTCCGGCCGGTGGCGCAGATCAGGAAGACGTGGCGGAACTTGTCCTGGTAGGCCAGGTTGAGTTCGAGCATCTCCGCCTTGAGGTCCTCGGAGGCGCCGGCCATCCCGGCCTGCTCGCGGGAGGAGGTCGGGTCGCCCGGCTTGGGGCGGCCGATCGGCGGGTGCCCGGCCATCGCCTCGGCGAGGTCCTCGGCCGTCAGCTCGGCCATGGCGGCGTCACTGGCGGTGTACAGGTCCTCGACGGTGGTGAAGGGGCGGGCGGCGAGCAGGTGCCGGGCCCACGCCGTGGAGGCACACGCCTCGTGGAGTTCGGCGAGCGCCGCGGACTCCTCGAGGTCGTTGAGACGGGCCAGGCCCGACGCGGAAGTGGACGTCACGGGAGCCTCCGTGGCCTTGTGCTGAACGGGCGTGCCGATAGCTAACGCCCTCGGAAACAAGCCGTCAACACTTTGTTGAAAATTCGGGGTGACGAAAGCCGCCGCCCGGTCACCGGGCGGCGGCTCGACGTTCACGAGGTCGTGCCTGGTCAGGTACCCCTTGTCCGATCAGGCACCCTTCTCGCGGTTGAGGTAGTTGTAGACGGTGAAGCGGCTGACGCCCAGCGCGCCCGCGACGGTCTCCACGCCGTGGCGCACGGAGAAGGCCCCCCGGGCCTCCAGCATCCGCACGACCTCCTGCTTGGCCCGGCGGTCCAGCTCGGACAGCGGCCTGCCCTGCCGGCGTTCCAGCGCGGCGAGGATGTGGTCCAGGGAGTCCGCGAGCTGCGGCAGTCGTACGGCGACCACCTCGGCACCCTCCCAGGCGAGCACCACGTCGTCCTGGCCCGCCTCGTCGGCCGGGAGCAGCTCGCCGCCGATGGCGTCGACCAGCGGCTTCACGGCCGCGATGAACGGCTCCTCCCCCGGCCCGGTCACCGCTTGCCCTCCCCGACCACGTTGACCTGGAGGGAGATCCGGGTGGCGCCCGCCTCCAGGGAACGGCGCAGCAGCGCGTCCACGGCGGTGAGCACCGCGTCGGCGCCGCCCTCCGCGGTGTTGCCGAACGGGCCGACGTCGACCTCGTCCAGCTCCGCGGCCTCGACGACCTCCCGGGCGACCACCGCGTGCGCGGGGGCCTCGTCGAGGTCGAAGGGCTCGGTCGTGAACTCCACTCTCAATCGCACGCGGTCAACCTAACGCGCGGTGACCGTTTTCCGCCGCCCCCTCTTGACAAGGAGGAAGCTCCACCGGCAATCTTCCATTAAGCAGAAACGAACTTCCGTAATACGGAAGACAGCGGATTACGATCGAAACGGAAGGAGCGCGGCACCCGATGGGCTTCGCAGACCAGCGCTTCAACGTCAACCTGTCGATCCTCTTCACGGAACTCCCGCTCCTGGAGCGTCCCGCGGCCGCCGCCGCGGCCGGCTTCACCGCGGTCGAGCTGTGGTGGCCCTGGATCGACTCGCCCACCCCCGAGCAGTCCGAGCTCGACGCCCTGAAGAAGGCGATCGAGGAGGCGGGCGTCCGGCTCACCGGGCTGAACTTCTACGCCGGACAGCTCCCGGGCCCCGACCGCGGCGCCCTGTCGGTGCCGGGCGAGGAGTCGGACCGGTTCCGCGCCAACATCGACGTGGCCGCCGACTTCGCGAAGTCGCTGGGCTGCACGGCCCTCAACGCCCTGTACGGCAACCGCGTCGAGGGCGCGGACCCGGCCGAGCAGGACCGGCTCGCCCTGGAGAACCTGGTCCTCGCCGCCCGCGCGGCCGACCGGATCGGCGCGGTCCTGCTGATCGAGGCGCTCAACAAGCCCGAGTCGCCGCTCTACCCGCTGGTGTCGGCCCCGGCCGCCGTCGCGGTCGTCGACAAGGTCAACGAGGCCTCCGGACTCGGCAACGCCAAGTTCCTCATGGACCTCTACCACCTGTCCATGAACGGCGAGGACCTGCCGCAGGTGATCGACGCGTACGCCGCGAAGACCGGCCACGTGCAGATCGCCGACAACCCGGGCCGCGGCGCCCCCGGCACCGGCACCCTCCCGCTGGAGGAGCTGCTCGACCGGCTGCGGAAGGCCGGCTACGACGGCTGGGTCGGCCTGGAGTACAAGCCGGGCGACGCCCCCAGCGCCGAGTCCTTCTCCTGGCTGCCGGCCGAGGCCCGCGCGGCCCGCTGAGCGCCACCCCGCAGAACACTTTTTTCAGAGAGGCACCCATCATGAGCACCCTCCCCAAGGTCGCCTGGATCGGTCTCGGCATCATGGGCTCCCCCATGGCGGAGAACCTGATCAAGGCGGGTTACCAGGTCACCGGCTACACGCTGGAGCAGGACAAGCTCGACCGCCTGGCCGCCGCCGGAGGCACCGCGGCCGGCTCGATCGCCGAGGCCGTGCGCGACGCCGACGTCGTGGTCACCATGGTGCCCGCGTCGCCGCAGGTCGAGGCCATCGCCTACGGCCCCGACGGCATCCTGGAGAACGCGAAGTCCGGCGCCCTGCTGGTCGACATGTCCTCGATCACCCCGCAGACCTCGGTCGACCTGGCCGCGGCCGCCAAGGACAAGGGCGTCCGCGTGCTGGACGCCCCCGTCTCCGGCGGCGAGGCCGGCGCCATCGAGGCCGTCCTGTCCATCATGGTCGGCGGTGAGCAGGCCGACTTCGACGAGGCCAAGCCGCTCCTGGAGGCGCTCGGCAAGACCATCGTGCTGTGCGGTCCGCACGGCTCGGGCCAGACCGTGAAGGCCGCCAACCAGCTGATCGTCGCCGTGAACATCCAGGCGTGCGCCGAGGCCGTGGTCTTCCTGGAGAAGTCGGGCGTGGACCTGAAGGCCGCCCTCGACGTCCTCAACGGCGGGCTGGCCGGCTCCACCGTGCTGACGCGGAAGAAGGACAACTTCCTCGCCCGCGACTTCAAGCCGGGCTTCCGCATCGACCTGCACCACAAGGACATGGGCATCGTCACCGACGCCGCCCGCAACGTCGGGGCCGCGCTGCCGGTCGGCGCCGTGGTCGCCCAGCTGGTCGCCTCCCTGCGCGCCCAGGGCGACGGCGGCCTGGACCACTCGGCCCTGCTGCGCGCCGTGGAGCGCCTCTCCGGTTCCCAGGTCTGACCGGCCGGACCACGAGACCTCCGGGCGGCGCCGTCGCTGACACCTGTCCTGTCGCGCCCGAGCGGCGACGCCGCCCGGATACCACTTCAACAAACTGTTGACGTGCTCTTCACCCGAACTTAGGCTCCACGAAGCGGAAGTTGTTTTCCGCTTACCCCTCGCACGGAAGGTCCCCGATGTCGCAGCGCGTGCTCACGACGCGGACTCTCACCACGGAGTCCGGCGCCCCGGTCGCAGACAACCAGAATTCCGCCTCCGCCGGCATCGGCGGCCCCCTGCTGATCCAGGACCAGCACCTCCTGGAGAAGCTCGCCCGCTTCAACCGCGAGCGCATCCCGGAGCGCGTGGTGCACGCCCGCGGCTCCGGCGCCTACGGCCACTTCGAGGTGACCGACGACGTCACGGGCTACACGCACGCCGACTTCCTGAACACCGTCGGCAAGCGCACCGAGGTCTTCCTGCGCTTCTCCACCGTGGCCGACTCGCTCGGCGGCGCGGACGCGGTCCGCGACCCGCGCGGCTTCGCGGTGAAGTTCTACACCGAGGAGGGCAACTACGACCTCGTCGGCAACAACACCCCGGTGTTCTTCATCAAGGACCCGATCAAGTTCCCCGACTTCATCCACTCGCAGAAGCGCGACCCGTTCTCGGGCCGCCAGGAGCCGGACAACGTCTTCGACTTCTGGGCCCACTCCCCCGAGGCCACGCACCAGGTGACCTGGCTGATGGGCGACCGCGGCATCCCCGCCTCGTACCGTCACATGGACGGCTTCGGCTCGCACACCTACCAGTGGACGAACGGCAGGGGCGAGTCCTTCTTCGTCAAGTACCACTTCAAGACGGACCAGGGCATCCGCTGCCTGACCGCCGACGAGGCCGCCAAGCTCGCGGGCGAGGACCCGACCTCGCACCAGACGGACCTGGTGCAGGCGATCGAGCGGGGCGTGCACCCGTCCTGGACGCTGCACGTGCAGCTGATGCCGGTGGCCGAGGCGGCGAACTACCGCTTCAACCCGTTCGACGTGACCAAGGTGTGGCCGCACGCCGACTACCCGCTGCGCCGCGTGGGCCGGCTCGTGCTGGACCGCAACCCGGACAACGTCTTCGCCGAGGTCGAGCAGGCCGCCTTCTCCCCGAACAACTTCGTTCCGGGCATCGGCCCCTCCCCCGACAAGATGCTCCAGGGCCGGCTGTTCGCCTACGCGGACGCCCACCGCTACCGCCTGGGCGTCAACCACACCCAGCTCGCGGTGAACGCCCCCAAGGCGGTGCCCGGCGGTGCGGACAACTACGGCCGCGACGGCCTGATGGCGTCCAACTCCCAGGGCCGCGGCGCCAAGAACTACGAGCCGAACTCGTACGACGGCCCGGTCGAGACCGGCCGCCCGCTGGCCTCGCCGCTGCCGGTGTCCGGCCACACCGGCACCCACGAGACGCCGCTGCACACCAAGGACGACCACTTCTACCAGGCCGGTGAGCTGTACCGCCTGATGTCCGAGGACGAGAAGCAGCGCCTGATCGCGAACCTCGCCGGCGGCCTGTCCCAGGTCTCCCGCAACGACGTGGTCGAGAAGAACCTCGCGCACTTCCACGCCGCCGACCCGGAGTACGGCAGGCGTCTGGAAGAGGCGGTCCGCGCCCTGCGCGAGGACTGACCGCAAAGCTCGCGCACGGGACCCGGCGGGGAGGCCGGGACCGTGTGCGCGGCCCGCGCGGGCACCGGAGCGACCCGGATGAGGGGTGGCCGCCCGGCGCCGGCGCGGGAAGGGCGAGGACCGCGACGGCCTGCGAGCCAGTGCGGTGGTGAAGGGCCCGGAGCTTCTCCTACGACCTGAGGGGAGAGGCGTTCCGGACCCGTCGCACCGTCGCGGTCCCAGCCACCACCCGCCTCTGCACACCGGAGGCCCATGACTCCGTCCGGCGGCGCGAACGACCTGTCGCGCCCAGCCTCGCGCTGTCGGACGGACACCACGTGAAGAACCGTAGAACCTTCACCGGCCGATGAGCGCCGGATGCGGACGGTCCCGCATCCGGCGCTCTTCGGCGTGCTCCCGCCGGCCTCTGCCGGCCCTCCCGCCCGCCGGGGTGCGGATCGCGTGCCCGCGCAGGAGGCTGAAGTCATGGCACACCCACCCGAGCACCCGCACATCGTGGTCCACTCCCCCGGGCTGGACGGATCCCGCCGGGTCACCTCCGGCGAGGAGACCCTCGGCGTCGCCTCGCACGCCGACGACGTCGCCGAGCTGCTGCGGCTGGCCGACCTGTACGTGACCGACGTGGAGGACAGCGACCTCGTCGAGTGGCAGGGCGGCGGCCCGGACGACTGGCCGGGGCTGCACGAGCACCAGGAGCAGCACAAGCACCACGAGGGCTGAACGAGGCGCGCGCCTCGCTCAGATCTTCCTCTGAGAACGCCTGCCGCGCGCTTGAACCACCCCCCGGGCCGGGCACAACCCCGGGCACACGGGGGTGAGGTCATGGACGGTGGCACGGAGATCGGCTGGGAGCCGTACGAGATCGCCCTGCTGGGCGGCGGGCCGCGGGCCGCGGTGACGGTGGCGGTGGTCGACCTGCACCTGCGGGGGGCGTTGGAGATCGGCCCCCGCAGGACGCTGTGCGCCACGGGACCGGAACCGGAGGGGCTGGGGCCGTTCGAGGGCACCGTCCTGGACTGCCTGCGGGAGCCGCGCACGGCCCGCGAGCTGGTCCGGCATCCGGACGTGCGCCTGGCGCTGGCGCTGGCGCGCATCCCGCTCGCGGAGGAGGGACTGCTGCGCTACCCGCGGCTCGGCCCCACCCGGGGCGCCCGCCGGCGCGTCGAGTTCTGGCGGGCGCGGAACCCCCTGCCGAGGGTCCGGCACGGGCTCACGGACGACGACACGCTGCTCGCGGTCGCCCTGCACGGCGACGCGGCCCTGCGCATGCTGCTGCCGCGCTTCGCGCTGCGCACCGGGCTCACTGACCCGGGCGGCTCCACGGACGGGGTGCGCTTCTCCCTGGGCCGCGGCAGGTTCCTCCGGTGGCGCGACGAGTACGAGGACTCGATCACGGGCGACTGGGGCTCGGGCCACGGGGGCGGCTGCGGCTCGGGCGGCGGGGGCGGGGGCGGCGGGGACTGAGCGGCCCGGACGCGCGCGAGGGCGGTCCGTCAGGTGACGGACCGCCCTCGCCCTCAGGCCGTGCGGGTGGTGCGGGTCAGGCCTTCAGGGTCCTGACCGCGGTCGGGGCGTGCCCCGGCTCCGTGGCCAGCTCCTCGAACTCCACCACGTTGGAGATGTCGTTCGTCCCCGACATGGAGATGTTGGTGATCCGCTCCAGGATCGCCTCGACGACGACCGGCACCTGGTGCTCGGCGGCGAGCTTCTTGGCCTGCTCCAGGGCCGCGCCCAGCTCGGCCGGGTCGGTCACCCGGATCGCCTTGCAGCCGAGACCCTCGGCGACCTTGACGTGGTCCACGCCGTAGACGCCCAGTTCGGGCGAGTTGATGTTCTCGAACTCCAGGTTGACCTGGAAGTCGATCTCGAACGCCCGCTGCGCCTGACGGATCAGGCCCAGGTAGGAGTTGTTGACCAGGACGTGGACGTACGGGATCTTGTGCTGCGCGCCGACCACCAGTTCCTCGATCATGAACTGGAAGTCGTAGTCGCCGGAGAGCGCCACGACCTGGGCCTCGGGGTCGGCCTTGGCGACGCCGAGCGCGGCCGGGACGGTCCAGCCGAGCGGGCCGGCCTGGCCGCAGTTGATCCAGTGCCGCGGGCGGTAGACGTGCAGCATCTGGGCGCCGGCGATCTGGGAGAGGCCGATGGTGGAGACGTACCGGGTCTCCGGGCCGAAGGCCTTGTTCATCTCCTCGTACACGCGCTGCGGCTTGATCGGGATGTCGTCGAAGTGCGTACGGCGCTGGAGGGTGGCCTTGCGCTCCTGCGCGGAGGCCGCCCATGCGGAGCGGTCGGGCAGCTTGCCGGCCGCCTTCAGCTCCTTGGCCACCTCGACGAACAGCTCCAGGGCGGCCTTCGCGTCGGAGGCGATGCCGTAGTCCGGGGCGAAGATCTTCCCGATCTGGGTCGGCTCGACGTCGACGTGGACGAACTTCCGGCCGGCGGTGTACACGTCCAGCTTGCCGGTGTGGCGGTTGGCCCAGCGGTTGCCGATGCCGAGGACGAAGTCCGACTCCAGGAAGGTCGCGTTGCCGTAGCGGTGCGAGGTCTGGAGACCGACCATGCCGGCGTTCAGCTCGTGGTCGTCGGGCAGCAGGCCCCAGCCCATCAGGGTGGGCACGACCGGGGTGCCGGTCAGCTCGGCGAACTCCACCAGGAGGTCGGCGGCGTCGGCGTTGATGATGCCGCCGCCGGCCACGATCAGGGGGCGCTCGGCCGCGTTCAGCATGCCGATGGCCTTCGCGATCTGGGCGCGGGAGGCGGCCGGCTTGTAGACCGGGAGCGGCTCGTAGGTCTCCGGGTCGAACTCGATCTCCGTCAGCTGCACGTCGATCGGCAGGTCGATGAGGACCGGGCCGGGACGGCCGGAGCGCATGAGGTGGAAGGCCTGCTGGAACACGCCGGGGACCTGTGCGGCCTCCAGGACGGTGACCGCCATCTTGGTGACCGGCTTGGCGATCGAGGCGATGTCGACGGCCTGGAAGTCCTCCTTGTGGATCACCGCGGTCGGCGCCTGGCCGGTGATGCACAGGATCGGGATCGAGTCGCCGATCGCCGAGTACAGGCCGGTGATCATGTCGGTGCCGGCCGGTCCCGAAGTGCCGATGCAGACACCGATGTTGCCCGGGTGGGTCCGGGTGTAGCCCTCGGCCATGTGCGACGCGCCCTCGACGTGGCGGGCGAGGGTGTGGTGGACGCCGCCGGAGGCCTTGAGCGCCGCGTAGAAGGGGTTGATCGCCGCGCCCGGCACACCGAACGCGTCGGTGACGCCCTCGCGCTTGAGGATCTCAACTGCCGCTCGGGCAGCGGTCATACGAGCCATCGAGTACTCCTGCTTCGGCTGTCGGATTCGCACTCCCGTCGCGCCCCGCGGTGAGCTTCTTCCGTAGCGACTTCCATATTGCGGAATTTTGTTTCTACGATCTGGAAGTAATGTAAGTGGAGGGCCGAGGGCCGTCAAGAGAGGACGATGGGGGCATGTCCGAGACCGTCCCGGTGTGCTGCACCGCCTGCGGGCGCCGGCACCGCTACAGGGCACCGTCGTACCCCTGCGTCTGCGGGGCGCCCGTCACCCCGGCGCTCGACCCGCGCGGGACCGCGACCGCGGTCACCCACCGGGCGTGGGACGAGGAGTGGATCGGGGTGCGCTGCGCGGCCTGCGGGACCGAGAGCCGCTGGCCGCGGCCGGAGCTGGGCTGCCCGTGCGGGACGGTGCTGTGCGTGCCGGTGGACCGGAGAGCCGGCGGGCGGTCGGGGTGCACCCCCGGATCACGTATCCCGGCCCACCGGTCCGTGCCGATCCGCACCGCCCGCGACGCGGTCACCGCCGCCGTGCTGTACCTGCGCGGGCTGGGGCACCGGGATGTCCGCCGGGCGGACCAGCGGCCGCTGACCGGCATCGGGCTGGCGGCGCCCGGGATCGTGGTCCAGGTGGACCCGACGGCGGGCCCGGCCTCGGCGCGGGACGTGGAGTGCCTCTGGCTGACGGCCATGGCCGACTCCGCGAGCTGCGTCTTCTTCTCCCTCGCCGGCTACGCCGAGGAGGCCCGCGAACGCGCCGACGCGCTGGGCGTCGCGCTCTTCGTCCTCGATCCGACGGGCGTACCGCGGCCCGCAAACGCGTCGGCCGTGGCGCTGGACGCCACGGCCGACTGAGAACTGCTGCTGTACGGACTACCGAGCGGCGTGCCCGAAGCGGACGCCGGCGGCCGGGAGACCGCCCTGACCGGGCTGGTGCACGGTGACCGGAGCGGTCGGCTGGCCCACGGTCACGTTGGACATCGGCAGGGCGTAGAGCGCACCGTACGCGCTCGGGCCGTAGGGCATGCCGACGTACAGGCGGGTGCCGGTGAAGTGGATGCTCCGGCCGAGGTACTGCTTGGCCTTCGGGGCGCCGGGGATGCCGTCGCCGTCGCCGGACTCGATCCACTTGTCGTTGGCGCCGGGGGCGCCGAGCAGCGAGAAGACGTGGACGGCGCCGGAGCTCGTCTCCGAGCCGATGGCCTCGTCCGGGACACCGACGGCCATCTTCATCGTGGCGACGGTGCTGACCGCCCGCGGCGCGGTGTTCACGACGCTCAGGGCGGCACCGAAGTGGTCACCGGCCTCGGAGGTGCCGGAGACGTCGTCGTCGGCGGTGCCCGAGTCGTATCCCTCGAGCTTGGTGTAGCCGCCCGCGGCGTTGACACGGAAGGTCATCACGCCACCGGTCTGGGCCTTGCTGACGCCGTCCACCGTCAGGGCCTCGCCCGGCGAGCCCACCGCGAGGATCGACTCGGCGGCGGTCGCCGCTCCCGACGCGCGGTAGGGCGCCAGGCCCAGGGCCGCGCCGAACCGGTCGCCGGCCTCCGCGCCGCCCGGGACGGTCTCCAGGTCCTGGTCGAGGCCGAACAGCGGGGTGGGCCTCTTCTCGCTGTTCAGGGTGTGGGAGAAGACGGCGAGGTTGCCGGCCGCGTCGTCGCCGCCGATGTTCTCGTCCGGAGCCCCGATGGCCACGTGGTTGGCGTCGGCGGCCAGCACGGCGCCGAAGCCGTCGTTGGCCTCCACCGCTCCGGGCACGTCCAGCCTGTCCTGGTGGACGGCGACGTTGGTGCCTCCGCGGACGTAGAACGCCTCGCCGGCCTTCGCCGCGGTGCCGAGGCCCTCGCCGGGCGTGCCGATCACGACGAAGGGCTCGCCGGCGGCGGTGGTGCCCGCGGCCATGGCCTGCCCCATCACGTCACCGGTCTCGGGGGTCGAGGCGCTGATCGAGCCGTTGCCCGTGGCCTGCTCGAAGTGGGTGTCCTTCTTGGCGCCGGTGCCGAGGCCGCCGGGAGCGCCGTGCAGGATGTCGGCCATGCCCGCGTCCACGGCGTCGCCGATGTTCTCGCCGGGCGAGCCCACGGCCAGGTCGGTGCAGCCGTCCTCGTCGTAGTCGACGGTGGCGATGGCCTGGCCGAAGAGGTCGTTCGCCTCGGCCCCGCCCGGGACCCAGTCGAGGTCCTGGTTGATCTCGGCGCTGCCCTTGCCGCCGCCGTACACGACACGGAGCAGGCCCGCCTTGGCGTCGCCGCCGACGGCCGCCTCCGGGTCGGCGACGGCGATGTCCTCGACGCCGTCGCAGTTGAAGTCGGTGAGGCGGACCGCGCCCACCTTGGACGCCACCCAGGAGCCCAGGTCGTCGACGCGGGTGACGATGCCGCCGGTACGCGTCTCGGCGGCGTCGATACCGAAGCAACCGCCCTGGTAGGAGCGGCTGCTGAGGCCGGCCAGCCGAGGGGCCCCGCCGGCCACCCGGACCAGCGGTCCGCCGGTGTCGCCCATGCACGCGGAGACGCCGTCCTTGCCGGTCACCGTCGCCGTGGTGGTGGCGGCGGCGTCCACCGAGAACGTTCCGGTGTGCAGGTTCAGCGGCGCCCACTCGGTCTTGGAACGGCCGTACCCGGCGAGCGTCAGCTCCTCACCCGCGACGGGTGCGGTGGTGGCCAGGGCGAGGGGGGTGACGCCCGCGACCGGGCGGTTCAGCCGGGCCAGGACGACGTCGCGGTCGGTGCGGGGCACCAGCTCCACGACCTCGCGGACCGCGCCGGCGGCGCCGGACAGGTCGGCGCGGCCGACGGTCGCGGTGGTCCTGCGCTGCGGCTTGCCCGCGGGCACCGCGAGGCTCGCGGCGGGGTCGTCCGCGAAGCAGCTGGCCGCGGTGAGCAGCCACTCGGTGTCGACCAGGACACCGGAGCAGCCGCGGTCGTGGTCTCCGACGACGACCTGCGCCGTGTAGGCGTGCGTCGTGTCGGACGAGGCGGAGGCGGGGCCCGTCACGGCGGTGGCGGGAACGGCGGTCATGACGACCGGTCCCGCGGTCAGGGCTGCGGCCAGTGCGGCGAGGCGCACGGGTCTGGTGTGTCGCATCAGTTCAGGTTCCTCGGTGGCAGGTCTCGGCAAGGGAGGTCGGCTGGGCGCTACTTGGAGGTCCGGATCTCCACGAGCAGGTGTTCACGGCCCTGTTCGTCCGCGCTCTCGCCCACCGAGGTCCAGGTGTTCTTCTCCAGGTCGAAGGACTTCTCCTCGTCCCCGACGGTCATGTCCACCTGGGTGTCGTAGTCGTTGCCCCGCATGACGTAGACGGCGGGGATCTCGAGCGTCAGCCACCCCGAGTTGCCGACCGTCCTGAAGCAGATCGTCTCCGCTTCACGCCGGGCCATGACCTGCAGGAGTCCGGTGCCGTCGGCGCAGTCGGCCAGGGTGATGTGACCGTCCCCGCGCTTGAGGACGATGCCCTGCTCCTCGAGGATCTTGTCGGCCTGCGGATAGGCGAAGTCCTCGACCGCGTAGCCCGGGGCCTCGTCCGCCACGGCCACCGCGGGACCGCCGGTCTCCGTCGGGAGGCCGGAGCCCAGCGCGGCCCATGCCAGGCCGCCGGCGACCAGCGCGGCGCCCAAGGCGCGCGCCACGAGTCTCTTCCGCTGCGGCTTCACCGTGGTGGTGGTGCGTACCTTCATCACAGTCCTAAATTCGTTTTCCTCCGGCCGGATGTCCGCCATCCGACCCCGTGACAGGCATGAAGGCTCCGCAATTCAATGAGGGCCCCCAACCCCCGTCGGAAATACGGGAGAACAGCACTCTGCTTTCCCGTATCCCCGCTTGAGCCTGTCCATGCCACCTCCCGGCGGCGGTACCTGTCCACTTCCGAACCCCTGCAAAACGGACCTGAGTTGTAGGTTCCGTGTGACTCTCGCCACCTCCTGGAAAGGTTGTACTCATCTGTGTGGAGAACTCGTGAAGACATGTAGATGCCACGCGTCGTCAAAACCTGTCGTTCCATCAATTTGTCGGCGCACCAACTGATTTCCTTCCCGGCGGCCATTGATAGGGTCACTCAAGTTTTCATGCTCCTGCCATTTCATCGACCAGACCGCGAGGACAACGCCCTTATGCAGACGATGTTCTGGAGTCGCAGACGGCTCCTCGGGGCGGCCGCCGCCGTGACGGCCGCCGCCGCCACCCCCCTGTCGCTGACGCCCCCGGCGCGCGCCGCCGCACAGGACACGCCGCCCGTCCCGCCCGCCCTGCCCGACACCGACCGGGCCAGGGTCGTCCAGGCGTGGACGACGGGCGGCAAGGCCACCAAGGCCGCGGCCGCCTACGCGCTGTACGGCACCGACGCCGAGGTCGTGACGTTCCTCGCCGAGACGCTGCCGAAGGTCACCGCCGAGGACAACCGTGTCGCCGTCGCCAGGTACCTGGCCCGTTCCGGCAAGGGCCTGCGCCGCGAGGCGGTCGCCGCCCTCGACAACGGCGACGCGGCCATCGCCGCCTTCCTGGCCGACCAGTACAAGCCCGCGCTGATCGAGGATCTGAGCGTGGCGACCTCCATCCTCTCGTCCACCGGCGGCAAGGCCGTCCAGCGGGCGGCCTCCGCCGCGTTGGACACCGGCACCCAGCAGGCGCTCGAGGACTTCCTCGTCGACGGTCAGTACGACGCCCGTCTGGAGGACGCCAGGGTCCAGGTGTCCGCGATGCTGATCGGCACCGGTCCCGAGGTACGCAAGTACGCGGACCGTGCCCTGAGCGGCACGGCGACGGACGTCCAGTGGTTCCTCGACACCGGCCAGCACATCGCCCGGGCCCGGGACCAGGAGTCGGCGACCATCGCGGAGCTCGTCGCGGTGGTCGAGCGGGAGGGCAAGCGCGCCCAGGCCGAGACCGACCGGGCCGTCGAGGCCTCCGCACGTGCCCTGACCGCCGCCGAGAAGGCCAAGGAAGCGGCCGAGAAGGCCGCCGCGGAGGCCGCGGCCGCCAAGGAGGACGTCAAGAAGTCCGCCGCGGCCGCCCGCAAGGCGGCCAGCGCCGCCAAGGGCGCGGCCAACGCCGCCCGCAACGCCATCAGCGCCTCCAACGCCGCCGTCACCGCCTCCCGCCGCGCCTCCTGGGCGGCCGCCGCGGCCTCCCAGGCCGCCGCGACGGCCGGCAACGCCGCCTCGCACGCCTACAACGCCGCCATCGCCGCGTCCAAGGACGCCAACAAGACCAAGGCGGCCAAGGACGCGGCCGTCGCCGCGTACAACTCGGCCGCGAAGGCCCGGACCGCCGCCAAGGCCGCCGACTACGCCGCGTCCGCCTCCGCGCAGGCCGCGAACGCCGGGTCCTCGGCCGCCTCCGCCGCGCGCAACTCCGCCGCGGCGGCGACCGCCGCCGCGCAGGCCGCCACCGCCGCGGGGGTCGCCGGGTCCGAGGCCGCCGAGGCCAAGCGCCAGGCGGCCATCGCGACGACCGCGGCCAACCGCGCCACCAACGCCGCCTCCACGGCCCAGGCGCTCGCCAACCAGGCGGCCTCCGCCGCGCGCACCGCCCGGGACGCGGCCTACTCCGCGGCCGACCACGCGGAGAAGTCGGCCAAGGCCGCCGAGGAGGCGGTGAAGTTCGCCGGCCAGGCCGTCGACTACGCCAACAGGTCCACCGCGCACGCGGCCGAGGCCGTGAAGGCGGCGAACACCGCCACCAAGGCCGTCGAGGACGCCATGGCGGTGGAGCAGGCGGCCCGCGAGGCGGAGATGTCCAGGCTGGAGCAGGACAAGCTCCAGGGCATGGACGAGGCTCGCCTGCTGGCCGGGATCGAGGCCGAGGAGCGGGCCGAGTACGAGGACAAGCGCACTCAGGAGGCCCAGACCGAACAGGCCCTCAAGGACCTGATCGCCGCGGCCGAGAAGGCCCTGTGGGAGACCGGCGACCTGACCCTCGCCGCCACGCTGGGCCGCAAGGCCGCCACCGGGCTGCTGGAGGCCAAGGGCGCCTGGACGCGGGAGGCCGCCCAGCACGCTCTGGCCGGCACCGACGACGACGTGCTCTCCTGGGTCGACCTGGACCGGGACATCGCCCAGAACCAGGACGACCGCGAGACGGTCCTGTACATAGCCCAGATATCCAGCCCCGCCATCGCGGAGGCGGCACAGACCGCGCTGTCGAGTTCCAGCTCCGCGGCGATCGGCGACTTCCTCACCTCGGGGATGATCCGGGCCTCGCAGGACGACAACAAGGTCCAGATCGGCCGCATCCTCAACGACGATCCCGGCAGCGCCGTCAAGAAGGCCGCCAACGACGCGCTGGACAAGAACACCCCCGAGGCGCTGCAGGACTTCTTCGAGCGGACCTACCCGGCGGCCGTGCGGGAGGACGACGCGGTGGAGACCGCGACGTCGGTGGCGACCGGAGGCGAGTACGTCAAGTCGTACGGCCAGGTCGCCCTGGAGGGCCCGACCTGGATGCGCCGGAACTTCGTCCAGGTGATGCGGCACACGGCGGCACAGCTCGACCACGACTCCGCCACCCACGTCGCGGCGATCCGCGGGACCATCGCGGCCGGGGCGAAGATCGCCTACAAGGCCCAGGAGAACGCGGCCCTCGCGTCGAAGGCGGCGGCGGACGCCCGCAAGGCCGGCGCCGAGGCCCAGGAATGGGCCGACAAGGCGGTGGACGCGGCCCTCGAGGCGCAAGGCTACGCCGACCAGGCGAAGCAGAACGCCGACGCCGCGGACCGGTCCGCGGCGGACGCACAGGCCTCGGCGAACCAGGCCAGCTCGGCGGCCGCGACCGCGCGCAACGCGTCCAGGTCGGCCAACTACTCGGCCAACAAGGCCGTGGACGCGGCCCGTTCGGCACTGGCGTCCTCGCACAGCGCCCAGGCGTCGGCCGCCAGTGCCCGCCAGTCCGCCCTGCAGGCCGGCAAGGACAAGGCGACGGCGGCCGCGGCGGCCAGCGCGGCACGCAACGTCGCCGCCCAGAAGCGCCAGGCCGAGATCGCCGAGGCCGCCCGTGAGGCCGCCGAGAAGGCGAAGCGGGAACGGGAGGAGGGCAGGAACCCCGCCAACAGCGAGACCCACGACGAGGTTCACCCCAACGGCACCGGTTCCGGCTCCGAGCAGGAGGACTGGTGGTCGGACGCCGGCTGGTGGGCGGACGCCGCGGGCAAGGTCAGCGTGGCCACGGGCTTCATCGCCGCCGGCCTCGGCCTGGCCAGCCTGGTCTTCCCCCCGCTGGCCGCGGGGGCCGCGTTCTTCGCCTGGGTCTCCGTGGGCGCGGGCGCGCTGAGCGCCGTCTTCACCGGCATCGAACACGGCTTCGGCAGCGGTGAGTTCATCGGGGCCCTCGGCGGCACCGCCCTGAACCTGGCCACCTTCGGCCGGGGCAAGCTGGTGACCACGGGCCTCAAGAAGGCGGCCCCCGTG
The DNA here is from genome assembly GCF_056430705.1 of Streptomyces sp. NPDC045956. Lineage (NCBI taxonomy): Bacteria > Bacillati > Actinomycetota > Actinomycetes > Kitasatosporales > Streptomycetaceae > Streptomyces > Streptomyces sp. NPDC045956. The sequence goes on along the minus strand of NZ_JBWKKZ010000003.1, from coordinate 283,572 downwards.
GTCAACAAGGTCGCGGAAGAGGGCAAGGAGCTGGTGTCCTCGATCGCCGGCGGCCTGTCGAGCCTCTGGTGACCGGCACCGTCCACCCGTCACGCGACGGGTGATCCTCCCGCCCCGCCGGTGACCGGCGGGGCGGTCCTCTGACGACGTCCCACCGCCGCGCCGACGCGGACCCACGGTCTCGGGCAGGCCGCACGCCCCCTTCTCCGCACGCCCCCAGGACGTCCCTCAGCCTCCGCTCACCCGGCGGCACGTCACACCCGAAAGGTAAGTACGACCATGCGACCATCCTCTTTCCTCGCGCGATATCGACGCGCGGCCGTTCCCTTGCTGGCCGTCCTGGTCCTGGGCACCACCACCGCGATGGTGCCCGCGTCCCAGGCACCGGAGGTGTCCCGGGCCTCCCAGGCGTCCCCCCGCGCGGTGGACGGCCCGGACCCGGCCGACAGGACCGGCGTTCCGGCCCCCACCGAGACCGTGCCCGTCCCGGTGGTGGCCGGCGAGCACTGCGAGCCCACCCGCGCCGGCTCCCGCGAGCGCAGGTCGGGTGCCGTGGAAGCCTGCGTCACCACCAGCACCGAGCCGGTGACGTCGGCCGAGCGGCGGTCCCTCGCCGCCGCACAGCCGGCGACGGCCTCCGCCGCCGCCGACGAGGTCAGCTGCTCGATCACCTCGCCCGGCCAGTGGATCTACAACCGCTTCGGCTACTGCGTCAGCGGCCTGACCGTGCTGTACGTGCTCAAGGACAGCAACGGCAAGGAACTGGGCACCGGCACGCTCGACGTCACGACCAGTGCCCTCCTGCCCCCCGCGGACACGACGTGGAACGAGCACGTCACCGTGACCATGACCGGCGCGACCGGGGCCGTCACGTCCCTGACCGCGAAGTTCCGGTCCGCGTGCTCGGTCGGCTGCAAGGCCACCAAGAACGCCCCGTGGTACGGGGGCACCCTGGTCAAGGGCGATGCCCGCAACGGTCGCGTGACGTACGCCTCCACCCCGGCCCCCGGCACCAAGGTCGAGTTCACGACCTCGTACGAGCTGTACGTCGCCGCGCCCGGCGCCCAGGTCATCGACCCGAGCGCCACCTGGAGCAACCCCAGGCCGATCCGCTGCGACGACGATGTCCGGGACACCGGCTCCACCGGCACTCCCGCTCCCGGCTGCGTGGTGCCCAGCATCATGCCGGTCGTCACCATCGACGGCACGTCGCGCGCCGCGGCGGCCGGATACTTGTGGGCCCAGCAGAACCTCGCCAACGGCTGGGGGCGCGACACGCCGCTGACTCGGGCGAAGAGCGGCATGGCCGACCGCACCGCTCGCACCTGCCAGGGCTCGAAGCCCTTCCAGCCCATGACGACCCTCGTCACGGACGACAGCTGCGGCACCTTCCCCTTCGCGGCCACCCACGAAGGAGGGACCGACGGGGCCCAGTGCGCCGAGATCATCCCCAACGACAACGGCGGAGGCTGGAACATCCACCAGTTGGGGACCGCAGACGCCGCCAGGCCCTGTGTGCGTGCCCACATACCGCTCGCGGACAAGCAGTCCGCCGAGACGCAGCTCGACGCGGGCTTCGTGAACCAGCGTGTGCTGGAGGCCGAGCAGTTCAAGGTGGAGATCACCAGCTCGACCGCCGGGCCGCAGGCCGCCTGTCTGAAGAACGCGCCCACCGACTCGCTCCCGGCCGGCAAGGGGTGGATCAGGAACACCACCGAAGCGGTCGCACATGTCAACAAGACCACGACCCCGCTCGGACCGGCCGGTGACCGGGCGACCACGGCTCAGGCCTGCGTGGGCAAGGACCCCGATGAGGGCAGTGATGCCGTGGGTGACATCACCGGCTGGCAGGACGCGGAGCTGTTCCGCGACAGCAACTCCCCCGGGACGGGGCTCGCCCGGTGCCACCTCATCGCCAACATCCTCGGCGGGAAGGGCCGCGTGCTGGACGGCGGACAGCGCAACCTCGTGCCCTGCTGGCAGTCCGGTATGAACACCGGTACTCCCAGCATGCGGACCTTCGAGCAGGCGATTCAGAAGCTGGTGAAGGAGGACGCCAACTTCGGGGCCGGTGACGCCGTTCTTTACCAGGTCACGCCCGAGTACCTGGATGCCAGCAGCACGATTCCCGTGGGTGTGGCGATGACCGCTACAGTCGAGCGCGCGGACGGCTCTTCGCAGCCGCTCTTCTCCGACCAGTACATACCCAACACCAAGGGCAACACCGGGACGCTCAACCTCGGGAACTGAGCCCGGTCGATTCGCGCCATCGGGAGCCAGTATGAGCAGTACCACCCCACCGCGGCCGCTCGACGTCGCCGCGCTCTTTCCTCAACTGGCCCCGATGGCACGCACGGCGACCCGGCTGCATCCACGCGCCGGGTCCCCGTCGCCGCACGACAGCTCGGTCGGCGGGCCGCTGCTGTGGCCCGCCGGCGAGCCGTGGCCCCACTGCGACGGCCCGCACGAGTGGGACCAGGTGAACGAGCCCACCTCACCGGAGGACGTGCGTCTGCAACGGCGCATCCAAGCTGCCGCGGCGAGTCGAGCGGACGGCGCGTCCGGGTACACGCCGCAGGAGCGGGCGGTCATCGAGCGGATCAATGCCGGCCGCCCGTGGCCCGAGGGGCCGATCGCCATGCTGCCCGTGGCCCAGCTGTACGCGCGCGACATCCCCTCGCTGCGCTTTCACGGGCAGGCCGACGCCGATCTGCTCCAGGTGCTGTGGTGCCCCTTCGACCACCCGGAGCACCCGAGGACCGCGCTCTTCCGGCGGTCCGCCGCCGCGGTCACCGACGTGCTCGGCACACCCCCCGAGCCGCCTGCGGTCCAGTTCTCCGGCTACGTGCCCCAGCCCTGCCTGCTCTCGCCGGAGGAGGTCGTCGAGTACCCGCACTACCTGGAGCTGGGCAAGGAACTGCGGGAGCTGCTGGCGGACTGGAGCAGGTGGCAGGCAGCGGAATCCGCGGTGGACAGCGCCTACGCCATGGCTCCGCAGGAGCTCTACATGGATCAGCTGTCCGTCTCCCCCGGCTGGAAGGCCGGTGGCTGGTCCCGTTGGGGGCTGACCGACCCCATGCCCCGGGTCTGCTCCACGTGCGGCGCCGGGATGGAGCCGCTGCTGACCATCGCCACGACCGAATGGAACCGCGGCACCAGGAGCTGGGCCCCGGAGGGGGACCGTGCCCGCCACCCGCTTCCTCCCGGCATCCCCCCGGCGAACCACACCCGCATCGACATCGCCCGGGGCTACGACCTGCAACTCCACGTCTGCCCGGTGTCCCCGGACCACCCCCACCTGGAGCTGGTCCAGTAGGCCCCCGCAAGCGCCCGTACGCGCGCAGCTGAACTCCTCGACCTCCCCGAACCGGAGGGGACGCCGGCCTGCGGTCCCGGCCGTCGCCGACTACGGGAGAGCTGGGACTGGAGGTCGGCCTCGACCAGGCGGGGGGCACTGGCCGAGGCCGACGATCACTCCCGATCCGACCTCAGTTCATCGCGCACCGCGCGGATCGACCGGATCGCAGTGATCATCTTTTGAGTGAGGGAGGGGACCTGGTCGAAAAGGTGGCCCAAGACGGTAAAGCCCCCGACGACCGCAGCGGTACCCACAGTCACCCAGCCTGCCAGTTCCATGTAGCTCCTTTCTGGAGAGGGGACGGCGGAGGCGCGAGCCCAGTGCCGACAACCCCCCGTCCAGCACGTGGAACTGGCCTGCTACACCGGCCCCCTTCACAGGGGACTGCTACATGTCCTTGCGGGCCCTCTCAGGTTACTGACCTTCGCCTGCCCTGTCCCGGGCTTCTGGAGAGGAGGGCGGCCGAGGGCCCAACGGTCCCGGCGGGACTCGTCCGACGTTCGGGCGGCTGTGGGGGGGTGGGGTCATCGGAAGTCCTCCTCGCGGTACTCGTCGGCGGAGCCGGCGGCCGTGGCCTCGCGCAGCTCGATGCGGCGGATCTTGCCGGAGACGGTCTTGGGCAGCTCGCCGAACTCCAGACGGCGGATGCGCTTGTAGGGCGCGAGGGTGCGGCGGGAGTGCTCGAAGAGGACCTTCGCGGTGTCCGGGCCCGGCTCCCAGCCCGCCGCCGGGACCACGTACGCCTTCGGCACCGCGAGGCGCAGCTCGTCCGGGGCGGGTACGACGGCCGCCTCGGCGACCGCCTCGTGCTCCAGCAGGGCGCTCTCCAGCTCGAAGGGGCTGATCTTGTAGTCGCTGGCCTTGAACACGTCGTCGGCGCGGCCGACGTAGGTGAGGTACCCGTCCGCGTCGCGGGCGCCGATGTCGCCGGTGCGGTAGTAGCCGCCGGCCATCGCCTCGGCCGTGCGGTCGGGGTCGCCGTGGTAGCCGGTCATCAGGCCGACGGGGCTCTCGGAGAGGTCGAGGGCGATCTCGCCCTCGTCGGCGCCGGGGGCGCCGGTGACCGGGTCGAGGAGTTCGACGCGGTAGCCGGGGCTGGGGCGGCCCATGGAGCCGGTCTTCAGGAGCTGGCCGGGGCTGTTGGAGACCTGGACGGCCGTCTCGGTCTGCCCGAAGCCGTCCCGGACGGTCACCCCCCAGGCGCGGCGCACCTGTTCGATCACCTCGGGGTTGAGCGGCTCGCCGGCGGCGACGACCTCGCGCGGCGGGGTGGCGAGCCGGCCGAGGTCGGACTGGATGAGCATCCGCCAGACCGTGGGCGGGGCGCAGAAGGTGGTCACCGCGGCCCGGTCCATCTCGGCCATCAGGCGGGGGGCGTCGAAGCGCGTGTAGTTGTGCAGGAAGACGGTCGCCTCGGCGTTCCACGGCGCGAACAGGTTGGACCAGGCGTGCTTGGCCCAGCCGGGCGAGGAGATGTTCAGGTGGACGTCGCCGGGCTTCAGCCCGATCCAGTACATGGTGGCGAGATGCCCGATGGGGTACGAGGCGTGGGTGTGCTCGACCAGCTTGGGCCGGGCCGTGGTGCCCGAGGTGAAGTACCGCATCAGCGGGTCGTCGGCGGCGGTCGGGCCGTCCGGGGTGAAGGCGCCGGGGGCGTCGTACGCGTCCTCGTACGGCAGCCAGCCCGCGGCTGTGGTGCCGCCGACCGCGACGCGGGTGTAGCCGCCGGGGACGTCGGCGAACTTGGCGGTGTCCTCGGCCCGCACGATCACGTGTCCGACCCGGCCGCGGTCGACGCGGTCGCGCAGGTCGGCGGGGCCGAGCAGCGGGGTGGCCGGGATGACCACGGCCCGCAGCTTCATCGCGGCGAGCGCGGTCTCCCACAGCTCGACCTGGTTGCCGAGCATGACGAGGATGCGGTCCTCGGGGCCGACGCCCCACGCGCGCAGGCGGTTGGCGACCCGGGCGGAGCGGGCGGACATCTCGGCGAAGGAGACCCGGACCTCGCTGCCGTCCTCCTCGACGATGTGCAGCGCCGTGCGGTCGTTGCCCTCGGCGATGACGTCGAACCAGTCCAGTGCCCAGTTGAAGTGCGCGGGGCGGGGCCAGGTGAAGCCCTCGTACGCGGCGGCGTAGTCCTCGCGGTGCTCCAGCAGGAAGTCCCGTGCGCTGCGGAACAGCTCCGTGGCCGTCGTCATCCGTCCTCCTTCTTTGCCGGACCTTGCCGGGCGGCTGGCTGCCATCGTGTAATCCGTGATGCAGGTCTCACTACCCCCGAACGGGGGTGTGCGTCCCGGGACGGGCGCGAGGAGGGTGGAACGGGTGGCGGTGGACACGGCCGACGGGGTGGAGATCCGCAGGGCGCTGGTGCGGCTGCGGCGGACGACCGGGCTGCCGGTCGCCTTCGGCGGGCTGGTGGAGTCCGGACGCCGCCGGGTGCGCATCAGCGAGCTGAGCGGGACCGCGACGGCCGCGCTCAGCGCCCTCGCGGTGACCTCGGGCAACGGGCTGGGCGGCAAGGCGGTGGCGTTCGCGCGGCCGTGCGCGGTGAGCGACTACTCCGTCTCGCGGCAGATCAGCCACGAGTACGACCTCCCCGTCGCCGCCGAGGGGCTGCGCTCGGTGGTGGCGGTGCCGGTGGTCGTGCGGCGCCGGGTGCGCGGGGTGCTCTACGGAGCCCTGCGCGCGGCCCAGCCTCTTGGCGACCGCACATTGAGCGCGGCCGTGGAGGCGGCGCGGGACGTGGAACAGGCGCTGGTGCTGCGGGACGAGGTGGGCGAGCTGCTGACGACGGCCCGGCCGCGGCCCGGGTGCGGCCGGGCGGACTCCGCGGGTTGGGAACAGGTGCGCGAGGCGCATGCCGCGCTGCGCGCGCTGGCGCCGAGGATCGCGGATCCGGCGCTGCGGGAGGAGCTGGCGCGGGCGTGCGGACTGCTGGCGGCCGGGGGCGGGACCGCACCGCCGTCCGCCCGGCTCGCTCCCCGGGAGGTGGACGTGCTGGCGTGTGTGGCCGCCGGGGAGACGAACGCGGCGGCCGCGGAGCGGCTCGGGCTGCGCCCGGAGACCGTCAAGGCCTATCTGCGGTCGGCCATGCGCAAGCTCGGCGCCCGGACCCGTGGAGAGGCGGTGGTGGCGGCGCGCCGGGCGGGACGGCTGCCGTAGGGCGGGGGCGTCGCGGGTGTTTTCGCGCCGTCTTCCGCTCGTGGCCCCGCCGTCCTGTTGTGTCCGTCACCTCCTCGTCCCCCGGCGGTGCGAGGGGCCGTTGCCTAAGATTGGCCGGGACACGACACGCGGGTGGGACGCGGCGGGCGGAGAGGGCGGTGACCGTGCGACGGGACTTCGCGAAGGCTGCCGAATGCCGCTCCGACCTGGTCATCGGGCGGGAGGAGTCGTTCGGCGCGGCGCGCGGGCAACTCGCCCGCGGGGGGAGTGTGCTGCTGCACGGCCCCGCCGGGATCGGTAAGTCGACCGTCCTGCGGAGCCTGGCCGCCGAGTACGCGCCCACGGCCCACACCGTGCTGCGCTGCTCGGCCACCGAGTCCGAATCCCATCTCCCCTTCCTCGCCCTCGCCGACCTGTTCGGTCTCGTGCTGGAGGAGGTCTCGGACGCTCTGCCCGCCGCGCAGCGCACGGCGCTGGAGTCGGCGCTCACCGGGCGCGGCGAGTCCACACTCCAGCGCGACGGCCTGGCGCTGCGGCTCGCGGTGCTCTCCATGCTGCGCGCGCTCGCCGCGAGAGGCCCCGTCCTGGTCGTCGCCGACGACCTGCAGTGGCTCGACCCGGCCAGCGCCGAGCTGCTCGGCTTCGCCGCCCGCCGCCTGGGCGACACCCCGGTACGGATGCTGTGCGCGGTGCGGACCGAGGGTCCGGAGACGGAGGGCGCCGCGTACGACCGCCATCTGCGCGCGTCCCCGCCGGACACCCGCGCGGTGCGTCTCGGACCGCTGACCCGCGCCCAGGTCTCGGCCCTGCTCGACGACCGCGGCTACGGGGGCCTGCCCCGTTCCACGGTCCGCGACATCCACCGCACCAGCGGCGGCAATCCGCTGTTCGCGCTGGAGCTGGGCCGGGCGCTCGCCGAGAGCCCCACCGCGCCGCGGCCCGGCGAGCCGCTGCCGGTGCCGACCTCGCTGCGCGCCCTGGTCCTGTCCCGGCTGGAGATGCTGTCGGACGAGGCCCGGCGGACCCTCCTGGTGGCCAGCGCCGGCGCCCGTCCCACCCCGGCCCTGCTGCACGCGGCCGGCCGGACCGACGCCGAGGCGGAGACCGCCCAGGCGGCGCGGCTGGGACTGCTGGCGACCGACCCGGAGGGGCCCACCGTACGGTTCGCGCATCCGCTGATCTCGGCCGCGTTGTACGCCGAGGCCCCGGCGCCGGAGCGGCGGGCCGCGCACGCCGCGCTGTCCACGGCGGCCTCCGACCCGATCGAGCGGGCGCGGCACCTGGCCCTCGCCACCACGGGCACCGATCCGCGGGTCGCGGCCCGGCTGGCCGAGGCCGCCGCGCTGGCCCGGGACCGCGGGGCCCCGTCGGTGGCGGCGTCGCTGGGGCTGCTCGCGGCCCGGCACACCCCGGGGGGCGGCGCGCCGGGGCCGGACGAGCGCCGGCTCCAGGCCGCCGAGGACGCCATCACCGCGGGTGAGCAGGACCTCGCCCGGGACATCGCCCGCGAGGTGCTGACCCGGGCCACCGCTCCCGGGGAGCGGGTACGCGCCTGGATGGTGGTGATCGAGGCGGCCGGGCAGGCCATCGGCGAGGTCGACGCCGTCTTCCCGCAGGTCCTGGCCGACGCGGGGGACGACCCCCGGCTGCTCGCCCTGGTCCACTACCAGCTGGCCTGGCGCGGTCTGGTGGTGCAGGGGGACTTCGCGCAGGGCCGTCAGGAGGCGGCGCACGCGGCGCGGCTGGCGGCTCGGGCCGGGGACCGGCGCACCGAGCTGCTCGCGCTGGCCTTCCAGGCGCAGGCCGAGACGCTGATGGGGCATCCGGACGCCCCGGCGACCATCCGGCGGGCGCTGGACGAGCCGCAGGACGAGCGGGTGGCGTGCCATCACAACGGGGCGGGTTCCTCCCGGTTCCGCTGGCTGGTGATGAGCGACCGGCTGGCGGAGGCGCGGACCGCCGCGACGGCGCTGCTGCGCGAGGCGCGCCGGCGCGGGATGGCCGAGAGCGAGGTCCACTACCTGCGTTTCCTCGCCGAGACCGAGCTGCACTCCGGGCACTGCGGCCGGGCCCTGGAGCTGTCCCGGGAGAGCCTGACGCTGGCCCGGGACGCGGGCATCGGCGAGGGCGCGGGTGCGATGCAGGCCGCGCTCGCCGAGGCCGCCGGCGGGGACGTGGAACGGGCGCTGGTCCTGGCGCGGGAGGCGGTGCGGCGGGCCGAGGAGGACGGCGACGCGGTGTACCTGTCGCGGGCGCTGGCCGCGCTCGGTCACGCCAGTCTGGTGGCGGGCGACGCGGGGGCGGCCGTGCAGGCGCTGGGCCGGGTACGGGAGTTGGAGGCCGGTGCCGGCATCACCGACCCGGCGCGCGGCCGGTGGCAGGGCGACCTCGCCGAGGCGCTGGTGCGTACCGGGGCGCCGGCCGAGGCGCAGGAGGTCATCGACGTCACGCGGGTGCACGCGCTGCGGCTCGGGCGCGGTGGGGTGCTCGCCGTGCTGGAGCGGGCCGAGGCGCTGGTGCGGGCGGCGCGCGGTGAACACCGGGCGGCGGTCGCCGGGTTGACGTCGGCGCGGGAGCGGCTGGCCGAGCTGGGTTACGGCCTGGAGGAGGCGCGGGCGGCCTTCGCACTGGCGGAACTGCGGGCGGGCCGGCCGGGGCGGGCGCCGGTCCCGGCCTCGTACGACGAGGCGGCACGCCTGTTCCGGCGCTGCCGGGCGCTGCCCTGGCTGCGACGGTTGGAGGCGTCGGTCGATGCGCGGCCGGCGGTGCCCGTGCCCGCCCCGGCCCTCGCGGTGCCCGACGGTCTGGCGGGGCTCGCCGCGATGGAGCGCCAGGTGGCCGCGCTCGTGATGGAGGGGGCGACCAACCGGGAGATCGCCGGCCGTCTGTTCGTCAGCGTCAAGACGGTCGAGGCGACCCTGACCCGCGTCTACCGCAAGCTCGGTATCCGCTCCCGGGTGGACATCGTCCGACTGGCGGCGGGCCGGCGGGACGACGGGCGGAGCGAACGCGAGGCCGGTGAGGCGGAGTCGGGGGCAGGCGGCGCGTGACGCGGCCTCGGGGAGGCGGAGTCGGGGGTACGGAGCGGTGACGCGGGGCGGCACCGAGGGGTGGCCGAGGGTTTTCCCTGCCCGACTCCCCTAGGGGCTTCCCTCATTGGGGGGTCCGCGCCGCCGGTCCTAGCGTGAGCACGTGCCGCTCGCCCGGGCATACGGGGGTCTGTCCCGAGACCCCCGTGTCCACCCCCCACCCCGTGCGACCCCCCACCGGCAACCCCTTGAGGAGACTCATGTCCGGGCTCACCCGCGCCAGATCGACCGCCGCCGCCCTGGCCACCGCCGGCGCCGCGGTCACCGCGATGCTGGCCGCGCCCTCCGCCGTCGCCGCGCCGCAGCCCGTCGTCGGAGGTTCGACGACCACGACGAGCGCGTACCCCTTCGTCATGCAGGTCACGGACGCCTCGCAGAACCAGTTCTGCGGCGGCACCCTGGTCTCCCCCACCAAGGTCGTCACCGCCGCGCACTGCATGGTCGGCGAGAGCACCCGCAGCGTGCGCGTGGTCGGCGGACGCACCTACCTGAACGGCACCAACGGCACGGTCGCCCAGGTCAGCCGGATCTGGATCCACCCGGACTACACCGACGCCACCAACGGTGACGACGTCGCGGTCCTGACCCTGTCGCGGTCGATGCCGTACACGCCGGCGAAGTACGTGTCCGCCTCGGACACGTCCGTCTACGCGGCCGGCACCACCGCCCGCGTCCTCGGCTGGGGCACCACCCGGGAGAACGGCTCCTCCTCCAACCAGCTGCGGACCGCGACCGTTCCGGTCGTGTCGGACACCAGCTGCCGCGGCTCCTACGGCTCCGACTTCGTCGCGAGCGACATGGTGTGCGCCGGACTCCCCTCCGGTGGCGTGGACACCTGCCAGGGCGACAGCGGCGGGCCCCTGGTCATAGGGGGCGTCCTGGCGGGGATCACCTCCTGGGGCGAGGGCTGTGCCCGGGCGGGTTACCCGGGTGTCTACTCCCGGCTGACCACCTTCTCGGGCCTGGTGACCGCGCAGGTCACCTCCTAGCCCGATCCGGAACCGCCTGAGTACCCCTCAGGTGACAGACCGGGGGGCGTTGCGGGCCTCCACGAGCGGCCCGCAACGCCCCCTCTCCATGTCAGACGGTCACGTCGCCGCGTACGGTCCCCTGCCGGACGTCGTACGCCGTCCCCGGGTGCAGGGTCGCCAGCATCCGCTGCCCCTCGGCCGCGACCTCGTCCCACCGGGTCTTGGTGAGACGCTCGAAGGGCTCGACGACGAGGACGTCGTCGGCCGTCCGCCACAGCCCGGCGACGAAGCCGTCGACCATCAGGACGCGGTGCGCCACGTTCTTCGACCAGGTGCGGCCCTTGTGGGCGGGCGGGACGAGGCGGGTGCGGTCGGCGTGGGAGAGGAGCAGGTTGTCGAACTCGGGCAGGAAGCGGGGCGGGGCGGGCGTGTCCGGGTCGGGGCGGGGCGCGTCCGGGAGGTCGAACAGCTCGGTGCCGTCCGGTGCCCGGAAGGTGACCAGCCGGGGACGGAGCCGCTCGAAGGCCTCCCGCAGCCGGGTCAGGCCCGCCCAGGTCTGCATGTCCTTCACGGAGGCGGGCCCGTAGGCGGCGAGGTAGCGGAGCACCGTCTCGTCCGGAGCGGGAGCCGGCCGGGCGGGTCGGCCGAACCAGTGCTCGGCGGTGGTGAGCGCGACCTGTCCGCTCCTTCCCCACAGGCCGCGCGGTGTCACCTGCACGAGCGGGAGCCGGCAGCGGGCGGCGACGGCCAGGGCCTGCGGGTCGGCGTCCGTCCACCGGGCGTGGAGCGCCTCGCGCAGCCGGCCCATGGTGCGCGGCTCGGCCTCGACCAGCTCACGGGCGAGGTCGGCGAGCCGGTCCAGGTCGACGCCCACGAGGCCCTTGCGGAAGTTCCCCAGCTCCCGGTCCCGGGCGGCCTGCACCAGCGGGCGCAGGGTGAGGCAGTCGTCGACGGTGTGGGTGTGGATGGTCGAGCGGAGGGTGACCAGGCGGGCGACCCGGCGGTCGGCCATCGCCGCCGACAGGTCGTCGGGCGTGAAGCCGTCGAGGCGGGCGGCGAGGGCGTGGTACGGGGGCTTGACGTTCTGCGCCTGGAGCCCGACGAGGTGCGCGACGGCGGCCTCGGCCGGCATCGACGCGCGGTGCAGCAGCAACTGGCGTGCGAGGGTGGCGCGGTTGAGTGCCCGGGTGCCGAGGACGGGGGCCGTCGCGGATGCCTTGGTCGTCATGCCGTGCACGGTAGCGGGGGACGCGGACAGGTTCCGTCCGCGAGCGCGACGGTGGTCCGGGCGTCGGTCATGACGGCGCTGCGGCCGTGCCGTCGGTGCCCTCGCGTCCGTCGAGGAGGCGGGCGGCGCGCTCCACGTGCGGGGGCAGGGGTCGGCGGGCGCGCAGGGCGGCGGGCAGGCGGGTGAGCGTCTCCCGCAGGGCGCGCCGGGCGTGCGGGTCGTGGCGGGCCTCGGCGGCGAGGGCGCGGGTGCGGGCGAGGGCGTGCGGGAGGGGGCGGCGCAGCCAGGCGGTGAGCAGGGCGTTGCGGCGTAGGACGGCCGGGCGGTCGGCGCGGGGGGCGGGGTCCGGGTGGTGGTGGGCGGTCCCGTCGGGGCAGTGCGTGACGCCCCAGCCGCGGGAGGCCAGGTCGTAGGCGAGGAGGGTCTCCTCGGCGCCGAAGAAGAGCAGGGGGTGGTAGCCGCCCGCGTCCAGGTAGGCGGTGCGCCGGGCGACGGCGGCGCAGGCGAGGAAGCCGAGCACCTGCGTGCCGGGCAGGTCGGCGGCGCGGCCGAGGGGGGACCCGGCGAGCACGTCGTTGAGGGGGTCCGCGTCCTCGGCGGGGCCCACGAGGACGCGGGCGGCGACCAGGCCCAGCCGCGGGTGCCCGTCCAACAGTCCGGCCGCGGTGCCGAGCGCGCCGGGCGCCCACCAGGAGTCGTCGTCGCTGAACGCCACGTACGGGGTGTCGAGGGCGCGGACCCCGTGGGTGCGGGCGAGGGCGCCGCGGTTGAAGGGCAGGGAGACCACGCGCACCCGGGGGAAGTCGCGGGCCAGCATGGCGCGGGTGCCGTCGGTGGAGGCGTTGTCGACGACGAGGACCTCGGGCCGCTCGGGCAGGGCGAGCAGGTTCCGCACGGTGACGGCGAGGCTCGCGCGGCGGTTGCGGGTGGCGACGACGATGCCGACGGGGGCGGCCGCGGAGGGACCGGCGGGGTCGGCGCGGGGCCGTTCGCGGGTGGCCGGCGGTCCGTGCGGCACGGCCTGTTCCGGGGCGCGGTGCGGCGTGCCGTGGCTCATGGTGTCTCGTCCAGGACGCCCGGGGCGTCGAGTGCGGCCAGGACGTCCTCGGCGCGGATGCGCAGCAGCGCGGGGTCGGTCGTGCGGCCGTGCGGGTCGCCGTCCGGGCCGGGGTACCACAGGGCGCGGTGACGGGGGTGGTCGGGCGGGCCCCAGCGGCTGGGCGGAACCGGGCCGAAGAGGGTGACGGAGGGGGTGGCGTGGGCGACGGCGAGGTGGGCGACGCCGGTGTCGCCGCTGACGACGGCGCCTGCTCCGGCCACCAGGGCGGAGAGCCGGTCGAGGGGCAGACCGCCGCCGAACACGTCCGTGTCGGGCAGGTGGGCGAGCTTGGCCAGCCTGGCCACCAGGTCGCCCTCCGCCGCTCCCCCGGTCACGACGACCCGGTGTCCCCGCGCGCGCAGCGCCTCGGCTACGGCCGCGTACCGCTCCACGGGCCAGCAGCGGGACGGGGCGCCGGCGCCGGGGTGCAGGACCACGGCGCCGGGGGCGGGGGCCGGCGTCCCGGGGCGGGGCAGGCGCAGGTCGGCCGGGTCGGCGTCGATGCCGTAGGCCCGCAGCAGACGGCACCAGCGGTCGCGTTCGTGCTCCTCGGCGTACCAGGGCGGTCCGTCCGCCTCGGGCGTCCGCGGGTGCGCGAACGCCAGCAGCTTCAGGGGGCGCAGCCCGGCCAGCAGACGGTGGCTGGGCGGTCCGTTGCCGTGCAGGTCGACGGCGACGTCCGGGGGCGGTCCGGTCCAGTCGAGGGTGCGCGGGACGGCGCGGCCGGGTGCGGCGGCGGGCAGCAGCCGGTCCACGGCTCCCGTCGCCGCGACGAGCGGCGCCAGCTCGGCGGGGGCCGCCAGCACCAGTTCGTGCCGCGGATACGCCCGGCGCAGCGCGCGCAGCGCGGGCACCCCGGCGAGCAGGTCCCCCAGCCCGAGGGCACGCAGGACGAGCACCCGGGGCCGGGCACGCTTGCCCACCGGGTCCGGCCGCTCCGGCGCACGGTCCCGCGCCGGGCCGGAAGCCGTGTACGCCGGGCCGGAAGCCGTGTACGCCGGGCCCGGAACCGGGGAAGCCGCCCCGGGTTCCGGTGTGGACCGTGTCATCGGACCCCCTCCGCCGCCCGGGCCAGCAGGGCCGTGGAGGAGCGGCCGTCCAGGTAGGGCAGGAGGACCGCCTGGCCGCCCCACTCCTGGAGGAGCGCGGCCTCGGGGAGGTCCGCGCCCGCGTAGTCGCCGCCCTTGACCCAGACGTCGGGGCGCAGGTCGCCGAGGAGGCGTTCGGGGGTGTCCTCGTCGAAGACGGCGACGGCGTCGACGCAGGCCAGGGCGCGCAGCACGCGGACGCGGTCGGCGAGGGGGTTGACGGGGCGGCCGTCGCCCTTGCGGCGCCGGACGGAGGCGTCGGAGTTGACGCAGACGACGAGGCAGTCGCCGAGCCGCCGGGCGGCCTGGAGGAGACCGACGTGGCCGGCGTGCAGCAGGTCGAAGCAACCGCCCGCCGCGACCACCGTGCCGTGCTGGGCGCGGACGCGGGCGGTCAGGGCCCGCGGGTCGTCGGAGTCGGCGTGCGGGGCGGACGCCGGGCCGGAGCCGGCCGGGGGCAGGGCGCCGGCCCCGCCGGCGGCGACGAACGCCGTCGCGGCGCCCACCGCGCCCTCGACGGCCTCCCCCACGAGTGCCCCGTCGGCGAGCAGTCCGGCGGCGGTGGCGGCGAACCGGTCGCCCGCGCCGCACGCGTCGCCGTGGTGGGCGCCGGGGGCGGGGACCAGCAGCGGGTGTTCGCCGTACGAGAGGAGGGCGCCGCGGGAGCCCAGGGTCACCGTCACCGCGGCCACCCGCCAGTCGCGCACCAGCGCGGCGGCGTCGAGGGCGGCGGCGCGCAGCCCTCCGCCCGCCCGGCCGTCCCGGGGCGCGAAGCCGTGCGCCTCCTTCTCGGCCGGGGTCACCAGCCGGGTGCCGGGCACCGGCGGGCCCCCGCGCGGGTGCGGGTCCCAGACCAGGGGCGGGCGCGCGGCCAGTACGTCGCGCAGGGCGTCGGCGGCGCCGCGGCCGTAGTCGGAGACGAGGACCGCACGGGCGTCGCGCAGCGCGGCGCGGGCCTCCTCGGTGGCCTCGCGGACCCGGCCGCCGCCGCGGTCGAGGCGGACGACGGGGCTGCCCTGCGCCAGCACGCGGGTCTTCTCGGGCACCGTGCCGGTGAGCGGGAGGGGGACCAGCGTCAGCCAGGGTTCGAGGAGTTCGCGCAGGGCGAGGCCGGCCGGGTCGTCGCCCAGGCCGGTGATCAGCGTGACCTCGCGGCCGTCGCGTGCGGCGAGGTACGCGGCGAGGGCCGCTCCCCCGGGCCGTACGCGTTCCGCGCACTCGGAGACCACCGGGACCGGCGCGTCGGGGGCGAGCCGGTCGGCCGAGCCGGTGAGGTCGCGGTCGAGGAGGGCGTCGCCGACGACGACCAGGGGGGTCCGGTCAGCCATGCGTTCCGTCACCTCCGCCGTCCCGTGCCGTGCCGCGCACACCCTGTTCCAGGGCGGCATCGAAGGCCGCGCAGATCATGTGCACGGCGACCAGGTGGATCTCCTGGACGGTGGCCGTCGAGGGGGCGGCCACGCACAGGGACTCGTCGCTGCCCGCCATGAGGGGGTTGGGTTCGCAGCCGGTCAGCGCCCACACCCGTACCCCGGCGGCGCGCGCGGCGTCCGCGGCGGAGAGCAGGTTGGCACTGGCGCCGCTGGTGGAGAGCAGCATCAGGACGTCGCCGTCGCGGCCGTGGGCGCGGACCTGGCGGGCGAACACCTCGTCGACGCCGTAGTCGTTGGCGATGGCGGTGGTGCTGGAGGTGTCGGCGTGCAGGGCGATCGCGGAGAACGGCGGCCGGTCGTCGCGGTAGCGGCCGACGATCTCGGCGGTGAGGTGCTGGGCCTGGGCGGCGCTGCCGCCGTTGCCCGCGGCCAGCAGCCGGCCGCCGCCGGCGAGCACGGCGGCGAGCCGCCGGCCCCAGCGTTCGGTGATGTGCGCGGAGGCACGGAACGCCCCCAGCGCTTCCTGGAGTTCGTCGCAGTGCCCGACGACGGGCGGGTGCACGGTCATCACGCCACCTCCTTCGACAGTGCGTGGTCGGCGAGGGTCAGGCGGTAGACCTGTTCCGCGCCGTCGGCGACGCGCGCCCAGGTGTAGTGCCTCAGGACGCGTTCGCGGCCGTTCCTGCCGTACTGGCGGCGCAGCCGTTCGTCGGCGAGGAGTTCCCGGGCGGCTTCCGCGACGGCGTCCGGGTCCCGCGGGGTGACCAGGCGGCCCGTGATGCCGTCGGCGACGGAGTCGCGGTGGCCGCCGACGTCGGTGGCGAGGACCGGCACGCCGCAGGCCATCGCCTCCAGCGGCACGATGCCGAACGGCTCGTAGCGGGGGGTGCAGAGCACCAGGTCGGTGCTGCGGAGCAGGGCGGGCATGTCGTCCGGGTCGACGGCGCCGAGCAGCCGGACCCGGTCGGCGACGCCGACGCGGTGGGCGAGCGCGGTCAGGCGCCGGGCCTCGGGGTCGGCGTCGACGGCTCCGGCGGGCGGGCCGCCGGCGATCAGGAGTTCGGTGTCGGGGATGTGGGCCAGGGCCCGTACGGCCTGGTCGTAGCCCTTGCGGGGCACGAGCCGGCCGCAGGCGAGCAGGCGGTGGCGCCGGCGTCTCTCGGGGGTGCGGCCGGTGTCGGCGGCGGGGTGGAAGTGGTCGACGTCCACGCCGCAGGGCACCACGGAGATCTGCCGGGGCGGTACGCCCATGTCGCCGAGTTCGACGACCTCGTCGGTGCAGGTGGCCAGGACCCGTTGGCAGGCGCGGCCGAGCTGCCGCTCGATGCCGACGCGCTCGTACGGGCTGGTGTCCCGCAGGCCCTGGTGGCGCCGCTTGACGGTGCCGAGGGCGTGGAAGGTCTGCACGAGCGGGATGCCGTGCGGGCGGGTGCCGATCTGCGCGGCCATGCCGGACATCCAGAAGTGGGCGTGCACCACGTCGGGCCGCTCCCTCGCCCAGGCGCGGGCCAGGTGGGCGCCGAAGGCGGGCATGTGCGGGAAGAGTTCGTCCTTGGGGACGGCCGTGGGTGGTCCGGCGGGCACGTGCTCGACGACCGCGCCACCGGGCACGGGCACCCGGTCGGGCAGGTCGGTGGCGTCCCGGCGGGTGTAGACCGTGACGTCGTGGCCGCGCTTGGCCAACTCCTCGGTGAGGCGGGCCACGTAGACGTTCTGTCCGCCGGCGTCGACGCCGCCGAGCGCGGCGAGGGGGCTCGCGTGCTCGGACACCATGGCGATCCTCATCGGGTGACCTCCTTCAGCAGCCGCTCCCAGTCGTCCAGGAAGCGGGACAGCCCGTAGCGGGCGAGGGCCGCCGCGCGGGCCTCCTCGCCGGCCGTCCGCGCGTGCGCCCGGTCGGCGAGGAAGCCGCGTACGGCGTCGGTCAGTACGTCGATGCGGTTGGAGACGACCCCGGCGCCCGGCGGCACGGCCTCGGTCACCTCGGTGGTGGCGAGGGCGACCACGGGCATGCCCAGGTGCATGGCCTCCAGCAGGGACAGGCCGAGCGAGGTCCACCGGACGGGGTGGACGTAGACGCGGCGGCGGGCCAGCTCGCTGTGCAGGTCGGCCTGGGGGACGTCCCGGGTGCGGCAGCGGTCGGGGGCGAGGCCGAGGTGGGCGGCGAGTCCCTCGGTGCGCATGCCGAACACGTCGAGCGGGGCGGCGCGGGAGAACTCGGGGAGGAGATCCGTGCCGGTGGTGCGCCCGCGCCTGATCGGCTCGTTGACGACGACGGCGGCGCGTTCCAGTTCGCCGGTCCAGCGGTGGCCGGGGTCGACGATGCCGTGTTCGACGACGGCCGTCTCGGCGGGACCCGCGTCCCACATCAGCCGGTTGAAGTGGGTGACGTGGACGAGGGTGGTGCCGGGGAGGTCCGCGGCGGGGTGGCGGGTGTCGGGCACGTTCCCGTCGGGGGCGTTGTGCTCCAGGTAGAGCAGCGGGGGACGGCGGCCGAGCCACCGGTCGACCAGGGCGAGTTCGTGCGGCCGCTGGAGGATCACGAGGTCGACGTGCTCGTCGCGCAGCCGCTCCGGCTCCACTTCGACCACGGAGTCGGGCCAGTCCCAGGTGCGGGCGCGGCCGAGGCCGTCGGGTCCGCGGTCCGGGGTGACGGGGACGAGGTAGGTGTGCGGGCCCTGCACGAAGGCCGTGGTCCACGACCCGTGCACGTGCCAGATGAGGATTCTCATGCCTCCCCCAGGAGTTTCTCGACGGCGGCGGCCACGTCGGTCGCCGTGACGGTGTTCAGGCAGGGGTGGCCGGGGACGGGGCAGTCCCGGGCCCTGCTGTCGGCGCAGGGCGCGTCCTGGTCGCCGAGCAGGAGGTAGGGGACGCCGTACGGCCGCCAGCGCTCCGCCGGTACGACGGGCGCGAACAGGGACACCACCGGGGTGCCGACGGCGGCGGCGAGGTGGGCGGGCGCCGTGTTGCCGGTGACGACGACGCCCGCGCCCGCGAGGACGCCGGACAGCTCCGGGGCCTCGGTGCGGCCGCCGAGGTCGGTGCCGTGCCCTCCCGCGACGTGGGCGGTGAGGTCGCGCTCGTCGGGGCCGCCGGTGACGAGCACCCGGTGCCCGGCGGCGGCCAGTTCGCGTACGGCCTCGGCGGCGCGGTCCGGGCTCCAGGCGCGGGCGGGGACGCTGGCGCCCGGGTGGAGGACGACGTAGGGGCCGGGGCCGGTGAGGTCCTCGGTGCGGGGCGGCGCGTGCACCCGCAGCCGCCCGTCGTCGGGCCGGGGGAAGCCGGCGGCCTCGGCGAGGTCGAGCGCCGCCTCCACCTCGTGGGCGTGCGGGGCGCGCCGGTGGCGCAGGTCGAGCAGCGAGCCGGGGTAGTCGACGCTGTCGGCGGCGATGTGCCGGACGCCGGCGAGGCGCAGCACCAGGGCGGTGGGCAGCGGGGACTGGTGGAAGGAGGTGAGGACCAGCGCGGTGTCGGCGTCGATACGGTCCACGAGGGCGTCGATGTCCGCGCGGCTGACGTCGGGCGGCCGGAACCCGCCCCAGGGGGCGTCCCACACCAGGACCTCGTCCACGCCGGGCAGCAGCCGGGCCGCGGGTGCGCCGCGCGAGCCGCACAGCAGGGTGACGTGGTCGGCCCGTGCGGCCACGGCCCGTACGGCGGGCCCGGCGAGCAGCACGTCGCCGAAACTGTCCAGCCGGGTGACGAGCGCCTTCATCGCGTCCTCCGGCGGGTGTCGGCGACGGGACGCCCGCGGGACGCCGCGGTCCCGGCGGGGGCACCGCTCCCGGCGTCCGCCGGGGTGCCGACCGGGAGCGGGGCGTCGAGCAGCGCCCGTACGGCGGTGAGCAGGTCGGGGGCGACGTGGGGCGCGGCGGCGGTCTCCTCGGGGCGGGTCCGCGCGTTGGGGACGAGGATGCCGTGGGCCCCCGCCCGGGTGGCGGCCTCGGTGTCGGCGCCGATGTCGCCGATGACGACGCAGTCGGCGGGGGCGGCGCGGAGGCGGTCGGCCGCGTGGAGGACCAGGCCGGGCCGGGGCTTGCGGCAGCGGCAGCCGTCGTCGGGGCCGTGCGGGCAGATCGCCCAGACGTCGAAGGGGCCCACGAGGTCGTCGATGCGCCGGTTGACGTGGCGGACGTCGGTCTCGCTGATCAGACCGCGGGCGACGCCGGACTGGTTGGTGACGACGCCGACGCGGATGCCGTGGGCGCGCAGCAGCGCGACCGCCTCGCGGGCGCCGTCGACGGGCCGGACCCGCTCGGGGTCGCCGTTGTAGGGGACGTCGTGGACGAGGGTGCCGTCGCGGTCGAAGAGCACGGCCCGGACGGGGCTCATGCGGCCACCTCCCGCCAGGCGGGGGCGGAGCGGTGCCGCCACAGTCCGCTCAGCCGGTGCCAGGTCGCGGCGGGCGGGATGAGCGCGCTGGTGACCAGCATGGTGGTGACCTCCTGGCGGGTGCGGGGGCCCGGGGCGATCCGCGCCCGGGCGAACTCGGCGGTGCCCGCGGCCCAGCCCAGGCCGGCGACGGCGGCGGCCCGGGGGCGGCCGGCGACGGCGAGGGCGACGGCGGCGGCCCCGGCCGCGGTGATCGCCGCGTGGCGCCTGATCCGGCCCCTGGGCGCCACCGCCTTGGCCCACCACTCGGGGCCGTGCAGCCGCCGCATCAGGGCGTCGTCGGCGTTGCCCCGCTGCTGCTTGAGGGAGACCCAGCGGGAGGCGGGGCGCACGGGGTGGCGGGTGGTGCGGCGGCCCCGCCGGATGCGCCAGCCCGCGTCGAGGACGCGCAGCGCGAGGTCGGCGTCCTCACGGAAGGCCCGGGTGAAGCGTTCGTCGAAGCCGTGGACCTCTTTGAGCACGTCGGTGCGGTAGGCCATGTCGGCGGTGATCCACTGGGCCCGCGCGAGGCCGGCGGTGCCACGCTCCCAGTCGGTGGGCGGGCGCTCGCCGGGCAGCGGAACGGCGATCACCCCCTGCACCGCGCCCGTGTCGGGCGGGGCCTCGGCGAGGTCCTGCATCAGCTGGTCGCGCCAGTGCGGGCCGACCTGGACGTCGTCGTCGAGGAACGCGGTCCAGGGCGCGGTGACCGCGCGGATGCCGGTGTTGCGGGCGGCGGCGGGCCCCCGGCCCCCGCTGCGCAGCACCACCGTGCGCTCGCGCAGGTCGCCGAGGACGGTCAGCGGGTGCTCCAGGTCGGCCGGGTCGGCGTCGGGCCCGGGCCGGTCGTCGACGAGGACGATCTCGTCGGGGCCGGGCCCGTGCGCGGCGGCCAGCGCGGCCAGGCAGTCGGCCAGCGTGTGGCGTACGAGGGTGGGGACGACGACGGCGTAGCCGGTCAGGGACGCGCCGGTCGCGGGTGTGCCGGTCATGCGAACGCCTTCCCCCGGCGCACCGCGAACGGGCCGATGGCCAGTAGGTCCACGGGTGCGGAGCCGAAGCACTCCAGCGCGTCGCGCGGGTCGTCGACCATGGGCCGGCCGGCGGTGTTGAGGCTGGTGTTGACGACGACGGGCAGCCCGGTGCGCCGTTCGAAGGCGCTGAGCATCCGGGCGACGAGGGGCTCGCGGCGCTCCTCGACGGTCTGGATTCGGGCGGTGCCGTCGACGTGGACGACGGCCGGGATGCGGTCGCGCCACGCGGGGGCGACCTCGTGCACGAAGAGCATGTACGGGCTGGGGAGCGGTCCTGTGAAGAGGTCGGCGGCGCGGTCGGCCAGCACCATGGGCGCCACCGGCCGGAACTCCTCGCGGCCCTTGACGTGGTTGAGCCGCTCCAGGTTCTCCGCGCGGCCCGGGTGCGCCATCAGGGAGCGGTGCCCGAGGGCGCGCGGCCCGAACTCGCTGCGGCCCTGGAACCAGGCGACGACGCCGTCGCGGGCGAGTTCCTCGGCGACCGTCTCGGCGATGTCGTCCGGTTCCTCGTACGGGATCGCGGCCGTCTCCAGCCAGGCGCGGAGTTCCTCGTCGCTCCAGCCACGGCCCAGGTCGGCGCCGGGCATGGGCTCGGGGACGGCCGTCTGGGCGGCCACGTGCAGGGCGGCGCCGAGGGCCGTGCCCGCGTCGCCTGCGGCGGGCTGCACCCACACGTGCCGGTACGGGCCGCGGGCGGCGATCTTCGAGTTGGCGACGCAGTTCAGGGCGACGCCGCCCGCCATGGTGAGCGCCTCTCCCTGGGCCTCGCGGTGCAGCCAGTGGACGAGGTCGAGGAGCAGTTCCTCCACCGCGGCCTGGGTGCTCGCGGCGAGGTCGGCGTGGTCCCGCGTCCAGTCCTCGCCCTTGGCGCGGGCCGGGGCGAGGGCCGCCCAGTCGACGCCGTGGGCGCGGAAGCCGCCGTCGCCGGTGGCGTGCACGTGCTCGCGCAGGCGGTCGAGGTGGCGGGGGGTGCCGTAGGAGGCGAGGGCCATCACCTTGTACTCGTCGCTGCTGCGCAGGAAGCCGAGGTGCTCGGTCAGTTCCTCGTAGACCAGGCCCAGCGAGTGCGGGAGGGCCTGGGCGGCGAGGGTGTCGAGCTTGCCGTCGCGGTAGCGGCCGGCCAGGTGGGAGGCGGACTCGCCGCGCCCGTCGAGGACGAGGACGTCGTTGTCGGGGTGGGGCGAGGCCGGTCCGGCGGAGGCGGCGTGCGCCACGTGGTGCGGGACGAAGACGACCTGGTCGGGGTCGAGCCCGGGCAGTGCCTCGGCGAGGAACTCGGGCGCCCGGCGGGCGTACTCCAGGCGGAGCGGGTCCCAGGGGTCGTCCAGGCCCATGTCACGGGCGGGCCGGGCCAGTTTCGGGTCGAAGGAGTAGGCGACGGCGTCCAGCTCCTCGGCCCGGACCCCGGCCTGTTCCAGGCACCACCGGGCCGACAGCTCCGGCACCTCCCACGCGGAGAAGGGCACCGGGCGCTTGCCGTGCTTGCGGCGGCTGAAGCGCTCTTCCTCGGCGGCCGCGACGGTACGGCCGTCGACGACGAGGGCGGCGGCCGGGTCGTGGAACAGGGCGTTGATACCGAGGATGCGCATGGGGCTTGCTCCGTCCCGGGGGACTGCTGGGGTTCGTCTGGCGTCGCGGGTGCCGCCACGCACCAGCCTCAAACACTTGAAGTCAGCTTAATTCCGGAAAAGAACGGACAAATCACCGAGCGTGAGCGCAGGAGTGCCCCTCTCCCCGGCGTCCCCGCCCCCCGACCCCCGAGCCCCCCGACCCTTGCGGCCTCCGCCGCTCCCGCCGCCCCCGTGGGCCTACGCGGCGACGGAGTGCGCGAACCAGCCGATGGTCCGCTCCAGCCCTTCGCTCCACCCGACCCGCGGCCGCCACCCGAGCCGCTCCCGCGCCAGGGTGGTGTCCGGCCTGCGTCGGCCCGGGTCGTCGACGGGGCGGTCGACGAAGCGGATGCGGGAGCCGGAGCCGGTGAGTTCGACGACGCGCCGGGCCAGCTCCAGCATGGTGATCTCGTCCGCGCCGCCGATGTTCATCGGCCCGGTCTCCCCGGACGCGGCGAGGGCCAGGACGCCCTCGACGGTGTCGTCGACGTAGCACAGGGAGCGGGTCTGGCCGCCGTCGCCGGCGACGGTGAGGGGCATGCCGTCCAGCGCCTGCGCGATGAAGGTGGGGACGGCGCGGCCGTCGCCGGTGCGCATGCGGGGGCCGTAGGTGTTGAAGATGCGGACGATGGCGGCGTCGGTGCCGTGCACCTGGCGGTGGGCGGTGACCAGGGCCTCGGCGAAGCGCTTGGACTCGTCGTAGACGCTGCGCGGGCCGATCGGGTTGACGTTGCCCCAGTACGTCTCGCGCTGCGGGTGCTCCAGCGGGTCGCCGTAGACCTCGGAGGTGGAGGCGAGCAGGAAGCGGGCGCCGTCGGCGCGGGCCCGCTCCAGGGCGTTGCGGGTGCCGGTGCTGCCGACGTCGAGGGTCTCCAGGGGCAGCCGGAGGTAGTCGGCGGGCGAGGCGGGACAGGCGAAGTGCAGGACCAGGTCGAACCGCCCGGGCAGGCCACGCAGGGCCGCCGGGTCGGTGGCGTCGGCATGGACGAAGCGGAAGCCGCGGTGCCGTTCGAGGTCGGCGACGTTGCTCCGCGAACCGGTGGCCAGGTTGTCGAGGCACACGACGTCGGTGCCGGTGCCGAGCAGCCGGCCGCACAGGTGGGAGCCCACGAATCCGGCGCCACCGGTCACCAGGGCCCGGCGCCAGACAGGTCTGCTCACGGGGCTGCCGCCCACGGGGGTCTCGCTCACGGGTCTCTCCTCGCTCTCACCGTCACTTCCGTGTCGGCTGAGTAACCCCGCGCACGCCCCCACTACCCCGAACTGCCATTCGAGGGGCACTATGAACCCCGTCTATACACGATGTGTATATTCCCGGCATGCCTTCG
The DNA here is from genome assembly GCF_056430705.1 of Streptomyces sp. NPDC045956. Taxonomy (NCBI): domain Bacteria; kingdom Bacillati; phylum Actinomycetota; class Actinomycetes; order Kitasatosporales; family Streptomycetaceae; genus Streptomyces; species Streptomyces sp. NPDC045956. The sequence continues at coordinate 259,858 of NZ_JBWKKZ010000003.1, read as the reverse complement.
CTGACCAAGAAGACGCCGGCCGAGAAGACGCCGACCGGGACGACGCCGACCGGGAAGATGACGAAATCAGGGACCGGGTTGCGTGCGCTCGGGGCTCTCGCGGCCGCCGCCGCACTCGCGCTGAGCGGCTGCACGAAACTGGAGACGACCTCCCCCAGCTCCGTCCGGGGCGCGGCAGGCGCCCAGGCACGGGCCGAGTTCGGCACGGCCGACTGCGGCCGGGTCAAGTGCATCGCGCTGACCTTCGACGCCGGACCGAGCGAGAACTCCGCCCGGCTGCTCGACATACTCAAGGAGAAGCAGGTCCCGGTGACCTTCTTCCTGCTCGGCAGACGGCACATCGACACCTATCCCGAGCTGGTCCGACGCATGGCCGACGAGGGCCACGAGGTGGCCAGCCACACCTGGACGCACAAGATCCTCACGGACGCCGAACCGGACGAGATACGCGAGGAGCTGGAGCGCCCCAACCGGGAGATAGAGCGCCTGACCGGGCAGCGCCCGACCCTGATGCGCCCGCCGCAGGGCCGCACGGACGAGACGGTGCACGAGATCTGCCGGGAGCTGGGGCTGGCGGAGGTGCTGTGGAGCGTGACAGCCAAGGACTACCAGACCGACGACTCCGACCTGATCACCGAACGCGTCCTCGACCAGTCCTCCCGGGACGGCATCATCCTGCTCCACGACATCTACGACGGCACCGTCCCGGCCGTGCCCGGCATCATCGACGCGCTCAAGGCGCGGGGCTACGTCTTCGTGACGGTGCCCCAGCTGCTGGCGCCCGGGAAGGCCGAACCGGGCAAGGTGTACCGCTAGGGCCTGTTGCGAGGTGTCCTCGGGATCATTTCCCTACGATCGTGACGTGGTCACCTTCTCGCTCGAACGTACCGCCCCGCTCCCGCTGGACGAGGCATGGCGCCGGCTCACCGCCTGGCAGCGGCACGGCGACGTCGTGCCGCTCACCCGGGTCACCGTCGCCACGCCCGGGCCCACCCGCCGGGGCACCGTGATCGTGGCCCGCACCGGCACCGGCCCGCTCGCCTTCGACGACACGATGGAGGTGACCCTCTGGGAGCCGCCCTCGGCCGGCGACACCCCGGGGCTGTGCCGCCTGGAGAAACGGGGCCGGCTGGTCCGGGGCTGGGCCGAGATCGAGGTCCGCCCGGGCCCCGGCGGCCGCACCCGGGTCCTGTGGCGCGAGGAGTTGAGCGTGCGCCCGCTGCCCTCCCTCTTCGACGGGGTCCTCGGCCGTTCGGGGCGGTACGTCTTCGGCCGGGCGGTCAACCACCTGCTGCGCCACCCGTGAACCCCCGGTGGCGGGCGGGGGACGGCTTCGGGGCGACTTCGCGCCGGCCACCGCGCGACCGGCGTTTCCCGCGTACCGTGCCGGCATGTCTCCCCGCTCGCGCGTCCTCGTGCAACTGTCCCTCACCGGCGCCCTGTTGACGGTGGCTCTGGCGGCGCCGCCCGCCTCGGCCGGGCCGGGCTCCTCGATCCCGCTGCGCGTCGCCACGTACAACATCCACGCCGGCACCGGGGCCGACGGCGTCTTCGACCTGGACCGGCAGGTGGCCGCGCTGCGCGCGCTCGACGCGGACGTGATCGGCCTCCAGGAGGTCGACGTGCACTGGGGCGCGCGCAGCCAGGGGCTCGACGTCGCCGGGGAGCTGGCGCGGCGGCTCGGGATGCGGGTGTCGTTCGCGCCGATCTACAGCCTCGACCCAGTGGAGGCCGGGGGCCCGCGGCGCGAGTACGGCGTGGCGGTCCTCTCGCGCTTCCCGGTCCGTTCGGAGGCCAACCACGAGATCACGCGCCTGTCCACGCAGGACGAGAACCCGGTCCCGGCCCCCGCTCCGGGGTTCGGGGAGGTGACGCTCAAGGTGCGCGGGGTGCCGGTGCAGGTGTTCGTGACGCACCTCGACTACCGGCCGGACCCGGCGGTCCGGGAGGCGCAGGTGGCCGACACCCGGCGCATCATGGCGCGGGAGCGGGCGGCACGGCCCGGGGCGCGACAGATCCTGCTCGGCGACTTCAACGCGGAGCCCTCGGCACCCGAACTCCAGCCCCTCTGGACCGACCTGCACGACGCCGGCCCCCGTACCGGCGGCACGTACCCGGCCACGGCTCCCGTGAAGCGGATCGACTACGTGGCGGTGGGCGAGGGCGTGCGGGTACGCGGCGCCTCGGTACCCGAGGAGGCAGCAGCCTCGGACCACCGGCCGGTGGTGGCGGAGGTGTCACTCACGAGGTCGAGGTGAGGGTCGGCCTCTTGCGCTCGCCCGGGGCGCGAGGCGACTCGTGAAGCCGCTCGACACGAGCCGTTCGTACGCGCGGACGACTCCGTCCGGCACCACAACCCCGGGCTCCCCGCAGGCGTACGGCTGCGACACCCGGACGCGCACGACACCCACGGGCGATTTCGTGGTCGCCGATGCCTGGCCGGCTGAAGAGTGGGCGTCCGGGCCGGCCGCAAGCGGTCGCCAGGCGTGCTCCGTTGTCAGCGGCAGCCCATAAGGTGCGTCCACCATCCACAAGGGGGAACTGTCATGGGATTCTCGGGTGACCTCGTCTTCGCTCGCAGCGATCGGCCTCTGTTGCAGGCTCCGGTGTTCGACAGCCTCGATGACGCCGTCAAGGCCACCGTGGTCACCTGGGAGGCACGGCCGAGCGGCTGGCAGACGCTCCGGTTCGACTTCGGGACATGGGACGACAGCGCCCTGCCCGGACTGGTCGGGTGGAGCGGAGCACCGGCCTGTGTCGCCCAGATCAACGACAGCGACGTCGCTCTCGTGACCGGGCTCGACGTCACCGGTCGGCGCTGGCAGGCGTGGCTGAATCCGGACGTAGCCGCCAGGCTTCGAGCCGAGGAGCCCGAAGATCTCGAGGATCAGCTCCTCTGGCTGGACACACCGGAATTCCACGATGCGGTCGGCCGTCAGCGCGCGGAGATCGAGGCGGAGATTCCCGCCGACGCCGAAGGCGCGGTTGCCTGGGCCGCAACCGCCGGCCTTCCCGTGACGCCCCGCACTACTGTCAGGGTCGAAGAGCTGCTTCGCTCACACGAGTCCTCCGTGGAGGACCTCTTCAGCACGTTGCTCGACAGGCTGGGCTTCCCCCCGGCCGCTGATCTGCCACGCGCACCATGCGAAGCGACAGCCAGGCGTAGCGGCTGAGTGATCTCCGGCCTGACCAGCCGGCGCCGGTCAGGCCACCGAGCCGATGCGCCGGGTCGGGGACGACGGGCCGTCGTGGTGGATCGGGGTGTGGGCGCCGGTCAGGGAGGTGCCGGTGCCTCCGCGGCGGGTCGCGATGATCTCGGCGGCGATGGAGAGGGCCGTCTCCTCGGGGGTGCGGGCGCCCAGGTCCAGGCCGATGGGTGACCTGAGGCGGTTCAGCTCCAGGTCGCTCACGCCGACCTCGCGCAGCCGGGCGTTGCGTTCCAGGTGGGTGCGGCGGGAGCCCATCGCGCCGACGTACGCCACCGGCAGGCGCAGGGCGAGCCGCAGCAGCGGGACGTCGAACTTGGCGTCGTGGGTCAGCACGCACAGCACCGTCCGCGCGTCCACGTCGGTGCGGGCCAGGTACTCGTGCGGCCACTCGACGACGATCTCGTCCGCCTCCGGGAAGCGGACGGCGGTGGCGAAGACGGGGCGCGCGTCGCACACCGTCACGTGGTAGCCGAGGAACTTGCCGGCCCGCACCAGCGCGGAGGCGAAGTCGATCGCACCGAAGACGATCATGCGGGGTGCCGGGACCGAGGACTCGATCAGCAGCGTGAGCGGTGCTCCGCACCGCGAGCCCTGCTCTCCGATCTCCAGGGTGCCGGTGCGCCCGCTGTCCAGGAAGGCGCCGGCCTCGGCGGCCACCGTGCGGTCCAGCTCGGGATGGGCGCCGAAACCGCCCTCGTGCGAGCCGTCGGGATGGACGAGGAGGGCGCGGCCGGTCAGTTCCGCCGGACCGCTCACGATCCGTGCCACCGCCGCCGCCTCCCCGCGCGCGGCGGCGGTGAGCGCGGCGGCGTACACCGGGCGGGCGGGATCGGCCGCCCGTACCGGTGTGACCAGGATGTCGATGACACCGCCGCAGGTCAGACCCACGGCGAAGGCGTCCTCGTCGCTGTAGCCGAAGCGTTCGAGCACGGTTTCGCCGTCCTCCAGCGCCTGCCGGCACAGCTCGTACACGGCCCCCTCCACGCAGCCCCCGGACACCGAGCCGATCACCGTGCCGCCGGCGTCCACCGCGAGGGCGGCGCCGGGCTGGCGGGGTGCGCTGCCGCCGACGGCCACCACGGTGGCCACGGCGAAGTCGCGTCCCTGCTCGACCCACCGGTCCAGCTCTTCGGCAATGTCCAGCATCTGTCGGTCTCCTCGGACAAGGGGGTAGGGGAAGGGTTCCCGATGCGGCGGCTAGTGCACGCCCAGCCAGTTCTCGATCGGGTTGAGGGCGAAGTAGACGACGAAGATCACCGTCAGGGCCCACATGAAGACGCCGATCTCCCGGGCCTTGCCCTGGGCGACCTTGATGGCGACGTAGGAGATCACGCCGGCCGCGACGCCCGCCGTGATGGAGTACGTGAACGGCATCAGGACGACGGTCAGGAAGACCGGGATCGCGGTGGCCCGGTCGGCCCAGTCCACGTGCCGGGCGTTCATCATCATCATCGCGCCGATGACCACCAGGGCGGCCGAGGCGACCTCCTGGGGCACGATCGCGGTGATCGGCGTGAAGAACAGGCAGGCCGCGAAGAACAGGCCGGTGACGACAGAGGCGAGCCCGGTGCGGGCGCCCTCGCCGACGCCGGTCGCGGACTCGACGAAGACGGTCTGGCCGGAGCCGCCCGCCACGCCGCCGATGGCGCCGCCCGCGCCGTCGATGAACAGCGCCTTGGACAGGCCCGGCATACGGCCCTTGTCGTCGGCGAGCTTGGCCTCGGTGCCGACGCCGATGATGGTGGCCATCGCGTCGAAGAACCCGGCCAGCACCAGCGTGAAGACGATCATGCCGACCGTCATCGCGCCGACCTCGCCCCAGCCGCCGAACTCCAGCTCGCCGAAGAGGGAGAAGTCCGGCATGGAGACCGCGCTGCCGTGCAGCTCGGGGGCGCCGTTGGCCCACTGCTTGGGGTCGATGACCCCGGTCGCGTTCAGCACGGAGGCGACGACGGTGCCGGCGATGATGCCGATCAGGATCGCGCCGGGGGTGTTGCGCGCCTGGAGCATGAAGATCAGGAGCAGGGTGCCCGCGAAGAGCAGGACCGGCCAGCCGGCGAGTTCACCGGCGGGGCCGAGGGTGAGCGGGGTCGCCTCGCCCGCGTGGACGAAGCCGCCCTTCACCAGGCCGATGATCGCGATGAACAGGCCGATGCCCATGGTGATGCCGTGCTTCAGGGCGAGCGGGATCGCGTTCATGATCATCTCGCGCAGCCCGGTGACCACGAGGAGCATGATCACCACGCCGTACATCACGCACATGCCCATGGCCTGCGGCCAGGTCATCTGGGGCACCACCTGCCCGGCGATCACGCCGGAGACCGAGAGCCCGGCGGCCAGGGCGAGCGGCACCTTGCCGACGAAGCCCATCAGGAGCGTGGTGAGCGCCGCCGCGAACGCCGTCGCGGTGATCAGGGCCTTCTGGCCCAGGGTGTCCCCCGCGGCGTCCTTGCCGGACAGGATCACGGGGTTGAGCAGGACGATGTAGGCCATCGCCATGAAGGTGGTGATGCCGCCGCGCACCTCACGCGCGACCGTCGATCCCCGGTGGGATATGTGGAAGTACCGGTCGAGCCAGGACCTGCCGGCGGGGACGCGGGAACCCGCTCCCGCCTCCTCGGCGGTGGTCCTGGGCTCCACGGACTGCTGGGTCATGGGGCCGTCTCCCAAGGTTCAAAGGGGCACCCGCGCGAGTCCGCTGGGGCGGCCGCGGGGATTTGGGATGTGCACGACCCGGGGGACGGCCCGAGACGAACGCATGGGTGGTGGTACGCGTGCGTGGTGGTGCTGCGGGGCCCGCGAGCGGAGCGGGACCCGCGGTGTGCTCCGGGCGGCGCGGAGTGTGTGACGTTCCGTGCGCCGCCCGGAGGTCTGCTCACGCCTTGCCGGTGAGGTGCTCCGGTCGTACGGGCGTGCGGTCGAGCGTCAGCCCGGTCGCGTTGCGGATGGCCGCGAGGACCGCCGGGGTGGACGACAGGGTGGGGGCCTCGCCGATGCCGCGCAGCCCGTACGGCGCGTGGTCGTCGGCGAGTTCGAGCACGTCGACGGGGATGGTCGGCGTGTCGAGGATGGTGGGCAGCAGGTAGTCCGTGAAGGACGGGTTCCTGACCTTGGCGGTCTTGGGGTCGACGACGATCTCCTCCATCACCGCGATGCCCATGCCCTGGAGGGTGCCGCCCTGGATCTGGCCGACCACGGAGAGCGGGTTGAGCGCCTTGCCGACGTCCTGGGCGCACGCCAGCTCGACGACCTTGACCAGGCCCAGCTCGGTGTCGACCTCGACGACGGCGCGGTGTGCGGCGAAGGAGTACTGCACGTGGCCGTTGCCCTGGCCGGTGCGCAGGTCGAAGGCCTCGGTGGGCCGGTGCCGCCACTCCTCCTCGACCTCGACCGCCTCGCCCTCCAGGACGTCTACCAGGTCGCCGAGGACCTCGCCGCCGTCGGTGACTACCTTGCCGCCCTCCAGGAGCAGTTCGGCGGTGGCCCAGGCCGGGTGGTAGGAGCCGAACTTGCGCCGGCCGATCTCCAGGACCTTCTCGCGGACCAGCTCGCAGGCGTTCTTCACGGCGCCGCCGGTGACGTACGTCTGCCGGGAGGCCGAGGTCGAACCGGCCGAGCCGACCTGCGTGTCCGCCGGGTGGATGGTCACCTGGGTCACGCCGAGTTCGGTGCGGGCGATCTGCGCGTGGACGGTGACGCCGCCCTGGCCGACCTCCGCCATGGCGGTGTGGACCGTGGCGACGGGCTCACCGCCCACGACCTCCATGCGCACCTTGGCGGTGGAGTAGTCGTCGAAGCCCTCGGAGAAGCCGACGTTCTTGATGCCGACCGCGTAGCCGACGCCCCGGACGACGCCCTCGCCGTGCGTGGTGTTGGACAGGCCGCCGGGCAGTTGGCGCACGTCGGAGCCCTCGCTGGACTCCCACTGGCGCTCGGGGGGCAGGGGCATCGCCTTGACGCGGCGCAGGAGTTCGGCGACCGGGGCGGGCGAGTCGACCGGCTGGCCGGTCGGCATGATCGTGCCCTGCTCCATGGCGTTGATCCGGCGGAACTCCACCGGGTCCATGCCGAGTTCCTTGGCCACCTTGTCCATCTGCGCCTCGTAGGCGAAGCACGCCTGGACCGCGCCGAAGCCGCGCATGGCGCCGCAGGGCGGGTTGTTGCTGTAGAGGGCGACGGCCTCGATGTCCACGTCGTCGATCACGTACGGGCCGACGGACAGCGAGGAGGCGTTGCCGACGACCGCCGGGGAGGCGGACGCGTAGGCGCCGCCGTCCAGGACGATCCGGCACTTCATGTGGGTGAGCTTGCCGTCCTTGGTGGCGCCGTGCTCGTAGTACAGCCGCGCGGGGTGGCGGTGCACGTGGCCGAAGAAGGACTCGAAGCGGTTGTAGACGATCTTGACCGGCTTGCCGGTGCGCATCGCCAGCAGACAGGCGTGGATCTGCATCGACAGGTCCTCGCGGCCGCCGAACGCGCCGCCGACGCCGGACAGCGTCATGCGCACCTTGTCCTCGGGCAGGCCGAGGACCGGGGCGATCTGCTTGAGGTCGGAGTGCAGCCACTGGGTGGCGACGTACAGTTCGACGCCGCCGTCCTCGGAGGGCACGGCGAGGCCGGACTCGGGGCCGAGGAAGGCCTGGTCCTGCATGCCGAAGTAGTACTCGCCCCGGACGATCACGTCGGCCCGCTCGGCGGCCGCGTCGGCGTCACCGCGCACGATCGGCTGGCGGTGCACGATGTTGGGGTGCGGGACGTGGCCGATGTGGTGGTCGTCGCGGTTCTCGTGGACGAGGATCGCGTCCGGGGCGGTCGCGGAGGCCTCGTCGGTGATGACGGGCAGCTCCCGGTACTCCACCTTGATCTTGGCGGCGGCGCGGCGCGCGGTCTCCGGGTGGTCGGCGGCGACGATGGCGACCGGCTCGCCGTGGTGGCGGACCTTGCCGTGCGCGAGGACCGGGGTGTCCTGGATCTCCAGGCCGTAGTTGCGGATCTCGGTGGGCAGGTCGTCGTAGGTCATGACGGCGTAGACGCCGGACATGGCGAGGGCCTCGCCCGTGTCGATGGACACGATCTCGGCGTGGGCGACCGGGGAGCGCAGGATCTGGCCCCAGAGCATGTCCTCGTGCCACATGTCGGACGAGTAGGCGAACTCGCCGGTGACCTTGAGGGTGCCGTCCGGGCGGAGCGTCGACTCGCCGATACCGCCCTTGGTCTTCGAACCCTGGGTGATTTTGGTGGGTGCGCCGTTGGCAGCCATGCTCAGACCCCCTCGGACTGGCGGGCCGCGGCCAGCCGGACCGCGTCCATGATCTTCTCGTAGCCCGTGCAGCGGCACAGGTTGCCCGACAGCGCCTCGCGGATGTCCGCGTCGGTCGGGTTCGGGTTGCGCTCCAGCATCTCGTCGGCGGCGACCAGCAGGCCGGGCGTGCAGAAGCCGCACTGGACGGCGCCGGCGTCGATGAACGCCTGCTGGATGGGCGCGAGTTCGGTGCCCTCGCCGGTCTGCGAGTCGGTGCCCGCGGCCTGCCAGCGCTTGGCCTCGTCGAGCGAAGTGCCCTTGCCCTCGCCACCACCGCCGCCGCAGGCGCCGCTCGCGCAGCCCTCGGCGCGCTGCTGGGCGAAGTCGGCCAGGCCCTCGACCGTGACGATCTCGCGGCCCTGCGCCTGACCGGCCGCGACCAGGCAGGAACAGACCGGGACACCGTCCAGGCGGACCGTGCAGGAGCCGCACTCGCCCTGCTCGCAGGCGTTCTTGGAGCCGGGCAGGCCGAGCCGCTCGCGCAGGACGTAGAGGAGGGACTCGCCCTCCCACACGTCGTCGGCTTCCTGCGGGCGTCCGTTGACAGTGAAGTTGACGCGCATTACGCGGCTCCCTCCGTGGTGTGGCGGGCGCCGCGGTACGACTCCCAGGTCCAGGTGAGCGTCCGGCGGGCCATGACGCCGACCGCGTGGCGGCGGTAGCTCGCGGTGCCCCGGACGTCGTCGATCGGGTTGCAGGCGGCCGAGCACAGGTCCGCGAACTGCTTGGCCACCGACGGCGTGATGATCTTGCCGTTGTCCCAGAAGCCGCCCTCGTCGAGCGCGGCGTTCAGGAAGTCCTCCGCGGCCTTCGCCCGTACGGGCGTGGGGGCCGCCGAGCCGATGCCGGTGCGGACCGTGCGGGTCTCGGGGTGCAGGGCCAGTCCGAAGGCGCACACGGCGATGACCATGGCGTTGCGGGTGCCGACCTTGGAGAACTGCTGCGGGCCGTCGGCCTTGCGGACGTGCACTGCGCGGATCAGCTCGTCGGGCTCCAGCGCGTTGCGCTTGACGCCCTTGTAGAACTCGTCGATCGGGATGAGGCGCTTGCCGCGCACCGACTCGACCTCGACCTCCCCCCCGGCGGCGAGCAGCGCGGGGTGCGCGTCGCCGGCCGGGGAGGCGGTGCCGAGGTTGCCGCCCACGCCGCCGCGGTTACGGATCTGCGGGGAGGCGACCGTGTGCGAGGCGAGGGCGAGTCCGGGGAGTTCGGTGCGGAGGGCGTCCATGATCCGGGTGTACGGGACGGAGGCGCCGAGCCGCACGGAGTCCTCGCCGACCTCCCACTCGCAGAGGTCGCCGATGCGGTTCAGGTCCATCAGGTACTCGGGCCTGCGGTGGTCGAAGTTGATCTCGACCATCACGTCGGTGCCACCCGCAATCGGCACAGCGGTGGGGTGCTCGGCCTTCGCGGCGAGCGCCTCCTCCCAGCTGGCGGGGCGAAGGAAGTCCATGACCGGCTCTCTTCTTCGTCTTCGTCTGGTGGTCGTACAGATTGAGCCAATCCGTGTGCGGCGGGCCCGGCTCGTTCATGTGCTGTTCACGTGGAGTGGGCTCAGTACACCGCCCGGTGCTCCACCAGGGTCAGTCGCAGAAACCATGAAGGAGTTGGCTGGCCAGCCCAGGCATCTTGTAGATTCGTATGAAAGGAGGTCCTCAGTAACCTCCTCGCTTTCCTCCGGAAACGCACGACCCAAGCGCGTGACCTGGAACACTTCGAGACAAAGAACGGCGGCGACGAGAATGCGGCTGCGCGCACTGCTGGACACCGACGCGCTGGGCCTCAAGCTGCTCGGCGGCGAGGACGAGCTGGACCGCTCCGTCCGGGGCGTGATGACCACCGACCTGCGGGACCCCAGCCGCTATCTCTCCGGCGGCGAGCTGGTCCTCACCGGCCTGGCCTGGCGCCGGGACGCCGACGACTCCGAGCCGTTCGTCCGCCTCCTCGTGCAGTCCGGCGTGGCCGCCCTCGCCGCCGGCGAGGCGGAGCTGGGCAGCGTCCCGGAGGACCTGGTGGCGGCGTGCGTGCGGCACCGGCTGCCGCTGTTCGCGGTGAACGAGTCGGTGGCCTTCGCGACCATCACCGAGCACGTGGTCCGCCAGGTCTCCGGAGAGCGGGCCGGGGACCTCGCGGCCGTGGTCGACCGGCACCGCCGGATGATGACCTCGGGCCCCGCGGGCGGCGGCCCCGACGTCGTCCTCGACCTGCTCGGCACGGACCTGGACCTGCGGGCCTGGGTGCTCTCGCCGACCGGGCGGCCGGTCGCGGGTCCCAAGGACGCGGGTCCCGCGCTGCCCGCCGAGGTGTGCGCGAAGCTCGCGGCGGAGCATCTGGCCGCCACCCGGGCGGGCCGGCGGGCACCGCACCGGGTGTCCCTGGGCCCGACGACGTACAGCCTCTTCCCGGTGCGCGCCGCGGGGCACCGCACGCCGGGCGCGGCGCGCGTACCGCAGGCCGCGCGGGACGTGCGCGAGACGGTGCTGTCCGACTGGCTGCTGGTGGTGGAGGCGGACGCCGGGGACTGGGCCGAGGAGCGGCTCGACCTGCTCCACGGCGTCACCCAGCTCATCGCCGTCGAGCGCGACCGGCGGGACGCGGCCCGCACGGTCCGCAGGCGGCTCGCGCAGGAGGTCCTGGAGCTGGTGCAGACGGGCGCCGCGCCCGCCGAGATCGCGGCCCGGCTGCGGGTCGCGGCGCCGGTGCTGCTGCCGGGCCTCGGCGCGGCCCCGCACTGGCAGGTGGTGGTCGCCCGGGTCGAGTGGGAGAACGACGGCTCCGCGACCGGGCCGGTCGCCCAGACCCTGCTGGAGGAGATCCTCGTCGACCCGCTCGCCACGGGGCCCGAGCACTCCGACCGCATCGCCGTCGCCCACACCGGCGACGAGGCCATCGCCCTCGTGCCGCTGCCGGCGGTCTCCGCCGAGCACGACGGCTCCGAGACCGGCATCCTCGCGGACGTGCTCCTGGAGGCCGTCCGGGAACCGCTGTCGGCGGGGCTGGACGGCGACGGGCGGGTCACGCTCGGCGTCAGCGCGGCCGTGCACTCGGCGGAGGGGCTGCGCGGCGCGCTGGAGGAGGCGCGGCACGCGCGGCGGGTCGCCGCGGCGCGCTCCGGCCGGGTCTGCGCGGCCGGCCACCAGGAGCTGGCCTCGCACGTCCTGCTCCTGCCCTTCGTCCCCGACGACGTGCGCCGGGCCTTCACCGCCCGGCTGCTGGACCCGCTGCGCGACTACGACCGCCGCCACCGCGCCGAGCTGATCCCGACCCTGGAGGCCTTCCTCGCCAGCGACGGCTCCTGGACGCGCTGCGCCACCCGGCTCCACCTGCACGTCAACACGTTGCGCTACCGCGTCGGGCGGATCGAGCAGTTGACGGGACGTGATCTGTCGCGCCTGGAGGACAAGCTCGATTTCTTCCTGGCGCTGCGGATGAGCTGAGCGGCGGGACACGACACCGCCCGGAACGCTCCCAAACCTCCGGGCGGTCAAGTCCCACGACTTTGTGAAAAGTTTCACCCATCCTCTTGGCCGGGCCGCCGGATCCGTGCTGAGATGCGGCCACCACTTCGAGAGCTCGATGGCGTGCCAAGGGGAGGGCAACGTGGCGCATTCCGCCATGGCTGGTTCTGGTTGGGGAACGACCGAGGGTGGCGATCCGCTCCAGACCGCCGTGTGGCGGTTGCGTTCGCGCGCCTGCTGGTCCGACGCGGCGGCCCTGCTGGAGCCGGTCTCCGCGGCCGCCGCGTTGCAGCGGACCGCGCTGCTGGTGGAGCGGTGCCTGTACACGGAGCAGGGCTGGGCGGACGCCGAGGACGCGCTGCGCACCGCCGAGGCGCTGGCCGACAGCGACGACGAGCGCGGGGCCGCCGCCTGTGAACGCGGGCAACTCGCCTACGCCGCCACGGTGCACGGGGTGCGCGACCGGTCGGACGAGGCACGGGCCGCGCTGGGCCGGGCGGCGGCGCTGATCGCGCCGGGCGCCAGGGGGCGGGCGCTGCTGGACTTCCGGCGGGGGCTGCTCGCGGAGAACCTGACCCGGTCGCCGCAGGCCGCGAAGGCGGCGTACCGGCGCGCCCACGCCGGCGCCACCGCGCAGGGCGACCCGCTGCTCCAGTCCGCCACCTGGCGGCATCTGGCCGGACTCGCCCTGCGGGAGGGGGAGATGGCCGAGGCCCGGCACGGCTTCGCCGAGTCGCTGCGCATCCGCGAGGAGCTGGGCTACCTGGTGGGCACGGCTCCCGCGCTGGTCTCCCTCGCGGACGCCGAGTCGGAACCGGAGGCGTCCCGGCTGCGGGAGGAGGCCCGGCGCCTGGTCCGGCTGCTCGGCGGGGTGCCGACCTGGCTGGCGCGGCACCTGGCACCGCCGGCCGCGGGCGCGGCGACCGCGTGAGCGTGCTCAGGGGGCCCTGCTCCAGCGCGGTGCGGTGACGGCCCAGGCGGCGTCCCAGTGGGCGAGGTTGATCCGGTGCAGGAGCATGCCGGTGGCACCGTGGGCGGCGAGTCCGGTGAGGGCCACGCCCAGGAAGGCGAGGATCGCCCAGCCCGTCGCGCGGCTGCGGACCTGGTCCCCGGTCAGCGGCGGTTCGGTGAGCCCGCCCGCCGCGTCGACCCAGACCAGGACGGTGCTGTCCGCGGGGAGACCCGGTTCGACGTCGGTCTCCGCGGTCCGGGCGGCCCCGTCCGGGCCGGTGTAGCGCACCTCGACCGGGTACCGGGTCTTCTTCGCCTCCGCCGAGCCCGGTTCCGGATGGCGCGGGGCGTCGTGGACGAGGACGGCGGGGCGGTGGTCGCGGGTCCGGGCCTGGTGCTCGGCGAGGGCACGGTAGTGGCGGTGGGCCGCGTCGCCGGCCGTGAACATCGCCGCGGGGGCCGCCGCCAGTACGGCCAGCAGCAGACCCAGGGCGATCCAGGCGTGCAGGCGGTCGGTACGGCGCCGCAGGGGGTTGCGCCGCCATCGCCACAGCACCAGGTGCGGGTGCCGGACGGGAGCGGGGGCGGGATCGAGGGGCGGTGGCTGTGCCCGGGGTGTCTCACCGGCCACGGTGCGCCTCCTTCCGGGATCGGGCGGCGGGTCCGTCGGCGCCGGGCCGGCGTCGACGGCGGACGGTTTCGTTCGCGGACCGGCCTCGGCGACGGACCGCTTGACGGCGGGGGTTCACCGGGACGGGATCGCGCCCGACCGAGTCACCCGCGCCGAGTCACCGGCGCCGGACCGGCCGCGTGTTCGGGCGCCGGACGGGCCGGTCCCGGGGCGTGCGCATCGTGGGGGACTCGGGTCGGGTGCGGTCGCGGCCCGCCGCCGGGTGCGCGGGTGGGCTCGGGTCAGTGCGGGTGGCCGGGCGGCGGGCCCGCGCCCGGGACGGGTGGGCGGGCGTCCGTGGCCGCCAGGAGCGTGGCGGCACCGCGGACGGCGGCCGTGTGCGGGGCCGGCACGGGGCTCAGCGGGGTGTGCAGCACGTCGGCGAGGCGGCAGATGATCTCGGGACGCAGGGCGCCGCCGCCCGCCAGCAGCGGACCCCGGCCCAGGGCCTCGACGGTGAGGGAGGTGCGGTCCTGCCGCAGCATCGAGGTCGCCATGCCGGCGACGGCCTCGCCGATCGCCGCCGGCCCGGTGACGTCGTCGAGGTCCCCCGTGCCCAGCGCGGCGCGCCGCGCGTCGAAGACGGCACCGTCGGCCAGCAGCACCACCTCGGTGAGACGGGCGCCGATGTCCACCACGAGCAGCGGCCGGGACAGGTCCGCGCCCGCCGCCAGGGCGACCGCCCGCGCGCTCGGGACGGTCAGCACCCCCCGGGGCCGGAGCACCTGCACCGCCGTGCGGGCCTGCGTCCGGTAGGCGTACCCGTCCAGCACGGGCGCGGTCACCACGACCAGCGGGCGGGTGAAGCGCGGCAACCGGTGGGCGAGGAGCCGGCCGAGCATGCGCGCCGCGCCCTCGGTATCGACGATGCGGCCGCGCTGGACGGGGTACACCGCCCCGGCGCCCGCGAACGTCACCGTCGGCACGTCGAGGACCAGTCCGCGCCCGGCGACCCAGGCGCGGGTCCGGGCGCTGCCGATGTCGAGGGCGACGCCGCCGCGGTGCCGGGACAGCGGCCACGGCAGGCGCCGGGAGCCGGCGGGCAGGCGGACGGCGGTCATCGGCCGGCCTCCCGCACCTGCTGGCAGCGGGCGCAGAAGCGGGCCTGCGGCACGATCAGCAGGCGCGCGCGGTCGATGGGACGCCGGCACAGGTGGCAGGAGCCGTAGCGGCCCCCTGCCATGCGGTCGAGCGCCGCTTCCACGTCGGCGAGGACCATGCGCGCGGAGGCGGCCAGCTCGATGCGCACCTCGGTCTGCGCGGCGGACCGCCGCCGGTGCGCCTCCTCGGCACGGGCCGGCACGGTCGCGATCTGCCGCAGCTGCTCCTCGCGGAACAGCCGCTGCTCGCGCAGGCTGTCCCGGAGCGCCGCCAGGTCTTCGGGCGACAGACGTGCCTCGTGGTCGTCGATGATCGGATGGTTCACCACTTCACCCCTCGGGCAGGGCGGGAGACGAGAGCCGGACGGAGGGTGGTCAGGCGGCGGCGCGGCGCTGGCAGGCGACGCAGTACCGCGTGTAGGGGAGGATCTCCAGCCGCTCCCCCGGGACGGGCTTGCCGCAGCCCAGGCAGGTGCCGTAGCTGCCGCCGTCGATCCGCGCGAAGGCCGCGTCGATCTCCTTGAGCACCCGCTCGATGGCGTCCTTCTGCGCCGCCATCAGCTGGTCGTCCGCCTGGCCGCCCTCGCCGAGGGCCTGGAGCTGGGTCAGCCGGGTGCTGCGCGCGTGTTCGAGGCGCCGGCGTGCCTCGTGAGCGGTCAGCCGCTCGGGGCGGGGTTCGGTGCGGGGGGCGTCGAGCGACACGGTGCGTCCTCTTCTCGGAACGATCTGCGGGTACGGCGGACGCCGGGCCGATCGGGCCCGGTCACCGTCCAGCCTGGCCGGGCCGGCGGGGGAAACCCATCGGGCGCGGGCCCCATTTGCCCGGGGCCGGGGCATCCACACGGTGGTGCGCGGGGGCGCCCCGATGGGTGTGCCGCGGCACGGAAATGGGGGTCGGCCCCCATCGACCCGGTGGCGTGCGGCGGGGCACGCTGGTCGCTTGCTCGGTCGCGACCTGGGCCGCGGCTGCCGCCGCCGAGGGCGCGCGATGGCCGACAGTGGAGGCGTACCAGTCGTCGCGTCGCAGAAGGAGGCGTACCCCCCGGTGTCCCTGTTCTGGCGGATCTTCGGGCTCAACGCGGTGGTGCTGGGCTTCGCCACGGCCCTGCTGCTGTGGGCTCCGGTGACCGTCTCCGTGCCGGTCCTGCTGACCGAGGCCGTCATCCTGGTGGGCGGTCTCGGCGTGATGCTGGTCGCCAACGGCGCCCTGCTGCGCTGGGGCCTGTCACCGCTGGACCGGCTGACGAAGCTGATGACCACGGTCGACCTGCTCCGCCCGGGCCAGCGGCTCCCGGTGTCCGGCGGCGGCGAGGTCCCCGAGCTGATCCGCACCTTCAACGCCATGCTGGACCGGCTGGAGCACGAGCGGGCCACGAGCAGTGCCCGCGTCCTGCTCGCCCAGGAGGCGGAGCGGCGCCGTATCGCGCAGGAGCTGCACGACGAGGTCGGGCAGAGCATGACCGCGATCCTGCTGGTCCTCGGGCGCTCCGCGGACGACGCCGACGAACCGCTGCGCTCGGAGCTCCAGCAGGCGCAGGAGATCACCCGGGAGAGCCTGGACGAGGTCCGCCGCCTGGTGCGCCGGCTGCGTCCCGGGGTCCTGGACGATCTCGGTCTGATCAGCGCACTGTCCTCGCTCACGCACGACTTCGCGACCCACACGGGGCTGCGGGTGGTCCGCCGGTTCGACGCCGACCTGCCCGCGCTGGACCACGAGACCGAGCTGGTCCTCTACCGCGTGGCGCAGGAGAGCCTGACCAACGCCGCCCGCCACGCGGACGCCCGGCGCCTGGAGGTGGGCCTCGCCCGCGCCGAGGGCGCCGTGACGCTCACCGTCGCCGACGACGGCCGCGGCATCGAGGCGCCGTGCGAGGGCGCCGGTATCCGCGGCATGCGCGAACGGGCCCTGCTGGTCGGGGCCGCCCTCGACATCACCTCGGCTCCCGGCGCCGGTACCCGCGTCCGGCTCACCGCACCCGTCCCCAGGAAGCAGCCCTGACCATGTCCGACCCGTCGTCCCTGCCCGACCGTGCCCTTCCCGAGCCGTCCGCCCGGCCCACGGCGTCCCCCGCGGCCCCCACATTCACGGAGTCCGCCTCCGCCGGGTCCACGGCGCCCGCGTCCGGCCCGATCCGCATCCTTCTCGCCGACGACCACGCCCTGGTGCGCCGCGGTGTCCGGCTCATCCTCGACCGGGAACCGGACCTGGAGGTGGTGGCGGAGGCCGGGGACGGCGCGGAGGCCATCGAGAAGGCGCGGGCGAACACCGTGGACCTGGCGGTCCTGGACATCGCGATGCCGCGGCTGACCGGTCTCCAGGCCGCCCGCGAGCTGGCCGCGCTGAAACCGGGGCTGCGCATCCTGATGCTGACGATGCACGACAACGAGCAGTACCTGTTCCAGGCGCTGAAGTCGGGGGCCTGCGGATACGTCCTGAAGTCCGTCGCCGACCGCGATCTGGTCGCCGCCTGCCGGGCCGCGATGCGCGACGAGCCGTTCCTCTACCCGGGCGCGGTGACCGCCCTGATCCGCAACTATCTCGACCGGGTCCGGCACGGCGAGGAGAGCGCCGACCACATCCTCACACCCCGGGAGGAGGAGGTTCTCAAGCTCGTCGCCGAGGGCCACTCCTCGAAGGAGATCGCCGAGATCCTCTTCATCAGCGTCAAGACCGTCCAGCGGCACCGGGCGAACCTGCTCCAGAAACTCGGCCTGCGCGACCGCCTGGAACTGACCCGGTACGCCATCCGCGCCGGCCTCATCGAACCCTGACGTCCCCGGACCGCCCGGGGCTCCGGCCACCCACTCCCGGGGCCGGAGTTCCGGGCCTCTCTCCGCCCGGCCGCCCGGCCGTCCGAACGCCCTGACGAAAGGGGACGGTGCATGCGCCCCGCAGGTCGCACCGCCCCCGCGACGGCTCCCCGGCTCGCGGCGGCGCTCGCCGCGCTGCTGGCCCTCCTGCTGGCCCTGGTCCCGGCCGGGCCCGCGACCGGCACGGGCGCCGCGGTCACGGGGGCGGTCCCGGCCCACGCGGCGACGACCGCTCTCCCCCACCCGCAGTCCGGCCAGCACGCCGACGACGGCTGCGCCGCGCCCTGCTCCGACCGGGCCAGGGCACGCCACGACCACCTCGGCGAGCGCCCGGCACCCCCCGACCGCCCCGCCACCACGCCGCGCTCCGTGGGCGCCGTCCCCGCATCCGGCGGGCGTACCCCCGCCGGGTCCGGCGCCGTGGCCCTCTCCCCCGGCCGCACGCATCACGACCACGGCCGGGCACCTCCCGCGCCCTCCGGCACCTGAGCACCGTACGCACCGCGTACTCCCGTCACCTTCCCCTTCCGTCGCGGCCGCGCAGGCCGCTGCCGCGGCGTGCCCGCCGGAGGTTCCCGTTGCAGCGTTCCCGTGTCCCCCTGTCCCCACGTTCCCCGCGCCGGTCGCGGGCCCGCTCCCGGTCCCGCGGTCTGCGCGTCCGTGCGCTGATCGCCCTGGCCGTGCTGGCCGCGGCCCTCGGCATCGCCCTCACCACACCGGTCCGCCTCGGCCTCGACCTGCGCGGCGGCACCCAGATCGTGCTGGAGACCCGCTCCACCCCCACCGTCGTCGCGGACGCCGAGGCCACCGACCGCACGGTGGAGGTGCTGCGCGGCCGCATCGACGCGCTCGGCGTCGCCGAACCGACCATCGTCCGCTCCGGTGACCACCGCGTCGTCGTGGAGCTGCCGGGTGTCCAGGACCCGGAGAAGGCGGCAGACGTACTGGGCCGCACCGCACAGCTCACCGTCCACCCGGTCCTCGGCCCGGCCGAGGAGGCCGGGAAGCCCCGGCCCGGCGAGCGCGTGCTGCCCGACGAGTCCGGCCGGACCCTCCGGCTCGAGGCGGCCGCCCTGACCGGGCAGGACGTCGGGGGCGCCGACGCCCGCTTCGACCAGCAGGGCGGCGCGGGATGGCACGTCACCGTGGACTTCGAGGACGCGGGCGGCGACCGGTGGGCGCGGGTGACCGGCGAGGCGGCCTGCCACCCGGCCGGTGACGACCGGCGCCGGGTCGCCATCGTGCTCGACGACAAGATCATCTCCTCGCCGCAGGTCGACCCGTCGGTGGCCTGCGGGGCGGGCATCTCCGGCGGCTCGACCCAGATCACCGGGTCTTTCGACGCCGCCGAGGCCCGCGACCTCGCCCTGCTCGTCGAGGGCGGCGCCCTGCCCGTGCCGGTGGAGACGGTGGAGCAGCGCACCATCGGGGCCACGCTGGGCGCGGAGGCGATCTCGGCCGGTGCCTGGGCCGCCGTCATCGGCACCGCGCTGACCGCGCTGTTCATCGTCGTCGTCTACCGCCTCATGGGCGCCCTCGCGGCGGTCGCCCTGCTCTGCTACGGCCTGATCTCCTACGCCGCCCTGGCCGCGATCGGCGCGACCCTGACCCTGCCGGGGCTGGCGGGTTTCGTCCTGGCGATCGGCATGGCGGTGGACGCCAACGTCCTGGTGTTCGAACGTGCCCGCGAGGAGCAGGCGGCCCGGAGCCGGCCCAGTACGCGCTCCGCGCTGACGGCCGGGTTCCGCAGCGCGTTCAGCGCGATCGCCGACTCCAACATCACCACGCTCATCGCCGCCGCCCTGCTGTTCTTCCTGGCCTCCGGACCGGTGAAGGGCTTCGGCGTCACCCTGGGCATCGGCGTCCTCGCCTCCATGGTCAGCGCCCTGGTGATCACCCGGGTGCTCACCGAGTTCGCCGCGAGCCGCCCGTCCGTCTCCCGCCGCCCCCGCGTCACCGGCATCGCGAGCACCGGCCCGGTCCGTGACGCCCTGCTGCGCCGCGACCCGAACCTGATGCGCCGCCCCCGCCGCTGGCTGGCCGCCTCCGGGATCGTGCTGGTGCTGGCCGGTTCGGGCGTCCTGGCCCGCGGGCTGGACTTCGGTATCGAGTTCACCGGCGGACGGCTGATCGAGTACTCCACCGCCACCGAGGTCGACCCCGAACGGGCCCGGACGGCCCTCGCGGAGGCGGGCTTCCCGCGCGCGGTCGTCCAGTCCTCCGGGGACCACGGCCTCACCGTGCGCACCGAGGAGCTGACCGACGACGAGGCGGCAGCCGTCACCGGGGCCGTCGGCGCGCTCGGCGGCGAGACCGAGAAGGTCCGCGACGAGCTGATCGGCCCCAGCCTCGGCGAGGAACTGCGCCGGGACGCCCTCATCGCCCTCGGCCTGGCCCTCGGCGCCCAGCTCCTCTACCTCGCCGCCCGTTTCCGGCTGCTGTTCGGCACGGCCGCGGTCGGAGCGCTCGCGCACGACGTCGTCATCCTGGTGGGGGTGTTCGCCTGGCTCGGCAAGCCCGTCGACGGCGTGTTCCTGGCCGCGCTGCTGACGGTCATCGGCTACTCGGTCAACGACTCGGTCGTGCTCTTCGACCGCGTCCGGGAGCTGCTCGGGAAGGACCGCGGGACGCCCTTCGCCCGGCTCACCGACCGGGCGATCCTCCAGACGCTGCCGCGCACGGTCAACACGGGCACGGGCGCGGTGCTGATCCTGGCCGCCCTGGCGGTGCTCGCCGAGGGCTCGCTCACCGACTTCGCCCTGGCCCTGCTGATCGGCGTGGTGGTGGGCACGTACTCGTCGGTGTTCACCGCGGCCCCGCTCGCCGTCGTGCTGCACGGCCGCGCCGGCGGTCCCCGCGCCCCTCGCCGGGCCGGGCGGGCGGTCCCCGCCGCGAAGGAACCGGGAGCCCCCCGTACCCGACGGCAGGAGGTCTCCTAAGCGCCCGTGAAGTGCTCCCCCACCAGGCTCCGCACCACGTCCAGGTCGCCGGCGATCAGCGCGTCCAGCAGCGCCGTGTGCTCGTGCGCGTCGGCGATCAGGTCGGCCCGCCCCCGTACCGCGGGGGCGCCGGCCGGCGGCCACTGGGCGCGGCGGTGCAGGTCACCGGCGATCCGGACGAGCTGGTCGTTGCCGGCCAGCGCGAGCACCGCGCGGTGGAAGGCGCGGTCGGCCTCGGCGTAGGTCGCCGGGCAGCCGGACGACGCGGCCCGCACGGTGGCCTCGGCGAGGGGCCGCAGCTCCGCCCAGCGTTCGGCGGGGACCGTGCGGGCCAGGCGCAGCAGCACGGGGACCTCTATCAGCGCCCGGACCTCGGCGAGTTCGGCCAGCTCCCGGTCGCCGCGTTCGAGGACGCGAAAGCCCCGGTTGGGGACGACCTCGACGGCGCCCTCCAGGGCGAGCTGCTGCATGGCCTCCCGCACGGGCGTGGCCGAGACGCCGAAGCGCTCGCCGAGCGCGGGTGCCGAGTAGACCTCGCCGGGGCGCAGCTCGCCGGCCACCAGCGCGGTGCGCAGGGCGTCGAGGACCTGGCCGCGGACGGAGGAGCGCTGCACGAGGACGCGCGGGCGGGGCGCGGGGGGTTCGCCGTGCGTGTGCTCGCCGCGCACGCCCCCGGGGGCCCGGTTCCCGGTGGCGGCGCCGGGCTGCGCCGGGATGCCGACCGGTCCGGCGGCTCCGGTCGCTCCGGCCCGCTCGGCGCCGCGGGCCCGCCCGGTCCCCGTCCCGGGGAGCCCCTGCGCGCTCGGCTTCACGGGTCCTCCTGAGGGACGTGTCGGTACTTGGGGTCATTACGGCGGGTTGTCGCCGGTCCGTCAAGCACCCTAAGCGCCCCGGCCCCCAGTTCAAATCCCGCACATATTCGATAAGGTAAGGCTTACCTCAAAGCAGCCCGTTCTCCGACGTGGATCGGTGGTCCCGCATGCCTGTCACCCGCTCGGCCACCACGGACGCCTACGCACGCCTGGCCGAGGTCCTCCCGGGACTGGGCGTGACCGAGCTGGACGGGGCCGACGAGGTCCCGCGCGGGGACGGCTGGGTCCCGGCCGGTTCGCTCGCCGCGGGCGGGGTGGAGCTGGACGCGTTCCTCGCCTGGGACGACGCCCAGGTGCTGCGGGACTACGGGCAGCGGGCCCGGCCCGACGTGGTGGCGAGCTTCGGCCTGCACCGGTACGCGTGGCCGGCGTGTCTGCTGATCACCGTGCCGTGGTTCCTGCACCGCCGGGTGCCCCGCTACCCCGCGGACCGGGTCGCCTACGACCGCTCCGCCACCGGTCTGCCCCTCGGCCGCATGGCCGTGCGCTCCGCCGGTTTCGCCTGCCTGCCGGGCGACCCGGCCGCCGCGCTGCCCGGCGCCCGCGTGGTCCCCGACGAGGAGGCGCTGCGGGCCGAGGTGCGGGCCTCCGTGGCGGAGCACCTGGAGCCGGTACTGGCGGGATTCGGACCGCGCATGCGGCGGCGCGGACGCGCCCTGTGGGGCATGGCGACCGACGAGGTCGTGGAAGGGCTCTGGTACGTCGCCCACCTGCTCGGCGAGCAGGAGCGGGCACGGCACGAGCTGGAGCTGCTGCTGCCGGGCGCGACCAAGCCGTACGTGGGCGACGCCGCGTTCCGGGAACTGACGGGGCCGGACGGCGAGTCGCTGCACACCCGGGACCGGGCGAGCTGCTGCATGTTCTACACGCTGCGCCCCGAGGACACCTGCGCCACCTGCCCGCGCACCTGCGACGCGGACCGCGTCGAGAAGCTGCTCGCCGCGGCGGCCTGAGCCGCCGCCCGGCGCACCCGCCCGTGGCGGTCCCCTAAGATCATCGAGGTCGCTCCACAACTCCCGGGCGCAGTGCGAGAAGTTTCCACGGAACCACTCGTACGGGTTATCTTATTCGAACTCAACTCTCGCCCCTCATGCGGCAGTTCGAGCAGATCGCCGCCCGGGGCACTCCCTCGCACCCTCTTGGCGGCCTCTTGCCCCGAAACCCCCCTGAGGGCCGCCGGGTTTGGGCCACCATGGCGGGCGTTACGCCCTATCCCAATGCAAGGGACCCCAGATGAGATTGACCGACATATCGCTGAACTGGCTGCTTCCGGGCGCCGTGCTGCTCCTGGGCATGCTGGCGGCGGTGGCGGTGCTCGCGCGCGGCAAGCGTTCCTCGGGGAAGGACACGGGCACGGACGACTCGTGGGAGCGCATGGAGGAGCGCCGCAGGCGCAAGGAGGCCCTCTACGGCACCTTCTCCTATGTCCTGCTCTTCTGCTGCGCCGCGGTCGCCGCGGCGCTCTCCTTCCACGGTCTGGTCGGCTTCGGCGAGCAGAACCTCGGCCTGACCGGCGGCTGGCAGTACCTGGTCCCGTTCGGCCTCGACGGCGCGGCGATGTTCTGCTCCGTCCTCGCGGTGCGCGAGGCCAGCCACGGTGACGCGGCGCTCGGCTCCCGGATACTCGTGTGGACCTTCGCCTTCGCGGCCGCGTGGTTCAACTGGGTGCACGCGCCCCGCGGCCTCGGTCACGCGGGTGCCCCGCACTTCTTCGCGGGCATGTCCCTGTCGGCGGCGGTGCTCTTCGACCGGGCGCTGAAGCAGACCCGGCGGGCCGCACTGCGCGAGCAGGGCCTCGTGCCGCGTCCGCTGCCGCAGATCCGCATGGTCCGCTGGCTGCGGGCCCCCAGGGAGACGTACCGCGCCTGGTCGCTGATGCTCCTGGAGGGCGTGCGCAGCCTCGACGAGGCGGTCGACGAGGTGCGCGACGACCGGCGCCGCAAGGACGAGGCCAAGCAGCGGCGGCGCGAGCAGGAGCGCCTGGAGCGGGCACAGCTCAAGGCGATCAGCCGGGGGCACGGCCACCGGGGCTTCCCCGGCCGCGGCGGCCGGCAGGTCGAGGTCGAGGTGCAGCAGGTCGAGCGAGGTGCCGAACGGGCCACCGCGGAGCCTGCCATAGCGACCCCGGACTCCCTGCCCGTACGCCAGCGGCCCTCCTTGCAGCCCGTCCGCGGCGCGGCTGACCCGGTGACCGTCGACCTCACCGCGGAGGACGACACCCAGGCACTGCCGCGCCTGGACTCCCTGGAGCGCAAGCTCAAGGACCTGGAGAAGCAGTTCGGTTAGCCGTCGTGCCGCCTGGGGCGCCCGGTCTCCGGCGGCTCAGGCGGCCTCGGCGTCCAGCTCGAACCAGACCGACTTCCCCGGCTCGCCCGCCCCGCACGCCCGCACGCCCCAGTCGTCGGCCAGGGACTCCACCAGGACCAGTCCTCTGCCGTTGGTGCTCTCCTCCGGGTCGGGAGAGCGCGGCCGGGGCGGCCGGGCGACGAAGTCCTGCACCTCGACCCGCAGCGCGCGCGGCCCGACCGTGGCGGTCAGCACGGCCCCGTCGTCGGTGTGGACCAGCGCGTTGGTGACCAGCTCGGTGGTGAGCAGCTCCGCTATCTCCGACCGTCCGGGTCCGCCCCAGTGCCGCAGCAGCTCACGCAGGGCCCGCCGGCTCTCGGGCACCGCCCGCAGGTCCGCCCGCCCGAGCCGCCGGCTGAGCTGTGGCGTCGTCTCCCTCTCCATGTCCCCCGTCCGCGTACTGATGTCGCTTCCCCTCCTCTTCGAACAACCTCACGGGGGAAGCCTTGCCCGTTCGAACCCCGGCCAGTCATGTCGAATCTTCAACGACCGTTCGTTCCGGCCAGGCGCGGGACGGGCCGGGGTCGGGACCGGAGTCAGGGCCGGGGCACGTTCCGCAGGTTCGAGCGGGCCATCTGGAGCATCCGCCCGACCCCTCCGTCCAGCACGATCTTCGACGCGGACAGGGCGAAGCCGGTGACCATGTCCGCGCTGATCTTCGGCGGGATGGACAGGGCGTTGGGGTCGGTGACGACGTCGACGAGGGCCGGTCCCTTGTGCTTGAACGCGGCCTTCAGCGCCCCGGCCAGATCCTTCGGCTTCTCCACCCGCACCCCGAAGGCCCCGCACGCCTCGGCGACCGCGGCGAAGTCCGGGTTGGTGTTGGCCACGCCGTGCGAGGGCAGGCCCGCGACCAGCATCTCCAACTCGACCATGCCGAGCGAGGAGTTGTCGAAGAGGACCACCTTCACCGGCAGGTCGTGCTGGACCAGGGTGAGGAAGTCGCCCATCAGCATGGTGAAGCCGCCGTCGCCGGACATCGAGACGACCTGGCGCCGCCGGTCGGTGAACTGGGCGCCGATCGCCATCGGCAGCGCGTTCGCCATCGAGCCGTGCGAGAAGGAACCGATGATGCGGCGGCGGCCGTTGGGCGAGATGTAGCGGGCGGCCCAGACGTTGCACATACCGGTGTCGACGGTGAACACGGCGTCGTCGTCGGCGACCTCGTCCAGCACGGCGGCCACGTACTCGGGGTGGATCGGCACGTGCTTGTCGACCTTGCGGGTGTAGGCCTTGACCACGCCCTCCAGCGCGTCCGCGTGCTTCTTCAGCATCCGGTCGAGGAAGCGGCGGCTCTTCTTCTCCTTCACCCTCGGGATCAGACAGCGCAGGGTCTCCTTGGCGTCGCCCCACACCGCGAGGTCCAGCCGGGAACGCCGGCCCAGGTGTTCGGGCCGGACGTCGATCTGGGCGATCTGGACGTCGTCGGGCAGGAAGGCGTTGTACGGGAAGTCCGTGCCGAGCAGGATCAGCAGGTCGCACTCGTGGGTGGCCTCGTAGGCCGCGCCGTAGCCCAGCAGCCCGCTCATCCCCACGTCGAACGGGTTGTCGTACTGGATCCACTCCTTGCCGCGCAGGGCGTGTCCCACCGGGGACTTGATTTTCCCGGCGAACTCCATCACCTCGGCGTGCGCGCCCGCCGTGCCGGCGCCGCAGAACAGGGTGACCTTGTCGGCGTCGTCGATCATCCGCACCAGCCGGTCGATCTCCTCGTCGCCGGGGCGGACCGTGGGCCGGGAGGTGACCAGGGCGCTCTCGGCGGCCTTCTCCGGAGCGGGCTCGTCCGCGATGTCGCCGGGCAGGGAGACGACGCTGACGCCGCCCTGGCCCACCGCGTGCTGGATGGCGGTCTGGAGCAGCCTCGGCATCTGCTTCGGACTGGAGATCAGCTCGCTGTAGTGGCTGCACTCCCGGAAGAGCTGGTCGGGGTGGGTCTCCTGGAAGAACCCGAGGCCGATCTCGCTGGACGGGATCTGCGAGGCGAGGGCGAGGACGGGCGCCATGGACCGGTGGGCGTCGTAGAGGCCGTTGATGAGGTGGAGGTTGCCGGGGCCGCAGGAGCCGGCGCACGCGGCCAGCTTCCCGGTGACCTGTGCCTCCGCCCCGGCGGCGAAGGCGGCGGTCTCCTCGTGCCGGACGTGCACCCACTCGATGCCGGGGTGGCGGCGCACGGCGTCCACGACCGGGTTGAGGCTGTCGCCGACGACTCCGTAGAGGCGTTCGACGCCGGCGCGGGTGAGGATGTCGACGAACTGTTCCGCGACGTTGCGTTTGGCCATGGCTCTACGTATGGCACAGCAAGCGGTCTCACGCCTCCCATACGGCGGCGGCCGTGCGGTCGTCGGCGTACCCCTTGACCCGGACACCGGCGTCGGCGAGGAACTCCGCGAGGCCGGGCGGGGTACGGCCGGACCACCGTCGCGCGAGGTGCCGGCCCAGCTCCGGTTCGCTCAGCAGCGGCTCGGCGAGACCGGCGGTGCTCATCAGGAGCACATCACCCGGGCGGGCTACGGAGGCGCGGAAGCGGAAGGGCCTGCGGGGTCCGGCGTACGGTTCCGGCGGCGGGCCCGGCGGTGTCGTGACGCCGAGGTCCATGGTGAGCCGGTCGCCCTCGGGCGTCTCGCTCGGCGCCCCGCCCGCCGCTTCGTCCCGGGGGGAGCCGTAGCCCAGGACGGGCTCGCCCGTGACGTCACCGCCCTGGGGCTCCACGTCCTGCCAGGCACCGCCCCGCAGCCGCAGCAGCCCGCCCGGGCCGACGCCGAAGAACACCCTGGTCCGGCACGCGGGGTCGGCGGGCAGCAGCAGGCAGCGCAGGGTGGCCGCGTACTCCTCGGGGGCCAGGCCCTGTTCGGCGGCGGAGGCGCGGAGCCGTCCGAGACTGCGGTCGGTGAGGCGGTGCAGGCCGGACTTCAGATCGCCGCGCCGGCCGGCCCGCAGGTCCTCGGCGAGCCGTGCGTGACTGCGGCCCACCGCTTGGCCGATCCACCGGCACGCGTCGGCGGCCGCGAGGTGCGCCCCGGCCGTCGCGCGGGCGCCGGTCGCCATCGCCACCAGGACCAGCGCCTGCTCCCCCGCGCCGAAACGGGCGACGAGCAGCGCGTCGCGGCGCGGGTCGCCCCGGTAGCGCGCGGAGTCGCCCCGCACGGAGACGGCCCGCAGCGTGCAGGTCCCGTACCGGGCGCCGTCCAGCACGGTGTCCGCCACCAGCCCGTCGAGCCCGTCGGGTTCGGCGGGCGGCAGCGCGGTGGGTTCGGCGTCGTAGGTGGGCGGCCGGGAGCCGACGTAGTCCCGCGCGGAGGACCCGGGCCCGCCCTCTCCGGCGTACGGGGACAGCGAGGGGAGGAACGGCGGCGGGAGCGGGGGGAGGTCCGGGGTGGTCCGGGACGGAGGCGGAGGCGGGGACCCGCCGGCGGGGGGCGGGGCGGCCGGCACGTCCGCGGCGGGCTCCCTGAGATCGGCGGCGCCGCTCCCCGAGGTCGTACGCCCGCGCGGGCCGGCCTGCCGCGGGGGTTCGGCGGGCGCCGGGGGCGCGGACGGGGCGTGCGGTTCGGGCGGAGACGGAGCCGGTGACGCGGGCGGCGACGGCGGGGCGGGCGGTGCGGGTCTCTCCGACGGCACGGGGGGCGGCGGCGGGTCCGGGGGCGCGGGAGGTGCGGCAGGCTCGGGGGGTGCCGTCGGTGCGGGGGCGGGCGGGAAGCTCGCGGGACCGGCGGGTGCGGCGGGCGGCGGCTCCCACGGGGCCCGGAGCGGGGGCGGACCGGGACGGCCCGGCGTGCCGCCGCCGCGCGGGGTGCCGTCGGGCCGCGGCGGGACCGGCGTACGGGGGCCGGGGACGGCGGGAGACGTACCACCGGCCCACCAGGGGGGCCGGTCCTCGGCCGGCCCGGGGACGCCGGTCACGGCCTGCCAGGGGGCACCGGTCGCCGGCTGACCGGGGATGCCGGTCGCGGGCGGGGCGGGCGCCGGGGGCGGAGTGCGGTCCGCCGGCGGTGGCGGCTCCGCCCGCCCCCGTATGCCGTGGTCCTGACCCTGCTCCGGCTCGTGCTCCTGGTCCTGCTCCCGGTCCTGCTCCCGGTCCTGGTCCGGTCCGCGGGACACCGTCCCCGCCGCCGAGGCGAACCGGTCGTCCAGGGAATCGGGCGCGACCGTGGGACCGGTGTCGTCGGTGGAGTCGTCGTACAGCTGCGTCCACCAGTCGTCATGACCGGTGGGCCTTCCCCCCTGCTGACTCATGCTCCCGATTGTCCACCGAGGGAGCCGCAGGGGAACGGGGCATCCGGAAAATCCGGCGTACCCGCACGCGCCGGACGCGTTTCGGGGGACGCGTCGAACGGGGTTCCGGGCGAACGCGGCCGGGCGGTCCCACCCCCCACGGGAGAACCGCCCGGCGACGCCACCTTGGCAGAGTGACCCGTCGTACGGCGATGATGTCCGGAGGCGGGTTTGCGCCGTGGCCGTTTCCCGCCACGGACGGGCTCCGCGCAGGTGGTGGTGGAGAGGTTCTCGGGGAGGGGCGGCACCGGATGCTGGGAGTGTTGGGGCTCGAGGACGCGCACGAGTCGGCGTACCGGGCGCTGGTGGCCCTCGGGGCGGCCGACGTGCCCGATCTGGCCCGCCGGCTGGCGCTCGGCGAGCAGGACACGGAGCGCGCGCTGCGCCGGCTGGAACAGACCGGGCTCGCCGCCCAGTCCTCGGCCCGGCCCGGCCGCTGGGTCGCCGCGCCGCCGGGCGTGGCGCTGGGCGCGCTGCTCACCCAGCAGCGGCACGAGCTGGACAAGGCGGAGCTGGCGGCGGCCCTGCTGGCCGAGGAGTACCGGGCGGCGGCGTCCGAGCCCGCGGTGCACGACCTCGTGGAGGTGGTGACCGGCGCCGCCGCGGTCGCCCAGCGCTTCCTCCAGCTCCAGCTGGGAGCGAACGAGGAGGTGTGCGCGCTGGTCACCGGCAACCCGGTCGCCGTCACCGGCATGGAGAACGACGCGGAGGAGCAGGCCACCGGACGCGGGGTCCGCTACCGGGTGGTGGTCGAGCGTGCGGTGCTCGACCTGCCCACCGGCATCACGGAACTGACCGCCGCGCTGGGCCGCGACGAGCAGGTCCGGGTGGTGGACCGGGTGCCGACCAAGCTGGTGGTCGCCGACCGGGCCCTCGCCCTGGTCCCGCTCACCGCCCACTCCTCGGAGCCGGCCGCGCTGGTCGTGCACGCCAGCGGCCTGCTGGAACTGCTCTCGGGCCTCTTCGAGTCGATCTGGCAGGACGCCCTCCCGCTGCGGCTGGGCGCGTCCGGCGTGACCGAACACGGTCAGGAGGCGCCCGACGGCACCGACCTGGAGATCCTCTCCCTGCTGCTGGCCGGCCTGACCGACGCGAGCGTCGCCAAACAGCTCGACCTGGGTCTGCGGACCGTGCAGCGCCGGGTGAAGCGCCTCATGGAGCTGACCGGGGTCACCACCCGCCTCCAGCTGGGCTGGCACGCCTACGAGCGGGACTGGGTGGCCCGCGAGCGCTGAGCCGGCCCGGCCGCCGCGCACGACATCTGCGGGCCGGGCCCGGGTCCGGCACCCTGGACAGATGGGAGCGTGGGACCTCCTGCTGTCCGGCCTGGTCATTCTGCTCGGGCTGTGCGGCGTGCTGTTCCCCGGCATGCCCGGGTCGTGGCTCGTGTGGGCCGGGGTCCTGTGGTGGGCGCTGAAGGATCCGCGGCCGCTCGCGTGGGCCGTGCTGGTCGGCGCCACGGTCGTCCTGCTCCTGTGCCAGGCGGTGCGCTGGGCGCTGCCCTCCCGGCGGCTGCGCGCGGACGACGCCACCCGCCGGGTCACGGCGTACGCGGGCGCGGGCGCCTTCCTCGGCTTCGTGCTGGTGCCGGTGCTCGGCGCGATCCCCGGTTTCCTGGGCGGCATCTACCTCGCCGAGCGGATCCGGCTCGGCCGGCACGGGGAGGCGATGGCGGCCCTGCGGACCGCGATGCGCTCGGGCGGCACCGCGGTGCTGACGGAGTTCTTCGCCTGCCTGCTGATCACCGGGGCGTGGCTGGGCGCGGTGCTGGCCGGTTAGCCGTCCGGACGCCCTCCAGGGTGAGCAGCCGCGTCTTGCGTTCGAGGCCGCCCGCGTATCCGGTCAGGGAGCCGTCGGCGCCGATCACGCGGTGGCAGGGGCGCAGGATCAGCAGCGGGTTGGCGCCGATCGCGCCGCCCACCGCGCGGACCGCGGGGCGGGAGGCGCCGATGCGCGCGGCGATCTCGCCGTACGTCGTGGTCGCGCCGTAGGGCACGTCGTCCAGGGCGGCCCACACGCGTTCCCGGAAGGCGGTGCCCTCGGCGCGCAGCGGCAGCCGGAACTCCCGCAGCTCCCCGGCGAAGTAGGCGGCGAGCTGCTCCCGGGCCGCCCGGAAGGGCCCGGCGTCCTGCCGCCAGCCGGCCTGGACGCTCCGGCCGCCCTTCTGCCCGGGCACGGACAAGGAGCTGAGCGCCCCGTCCGGGCCCGCGGTGAGGAGCAGCGGTCCGACGGGGCTGTCGGCCTCGCTCCAGTAGGTCATGACGGTGCCGGTGGTGGTGGTCATCTGTGCTGCTCCCACTCTCCTGCTGCGCGCAGGTGGTTCAGGGCGTACGAGCGCCAGGGGCGCCAGGTGTCGGGCACGGCGGTGCCGGGCGGGGCCACGTCGGGGTCGCCGAGGGCGCGGGTGCGGACGACGGCGGCGGTGCGGGCGTCCACGCCGGGCACGGCGAGCAGCGCGCGTTCGGCGTCGTCCCGGTCGGCGCCGGGGTCCAGGCGCAGGGCGCCGTCGGCGAGCGCCGCGGCGAGCGCGCCCGGGAGGCCGCCCGGCTCGGCGTCGGCGAGGACGGCCGGTTCGGGGAAGAGGTGCGTCAGGGCGCCGCACGGCGCGTCCAGCGTCTTGCCGTACCGCTGGACCAGGCGCTCGGCCTCCGCCCGCCCCGCCACCGTCCGGACGGCGAGTTCGCCGGGGTCGGCGGTGCCGGGTGAGCGCAGTCCGGGGCGGGCGGCGACGAGGGGCGCGAGCCGGGGGTCGGCGCCGAGCCGCTCGTCCACGGCGTACGGGTCGGCGTCCAGGTCGAACAGCCGGCGCAGCCGCTGCACGGAGGTGGTCAGGTCGCGGAGGTCGGTGAGGTGGAGCCGGGCGTCCAGCCAGCCGCCGGTGCCGGAGCGCGGCCCGCCGGGCCGCTCGTCGACGGCGACGATCCCGGTGCCGTAGGGCAGGCGCAGGGTGCGCCGGTAGACGCGGCGGCCGGGCGGGCCGCTCACCTCTTCGACGCCGGCCACCGCCTCGTGCTGGAGCAGGTCGAAGACGGGGCCGTGCTGGTAGGGGCCTCGGTGGGCGAGCCGCAGGGGGATACCGGCCGAAGGGGTGGCGTCGCGGCGGGCGGGCCGGTCACGGGCCGGGGCGGCGGCGCGCAGTGCGCTCGGGGTGGCCGCGTACACGGCCCTGATCGTGTCGTTGAACTGCCGCACGCTGGCGAATCCGGCGGCGAACGCGATCTCGGTGACCGGCAGGCCGGTGGTCTGCAACAGGACGCGCGCGGTGTGCGCCCGCTGGGCGCGGGCCAGGGCCACGGGCCCGGCGCCCAGCTCGGCGGTGAGCTGCCGCTGCACCTGGCGGGCGCTGTAGCCGAGCCGGTCGGCGAGTCCGGCGACGCCCTCGCGGTCGACGACGCCGTCGCCGATCAGCCGCATGGCCCGGCCGACGACGTCGGCGCGGACGTTCCAGTCCGCCGAGCCCGGCACGGCGTCCGGGCGGCACCGCCGGCAGGCCCGGAAGCCCGAGCCCTGGGCGGCGGCGGCCGTCGCGAAGAACCGCACGTTGCGCCGCTTCGGGGTGACCGCCGGGCAGCTGGGCCGGCAGTAGATGCCGGTGGTCTCCACCGCGAAGAAGAACGCGCCGTCGAACCGGGCGTCCCGGCTGCGGACCGCCTCGTACCTGCTGTCCTCGTACCCGCTGTCCGCGGGCCACGAGGGCTCCGCGCGTTCCGTCACGTTCTGCGTCACGCTGTCCAGTCTCCGCCAGACCGGCGGACCGGGCTGGCGGAAATCGGACATCGCGTCGGAGGAGGGGTGGAGCCGCTACCGCACGCGGCCCCGCTTGGCCTCCATCGCCGCCTTGCCGATGGCTCCCCGGCGCTTCCACTCCTTGCGGATCTCGGCGCGCAGGCGGGCGTCGGTCTTGGCGACGATGCGCTGGTTCTCCCGCATCAGCTTGCGGTAGCTCTCCAGCCGGCGTTCGGGCAGCTCGCCGCTGTCGATGGCAGCGAGGACGGCGCAGCCCGGCTCGCTCTCGTGGGCGCAGTCGTGGAACCGGCAGTCGCGGCCCAGTTCCTCGATCTCGGCGAACACCTGCCCTACGCCGGTGCCCGCGTCCCAGAGCCCGACGCCCCGCAGCCCGGGGGTGTCGATGAGCACTCCCCCGCCGGGCATGGCGAGGAGGTTGCGGGTGGTGGTGGTGTGCCGGCCCTTGCCGTCGACGTCCCGGATGGCCTGCACGTCCATGACGTCCTCGCCGAGCAGCGCGTTGGCGAGGGTGGACTTGCCGGCGCCTGACTGCCCGAGCAGCACGGCCGTGCCGCCGGAGACCACGGCGGCGAGGACGTCGAGCCCCTCCCCCTGCTCGGCGCTGACGGACAGCACCGTCACGCCGGGCGCGGCGGTCTCCACGTCCTGCACCAGGTGGGCCAGTGTCACCGGGTCGGGGACGAGGTCGGCCTTGGTGAGCACGACCAGGGGCTGCGCCCCGGACTCCCAGGCGAGGGCGAGGAACCGCTCGATCCGGGCGAGGTCGAGTTCGGCCGCGAGGGACACGGCGACGATGGCGTGGTCGACGTTGGCCGCGAGGATCTGCCCCTCGGACCGCTTGGAGGAGGTGGAGCGGACGAAGGCCGTACGGCGCGGCAGGTACGTCCGGACGTAGCGCGGGGTGCCGTCGGGTTCGACGGCGACCCAGTCGCCGGTGCAGACGACGCGCAGGGGGTCGTGCGGGGTGACGAACGCGGTGTCGGCCCGCAGGGTCCCGTCGCCGGTGACGACGTCGCACTGCCCGCGGTCGACCCGGACGACGCGGCCGGGCAGCAGCCCTTCGGCGGCGTACGGGGCGAAGGCGTCGGCCCAGTCCTCGTCCCAGCCGTAGGGAATCAGGGGGGAGTGAGCGGTGAACGGGGTGGTGGAAGACAAGGGGTTGCCCTTCGAGGGGCGGCCCCGGCGCGGGGACTCAGGAGGCCCGGAGGCGGCCGGCGGCCACGGAGGTGGACGTGATGGGTTGCTGGATGCGGGCAGCGCCCGTCGCAATGACAGCCATCGGTCGACACCTCCTCACTCGTACGTTCCTCACCGCGCGGCGATCACCGCGTGACGTGCCGCCACAGTAGCCCGTCCCCACCACGGCCCGTCAACGCGTTTTCCGGCCGGGACGGCGGGCGCCGTGTGCTCACCCGCTCTCGCACTCCCGGCCGTCCAGCGTGAAGCCGTCCGGCGGGGCGTTCCGGCCGCGCCAGGAGGCGATGAAGCCGAAGGAGAGGCGGCCGCCCGCGGGGACGGAGGCGTTGTGGTCGGCGGCCGTCGCGGTGGCCCGGGAGCCGGTCTGGGCGTACCCGGCGTCCCACATCTGGCCGATCCGCTGGCCGTCGGGGAAGGTCCAGGCGACCTGCCAGGAGTCGAGGGCGCGGGTCGTGGTGACGCTCACGGTGGCCTGGAAGCCGTCGGGCCACTGGTTGACGAGGTCGTAGCGGACGCGGCAGGCGGCGGGGGCGGATGTGCCGGGGTCCGGGGCCGGGGCGCGGTCGGGCGCCGTCGTCTCCCCGGCGCTCGCGGTGGGTGCCGTGGGGGTGGCGGTGCCCTGGGGTGCCGGGTCGGGGTCCGTCTTCCGCGGGGTCCGGTCCGCGACCGGTGCGGTGGTACCGGTGGAGGCCCGCGCCGCCTCCGGTGTCGGCCGGCCGTCCGCCCGTGGCGGCGAGGGCTGCGGGACGGCGGCCGGGCGGCGCTCCGCGGTGCCGGTGGGCGCCGCGGCGTCGTCGGCGGTGCCGCGGGAGGTGACCAGGGTGACGGTGAGCGCCACCAGTGACACCAGGCCGGCGGTGGCGAGGATGCCGCCGCGGACGAGCCGGGTCCGGTGGGCGCCGTCCGGTGCCGCGTCGGCGCGGTCGTCGTCCGGCGCCGGACTCCCGGCGGCGCGTCGTGCCCGGGCGTCGCGGCGGCGGCGTTCCAGGTGCGCGAGTCCGCCCCAGCCGAGCACTCCGGCGGCGAGGGCCGCGGGCAGGCGGTCGTCGTGCGGGCTCAGACAGGCGGCGGCCTCGGCGCAGTCGGGGCAGTCGGCGAGGTGGCGGGAGAGGTCGTCGGGGACGTCGGCGGCGGGCGACCTGGTGACCGCGTCCAGGAGCCGGGCGTAGCCCCCGCAGGGCGGGGCCGGTGGCGCGTCGAGGTGGCCGCGTCGGCAGCGGTCCCGGAACAGCCGGCGCACCTGGGCGAGTTCCCCGGAGACGGTGGCGGGGTCGAGGCCGAGGCGGCGGGCCACCACCGGCGGCGGCAGGAGCTCGACGTCGGCCAGCCACAGCAGCTCCGCGTCCGGTTCCTGCATGTCCTTGAGTCCGCGCAGCGCGAGCGGGCGGCGCGGCGGCGGTCCCGTGTAGCGGGCGGCCCTGGCGGAGGCCAGCCACTGCCGCAGTCCGGGGTCGAGCGCGTGCCCTTGGCCGCCGTCCTCCCAGGCGGCCGCCGTGGTGCGTACGGCGGTCAGGAGCAGCGCGGTGCGGGGCAGCCGGGACGGCGGGCGGGCGGTGGCCGGACCGGCGGCGCGGACCTCGCGCAGGCCGTGGGTGAACGCCTCGGCGGCCAGCCGGGCGGCCGCCTCCGGACCGGCCGCGCACAGGGCGGCGTAGGAGAGGACCGTGTCCCGGCACTCCGCGAGCAGCGCGGCCTCGGCGGCGTCCTTGGGGGTCGGCAGGTCGGGCATCGGACTCCTGCGTCCACGGGTGAGGCCAACTCACCACACGGTCGGAGGAGTTGGGGCCGGGTCTCGCGGCAGCGCAGAGCTTCGCACGTCTTCCGCACGACTGACAAGCTGCCGGTCGCGACGAGGAGCCGGAGCGGGGGGGGGGGGGGGGGGGGGGGTGGGCGGCTTGAGTGTGAAAAAAGAGACGACCCCAAAAAGGGACAGCT